>NZ_FNTG01000001.1:3600000-4200000 GCF_900104795.1 Burkholderia sp. WP9
GCGGCGCAAGCACTGCCGGCGTCGAGACTATCGGGCCGCGCGTCAGCAGCATGTCGAGGTATTCTTTTTTTCGGATAGCCCTTTCCCGCACACGGTTAGGGAACGTCGACAGCGGGCGTCCCAAGCGTGAGTCGGCTCGATCGCCGATCTTCGTGGCCTCATCCAAAAATCGTAGTCGGCCAGACTGATACTGTCGCTGCAGCTCTGTGGTTGACGTCACCGTTAGTGCACCGCTGGACACCGCCGTCAGGTGCACCAGTCCATCCGCCGCGAGATGCGCGATCCTGTGAGTTTGAGTGTCGAGAACGACGGACACTCCGACTTTAAAAATATAGCTCGGCATCGCTCGGCTCACTGTTTTGTATGGTCAGGATCGTCGCTTCATTCAACGGCTCATGTAGATCACAGGCGAGGAGGTCTTGGGCAAGGAGCCGCCAAACTTCTGCGGTCGAACCAAGGCGAGCGCGTGCATTTGAGACAGTCAGGAGCGGCTCGTCGAGAAGCGGTGCCAAAGCCAGTCTTCGTTGCAGCGCCGTCAGCGGCTTGTCTAGATAGGGGAACAACGTGTTCAGGTTGCGCAGAAGCGCGCCGCGACGAATCTGAGTGTCCGTCAGAACCTGAAACGGCGCGCTTAACTCGGCAAAGTGCTCCCCGATCCGTCGCAGACGTCTCCCTTCGTCTGGCGCGAGCGCTTTGTCTTCTGGTTTGACTTCAATAAGTAACACTGCACCACTGGCGAGCGATAGCTCAAAGTCCGGTGTGTATTTCCGAGATCTGCCTTCGAATGTGTAACGGATTGAGTAGGGTTGCTCTCGATAGCTGGCGACACCGCGAGAGAACTCAAACAGCAGTAATGCATCACGCTCGATTAGTGACTCGAATGCCACTGATCTGCCTGACTTGCGGGAAGGAAAACGGCCACGGAATATGCCTCCGGTCGGCCGAACTACCTGTCGCGCGGGAGTGTGATGAATTCCCTGCTTGACTGTCATATCGACGGCAGCATGCGGTTTGTTCTGCATGATTTGCTCCGCTTGCAATTAAAAGGGCGCATTAAACCCTCTCGACTTGCGAGATCAGAAAAAATTGAGCGCAAAAACTTGACCGCAGGCGGGGGATTGACGATACTTTGATTGACTAGATCGGGTAGCGTCAGCGCCCACCGGCGGGGCAAGCTTCCAATAGGGGGTTTGCTCCGTTTTTACATTCAGACCTCCTTTTATTCGCACCCGTCAAAATCGATGGACGAGCACAGTGCTGCTTAAAATTAGCATCTTTTTGCAATAGACACGTCATTTTATTGATTGCCGGCCCGCGATTAATAACTATTGCAGTATTTTGTGCTGCGAACCGGTCGCCTTGAGTTTAATTCGCAACGCTTTGCAGTTCCAGGAAAATTTCATTTTTTATTGCGCGATCATTTTCACCAGTACAATGTACAACATTTATTGAATTACAGATTTCGTTTGTCTCTGGATAAGATTTTTGGCCTAAAAAATAAAATGGCCCGGAAGACGTATATTGTCAACCGGGCCATGGCAATGCTCTAAGTTTTCATAAACACTGAGAAATAATTTTCATCTCAGTGAGAATTTTTTCACGAACTCTGAAAACCTACACCTTTACACGTCAATATTCCCCGCCCGCAACGCATTCGACTCAATGAAAGCCCGCCGCGGCTCCACATCATCCCCCATGAGCGTCGTAAAGATGCCATCAGCCGCAATAGCATCCTCAATCTGCACACGAAGCAAGCGACGCACCGTCGGATCCATCGTCGTCTCCCAAAGCTGCCCAGGGTTCATCTCGCCGAGGCCTTTGTATCGCTGCTTGGAAATATTGCGTTCAGCATCAGCCAGCAACCACTTCATAGCGCTCTTGAAGTCGGTAACAGCCATACTCCGTTCGCCACGTTTAATGACAGCACCAGTACCAATCAACCCCTTAAACGTATTAGCGGTATTGATCAGCTGCTGGTAATCAGCAGTGAGTTGGAAATCCTGATCCAACACAGAAATCTTCTGATTACCGTGATGAGTCCGCGCAACCCGCAGCGAGCGCAATTCACGCACAGGGTCATACATCGTCGTAACCTTAACTTCAGGCTTCAACGGATCATCCCTTAGCTTCGCCTCAAGAGCCTTAGCCGACGCATCAGCCGCTTCCTCGCTGGACAGATCGATCGCAATCCCATCCATCACAGCCTCAAGCGCTCCAGCGTCATACAACCGGCTCAACCGGTTAACAACAGCCTGCGCCAGCAAATAAGCCCGAGCCAACTCCCCCAACGCATCGCCAGTAATCGGCGTAGCCCCTTCAGAAGCCAACAACTCCGACCCCTGCAGCGCCAGCTTCAAAATGTGAGCATTAACCTCAGCCTCATCCTTCAAATACCGCTCATCCTTACCCGCCTTAATCTTGAACAACGGCGGCTGCGCGATATAGATATACCCACGCTCGATCATCTCCGGCATTTGCCGATAGAAGAACGTCAACAACAGCGTCCGAATGTGCGCACCGTCAACGTCAGCATCGGTCATGATGATGATGCGGTGATAACGCAGCTTATCGAGGTTGTAGTCTTCCTTACCAATCCCGCAACCAAGCGCAGTAATCAAAGTAACAATCTGCTCCGAAGAAAGCAGCTTGTCATACCTTGCCTTCTCCACATTCAGCACCTTGCCGCGCAGCGGCAAAATCGCCTGAAACTTACGATCCCGACCCTGCTTCGCCGACCCGCCTGCCGAGTCACCCTCGACGATATAAATCTCGGACTTCGCCGGATCCTTCTCCTGACAATCCGCCAACTTCCCAGGCAGACCAACACCATCGAGCACACCCTTCCGCCGCGTCATCTCACGCGCCTTCCGAGCCGCATCCCGCGCCCGCGCCGCGTCGACAATCTTGCTGCAAATGATCTTCGCGTCATTCGGCGTCTCGAGCAGAAACTCTTCGAGCGCCTTCGCGACCACGTCCTCCACCGGCGCGCGAACTTCCGACGACACCAGCTTGTCCTTCGTCTGCGCGCTGAACTTCGGCTCCGGCACCTTCACCGACAACACGCACGACAACCCTTCACGCATATCGTCGCCCGAAGTCTCGACCTTCGCCTTCTTCGCGACTTCGTGATCGTTGATGTACTTGTTCAACACGCGCGTCATCGCCGCACGCAACCCGGTCAAGTGCGTCCCGCCATCACGCTGCGGAATGTTGTTCGTGAAGCACAGCACGTTTTCGTTGTAGCTGTCGTTCCACTGCATCGCCACTTCCACGCCCACGCCGTCTTTCTCGCCGCTGATGTGGAAAATGTTCGGGTGCAGCACGGACTTGTTCTTGTTAATGTACTCAACAAAACCCTTCACGCCGCCCACGAACGCGAAATCTTCTTCCTTGCCGGTGCGCTGGTCGGTCAGCTTGATTCGCACGCCGTTGTTCAGGAACGACAGTTCGCGAATCCGCTTGGCCAGAATGTCGTAGTGATATTCGATGTTGCCGAAAATCGTCTCGTCGGCGAGGAAGTGCACTTCGGTGCCGCGGTTCTCGGTCTCGCCGGTCACTTGAATCGGCGAAACAGCCACGCCGTCGATCTCTTCGATAATGCGGTTCTGCGGCACGCCACGATGGAATTCCATGAAGTGCTTCTTGCCGTCGCGGCGAATGGTCAAACGCAGCCACGCGGACAATGCGTTCACGCACGACACGCCCACGCCGTGCAGGCCGCCGGACACCTTGTAGCTGTTCTGGTCGAACTTGCCGCCGGCGTGCAACTCGGTCATCACGATTTCAGCGGCGCTGCGCTTCGGATCGTGCTTGTCGTCCATCTTCAGACCGGTCGGCACGCCGCGGCCGTTGTCGGTGATGGAAATGGAGTTGTCCGCGTGAATGATCACCTGGATGTCGTTGCAATGCCCCGCCAACGCTTCGTCGATGGAGTTGTCCAGCACTTCGAATACGAGGTGATGCAGACCGGTCCCGTCCGATGTATCCCCGATGTACATCCCGGGCCGCTTGCGCACCGCCTCCAGACCTTCGAGGATCTGAATCGAGGATGCGCCGTAGCTGTTGTCGGGTTGCGAATTGTTCGTTTCAGTCATGGATTTTTTCCGGTTCTGCGTTGCTGCAAGGTTGCTGCTCGGGACTTTTCAAATCACCATAAAAACGCCAAAGGGGCGCTGCGCCCCTTGGTGTGTTCTTTGGTGTTGGACGCGTTAGATGCGCATCGGCATGACGACGTATTTGAATTCGTCGTTCTCGGGAATCGTGATCAACGCGCTGGAGCTGGCGTCGCCCAGGCTCACTTGCAACGTGTCGACCTTCAGGTTCGCGAGCACGTCGAGCAGATACGTGACGTTGAACCCGATATCGACGCTGTCGCCGTCGTATGCGATTTCCAGTTCTTCCTGCGCCTCTTCCTGATCGGCGTTGGTCGACATTATCTTCAACTGGCCCGGCTCGATGATGCAGCGCACGCCCTTGAATTTGTCCGAGGTCAGAATCGCGGCGCGTTGCAGCGAGCGCTGCAGTTCTTCACGGCCGATCACGAACTGATTCTTGTGCGACTTCGGAATCACGCGCTGGAAGTCGGGGAATTTGCCTTCCACCAGCTTCGACACCAGTTCGACCTGGCCGAACGTGAACTTGACCTGCGTCTGCGCGATGTCGATCTTCAGCGTGTCGTCGATGTCTTCCAGCAAACGCTGGAGTTCCAGAATCGTCTTGCGCGGAATGATCACTTCCTGACGCTGGAACGAGCCTGCGATCTTCATGGACGAGAACGCCAGACGGTGGCCGTCCGTTGCGACCGCCATCAGCTGGTCGCCGTCCACCACCAGCAGCATGCCGTTCAGGTAGTAGCGGATGTCCTGCTGGGCCATCGAAAAATGGACCATGCCGAGCAACTGGCGGAACGTCTTTTGCGGAACCACGAGGTTCGCGCCGTAGTCTTTAGCTTGCGCGACCGTCGGGAATTCGTCCGCGGCAAGCGTTTGCAGCGCAAAACGGCTCTTGCCGGATTGCACGGTCAGACGCTTGTCGTTCAGCGTGAGCGTGACCTGCCCGTCGGGCATGGCACGCAGAATGTCGAGGAGCTTTCTCGCTGCCACCGTGGTCGCCACCGAATCGCCGCCCACGCCGAAATCGGCACGCGTGGTGATCTGCAACTCGAGGTCGGTCGACAGGAACGACACGTCCGGGCCGTTCTTGGTAATCAGCAAATTGGCGAGGATCGGCAACGTATGGCGGCGTTCGACGATGCCGCTCACAGTTTGCAGCGGCCTGAGGAGGTTATCGCGTTCGGTCTTGACCAGTTGCATAGAGTTCCTTCGTTGATATAACGGCCTGCGCGCCTTGCCAGGACAGCGTTCCCGCGCGCAGCCGTGGCTCCCCGCCGGCGCCACGCAGCGCCTGTCACGGCGTGAAATCCGCCCGCGGCCGCCGGGCGGTTAAACCTGTATTGTGCCTGAAAACGGAACCGCCTCACTAAAATGGGGGCGACTTCAGAAATAAACAGGTCGTTTTTTCCAGACAGCCCGCTCAGCCCTTCAGCGTCTGCTCCAGCACGTGCAGTTCGTGGTTCAGTTGCGCGTCCTTGCTGCGCTCATCGGCAATTTTGCGCACCGCGTGCAGCACCGTGGTGTGGTCGCGTCCGCCGAACAGCTCGCCGATTTCCGGCAAGCTCTTCTGGGTCAGCTCTTTCGCCAGGTACATGGCGATCTGCCGCGGCCGCGCGATGTTCGCGGGACGCTTCTTCGAATACATGTCCGCGACCTTGATGCTGTAGAAGTCAGCCGTGGTCTTCTGGATGTTTTCCACCGAAATCTGCCGGTTCTGCACGGTCAGCAGGTCTTTCAGTGCTTCTTTGGTCACTTCGATCGTGATTTCGCGTCCGTGGAATTTCGAATACGCGAGGATCTTGCGCAACGCGCCTTCGAGTTCACGCACGTTCGAGCGCAGGTGTTTCGCGACGAAGAACGCGACGTCTTCATTCAGGCTCACGAACTCGGATTGCGCCTTACGCATCAGAATCGCGACGCGCATTTCCAGCTCGGGCGGCTCGATCGCCACGGTCAGGCCGGAGTCGAAGCGCGAGATCAGGCGGTCGTCGATACCCGAAATTTCCTTCGGATAGGTGTCGCTGGTGATGATCACCTGCGCCTTGTTGGCGACCAGCGCCTCGAACGCGTAGAAGAATTCCTCTTGCGTACGCGATTTCCCGGAGAAGAATTGAATATCGTCGATCAGCAGCAGGTCGAGCGAGTGGTAGTAGCGCTTGAAATCGTCGAACGCCTTGCGCTGGTAGGCCTTCACCACGTCGGACACATACTGTTCCGCGTGGATGTAGCGGATCCGCGCGCCGGCTTTGTCCATTAGAAGCTGGTTGCCGATTGCGTGGATCAAGTGAGTCTTGCCCAGACCCACGCCGCCATACAGGAACAGCGGGTTGTAGGAGATGCCGGGATTGTCCGCGACCTGAATCGCCGCGGCGCGCGCCAACTGGTTGGCCTTACCGGTCACGAAATTGTCGAAGGTCAGCACCGGATTCAGCTTGGAGCGCTCGTACATCGAGTCGGTCTCGCCGTTGCCGTTCGAGCCGGCGCTTTGACCCGGACGCCACGTGCGACGGGCGGCCGCGGCTTCGTTCGCGTCGAGGCTGGGCAGATCGAGGTCGGCGGAATCTTCTGCCGCTGCGGCGCGCGCGTTCGCGTTTTGTTCAGCTGCCGCGCGGGCGTTCGCGTTGAGATTGGCCATCGCGTTGTTCGCGCCGTTCGCCCCACCGGTGCGCGCGGCCTGCGCCGCTTGCACGGCGCCGACGGCGGCGTCCACCGCAGCGCCGTTGCCGGCGCTACCGCCCATCGAACTAGGCGCGGAAGCCGGACGCACCGGCACCGGTGCCGGCGCGGCTGCCACAGGGGCGCGCATGCCGGCTTTCGGGTCGAGTACGAATTGGACGTCGACGGGAGCCTGCCAGAAATCGCGGGCCATATCGGCGATGCGGCCGGAGAACTGGCTCTTGACCCAGTCGAGCTTGAAACGGTTCGGCGCGGCGATGCTAAGCGTGTTCGCAGCGGCGTCGAAGGCGACCGGGGCCAACGGTTTGATCCACGTCACGTACTGCTGGGGCGTAAGCTCACGCTCCAGCAATGCGGAACAGTGTTGCCAGAAATCGTTCATCGAGTTGCTGTCGTTATGGTGTGCACGGCGGTTGCCGCTGCCCCCGTCGCGCGCACGCAACAAGGCCCTGAGCAGCCAGACTAACCAGGCGCAATGGCTCCAGGCGCTTGTGCCACAAGGGTTTGCGGGGCAAGCGAGCCGGAGCGGCGTGCAGGATTTTTGGGAAGTAAGGCGAGATTCTAACGCCAAATCGGACCCACAAGGGAGTTATCCACAGGGACGGATCACCTGGCGAACTGCTCGCGGGGAACGGCCGAACCAGGCTAAACTATTGACGGTCAACGAAAAACCGGTTTAAATAGCGGGTTCCGCGAAAACCAATTCAGTAAACCTCCGGCCATTGCGCTTTCAGCGATGATCGCGCGGTTATTTTTCGATCAAGTGAGAGCAACATGAAACGTACTTACCAACCTTCCGTTACCCGTCGCAAGCGCACCCACGGCTTCCGCGTTCGCATGAAGACCGCAGGTGGCCGCAAGGTCATCAACGCACGTCGCGCGAAGGGCCGCAAGCGCCTCGCCATCTAAGGCAGGCGTTGCACGCGACGCTTATGCCGGGTAGTGAAGCCCGCGGTGACGCGGGAACGGCTGAAGCGCAGCAACTGGGCTCGGTTCCGTTGCGAGCGCAAGCCGCCTTCCCCAAAGCCGCAAGGCTGCTGAAAACGGATGAATTTTCATCCGTTTTTCGTTTGCGCCCGTGGCGCCGCACTGCGCACTTCGTGGTGTACGGCCGGCCCACCGGCAACGAAGCTCGCTTAGGCCTCGTGATCGGCAAGAAGTATGCGCCGCGCGCGGCCACGCGTAATCTGGTACGTCGAATCGCGCGTGAAGCCTTCCGGCTGCGTCGCGCGGAATTCGGCGGTTGGGATGTGCTGCTGCGTTTGCACACGCGCTTCGACAAGAAGGCTTTGCCGAGCGCTTCGTCGCCGCCGTTGAGGGCGCTGTGCCGCAGCGAAATCGAGGCGCTGCTCGACAAGGCAGCGCGCGAAGTGACCCGTCGCGAGGCGCCGCCCGCGGAAGCGCCCAAGACGGAATGACGCTCAAGTGACTGCCCGCTTTGCAGTTCAGGCCGCTCCGGCGGCCGTGCTGCGCGGGCGTCGCCCGGTACTCCACGTTGCGCGGCGCCGTCCGGCCGCACCAGCCATGCAAACGGTACTTTTCGCTTTACTGCGTTTCTACAAGGTTGCCGTGAGCCCAATGCTCGGCAACCGGTGCCGTTTTTACCCTTCCTGCTCTGATTACGCGCGCGAAGCAATCCAGTATCATGGCGCCGCGCGCGGGACTTATCTCGCCGCCAGGCGTATTTGCCGCTGCCACCCGTTTTCCGCGGGCGGCATCGATCTCGTCCCGCCTCCCACTTCTGAAAAGCGCTGACGCGCCGTTCCATCGACACTGAGACAACGCATGGATATCAAACGCACCGTCCTATGGGTCATCTTTTTCATGTCAGCGGTCATGCTGTTCGACAACTGGCAACGCGACCACGGACGCCCGTCGATGTTCTTCCCGAGCGCCACGCCGACCAAGACCGTCGGTAGCGCCGCACCGGGAACCACGACGCCGGGAACCCAGCCCGCCGATCTGCCGGCCACGAACGCAGCCGCTCCGGGCAACGCGCCGGCGGCCACGCAATCGCAACTGATCAAGTTCAACACCGACGTCTATAGCGGCGAAATCGACACTCGCGGCGGCACGCTGTCGAAGCTGTCGCTGGTCAAGCAAGGCGACGGCAAGCAACCGGATCTCGTCATCACGCTGTTCGACCGCACCGCGAACCATACATATCTGGCGCGCACGGGCCTGCTCGGCGGCGATTTCCCGAATCACAACGACATTTACACGCCGTTGCCGAACCAGCCGCACGACCTGACGGGCGACGCCAAGTCGTTCCAGCTCAGCTTCGAGTCGCCGGTGAAGGGCGGCGTGAAGGTCATCAAGACCTACACGTTCACGCGTGGCAGCTATGTGATCGGCGTCGACACGAAGATCCAGAACGTCGGCACCACGCCGGTGAGCCCGTCGGTCTATATGGAACTGGTGCGTGACGACCAGCCGGTGGAAACGCCGCGCTTCTCGCACACGTTCATCGGGCCGGCTGTCTACACCGACCAGCATCACTTCCAGAAGATGACGTTCGGCGACATCGACAAGAACAAGCAGGATTACGCGACTTCGGCTGACAACGGCTGGATCGCGATGGTTCAGCATTACTTCGCGTCGGCCTGGATTCCGCAGCAAGGTGCGAAACGCGACATCTACGTTGAGAAGATCGATCCGGCGCTGTACCGCGTCGGCGTGAAGGAACCGGTCGCGACCATCGCCCCGGGCCAAACCGTCGACGTCTCCGCGCGCCTGTTCGCCGGTCCGGAAGAAGAGCGCATGCTCGAGGGCATCGCGCCGGGTCTGGAACTGGTGAAGGACTACGGCTGGGTGACGATCATCGCGAAGCCGCTGTTCTGGCTGCTCGAGAAGATCCACAGCTATGTCGGCAACTGGGGCTGGTCGATCGTGCTGCTCACGCTGCTGATCAAGGCTGTGTTCTTCCCGCTGTCGGCCGCGAGCTACAAGTCGATGGCGCGCATGAAGGCGATCACGCCGCGCATGCAAGCACTGCGTGAACGCTTCAAAGGCGATCCGCAGAAGATGAACGCCGCGCTGATGGAGCTGTACAAGACCGAGAAGGTCAATCCGTTCGGCGGCTGTCTGCCGGTCGTCATTCAGATTCCGGTGTTCATCTCGCTGTACTGGGTGCTGCTATCGTCGGTGGAAATGCGCGGCGCGCCGTGGATTCTCTGGATTCACGATCTGTCGCAACAGGATCCGTTCTTCATTCTGCCGGTGCTGATGGCCGTCTCGATGTTCCTGCAAACCAAGCTGAACCCGACGCCGCCGGACCCGGTTCAAGCCAAGATGATGATGTTCATGCCGATCGCGTTCTCGGTCATGTTCTTCTTCTTCCCGGCCGGTCTGGTGCTGTACTACGTGGTGAACAACGTGCTCTCGATCGCGCAGCAGTACTACATCACGCGAATGATGGGCCAGGCGAAAACCAAAGCTGCCTAATTTCGCGGCTGAGGCGGGCGGCAACGCCCGCTAGCGCAGGCTGATGCAAGCCGCGTCTGACTGACAACGAAGCAGCGAAAGAAAATGCCGCCCGGTGCAAACCGGGCGGCATTTTTTATGGTCAGGTTAAACGCGCTCAAACGACGATGCGGTCGTCACTCGCCTTCCGCATCCTCACCGTAAAAGCGCACGATCATCTCTTCGACCAGAAAGCGGTCTTTCGGCGTCAGCGACTGAATCTTCGAAGCAAGTTCGATCGTCTCCGGCGTCGGCGGATATTTTTCACCGCGCGCCAACGGCCTCGCATTCGTGCCCGGTGGCGGTCCGTAGTGAAGCCAATGCTCCTTGACGTTCAGCCATTCGGCCAACGTGCGCAACTTGTCCGGCTTCGGGATCGTCGTACCGGATAACCACTTGTGAGCGGTCTGCGGCGTAACCTCACGTTCACCCCGGTAGCGGAGATTGAATTGCTCGGCGAGTTTGGTCCCGCCGCGAATTTTCAGCGGCTCTAGCAGGTCCTTCAACCGTTTGGCGAAGGCGGCTTTTTCTTTGTTGGTCGGCATGGGCCGGATTGTGCAATTCAACGTTCAACCAGTTGACAACCAGCCAGGCTTCGTTATAGCTTATTTGAGATACATTTAGCTTGCAGGCGCCGCCGAACAACGCGTCTGCCGAAGTTGTCATTTTTTGTTGTTTTTCGTTGTGCGGTGGGCCGCTCGTGGCCTTAAGGTTCGGCGGCGTCCTATTTTTCCGCAAGAAACGCGGTAGCAATCCTAGCCTAATTGAGATAAATCCGACTTGCTTGTGGCGTTAACCGGCCGGCAGTCCGTCAGGCGGCGCAGTCGTCCGGATCGTCCGGGTGTTAGGTCGACACGATCTGGTACTACCGAGGCCGGTCGGTACGAAGCCGTTGAGCGCCGAATGCATCAGCGATCAAAGGAAAGGCCCGCAGGCCCCACCCTCACTAACTTTCCTCGCCATTCTGGCTAGTAAGGCGGACAGTCACCTCCTGGAATCCGGCACGGTCTTCGAGGTTTATCGTCAAAACCAGCGCACCCTTTTGCGGCTCCCATTCGATCGTCTCGGCCGAAAGCGGATAATTCTCGCCGGGCGCGAGCGGCTTGGCCTTCGTACCCTTCGACAGTCCGTAGGCCAGCCAATGCTTATCCACGTCCAGCAATTTGGCTAGCGTGCGCAGGTTGGCTGGACGCGGCATCGTTTTTCCGTCGAGCCATTTGTAGATGGCCTGATCCGTCACATCTGCGCCGGTGTGGATGAGATTGAATTTTCTGCAGAGCTCGGCCCCGTTGGAAATATTGCGCCGCTTCATCGAGCGGCTGAGTCGTTCGGCAAACGCGGCTTTCAATGGTTTGGTCGTCATGGATCGGATTGTGCAAGCGCTCGAGCCATGGGTTCTCCACCAATCAGGCTAGCAATTATCGAAATTAATATATTTTTTAGCTTTTGCCAGCGCCAGCCGTGACGCTGGCGCGATTTTAAAAAATTGTGCGTCTTTGCCCTTTTTTACAGTCTGATGGGCACATAGCCATCTCGTTCAATCTTAGTGATTCTCAAAAAATCACAGCACAATTTAGCTTTTGTGAGATAAATCCGAAATCAGCTCCGAGTCGTCAAAGCGACGGCTCCGCCGCGCCGTCGGCCAGCCTTCACACACCGCCGCGTTACAATGCCTCGCGCCGCGTTGACCGCCGGCACCCCGCCCTCCTCTCTGTTTTTCTGCCACACCTCTATGCTCACCACCGATTCCGATCCGATCGTCGCCATTGCCACCGCGCCCGGCCGGGGAGGTATCGGCGTGGTGCGGATCTCGTTCGGACGAGCGGGCGAGGCGGCGGCCCAGCCGCTCATGCAAGCGCTCACCGGTCAGACGCTCGCGGCCCGCCACGCCAGCTACGTCCCGTTCCTCGACGCCAGCGGCAACGCGCTCGACCGTGGTATCGCGCTGTACTTCCCGGCGCCGCATTCCTACACCGGCGAGCATGTGCTCGAACTGCAGGGACACGGCGGTCCGGTGGTATTGCAACTCGTGCTGCAACGTTGCATCGATGCCGGCCGCGCGTTCGGTCTGCGTCTCGCCGAACCGGGCGAATTCACGCGCCGCGCGTTCCTCAATGACAAACTGGATCTGGCGCAAGCCGAAGCGGTCGCCGACCTGATCGAGGCCAGCACCGAGGCCGCCGCGCGCTCAGCGGGCCGCTCGCTCGACGGCGCGTTTTCGCGCGACATTCACGCGCTGGTGGAAGACGTGATCACGCTGCGCATGCTCGTCGAAGCGACGCTCGACTTCCCCGAGGAAGAGATCGACTTCCTCGAAGCCGCCGACGCCCGCGGCAAGCTCGCGCGGATTCGCGAGCGGCTCGCCCACGTGCTGAGCGAAGCGCGGCAAGGCGCGTTGTTGCGCGAAGGCCTCTCGGTGGTGCTGGCCGGGCAGCCGAACGTCGGCAAATCGTCGTTGCTGAATGCGCTGGCGGGCGCGGAGCTGGCCATCGTCACGCCGATCGCCGGCACGACGCGGGACAAGGTCGCGCAGACCATTCAGATCGAAGGTATTCCGCTGCACGTGATCGATACGGCCGGCCTGCGCGATACCGAGGACGAAGTCGAAAAAATCGGCATTGCGCGCACCTGGAGTGAGATCGAGCGTGCGGATGTCGTGCTGCATCTGCTCGATGCACGCACCGGCATGACAGCCGAAGACGAGGTGATCGCCGGACGCTTTCCGGTCGGCGTGCCAGTGGTACGCGTATTGAACAAAACTGACCTGACGGGCCTCGCGCCAGCAGCGCAAACACTCGACGCCGAACTCGAACTGAGCGAAGTGCGGCTCTCGGCCAAACAAGGCGACGGCGTGGCGCTGTTGCGCGACGAGTTACTGCGAATCGCCGGCTGGCAAGCGGGCGCGGAAAGCGTGTACCTGGCGCGCGAGCGGCATCTGATTGCACTGCGCGCCGCCGAAGAGCATCTCGCGACCGCCGCCGCGCATGCGGATCAAAACTCGCAGGCGCTTGATCTGTTCGCTGAAGAACTACGCCTCGCCCAAGACCAGTTGAATTCGATCACCGGCGAATTCAGTTCGGACGATCTTCTCGGAGTGATTTTTAGCAGATTCTGTATCGGCAAGTGAACGGGAATCGCCTCTTCGCCTAAGAAAGCCAACCTGGAAGACTTCCCGGAGCACCGAGAGCGTGCCATCGCGGATGCAAAAACTCCCTTCGTTGACCCAAAAACAGCAAATTCTTTGGTACACAGCCGGCATAGGTTTAAAATCGCCGCTGTCCGTGTTTGAACGATCCGAGCATGCCCCGTCTAGCCGTTCCCCTCACCGAAGCCCAGATCCGCGCGCTCGAACCGCGCGCCACCCGTTATTGCGTCGCGGACGGCAACGGTCTCGTCATCGAAGTCATGACGACCGGCACCAAGGTCTGGCGCTTCCGCTATTCGCTAAACGGCAAGCGCCAGCCGCTCGCCACGATCGGCGATTACCGGATGATCTCCCTGCGCGTCGCGCGAGCGAAAGCTCAAAAGTATGCGGAGATGGTTGCTCAAGGCATTTCGCCGGTCGCCACAGCGCGGCGCGATCGCGGCGCGGAAAGCAAGGCGGACGTCCTGCGCGAGGCCGCCGAGCTTTATCTCGCGACAGAAATGGCGGGCAAGTCGGAGGAATATCGCCGCACCACGCGGCGCGCGCTCGACAAGGACGTCCTGCCCGCCATCGGCCACATGCCGATCAAAGCGGTCACCGCCGCCGATATCGTCGCGATATGCGACAGAATCAAAAGCCGCGGTTCGCCGAAAATGGCACTGCATACGCGCAATGTGATCAAACGTCTCTATGAGTATCTGATTGCGCGGCAACTCGCGGTCAGCAACCCGGCCGAGGTCGTTCCGGCGCGCTCCATCGCCACCTTCGACACCCGCAACCGCGTGCTCTCGGGCGACGAAATCGGCGCCATGTTTCGCTCGATCGACGCGTCGAGCATCCGCCGGCCCCTGAAGCTGGCGCTGCATCTGCTGGTGCTGACCATGGCGCGCAAATCGGACCTGGTCGAATCGACGTGGCCCGAATTCAATCTGGACAAAGCGTTATGGACGATCCCCGCCGCGCGCCTGAAAAAAGACCGCGATCAGCGTGTGCCTCTTTCGCATCAGGCGGTTTCCATGCTGCGCGAGCTGCAGCACGCCAAAGCCAGCCGAAACTTCGTATTCCCGAGCGTCAGGGGCGACGACCGGCCCATCGCCAAGAGTACGTTGAACCAGGCCGTTAAGGCGCTTGGTCTCGACGTGGAGCATTTCGTCCTGCATGACTTCCGGCGCACTGCAACGGCGCACGTGCGCGAGATGACGGAGCACGCGGACGCGCTCGACCAGACTACGGGCGAAGTGCCCGAGCGCATGAAGCCAGGCACGAATGCGGAAAACGCCGCGGATCAGCGCCGAATCATGCAGCGTTGGGCAGACTTCGTCGACGAGCAGATCAAGGGCGTCCGCGACGCCATGACCGCCTCGCCCTGAAAGGCCCTGCAACAATCCTGGTGCCGTTCCGCCGGCTGTCACAACAAGTCGTCATTTGGTACACAGCACCACTCACGTCATCGGTAACTCATTGCCTTAATTGAGAAATTCAATTTCACGCCAGGTTTCGAAAGGGAGAAATCCCACACCAACAAGCGTGCGCCACGATTGAATCACGCGGTCCTTTTTTCCCGCGTTTGATCGCCTACACTGAAGGTTGCACGCAACCCGATACGGAGGCTCCCATGTCTGAATCACTGATAGCTTATTTGCTGGGGCCTACCGTGATGCTGCTGGTCGGCGTGGCAATCTGGGCCGCGTCGCGCTACCACCAGAAGACAAAGCCGCAAAAACTCGAGCGCTGGCTGGACACGCACTACGCGGAGTGGCTGCATCACAAGCACTAATCGGCGCAATGAAATGAAAGGCCGTCGCATCGAGCGACGGCCTTTTTTACTGTGACGCGCACAGCATGCGCGCGCTGCGCAATCACCAACCCGGTTGCGGTTGCGGATATCCATACTGCGCGGGCGGCGGCGGCGCACCGCACGCCACGTAGGCACGCTGGTACTGGTCATAGCAGTATCCCGGCGGCGCCTGGGCGTACACGGGCGCGGGCTGATACGCCGGCTGCGCGTATACGGGCTGCTGGTAAGCCACCACGGGCGCCGGATTCAGCGCGGAGGTCACTACGGCCCCCAGCACGGCGCCACCAATCAACGCACCCACCACGTCGCCACCATTGCCGTGCGCCGATGCTTGCCCGGCTACGCTCAGACTTCCCACCATCAACAACGCCACTGCGATCTTTTTCATGTTTGACTCCTCGCCGTTCAGGCATGGAACCGATTGTGGCTGTCGCACGCGGAAATAGATGCTGCAAGTGGTAACGGCACATTACTCATGTAACGCACTAACCGGCGCTCGTCGCGAACCGGCCTCCAGTTCCTTTGTTCGCCTGTCATTCGCCCGATCAATGTAAAATTCGCCACATAAGCCGTCGGGTAAATCTGACGACCCGTAAAGCTTTCCGACCCGTCGATTCAGGACAGACCACGTCGACAACACCGGTCGAGACAAAGCCAAAAGTAAGGGGCGTTCGCGTGAAACAATGGACCATCCGGCAACGGATTCTGTGCAGCTTCGGGATCGTGCTGATCGTGATGCTGGCAATGGCAATCGTCACCTTCCAACAGCTCGGCGGCATTGACCGCGATGCGAAGAGCCAGCAGCAGGACTCGATGCCCGGCCTTTACTACGCGACCGCAATGCGTGCGGCGTGGTTCGAGAACTACAGCGTCACGCAGCGCCTCATCTATGTCGACGCGGACCCGGACACCGTGAAGCGCGACACAGCCCGTTTGCAGGAGACCCAGCAAACGCTCCAGAAGCTCATCAGCGATTACGGCGCGACGATCTTCCGCGACGTCGATCGCGACCTCTTCAACGACTTCCGTCAGCAACAGGCGCAGTACCTGCCGATCCAGGCGTCGGTGCTGGACGCGTTGCCGTCTTCGAAAGACAACGCCGCGCGCATTTTCAATACGCAACTCACGCCGCTCTGGGAAACCGGCCGGCTCTCCGTGCGCAAGCTCGTCGAGAACAACAAAGGCTACGCGGACCAGGCCGCAGACAGCATCCGCAGTTCGGTCGAGACAACCCGCATCGTGCTGCTCGTCATGCTGCTCACCGCCGCCGTCGTCGCCGCGCTGGCGGGCTACTGGCTGCTGCGCGCCGTCACCATGCCGATGGCCAAGGTGCTGCAAGTCGTCGACGTCATGCGCACGGGCGACCTGACCCAACGCCTGCAACTGAATCGCGCGGACGAAATCGGCGCGCTCGAAGCCGGCTTTAACCGCATGACCGACGAACTCACCGCGCTGGTCGGCCAGGCGCAGAAGTCGGCGGTGCAGGTCACCACGTCGGTCACTGAAATCGCCGCGACCTCGCGCGAACAACAAGCCACCGCGAACGAAACCGCCGCCACCACGACCGAAATCGGCGCCACGTCGCGTGAAATCTTCGCGACCTCGCGCGATCTGCTGCGCACCATGAACGAAGTGTCGGAAGTGGCCGGCCAGTCGGCGGTGCTCGCGGGCACCGGCCATGCCGGCCTCGCGCGCATGGAAGAAACCATGCGCCTCGTGATGGAAGCGGCGGGCTCCGTCAACGCGAAGCTCGCCATCCTCAACGAGAAGGCCAGCAACATCAACCAGGTCGTCGCCACCATTACCAAGGTCGCCGACCAGACCAACCTGCTCTCGCTGAACGCGGCGATCGAAGCGGAAAAGGCCGGCGAGTACGGTCGCGGTTTCGCGGTCGTCGCTACGGAGATCCGCCGCCTCGCCGATCAGACCGCCGTGGCGACCTACGACATCGAACAGATGGTCAAGGAGATCCAGTCGGCGGTCGCCGCCGGCGTGATGGGCATGGACAAGTTCTCCGAAGAGGTACGGCGCGGCATGCTCGACGTGCAGAACGTCGGCGGCCATCTCACGGAGATCATCCAGCAGGTGCAGCAACTTGCGCCGCGTTTCTCGATGGTGAACGAAGGCATGCAAACGCAGGCCACCGGCGCCGAGCAGATCACCCAGGCACTGACGCAACTCTCGGAGGCCGCGCAACAGACCGCGGAATCGCTGCGCCAGTCGACCCAGGCGATCGACGATCTGACGCACGTCGCCAATAGTCTGCGCACGGGTGTGTCGCGCTTCAAGGTGACGGCCTGACGCGCTACGGCGCGCAGCTCGAAACCGGCCCCGCACGCCTATCCATCGCCCACGCACATGCCGATGCTCTTCGTCCTCTTCACGCTCGATAGCGAACGGTACGTGATCGACGCAACGCAGGTGGAGCGTCTGATGCCGCTCACGCCGCAGTCGCCGCCGAAGACGATCCCCGGCGCGCCCTCATGGGTGGCAGGCGTACTCGATTACGAAGGCTCACCGCTGCCGCTGATCGATCTGCCGGCGCTCGCGCTCGGCCGCCCCGCAGCACAACTCATGTCCACGCGCGTGGTGCTGGTGCGCTATCCGCATGCGGGCGCGACGCGTCTGCTCGCGCTGCTGCTGGAAGGCGCGACGCGCACCATTCGCCTCGACGTGGCGGCATTTCAGCATGCCGGCCTCGACATGCCGCACGCGCGCTATCTCGGCCCGGTCGCGAGCGATGCGGGCGGCCTCGTGCAGTGGATCCGCGTCGAGCATCTGCTGCCCGACGACGTCAAGGCGCTCCTGTTTCCCGAGGCGCACGCATGAACGCGCATCACGACAACGCGCCGCTTTATCGACGCTTCGCCGAACTGCTGCATCGAACCATGGGGCTCGACGCGGCGTCGCTCGGTCATAGTGCGATCGAACGTGCCGTCGATCAGCGCGCCGCCGCCTGGTACGCGGAGGGTCACGCCGAAGCCACGCTCACCGACTATTGGGAAGCCGCGCAAACTTCGCCGGCCATGCTGCAGTCGCTGATCGAAACGGTCGTCGTGCCGGAGACCTGGTTCTACCGCGACGCCGACGCGTTCAAGGCGCTTGCGCGGCTCGCGCATGAGCGCCTTGCCGAACGCGGCGGCGCACTGCCGCTGCGTATCCTGAGCTTGCCTTGCTCGACCGGCGAGGAGCCGTACACGATCGCGATGACGCTGCTCGATGCGGGCATCGACGCCACACAGTTGCGTATCGACGCAATGGATATCAGCGACCGTTCGCTCGCCGTCGCGCAGCGCGCCGTGTACGGGCGCAATTCGTTTCGCGGTAATGCGTTTGCGTTCCGCGACGCGCACTTCACGCGTACCGAGGACGGCTGGCGTCTTGCGCCGCGCATCGTGGAAGCGGTGCGTTTCTCGCGCGCCAATCTGATGCAGCTCGACGCGTCGGCGCTTGGCGTCTACGACTTCGTGTTCTGCCGCAATGTCCTGATTTACTTCGACCGCGACGCGCAGCAGAAAGCGTTGCAGGCGCTCAATAGCGTGCTGGCCGAAAACGGCACGCTGTTCGTAGGCCCTGCGGAAACCGGGCTGCTGATGCGCTACGGTATGCAGTCCGCCAGGATCCCGCTGGCCTTCGCATTTCATCGCGGCGCGCCCGACGAAGCGCAGTCGAACGGCTGGCGCGCCGCGCCGCTCCCCACCGCCGCCGCGCTCGCGATGACGCCTTCACGAATGCCCGCTATTGCGCAAGCGCAAGCGTTGTCCGCGCAGCCTTTCGCGTGGCCCGGTCAGGTCGCGCGCACGCCGTTCCATGGCGCCACGCAGTTCGCGCCGCGTGACAGCATTGCGCCACCCATGCGCAAGATGTCGATAGCCGCATCGTCGGTACCCAACCCGCTGTCCGCGCCAAGCCCCGCAACGACCCACGCGGCAAGCGACACGTTGCAGGCTGCGCGTGCACTCGCCGACGCCGGCCGCCTCGCGCAAGCCGCTTCGGCAATCAACGCCTATCTGGAGCACCACGCTCCGCACGCCGACGCGTTTTATCTGCTCGGCGTTCTCGCCGATGCCAACGGCGACGCGAACCTCGCACGCGGACACTATCGCAAGGCGCTGTATCTCGATCCGCAGCACGCGGAAGCGCTCGCGCATCTCGCGACGTCGCTCGAACTCGAGGGCGACCGCGACGGCGCGCGCCTGTTGATGCAGCGCGCGGCGCGCGCACAGGGAGCGCAACGTGGCTGACGCGCAGACGGTGAGCTTCGACGACTGCTGGAATCGCATCGGCGTGCGCGGCGATTCGTCGTGCGAGCGTCTCGTCGAGCATGTGCGCTGCCTGAATTGCCCGGTGTTCGAAGCCGCTGCAGCCAAACTGCTGGAACGGCCGATTCCCGAGGTGGATCTGTCGCTGCATGACGCTCGCGCGCCGGCGCAAGCGCAGCATGATGTGCAAGGCGCAAGCGAATCGTTCCTCGTGTTTCGCATCGGCGACGAATGGCTGGCGCTGCCCACGCCGATCTTCAAGCGCATCGTGCAGACGCGGCCGATTCACACGTTGCCGCATCGGCAGCATCGCGCGGTGCTCGGCGTGGTGAATGTGCGAGGCGAGTTGCTGGTGTGCCTGTCGCTCGCGCACCTGCTCGGTTTCGAAACGGATACCGCCGCGCGCGACGACCGTGCTCGCCACGATCTGCCGCGTTTGCTGGTGGTTTCGCGCGCGGAAGAACACGCGGTGTTCCCCGTCGACCAGGTCGACGGCGTGCACCGCATCGCGGCGGCCAGTTTTTGCCCGCCGCCCGCCACGCTCTCGCAAGCGGCCGCCGCGCATACGCGCGCCGTCGCACCGTGGCGCGGCATGAGCGTTGGCCTGCTCGACGCCGACGCGCTCTTCGACACCTTGAACCGGAGTCTCGGATGACCGACGAGCCGCGCCGCCCGTCGCTAATCGATCTGTTCCGCGAAGAAGCGCGGACACAGGCGCGCGTACTGAACGACGGACTGCTCACGCTCGATCGCGCGCCGCGCGATGCCGCCGCGCTCGAGGCCTGCATGCGCGCCGCGCATTCGTTGAAGGGTGCGGCGCGCATTGTCGGCGTGCAGGTCGGCGTCGAACTCGCGCACGCCATGGAGGATTGCTTCGTCGCCGCGCAGGAAGGGCGCGCGTTGCTCGACCCGGCCTGGATCGACGAGTTGCTGCGCGGCGTGGATATCGTCGCGCGTATCGGCAATGATGAGGACGAATCGGCACGCGATGCGGTGGGTGCGTGCGTGGCCTCGTTGCAGGCGCGTATGGTTGACGTGTTGCCGCACGGGGCCGTAATACGGCGCGATGTGACTCCGCCGGCCGCAATGGTATCCGAACCCGCGCCAAGCGCAGCCGCGGCATCGGCCACGCCTGCTGTCAGCTCAAGCGCGGACCCACGCCCGGACCCCGACGCCGCGTTCAACCTGATAGCCGACGCGTTGCGCGCCGAGGCCACCCAGCAGAATGCACCAGACGCCGCATCCGCAAAACCGTCCGCCTCGAACAGCGCGAACAGCGCCAGCAACATCACGGCCGAATCCGGCCGCATGCTGCGCGTGCGCGCCGACAACCTCGACCGCCTGCTGTCGTTGTCCGGCGAATCGCTAGTCGAATCGCGCTGGCTGAAACCCTTCGCGCAATCCATGCTGCGCGTCAAACGCGTCCAACGCGACAGCACCCGCGCGCTGGATCAACTGCACGAAACGCTCGCCGATCTGAAGCTCGATCCGCGCGCCCAAGCCGCGCTCGAAGAAGTGCGCCGCCTCACCGCCGAATCGCAGCATCTGCTGGCCGAGCGTCTCGCCGACCTGGAGAGCTTCGACCGTCGCTCGACGCATCTGTCGCAACAGCTCTACGACGCCGCTTTGCAATGCCGCATGCGTCCATTCGGCGACGGCACGAGCGGCCTCGCGCGGATGGTGCGCGACGTCGCGCGTTCGCTCGGCAAGAAGGTGCGCTGGCAGTTGGTCGGCGTATCCACCCAGGTGGACCGCGACATTCTCGATCTGCTCGAAGCGCCGCTCGGCCATATGCTGCGCAACGCGCTCGACCACGGCATCGAAGCGCCCGCCGTGCGCCTCGCGCGCGGCAAGCCGGAGGAAGGCACGCTCACGCTCGACGCGCGTCACACGGCCGGCGCGCTGCTCATCACCGTTTCCGACGACGGCGCGGGCATCGATCTCGACGCGCTGCGTGCGTCGATCGTGCGCAAGAAGCTCGCGAGCGAGGAAACGGCCACGCGTCTGTCCGAAGCCGAGTTGCTCGAATTCCTGTTCCTGCCGGGGTTCTCGCTGCGCGATCAGGTGACCGACGTGTCGGGCCGCGGCGTCGGACTCGACGCGGTGCACGACATTGTCAAACGCGTGCGCGGCACGGTGCGGATCACGCATGAGGCCGGTCTCGGCACGCGCGTGCAATTGCAGTTGCCGTTGACGCTTTCGGTGATCCGCAGTCTGCTGATCGAAGTCGCGGGCGAGCCGTACGCGGTGCCGCTCGCGCATGTGAACCGCACGCTGCACGTGAGCCGCGCCGAGATCGAATTGCTCGAAGGGCATCAGCACATCGCTTTTTCCGGCCGGCGTATCGGCGTCGTCACCGCGCATCAGATTCTCGACACCGCGCCGCCCGCGGATGAAAGCGACGCCGTCAGCATGATCGTGATCGGCGACGGCCCGCAAACCTACGGCGTGGTGGTCGACCGCTTTCTTGGCGAGCGGATGCTGGTGGTGCAGCCGCTCGATCCGCGCCTCGGCAAGATTCGCAACATCACCGCCGGCGCGTTGATGGAGAACGGCGATCCGGTCCTGATCGCCGATGTCGACGACTGGCTGCGCTCCGTCGAACGGCTCGTGGCGGGCGGCGATCTCCGGCACACGCAACACGGCGTCGCGCACGCGGCTCAGCGTACCAGCCGTCGCGTGCTGGTGGTCGACGATTCGCTCACCGTGCGCGAGCTCGAACGCAAGCTGCTCGCCATGCGCGGTTACGACGTGACGATCGCCGTGGACGGCATGGACGGCTGGAACGCGGTACGCGGCGAGCGCTTCGACCTCGTGATCACCGACATCGACATGCCGCGTATGGACGGCATCGAACTGGTCACGCTGATCAAGCGCGATCCGCAGTTGCAGTCACTGCCGGTGATGATCGTCTCGTACAAGGATCGCGAAGAGGACCGCCGCGCCGGGCTGGATGCGGGCGCGGACTACTATCTGGCGAAAGGCAGTTTTCATGACGAAGCACTGCTCGATGCGGTGCGTGATCTGATCGGCGAAGCTTACGGTTAAACCTACGGGCAAAACGGATGAAAATCGGAATCGTCAACGACATGCCGCTCGCCGTCGAGGCGCTGCGTCGCGCACTCGCGGCACGCCACGACTACGAGGTGCTGTGGATCGCGCAGGACGGCCAGCAGGCGGTCGATTTCTGCACGGCGCAGCGGCCCGACATCGTGCTGATGGATCTGGTGATGCCGAACGTCGACGGCATCGAGGCCACGCGCCGCATCATGGCGCGCGCGCCCTGCGCGATCCTGATCGTCACCGTCGACGTGGGCGCGAACGCATGGCGCGTCTATGAAGCGATGGGCGCGGGCGCGCTCGACGCGGTCGATACGCCGTCGCTGAGCGGTCCCGACGCGCACAAGAGCATCGCCACGCTGATCGCGAAAATCGACCGTATCGCGGCGCTCGTCAAGGAACGCAACGCACCCGGCGCGGCCGCCGCGACAACGCCCGCCTGCGCGACGAACCGTGACACGCCGCTGGTGGCGATCGGCGCGTCGGCGGGCGGACCCGCTGCGCTGGCCACGCTGCTCGCCGGCCTGCCCAAGGATTTTGCGGCGGCCGTCGTGATCGTGCAGCACGTCGACGCGGCCTTCGCCGCCGGCATGGCGGACTGGCTGAATCAGCAATCGGCGCTGCCGGTGCGAATCGCCAGTGAAGGCGACCGGCCGCAAGCGGGCGTCGTGCTGCTCGCCGCCACCGACGATCATCTGCATCTGAAACTGCCCAACGTGCTCGGCTACACGCGCGTCCCGGAAGAGACGCCGTATCGCCCTTCCGTCGACGTGTTTTTTCACAGCGTGGTGGCCCGCTGGCCGGCGCGCGCCATCGGCGTGCTGCTGACCGGCATGGGCCGCGACGGCGCGATCGGACTCAAGGCGATGCGCACCAAGGGCTATCACACGATCGCGCAGGACGAGGCGACCAGCGCCGTGTACGGCATGCCGAAAGCGGCCGCGGCGCTCGACGCCGCCGCCGCGATCCTGCCCTTGCCGCGCATCGCCGCCGCCCTCGCGACGGCGGTCAGCTCCCGCTAGCCGCGTACTCGCCGCCTATGACCCGCTTTGATTCACTGACATCTTTTCTGGCTGAACGACATGGACACTCCTGAACCGCATCAGAACGCCGCCGCGCGGGATCTCGCGCAAGTCGACGCGAACGCGCAGACGCTGGACGCGGTGGACGCGGCCAATCTCGCCGTCGACGATGCGCTCGCGCGCATTCTCGGCAATCCGCCCGCGGCCGAGTGTCCGATCATGGTGTTGCTGGTCGACGACCAGGCGATCATCGCCGAAGCGGTGCGTCAGGCGCTGGCGGACGAAGCGAGCGTGGACTTCCACTACTGCGCCTCGCCTGACGACGCGCTGCGCTGCGCCGCCGAAACGCGCGCGACGGTGATCCTTCAGGACCTGGTGATGCCGGGCACGGACCGACTCACGCTCGTGCGCCAATACCGGCAGAATCCGGCGACCCGCGACATTCCGATCATCGTGTTGTCGACCAAGGAAGAGCCGCTCGTCAAGAGCGCCGCCTTTGCGGCAGGGGCCAACGACTATCTGGTGAAACTGCCGGATCGCATCGAGCTGATTGCGCGCATCCGCTATCACTCGCGCTCGTATCTGAATCTGCTGCAACGCGACGAGGCCTATCAGGCGCTGCGTCAATCGCAGCAACAATTGCTCGCGACCAATCTGGAATTGCAGCGCCTCACGCATTCGGACGGCCTGACGGGCCTGTCGAATCGGCGCTACCTCGATCAATATCTGGCGGCCGAATGGCGTCGCGGCACACGCGACAAGACCGGCCTCGGCTTCCTGATGATCGATGTGGATAACTTCAAGGCGTACAACGACACCTACGGCCACGTCGCCGGCGACGAAGTGCTCAAACGCGTCGCGCACACCGTCGAATCATGCCTCGGCCGCTCGCCCGATCTCGCGGCGCGCTTCGGTGGTGAAGAGTTCGCCGTGGTGGTGCCGGGCACGTCGGCCGGTGGTTTGCGTCTGCTTGCGGAAAAAATCCGCATCGCAATCGAAGATCTGGCGATTCCGCATTCGGGCTCCGCAGCCGGCGTGGTGACGATCAGCATCGGCGCGGCGACGCTCGTGCCGTCGCTCGCCGAGCCGGTGACGAAGCTGATCGAAGCCGCCGACATCGGCCTCTATCGCGCGAAACGGGACGGCAAGAACCAGGTCGCGGTGAGCGACTGATCGTCCGCGAGGCGCGTTCCTAGCATTGCCAGGACGCCGCGCCGGCCGCTGCGTCGCCGAGATACTTGCGACGCGCTTCGGCAAGCCGGCTCGCGTCGATCGTGCCCTCGTCCGCCAGGGCTTTCAGTGCGGCGATCACGATCGACTTGCGGTCCACTTCGAAGAACTCGCGCAACGCCTGGCGCGTGTCGCTGCGGCCGAAGCCGTCGGTGCCGAGCGTCACGTAGCGGCGCGGCACATACGCGCGGATCAGCTCCGGCACGGCGCGAACGTAGTCGGTCGCGGCAATGATCGGGCCTTGCGACGCTTCAAGCGCTTGCGTGACATAGGGCGCGCCGGTCGCTTCACCAAGACGTGCGAGCCGTTCCGCCGCCATGCCGTCGCGCTGCAACTCGGTGAAACTCGTCACGCTCCACACGGCGGCGTCGATCTGCCAATCGTCCTTCAACATCTGCTGAGCCGCGATCACTTCACCGAGAATCGCACCGGCGCCGAGCAATTGCACCGTGGCTTGCGTGCCCTCCTGCGCTGGCGCGGCAAGCGGATAAATACCTTTGAGAATCCCTTCGCGCAGCGCCTGCAAATTGCCGCCCGGCACCGAAGGCTGAGCGTAGTTCTCGTTCATCACCGTGACGTAATAAAACACGTCACGTTGCACGTCGAGCATCTCATGCATGCCCTCGTCCACGATCGCGGCAACCTCGTAGGCGAACGCGGGGTCGTACGCGCGGCAATTCGGAATCGTCGATGCCGCCAGATGGCTCGTGCCGTCCTGATGCTGCAAGCCTTCGCCGCCGAGCGTCGTCTTGCCGGATGTCGCGCCGATCAGAAAACCGCGCGCACGCTGGTCCGCCGCCGCCCAGATCAGGTCGCCGATCCGCTGGAAACCGAACATGGAGTAGTAGATGTAGAACGGCAGCATCGGTACATCGTGCACGCTGTACGAGGTCGCCGCCGCGATCCATGACGACACCGCGCCCGCTTCCGAAATGCCCTCTTCGAGAATCTGGCCTTTCGTGTCCTCGCGGTAGTACAGCATCGAGCCGAGGTCTTCCGGCTCGTACAACTGCCCGAGCGGCGAATAGATGCCGACCTGGCGGAACATGTTCGCCATGCCGAAGGTGCGTGCCTCGTCGGCGACGATCGGCACCACGCGCGGGCCGACTTCCACGTCCTTGAGCAGCGCTGTCAACATGCGAACCAGCGCCATGGTGGTGGACATGTCGCGACCATTGGAGTCCAGCGCGAATTGCCCCCAGGAGGACACCGGCGGGACGATCAGTCCCTTCGATGCGACTCGCCGCCTTCTGGGCAGATAGCCTCCCAAGGCAGCCCGGCGCGCATGCAGGTATTGCATTTCCGGGCTGTCTTCCGCTGGTTTGTAAAACCTCACCTGTTCGACGTCCTCGTCCGTGAGCGGCAGGCGAAAGCGATCCCGAAACGCCTTGAGGTCGTCGAAGTCGAGTTTCTTCTGCTGATGCGTGGTCATGCGGCCCTGGCCCGAGGTGCCCATGCCGAAGCCCTTCATCGTCTTCGCGAGGATGACCGTCGGCTGGCCCTGATGCGCCAGCGCCTTCGCGTAGGCCGCGTGCAGTTTGCGCACGTCGTGGCCGCCGCGGCGCAGGCGGTCGATGTCGTCGTCGCTCAGTTGCGCGGCGAGCGCGGCAAGCTCCGGGTTCTGACCGAAGAAGCGTTCGCGGTTGTACGCGCCGTCGTTCGCGGAGAAGGTCTGGAACTGGCCGTCGACGGTATGCGCGAAGGCGCGCAGCAATGCGCCGGTGCGGTCGCGCGAGAACAGCGCGTCCCAATCCGAGCCCCAGATCACCTTGATCACATTCCAGCCGGCGCCGATGAATTGCGCTTCCAGTTCGTCGATGATGCGGCCGTTGCTGCGCACCGGACCGTCGAGACGCTGCAGATTGCAGTTGATCACGAACACGAGGTTGTCGAGCCCCTCGCGCGCGGCCAGCGACAGCGCGGCGGTCGACTCCGGCTCGTCCATCTCGCCGTCGCCGAAAAAGCCCCACACCTTGCGGCCTTCCGTTTGCACGAGGCCGCGATTGGCGAGATACCGCATGAAACGCGCTTGATAAATCGCATTGATCGGCCCGATGCCCATGGAGCCGGTGGGGAACTGCCAGAAGTCCGGCATCAGCCACGGGTGCGGATACGAGCACAAGCCCGGGCCGCCGATCTCGCGCCGGTAGTGCTGCAGGTTCTCCTCGGAGAGGAAACCTTCGAGAAAAGCCCGCGCGTAGACACCCGGCGACGAATGCGGCTGGAAGTAGATCAGGTCGCCCGTGCCCGCCTCGCCGCCCGGCGCGGCGGCGCGGAAGAAATGGTTGAATCCGACCTCGAACAGATCCGCCGCCGACGCATAACTCGCAATATGCCCGCCGAGTTCGCCGTAAGCCTTGTTCGCGCGCACCACCATCGCGAGCGCATTCCAGCGCAGCGCGGCGGCGAGCCGCTCTTCGAGTTCGAGATTGCCGGGATAGCGCGGTTGTTGCTCGAACGGGATGGTGTTCTGATACGGCGTCACGTTCGTGCGCGCCGATTCCACGCCAAGCGTCAGCGCATGGCTCGCGAGCTTGTCGAACAGAAACTGCGCGCGCTCGCGGCCGACATGCGCGACCACGCCGTCGAGCGCCGCCAGCCATTCGGCGGTTTCCTGCGGATCAGGATCGGCCTGCTCCCTGGTGTGCGCATGCTCTGTGTTCAAAAACCGCACTTGCTTGCTACCGCTGGACAAATCCGTCATGGCACCACTCCCGCATCGCCGCGTTCAGATCAGGTTCGAATGAGTCAATGGTAACCACGTGCCTGCAAAATGAGCGTCTCATTTGCTTGTGGTTGCGCGCTGCGATAGGCTATTTGTTCCGGAATTTCCCCACGACACGGAATATTTCATCTATGGCCACGCCACCCAGACGACTCGACCGCATCGACATCGGCATCCTGAGCCAGTTGCAGCAAAACGCGCGCATCACTAATTCGGATCTGGCGCGTTCGGTGAACCTGTCGGCCACGCCGTGCTTCAACCGCGTGCGGGCGCTCGAGAAGCTGGGCCTGTTCAAGCAGCAAGTCACGCTGCTGAACCCGGAGCCGCTCGGGCTGCGCATCAACGTGTTCATTCAGGTGAGTCTGGAAAAGCAGGTGGAAGACGCGTTGCAGCGCTTCGAACAGGCGATTTCGGAGCGGCCGGAAGTAATGGAGTGCTATCTGATGACGGGCGACGCCGACTATCTGCTGCGCGTTGTCATGCCGGATATGCAGACGCTGGAGCGTTTTATCGTCGATCATCTGACGAAGATTCCGGGCATCTCCAATATCCGCTCGAGCTTCGCGCTCAAGCAGGTGCGCTACAAAACGGCGCTGCCGCTGCCATCGTCGGGATTGACGCTGGTCGATCCCGACGACGTGTCGACTGACTGGCGTTAAGGGCGCGCCACGGGCGTGCTTTTGTCTGCCCTTTTACTGACTTGCCGCTAGTGCGCTTATCGGCGCTTATCGGCGCTTTATGCCGTTGCCGCAACACGCTTATAGCGAGCGGCCGGCAGTTTGTGCGACAGGTTCGGCTGCAAGTGCTGGCGCGCGTTGTTGAAGCGCTCCCAGTCGGCGGCGTCGGGCAATGACGGGATCGTCACCAGTTCGCCTTGGTCGAGGCCGGCGAGCGCGGCGTCCACCATGTCCTCGGCGCTCATCACGATCTGCGACGGCAGATGCTCGACCGGCAGACCCGCACGGTCCCAGAATGCCGTGCTGGTCGCACCCGGCAGCACCGCTTGCAACTGCACGCCCTTGTCGCCCACTTCGTGGTGCAGCGACTGCGTCAGGTTGAGCACATAGGCCTTGGTGCCGCTATAGGTGCCGTTCAACAGTTCCGGCGAGAGCGCGACGATCGACGAAATATTGATCACGATGCCGTTACCCCGCGCCACGAAACCAGGCACGACGGCCGCCGTCAGACGCGTGAGCGCCGTGACGTTCAGGTCGATCATCGTTTCGAGCGCATCCACGTCCGAGTCGATCAGCGAGGCGGTTGCGCCGACACCCGCGTTGTTGACCAGCATCGTGATCCCTGCGTCCGCGCGCAGCCGTTCTTCAATGCGGCGCACGTCGGCTTTGACGGTGAGGTCCGCCGTGATCGTGTCGATACGGCGGCCGGTCTGTGTCGTCAGACGCTCGGCCAGAGCGTTCAGCCGCGCTGCGTCGCGCGCCACGAGAATCAGGTCGTAGCCGCGCCGCGCGAGGCGGTCCGCATACACCGCGCCGATACCCGACGATGCGCCCGTCACCAATGCCGTGCCTTTGCCTGTTTGCGTTGCCATGTGTATCTCTCCTTGCGGGCGCGGCGCGTTGCGCCTCTGCCCTGTCCGATGAATGGGAAAAACCTGGAAACCTCCGCCGCTGTGCTGTTTCGCGTTGCATTGCGGTGTTGACGAGGCAAGTGTAGGCGCGTACTCTTTTGTCTCAAATGTCGTATTTACCTCGTTTTAGGACATCGTAATGAGACACGTCGGCGTGGTGGTTTTTCCCGGCTTTCAGATCCTCGACATGGTGGCGGTCGCGGTGTTCGAACTGGCGAACCTGGAGGCCGGCCAGCCTGAGTACGACGTGGAGATCATTTCCGAGCATGGCGGCATGGTGCGCAGCTCGGCTGGCGTCGAGATCGCCACCCGGCCGTTCGGCGATCCGGCTTACGACACCGTGGTGGTCACCGGCGCGATGCAGATCGCGCCGTCGTCGCCGGGATTGCTGGCGTTCCTGAACGACGCGCTGGTCGCCTCCCGGCGTACCGCCAGCATTTGCACCGGCGCGTTCGTACTGGCCGAGGCCGGGATTCTGGACGGCCGCCACGCCACGACCCACTGGATTCACGCCCGCAATCTGCAACAGCGCTTTCCACAAGCGCGCGTGGATGAGGACCGCATCTTTATCGTCGACGGCTCGGTGTGGACGTCGGCCGGCATGACCGCATGCATCGATTTATGTTTGGCGCTCGTTGAAAACGATCTCGGCGTCGAGGTTTCCCGCGCCATCGCCAAGAAACTCGTGGTTTATCACCGCCGCACCGGCGGCCAGTCACAGTTCTCGGCCATGCTGGACCTCGAGCCGAAATCCGATCGCATCCAGAACGCGCTCTCGTACGCCAAAAGTCATCTGCGCGAGCCATTGACGGTCGAACAACTCGCCGACGTCGCGCACCTGAGCCCTCGTCAGTTCAGCCGCGCGTTTCGCGACGAAACCCGCCAATCGCCAGCCAAAGCGATCGAGTCATTGCGCGTCGAAGCCGCGCGCGCCATGCTGGAAGCAGGCCGCCATTCCATGGAGGCAGTGGCCGCGGAAACCGGCTTTGTCGATACCGAACGGATGCGGCGTGCGTTTCTACGGGCGTACGGCCAGCCGCCGCAGGCCATCAAGCGTGCAGCGCGCGTCATGTAACACAGGTGATGGACAATATCGCCAACCGCAGCAACACCCGATATGACCTTCCACCATGAGAGGAACGCGATGACCTACGACAACAGCAATCCCTTCGCGAGGATTCTGCGCGGCGAACTACCCTGCATCAAAGTGGCCGAAACCGATGCCGCCCTCGCCTTCATGGACCTGATGCCGCAAGCCGACGGCCATCTGCTGGTGGTGCCCAAGGAAGCCGTGGCGGAGATTTTCGAGTTGTCGGATGCTTCGACGGTGGCATGCATACGCATGACGCAGAAGCTCGCGATCGCCGTGCGCGTGGCCTTGCGGCCGGATGGTGTGTTCATTGGGCAGTTCAACGGAGCCGCCGCGGGACAAACGGTGGCGCATGTGCATTTTCACGTGATTCCGCGCTGGGAAGGCCAGCCGCTGCGCATGCACGCGCGCGACGTCGCCGATGCGGAAACGCTCGAAGCGCTTGCTAAGCGCATTCGCGCGCATTGGCGTGCCGACTAACGGGTGAGTGAGTGACGCGCGCGCTCCCGCGCGCCGAAACGGCTGCGAAAATTCGCGGTATTCAATCTCAGACGGGTCAATTGGCGAGCCAACGCGGCGCGTTAAAGCCGATGCCGCGAACGGCGCAGCGGATGCCGCCAGTCGATGCGGCGCGGTTTCAGGTGCGCGGGTCGCATCTCGTGCAGATGCCGGTGTTCCTGCCACAATTCGTCGGAGAAAAGAAACGCGACGATGAGCAGCGGAATGACCAGAAAGACGCCCAATATCAAGTGCTCGATCACGGTGGCCTCCGATCGCGGGAGCATGATTTCATTGTAGAGCACCGCGCGTACCCATACCGTGCCGCGCCTCTCACAATTGCGCGAGCGCGCCCATTTGCGAGCCTGCGGCAATGCGACGCCCTCACCTCGCCAAACCCGCATGCCGCCTCGCGCGTTGCAAAAAGGTGGCACAGGAGTGCCAGAGGTTGCAAGAACTCCCCGCATCAAGACCTGACTAACTGAAAGGCGCTCGATCCGATATGGCACGCGCGCACTCAGACCAACAAGTTCTCAAGGGGAATCCAATGACTACCGAACGTAGCAGCGAACTCACGTTGCGCCCGCTCGAACGTACCGATCTTCGCTTCGTCCACGAAGTGAACAACAACGCGAAAATCATGCGTTACTGGTTCGAGGAGCCGTACGAAACCTTCTCGGAACTGACGCAGCTTTACGACCAGCACGTGCACGACCTGCGCGAGCGCCGCTTCGTGGCGATCGACAACGAAGGGCAAACGGTCGGAGTCGTCGAGTTGATCGAGCTCGACTATATCCACCGGCGTGGCGAGTTTCAGATCATCATCGCGCCCCATGCGCAAGGCCGCGGCTATGCGACTCTGGCAACCCAACTCGCTACCGACTATGCGTTTTCAGTGCTGAACTTGCGCAAGGTTTATCTGATCGTCGACAAGTCGAATACGTCGGCCATCCACGTTTACGAGAAGTGCGGGTTCAGGCACGAGGCCGAGTTGATCGAGGAATTTTTCGGCAACGGCAGCTATCACAACGCCCTGCGCATGTGCATGTTTCAGGACGAGTTCTTCAAGATGAACCAGCAGGTTCGATGAAGTGCGACCGGCACAGCGCTGCAATCCCAGCGAACTCTGCCGACACAGCTTGTCGTACCTGGCACTCTTTATATTCTGCAAATACACCGTTATTTCGTGATTTTAATTTGGTCAGTTGAATGACTTTGTGTGCAACGCACCAACTCGCGAAATTTAATGTAGTAAATCGCTTAATTGAGGCTGCTCGTTTACGCGAATACGCGGCGCAAAGCGTTACTAGTTAAAGCGGCGCACCCTGCCCGTCTCCTGGTTATCCACGGCAATCACACCCACTTAAACCGTTGCCCAGCGATTAAGCAGCCGCAAAGCATGGTGCGACAATTCGCCACTGTTGCGACCGCACACAAGATGTGCTTGTCGTTCTCTCGCGTTCTCCTAAAGTGCAAGGTGCGGGTTCAACGTTAAAGTTAAATACATAGCTAACCTGAGTATCCACCCGCACCGGAGGAAAATATGAAAATGCGAATCGCCCTTGTTTTCGCCATTGCGGGATTGGCTGCCGCCACTGTTCAGGCGCAAGACGTCATGATCAAGCCGCAGCAAACCATCCAGTTCAAGGCCAACGCATATGGCTGCCTGTCGAAGGATAAACTCGACGCCGCCGACCAGCATGCGCAAGCCGGTGAACAGCAAAAAATGCAGGAATTTTTCTCTGGATACCAGTGTGTCTCCACACCGGAAAATTCGAGTTTCCGCGTCGTGCGCGTGGTTGGTCACGACGTCGAATTCGTGAATTCCGGCAATAGCGACACGCAAGGACTTTGGGCAAACGATCGATTCATCAAGCAATAAGCTAAGCGCCGTCATTCCGGCGGAATGCCGGAATGTGATTTTGCGTGCGTCGATTCTCTGACTTTTAAAAAGCCGGAGGCGGTGAACCTGTGAGTTAAAAATCGGCTGGGCATCAAATGCCTGGCCGTTTTTATTTGTGCGTGTTCACTTCGCTTGGGAAACGGACAGAAAAAAGCCGATGCGGATTATGTCGATCCGCATCGGCAGTACGCCTTCTCGCAAAGCGCAGGAACAACCGTTGGCTCGTCGTGCGAGGAGCCGTGTCGATATCAGTGCGAGTCGCGCGGCACCGGCGCACCGCTCGATCCCACCAGGAAGTCGAGATCCGCGCCCTGGTCGGCTTGCAGCACGTGTTCGACGTAGAGTTTGTAGTAGCCGCGTTTGGGCGCTTCCGGCGCCTGCCATGCGGCGCGCCGGCGCGCGAGTTCCTCGTCGGTGACGTCCAGATGCAGGCGCCTTGCCTCGACATCCAGCTCGATCATGTCGCCGGTCTGCACGAACGCGAGCGGGCCGCCCGCGGCCGCTTCGGGCGACACGTGCAGCACCACCGCGCCGTAAGCCGTGCCGCTCATGCGGCCATCCGAAATGCGCACCATGTCCGTAATGCCTTTTTGCAGCACCTTTTTCGGCAGCGGCATGTTGCCGACTTCCGCAAAGCCTGGATAACCCTTCGGCCCCGCGCCCTTGAGCACCATGATGCAATGCTCGTCGATGTCGAGCGAATCGTCGTCGATCTTCGCGTGCAACTCCTCGATGTTCTCGAACACGACCGCGCGGCCGCGATGCTTGAGCAACGCTGCGGTCGCCGCCGACGGTTTGATCACCGCGCCATTCGGCGCCAGGTTGCCCTTGAGCACCGCGATGCCGGCCTTCGGCTTGAACGGCTCGGCGAAGGTCGTGATGACCTTCTCGTCGTGATTCGGCGCGTTGCGCACGTTGTCCCAGAGCGTCTTGCCGTTCACGGTCAGCGCTTCTTTATGCAGCAATCCCTGTTCGCCGAGTTGCTTCAGCACGGCCGGCAAGCCGCCCGCGTAGCAAAAGTCCTCCATCAGATACTCGCCGGACGGTTGCAGATTCACGAGACACGGCACATTCGAACCGAGCTCCCAATCCTCCAGCGACAACTCCACACCAATGCGCTTCGCGAGCGCGATCAGGTGGACCACGGCATTGGTCGAGCCGCCGATCGCGGCGTTCGTGCGGATCGCGTTTTCAAAGGCCTGGCGCGTGAGGATCTTGTCCATCGTCAGATCCTCGCGAACCATGTCGACAATGCGCCGGCCCGCGAGATGCGCGAGCACCTGACGGCGCGCATCGACGGCTGGAATCGCCGCGTTGTGCGGCAGGCCCATGCCGAGCGATTCGACCATCGAGGCCATGGTCGACGCCGTGCCCATCGTCATGCAGTGGCCGCGCGAGCGGTTCATGCACGACTCGGCCTCGGTGAATTCTTCCTGCGTCATCGTGCCGGCGCGCACTTCCTCGGACATCTGCCACACGCCCGTGCCGGAGCCGATGTTCTTGCCGCGAAAGCGGCCGTTCAACATCGGTCCGCCGGAAACCGCCAATGCGGGTAGATTGCACGAAGCCGCGCCCATCAGCAGGGCCGGCGTGGTCTTGTCGCAGCCGACCAGCAGGATCACACCGTCCATCGGATTGCCGCGAATCGACTCCTCGACATCCATGGAAGCGAGGTTGCGAAACAGCATCGCGGTAGGCCGCAAGTTGGTCTCACCGAGCGACATCACCGGAAACTCGAGCGGCAGGCCGCCCGCTTCATGCACGCCCTTTTTCACGTACTCCGCCAGCTCGCGAAAGTGCGCATTGCAAGGCGTCAGTTCGGACCACGTATTACAGATGCCGATTACCGGGCGTCCGTCGAATTCATCGTGCGGAATGCCCTGGTTCTTCATCCACGAGCGATGCAGAAAGCCGTCGCGGTCCTTAAGGCCGAACCACGCCTGGCTGCGCAGCGGCTTTTTTGTCTGGTTCGAATCAGCCATGAAATCTCCTGTTGGCAAACATGTAGAGCGGGGCGCGCATTAGTGCACGCGCTTGCTGCGCCGGAACTGGTCGAACAGCACCGCGAGCAGCAGAATCCCGCCGCGAATCAGGTATTGATAAAAGGTCGGCACATTCAGGAGGCTCATGGCGTCCTGCACGGAACCCATGATGAGCACGCCGACCAGTACACCGGAAATCGTCGCGACGCCGCCAGTGAGAGAGACGCCGCCAAGCACGCATGCCGAAATCACGCCGAGCTCGAGGCCGACCGAAGTTTTCGGGTCGCCCAGACTCATGCGCGACGCCAGCATCACGCCCGCGAAGCCGGTCACGAGGCCTTGCAATACGAACACTGTGATCTTGATGCGCGTGACCGGCAAGCCCGCCAGCAAGGCCGCCTCGCTATTGCCGCCGACGGCCAGCACGTTCTTGCCGAACACGGTTTTCTTCAGCAGAAAACCGAACAGCACGAAGCCGACAATGTTGCTCCAGATCGGAAACGAAATACCGAGGAACGAGCCGCCGCCGAGGTCGAAGAAACGTTCTTCGGAGATCATCACGGCGTCGCCGTTCGAGGTGATATACGCGAGGCCGCGCACGACCTCCATCATGGCGAGTGTGACGATCAGCGAGTTGATCTTGTAGCGCGCGACCAGCACGCCGTTCACGAGTCCGACCGCGCCACCCGCGAGCACGCCGGCCGCGACGCCGAGCATCACGCTATGCGTCGCGGTGATCAGCGTGGACGCCACCACGCCCGCGAACGCGACGATCGACGCGACCGACAGATCCACTTCGCCGAGCGCGAGCACGAACATCATCGTGACGGAGATCGAACCGATCAGCGTGACGGAAAGCAGCAAGCCCTGAATATTCCGCGAGCTCAGAAAGTCCGGCACGGTGAACGACAGGACCGCGAACAGAATCACGAACACCATGACGATGCCGGACTTGTTGATCATGTCCCAGGTACGCGCGGCGCGCGCGCTCAATCCCGCTGAGGCGACGGCTGGGGTCGATGAATCGGTTGAAGGTGTGTGCATGGCGTGTATTCCGTTTCAATAGCGCAATTCGATTCAGTTGCCTTCGTTGTGTCGAGGATGCAAGACAGCGTCAGCGGGGCAGGGCGAGCTTGATCAGCGCATCCGGCGTGGCCTGCGCCTTGGGCAGATCGCCGACAATGCGGCCTTCCTTCATCACGATCACACGATCCGCCACGCCGATCACTTCGGCGAGGTCGCTCGACACGACGATCACCGTGCGGCCCGCTTCGGCGAGCCCATACAGCAGCCCGTAAATCTCGCTGCGCGCGCCGACGTCGATGCCGCGCGTGGGTTCGTCCATCAGAAACACGTCGATGTCTTCGGCAAGCCAGCGCGACAGAATCACCTTCTGTTGATTGCCGCCCGAGAGCGTGCCGATCGGCGTGTCGCCATTGCGCGTCTTGATAGCGAGCTTGCCGATGAACTCCCTCGCGGTCTGCGCTTCCTTGCGGCCGTTGAGCACGCTGAAGCGGCTGAAATGGCGGCGGCAACTGATGTTGAGGTTGTCCGATACCGAGGCGATCGAAACGATGCCTTCCTGCTTGCGATCTTCGGGACACAGCGCCACGCCCGCGCGCACCGCGTCGCGCGGTGTGGCAAAGCGCACGCGCTTGCCTTTGAGCGTGATCTCGCCGCCCGCCGGTTTGACCGCGCCATAGATGAGCTTCATCAACTCGGAACGCCCCGCGCCGACGAGCCCGAAGAAGCCGACGATTTCACCTTTGCGCGCCGTGAAAGAAGCTGGTTCGCGCAGACCGCGTCCCATCAGGTTCTTGACATCGAGTTGCACGTCGCCGAGTTCGCGCGAGCGATAACCGTACACGTCGGCGATCGAGCGGCCCACCATGCAGCTGATCAGGCGATCACGATCGAGTCCTTCACCCGCGTCGAAGGTATCGATGCGGCGGCCGTCGCGAAACACCGTCACGCGGTCGCACAGTTCGTACACTTCATCCATCCGGTGCGTGACGTAGATGATCGCGCGGCCTTCGGCCTTCAGCGCACGAATGATCCGGAACAGTTGCGTCGTTTCGCGCGACGACAGAGAACTGGTCGGTTCGTCGAACGCGATCACGCGCGCGTCGCGCATTAGCGCCTTGCCGATTTCGATCATTTGCCGCTGGCCGATTGAAAGATTCTTCACCTGCTGGGACGGGTCGATCTTTTCGCCGAGCCGTTCCAGTTCGCGCATGGCGCGCGCCACCAGCGCTTTTTCGTCCAGCACACCGAAACGATTGGGCAGGGCGCCGAGCATCAGGTTTTCCGCAACCGTCAGTTCGGGGACCAGATGCAGTTCCTGATAGATGATCGCCACGCCCGCGGCAATCGCCGCCTTCGTCGTGACGAACTGCTGTTCAACGCCATCGAGCGACAAGGTGCCCGCCGCGGGTTGATTCACGCCGGACAACACCTTCAGCAACGTCGATTTGCCCGCGCCGTTTTCCCCCATCAAGCCATGCACTTCGCCGCGCCGCACTTCGAGCGACACCTGGTCGAGCGCGAGCACGCCCGGAAAGCGCACGGTGATGCCGTCGAGTCGCAGATACGGCTCGGCCGATAGGCGCGCAGGCAAGGGCGCAGGTGAGGGCGCCGGTTCGCCGGCGTGGGACTCGGTGTGTAAAGACGTCATCGAAAAACCTCAAGCGGAAGAACAACCAGAGCGGACCGCTCTCGCTTGAGCGAGGGACGGCCCGCGGCGTGCAGACTCGAATACCGCTTAAATGCCGAGTTCTTTACGCACGTCCTGCCAGTTGCCGCGCACCATCAGCTTGCCGGTGGTCTGTGTATCGGCGGGCGGCTGCTTGCCGTCCTTGATCCACTCGACGAGGTTCTCCGTGCTTTCCTTGCCATGCATCGTCGAACTCACGGCAATCGTGCCGTAGAAGCCCGTCGGCTCCTTCTTCTGGAATTCGGCGAATGCTTCACCCGCGCCGTTGATGCCGACGCCGATCACGTCCGCCGCCGGAATATGCAACTGCTCGGTCGCGCGTACGCCGCCCAGCACGCTTTCCTCGTTGAGCGCGAAGATCACCCACTTCTTGATGTTCGGATGCTGCGCGAGGACCGGCGACGATGCGTTGAAGCCGCCTTCGTCGTCGGTGGTTTTTTGCGGAGCGTCGAAAATGTTCTCCTTCTTGAAGCCGCCGGCGAGGAGCGATTGTGTCGCGCCATCGGTACGCAGTTTCGCGGTCGGCAATTCGTAGTTCGTGATGCGCAGCGCGCCGACTTCTTCCGGCTTCCAGCCGCGGCGCTTCATTTCTTCGGAGATCGCGGTGCCGACCTGATTGCCGATCTTGAACGCGGACATGCCCAGATGCGGCACGTTCGGCAGCGGCTTGCCGGTGGAGTCGACCAGTTGATCGTCGACGGTGACGAACTTCATGTTGTAGCGCTTCGCCCGAGCCTGGATCGCCGGTCCGAGGCGCACGTCGGGCGCGCAGATCACGAAGCCTTTGGCGCCTTGCGCGCCGAGGTTGTCGATCGCGGCCAGCACTTTTTCACCGTCCGGCGTACCGATGTTGACTACCGAAAAGCCGTCCTTCTGGCCGAGCGCGCTCGCGGCCTTCTGTTCGTTGATGAACCACGCCTGCTCCGGCATCTTCACGAGGAAGCCGACCTTGAGCGGCTGATCCGCGTGCGCGGAAAGCTGCGCGGCAAAGGGCGCGGCGAGGGCGGCGGCCGCTACAGCGGATAGCGTCAAACGGCGAAGCTTGCTGGTCATGTCTGTCTCCTGAGGTTGAAAAGCTGCATTGGTTTCGTTTATTTGCAGCGGGTGATGCACGGCGGCGTTAGCCGGGACGTGGATGAACGTGATGGGACGCCACGGCGTAAAGGGATCTCATGAGCATCAGTCCGCTACGTAGGCCGTTTTCACGGCCGTCCAGAAACCCGCGCCGGTAGCGCCATAGGCCGACGCCTTGCGGCCGCCGCCGGGCGCGTGATGCTCGACGGCCGTGGTCGGCAGATTGATCGTGACGAGACCGCTATGCACATGACGGCGGAAATGCCGCGCGCGGCTGAGCGAGCGCGTGCAGATGCCGGCGCATAGACCATATGTGGTGTCGTTCGCGAGATGCAGCGCGTGGTCGTAGTCATCCGCGCGCAACACGACGGCGAGCGGGCCGAAGATTTCCTCCTGCGCGATACGGTGTTCAGATTCGCCGATGAATAGGGCGGGTTCGAAAAAATAGCCGCGCGTCGCGCGTTCCAGTTGGCGGCCGCCGTGCAGCAGGTGCGCGCCTTCCTGCAGACCGATGCGCACATAGTCGAGATTGCGCTGCAACTGCGCGGCGTTCGCCACGGGCCCCATGTCGGTGCCGTGCTTCAGGGCGTGATCGATCGTGAGGCTCGCGAGTTTTGCCCGCAAGGCGTCCACGAACGGGTCGAACACCGCGCGCTCGACGATCAGCCGCGCCGCTGCGGTGCTACGTTGACCGGTCGAGCCATAGGCGCCGTGCAAGGCGGCATCGACGGCGCCGTCGAGATCGGCATCGGCCAGCACCACGAACGGATTCTTGCCGCCCATCTCGAGTTGCACACGCGCCTGGCGGGCGGCGGCGGCTTGCAGCACGCGCGTGCCGGTTTCCGCCGAACCGGTGAAGCTGATCGCCGACGTCAGCGGATGCGCGGCGATCCGCGCGCCGACCTGCCGGCCGCTGCCCATCACGAGATTGAACACGCCCGCCGGCAGACCGGCGCGGCTGATGATCGACGCCAGCGCCGCCGCGCAGGCCGGCGTCGATTCGGCCGGCTTGAAAACGACGCAATTGCCGTGGGCGAGCGCGGCGCCGATCTTCGCCGCGGCGATCGCGAGCGGTGCGCTCCACGGCGCGATGATGCCGATCACGCCGAGCGGTTCGTGCGTCACGTCCACTTCGACGCCGGCGCGCGCGCTTGTGCTCATGCTCGCGCCGGACTCGGTGACGGCGCGCAAGGCTTCGGCCGCCAACAGCTTGAAGATCTGGCCGGCCCGCGTCGTCTCGATCATGGCCTCGGGCAGCGTCTTGCCGACTTCGCGTGCCAGCAGTTGGGCAAGTTCGTCGCGGCGCGCGAGCACCTCGCTGCCGATCGCATCGAGCACGTCCGCGCGGCGTTGAGCCGACGCCAGCGACCATTCGCGGAAAGCCAGGTGCGCCGCTTCGATGGCCGTATCCGTTTGCCGCACATCGGCCCGCACATATTCGCCGACCGGTTCGTCCAGGTCCGACGGGTTGAGCGAGACGCCCGTGGTCGCGCCGGTCTCCCATCCGCCATTGATGTAGTGGCGCAACGGACTTGCAGCGAGTGGAACGGGATCGCGGTTCATCGAGGGAAAGGCACCACGTGAGGAAGCTCGGAAAGTCCACGAATGGTATGAGCCGTCCCAATAACTTTCCAATCCCTTTTCAAGCCGTCCCGATATCAATTTCGATATGGCATGATGGAGCACCGCCCCGGACAAACCGCGCAGCGGTCGGCTTCGAGCCGCTTATCAGAAAACAGGTTGGAGAGAGACCATGACGCGTAGCTACTCGAACTGGTTCGTGCGGGCGCGGCTCAAGACGCGGCAGTTACTGCTGCTCGCGGCGATGGACGAGGAGGGCAACGTCCGCCGGGCCGCCGACGTGCTCGGCATGACCCAGCCCGCCGCCTCGCGTCTGCTCAAAGAGCTGGAGGACATGCTGGAGGTGAGCCTGTTCGACCGCACGCCGCACGGCATGCACGCCACACTGTACGGCGAAGTCATGATTCGCCATGCGCGCATGGTGCTGTCCAATCTGAGCCATGCACACGACGAAATATCGGCGTTGCGCGCGGGCCTGGCGGGCCAGGTGCGGATCGGCGTGATCGCGGCGGCCGCGGCAACCATGGTGCCGCGCGCGATTGCCGGGGTGAAAGAACGCTATCCGCAATTGCAGATCTGGGTAGAGGTGGAAACCTCGGACGTGATGCTGCCGCGGCTGGCGGAAGGCGAACTGGACATCATGATCGGCCGCGTTCTGGAGCGGCAAAACCAGTTCAACGCCGAAGTCCGCTATGAACCGCTCGCCGATGAACCGCTTTGCGTGGTCGCGCGGCCCGGCCATCATCTCGAAAATGAGACAGGTTTGACGCTACGTGGAATCGTCAACGCGAGCTGGGTTTTGCATCCGCCAGGCAGCGTCCTGCGCCATCGTTTCGATCTGATGTTTTCTCAAATCGGGCTGAATCCGCCGCAAAACGTGGTCAATACGAACAATTTTCTGGCGATTTCGAGCTTGCTGCTCCAAAGCGACATGTTGGCGGTTCTACCCGACGAAGTGGCGCGTCAATACCAACAGTACGGCGTTTTGAAACGAGTGCCGATCGATTTACCGTGCAGGATGGATACATTCGGTATCATCACGCGCCAGTCGCACCTGCTTTCACCGGCAGCCTCGGTCGTGCTGGAGGCCCTGCGGGAAGCCGCGGGCGAGGTGTACGGCACCGCTTTCGAGCCGGCAGTGGCGCGATAAATGCTTCTCCCGTGGTAATAGCAGCCGGCTGACGGCGCGGGAGGGACCGAAAGATGTACCACAAACACGGAAAACGGCAACGCGCCGTCGACGATTCTTTTTCAGTTCGCTCCGGTGGAGCGAGCGCCTGGTTTAGCAACGGCATGGCTCTCAAATCGACGATTTACAAGGCGGAACTGCAGATCGCCAACATGGACCGGCATTATTACGCCGATCATTCGCTGACGATCGCCCGCCATCCCTCGGAAACCGACGAACGGATGATGGTCCGCGTCGCCGCGTTCGCGCTGTTCGCGCAGGAACGCCTCGAATTCTGCAAAGGTCTGTCGGACGTGGACGAACCAGATCTGTGGGAAAAAGATCTCACGGGCGCGATCGAGACCTGGATCGAAGTGGGTCAGCCGGACGAACGGCGTATCGCCAAGGCAAGCGGCCGCTCGAATCAGGTGATCGTGATCGCCTATGGCGGCCGGGCGTCGGACATCTGGTGGCAGGGCGTGCGCAACAAGGTCGAACGTATGCGCAACGTGACGGTGTGGACGCTCGGCGAAGACGTCGCCAGCGCGCTCGGCTCGCTAGCCGAACGGACCATGCGGCTGCAATGCACGGTGCAGGACGGCGAAGCATGGCTCGGCAGCGCCGAAGCCGATGCGGTGAAAATCGAATGGACGGTATTGAAGGCGCCCGCCAACGCCTGACACTAAACGCGGCCGACGCTCGAAGCGCTTAAAGCGACGTCACGCGAGCCGCGTCCGGCGGCCCCTTGAGTTCGACCATGTTGCCCTCCGGGTCGAACAGATACAGCGACTGTCCAAAGCCGTCCGCGCCGTAGCGCTGCCCCAGTTCGCCCAGCCGCGCGCCGTGTCCGGTCAGATGCGCCTTGAGCGCTTCGGCGTCGAACGGCTCGATGCGCAAACACAGGTGGTCCATATTCCGCCCGGCTCCTGGCACGCCGTTTTCGGCATGGTCGAGCTTGGCGCCGACCTGCAACAGGTCGATCAGCGAGCGCCCCGCACGCAACTGTGTCAGGCCCAGATCGCGCTGCTCCTTCTCCACGGTGCAACCCAGCACGTCGCAATAAAATCGCGCCATGGCCTCGACGTTCGTCGCCCGAATGACGACGTGATCGATCTCGCGAATATGGATTTTCATGTCGAACGCCCCTTTGGCCGGTTCGAAGAACGGGTGAATAGCCAGTGTAGGAGAAAGGACGGCGCCGCGAGTGAGGGCCGGATCAGACAGGTATGGGCGAAAAAAAGCCCGCTCTATGTGGAGCGGGCTGAATCCATATCAGGAGGAGACATGGAGGAGACAAGTACTAATATACACATGGAGTTGGTGCGACGCAATAACTTTTTAAGGGAAAACCCGATATCGTGCGAATTTGTCGCAGTTTGCGGCAAAACGAGCGCCTGGCGTGCCTTTGGGCGCTACGAAGAAGCGCAATGACAGAGCAAGAACCGGGGCGTACTGTGTCGGCATGCGGCCTACATTGGTGAACATCGACACCGCTGATCCGGGACCAACATGAACCGCACGCCTACCGACACCCCATCCAGCGCCGCCAGCTGGACTTCCGACGACGAGCGCTGGGAAGCCGTCACACGCCGTGAGCCGCTGGCCGACGGCGCGTTCTTTTACGCCGTCAAAACCACCGGCGTGTTCTGCCGCCCGTCGTGCGCGTCGCGCCAGCCGCGCCGCGAGAACGTCGCGTTCTTCGTCGATGCCGCCGCCGCGCGCAACGCAGGATTTCGCGATTGCAAACGCTGCCAGCCCGGCGGTCTGCCGCGCGAGCTGGAAATCGTGAACCGCGCCTGTGCCGCGCTGAACGCCGATCCGCAGCAACGCCTCACGCTCGCGCAGTTGAGCGCCGCCGTGCACGTCAGCCCGTTTCACCTTCAGCGCCTGTTCAAGCGCGTGGTCGGCGTGTCGCCGCGGCAATATCAGGCCGCCCAACGGGGCGCCGCGTTGCGCGACGCGCTCCGGAGCGGCTCGGACGTCACTCGCGCCACGCTCGACGCGGGCTTCGGCTCGCCCTCGCGGATGTACGACAGCGCCTCGGCCGAACTCGGCATGGCGCCGTCCGCGTATCGCCGCAAGGGCGCCGGACTCACCGTGCGCTATGCCAGCGCTTCCACGGCGCTCGGCTTCGTGCTCGTGGCGGCCACGGAGAAGGGCATCTGCAAGATCGGTTTCGGCGACGACGCCGCCATGCTCGCCGACGACCTGCGCAGCGAACTTGCCAACGCCGATCTGTTGGAAGATAGCGAGCACCTTGCGCCGTTCATCGCGCAGATCGACGCCTATTTGCGGGGCACCCGCCAGGACTTCGATCTGCCGCTCGACATCGCCGCGACGGCATTCCGGCAGCGTGTCTGGGATGCGTTGCGGCGCATTCCATACGGCGAGACGCGCAGCTATTCGCAGATCGCCGAAACGGTCGGCGCGCCGCGTGCCGTGCGCGCCGTCGCCAGCGCCTGCGCGACGAACCCAGTGGCACTGGCGATTCCTTGTCATCGCGTGGTGGCAAAGGGCGGGGCGCTGGCGGGATATCGCTGGGGTTTGCCGCGCAAGGCTGCGCTGCTCGACAACGAGGCCCAGCATGCCGGTGATTTTTCGCGCGGCCAGACAAGGCATGACGAGCGCGCCCTTGCAGACGCCGAAATCGACACCGAAACCACCACCAAACTGGATCACGCCGCGTGAGCACGCTTGACGAAGTCGCTACCCTCGAATTGCCGTTCAAACCACCCTTCGACTGGCCACGCCTGCTGCGCTTCTTCGGCGGACGCGCGACGCCGGGCGTCGAAGCGGTGGAAGACGGCGCGTACCGTCGCGCGATCGATTGGGCCGGCGACAGCGGCACGCTCAGTGTGCGTCTGCATCCGCGCAAGCGTTGCCTCGTCGCCAGCATCGAAGGGCCCGTGAGCCGTCACGCCGACGCACTCGCCGCGCCGATTGCGAAGATGTTCGATCTGCACGCCGACCCGAAAAAGATCGGAGCCGAGCTCGCCGCCGACCCTTGGCTCGCGCCGCTCGTCGAAGCCGTGCCCGGCCTGCGTGTGCCGGGCGCATGGTCGGGCTTCGAACTGGTGGTGCGTGCGATCGTCGGACAGCAGGTCAGCGTGAAGGCGGCGACCACCATCATCGGAAGACTGGTGCAGCGCGCCGGCGAGCGCATCGAGGGTCATCCGCACGAGAACACCGCCTGGCGCTTTCCGACGCCCGCCGCGCTGGCCGCCGTGGACCTCGCGCAGATCGGCATGCCGGGGAAACGCGTGGCGGCGTTGCAGGGTTTCGCGCACGCGGTCGCGACCGGCGACGTGCCGCTCGACAGCAAGACAGCCGACGCCGACGCCCTGCGCGCCGCGCTGCTTGCGCTGCCCGGCATCGGCCCGTGGACCGTCGAGTACGTCGCGATGCGCGCATGGCGTGACGCCGACGCGTGGCCCGCATGGGACCTCGTGCTGATGCAGGCGATCTGCGCGCGCGATCCGTCGCTCGTGCGGCCCACGCAGCAACGCTCGCGCACCGACATGTGGCGGCCGTGGCGCGCGTACGCGGCGATGCATTTATGGAATGAAGTGGCGGACCGCGCCGGCGCTGCGCGTGGTGGCTGAAGCCTGGCGTCAGGCGGGAAGAAAAGCGCGGAGAAAAGCGGATCGCGCGCAACGCGCGTGGCGGGTAGAGTAGTGTGGCGCACAGCCGACGAACTGGCCGAAAAGGCAGGCGGATTGGCCCGGAAAAGAGGTTGCCCGGCGCGCCCGGATGCCCTGCCGGAGCGGCCTCAAGCAGCCGTTGTGGCGAGATGTTAAAGTGCCCGCTACTGAAAATTCCGCCGAACGTTGTCCACCGCGCAGTGCTGCGGCACATGGCGGCCGACAACGCCCGACTCGCATCAATGCCAAACACGACACCTTCCCGCACGACCGACGCGCTCTCGCACCGCCTGTCCGTGCTGACCTCAGGCCCGCAGCGCGACGCGCTGACAAGCGGCCTGCGCGGCATCGAAAAGGAAAGCCTGCGCGTGACGCACGAGGGCAAGCTCGCCTTGACGCCGCATCCACCGGCGCTCGGTTCGGCGCTCACGCATCCTTCGCTCACTACAGACTATTCCGAAGCGCTGCTCGAACTGATCACGCCGGCTGAGCGCGACGTCGCGATCACGCTGGAGAAGCTCGACACGCTGCATCGTTTTGTCTACGCGGAACTCGGCGACGAGATCTTGTGGAACAACTCCATGCCGGGTCTGCTGCCCGACACCGACGAAGGCATTCCGATCGCGCACTACGGCAGTTCGAATATCGGCAAACTGAAGTACGTGTACCGGATCGGTCTCGCGCTGCGTTACGGCCGCACGATGCAGTGCATTGCGGGCATCCACTACAACTATTCGCTGAACGAAGAAGTGTGGCGGCTGCTGCATGCCGATCAGCAATCCACCGCGAACGCCGTGGACTTCCAGTCCGACCGCTATCTCGCGCTGATCCGCAATTTCCGCCGCACCAACTGGCTGCTGATGTATCTGTTCGGCGCTTCGCCGGCACTGGATCGCCGTTTCCTGCGCGATCGCCAACATACGCTCGACACGCTCGACGCCGACACGCTCTATCGTCCGTACGCGACCAGCCTGCGCATGAGCGACCTCGGCTATTCGAACACCACGGCGCAAGCCGCGCTGCACGCGGATTACGACACGCTGCCGGGCTACCTCGACGCGCTTGCGAAGGCTGTGAGCCAGCCGTATCCGGCGTACGAAGCGATCGGTACACAGCGCGATGGCGAGTGGGTGCAGATCAACACGAACGTGCTGCAGATCGAAAACGAGTTTTACTCGACAATCCGTCCAAAGCGCATCACGTATCCGGGCGAACGTCCGCTGCACGCGCTGGCCGCACGCGGCGTGCAGTACGTGGAAGTTCGTTGCATGGACATCGATCCGTTCGAGCCGACCGGCATTTCGCTGGAGACGTCGCGCTTTCTCGATGCGTACCTGCTGGTCTGCGCACTCGACGACAGCGCGCTGTTGCCGCCTGACGCCTATGCCGAAGCCAACCAGAATTTCGGCCGCGTGACGATGGAAGGTCGCAAGCCCGGCCTCGAGTTGACTCGCGACGGCCGCCCGATCGCGATGACGGATTGGGCGAACGAACTCCTCATCAAGATCGACGCCGCGGCCGCCACGCTCGACGCGTTGCATGGCGGCGACGCGCATGCGCGCGCCGTCGCGGTTCAACGCGCGAAGCTGGCGGATGTCTCGCTAACGCCGTCGGCGCGCGTGCTGCAAACCATGCGCGAGAAGCAGCAGAGCTTCCTCGCCTTCGGCCTCGCGCAAAGCGAAGCACACGCCGCGTATTTCCGCGCGCGTCCGCTGGATGCGGAGCAAACCAGGGCATTCACCGATCTCGCTGCGAAGTCGCTGGCTGAACAGGCCAAACTCGAACAGGAAGAAGTCGGCTCGTTCGACGCGTTCGTCGCGGCTTATCGGGCGTACACGTTGAACCGGTTCAGCGTCTGAACAACGCGTGCTGGTGAGGTGACAAAAAAGCGGTCAGCAATGACCGCTTTTTTTCTGCGCAGGTAACGTCTACGCGATGCGCCATGCCGCGTAGAAAGCCATCGGCAATTTCTCCGCGCGTTGTGACGATTCTCTGATCCAGATGAAACACCGTACCGACCCGGTGGTCCAAACTGACATGACGCGCACCACAGAGGGAGGATGCAACGCGATGAAAAAAAGTCTGTTGGCCATGCTGTGCGTAGCGGCGGCGGGATGTTCGACGCAGGGGCAGGTCGATCCGGACGTCATGCAGATCGCGACAACGCCGTTGACGTGTTCGAACAAAGCGCAATGCGATGTCTGGTGGCAGCGCGCGCAAGCGTGGGTGGCGAGCCATTCGAAGTACAAGATCGAGTCCTCCACCGACACGTTGATTCAGACCGCCGGACCCGATGGCGGCAAGCGCGCGTTGGCGTATCAGATCACGCGCGCGGCGAACCCAGACGGCACTGCGACGATCGGCTTTGCCGCGCACTGCGATGGCTCGATGGGTTGCAAGCCGAACCCGTGGGAAGCCGGCGCCGACTTCAAGCAATACGTGCGAGGCGTCGCAGATGGCGCCAAACCCCAGGAGCCTTCAACGCTGCATCCGGATGCTTTGCAGGGTCAATCGAACCCGGCAACGAACGGCGAAGCCGTCACGCAATAGAAAGTGCTAAAAGCGCGCGCAGAGTGGCCCAAGAAAAGTGTCGCTTCGGCGCGCGTCCGCTCAACGGATCATCGTCGAGCCTCAATGTCCCAAGCCTCAATGTCCCATTGAAGGCCCAACGCCCTTGCGCGGCTTGGTGATCCAGACCAGCACCGCGAGCACGAGAAAAGCCGCGCACGAAATACGGAAAAAATCATTGGTGGCCATCATATAAGCCTGGGCGGTCACCACCTGATTCAACTGCGCGGTGATGCTGTCACCAGACAGGCCAATGCCGGCCAATGCATTGGTATAAGCATTGGTGTTCGCGGCATACACGTTGACGGAATCGGTCAACATGGCGTGATGGTAGATCGTGTCGTTCTCCCAGTACGTCGTACTGATCGCCGTGCCAATCGCGCCCGACAAGGTCCGGAAAAAATTGGACAGGCCGGACGCACTCGCGAGCCGCTCATCCGGCACGCTGGAAAGCGTGATGGTGGTCATCGGCACAAAGAAGCAGGCAACGCCGATCCCTTGCACGAGCCGTGGCCAGATCACGTGATTGAACGGCACGTCGAGCGTGAACGTGGAATTCCAGAACGAGACGAACGCGAACACGATGAACGCAAAACTCGCCACCACGCGCAGGTTCAACCGGTGCATGTTCTTGCCGATCATCGGCGACAAAAACAGCGCGAGCAGACCCACCGGCGCGGTCGCCAGCCCCGCTAGCCCGGCGGTATAACCCATCACGGTCTGCAGCCAGAGCGGGAAGATCACCACCGAGCCGAAGAAGGCCATGAACCCGAACGAGATGATCAGCACGCCGAGCGCGAAGTTGCGATCCCTGAACAGCGAAAGATCCACGACGGGTTCTTTCTCCGTCATCTCCCAGACCAGCATGAAGGCAAGCGATACCACTGCGACCACCGCCAGAGCGACGATAAATGTCGAATTGAACCAGTCGCGATCTTTGCCGAGGTCGAGCATCATCTGCAGGCACGACACGCCGATCACGAGCAGCGCGAGGCCGACCGCGTCGATGCGCTGTTTCGTGGTCTTAGTCTCACGGCCGCGCAACAACAGAAACGCGCACACCGCCGAGAACAACCCGATCGGCACGTTGATGTAGAAGATCCACGGCCACGTGTAGTTGTCGGTGATATAGCCGCCCATCACGGGCCCGAAGATCGGCGCGCAAATCACCGTCATCGCCCAGAGACCCAGCGCGAGTCCGCGCTTTTCCGGCGGATACGAGCGCATCAGAATGGTCTGCGAAAGCGGAACCATCGGTCCGGAGACGAGCCCCTGCACCAGCCGGAATGCGATCAGCGATTCGAAATTTTGCGCGAAGCCGCACAGCGCCGAGGCAATCGTGAAAAGCAGCACGGACAGCGTGAAAAGCTTCACTTCGCCGACCCGGCGCGCCAGCCAGCCTGTGAGCGGCACTGCGATCGCCGAGGCGACGGAATACGACGAGATCACCCAGGTGCCCTGACTGGTCGCCACGCCGAGGCTGCCGGAAATAGTCGGCACCGCCACGTTCGCAATCGACGTGTCGAGCACCTCCATGAACGTGCCGAGCGCGAGGCCGACTGTAAGCAGGGCCAAAGCGCCGCCTTTGAGCGGGGCGGGTTCGGCGGCGGGTAGGGCAGCGGCGGAAGCCGTGGCGTCCATAAAATCTTCTCCTCAACTGGGAAAGCTTGTCACGGCATCTTTATTGCGCGATGCATACAGTGCGCTTACATGCCGGATCATTCTCTGCCCAGACAGACATCTTCATACGGTGACGCTCGTGAAAAGCGTGTCTTGGTTAGCGTTCGCCGTGTTCCGGCGGCGACTCTTCGGGTAATTCGTCCTGCGATTCCTGGTGGGGCCCCAAGCCGCATCCCACACTGCTCCCCGCGTCGATGCCGTTCGCAATGAAACGGCCGAGCAGGTCGATCAGGGTGGCATGGTCGGCGGCGGAAAATCCTCGCAATTGCTCGTTCAGCACCGCCGCGCCCAAGCCTGGCAGTTGCCGCGCGGCTTCATGGCCTTGCGGCGTCAACTCCAGCTCCACCATCCGGCGGTCGGTTTCACTGCGCGTGCGCACAATAAAACCTTTCTTTTCAAGGCGATCGAGTAGACGCGTCATCGATCCGCTGTCGTAAGACATGGCGCGCGACAGCTCGAACGGCGTGCTCGCTCGCCGCGACGACAGCATCAGGATGACGCCGATCTGCTGGGTGGTCAGCCCCAACGGTTTGACCGCACGGTCGGTCCGCTCGACCAGCACGTTTCGAGCTTTCGTCAGGTAGTAACCAAGACTCGATTCGAGGTGAATCTCGTCTGCCTTGTAGGGACCGTCAGTCATCGTGTATCCGGGAACATCATCGAGCAAAACGGATTTTAGCTGCCTAAGCAGACAAGTCAAACTGGATTTCGCGTAGCGCGAACGGCGGAAAAACAACACGACCGATGCTTGCGCATCAAAGTATCTTGAAATTTAATTGCATAGTCAATATTATTACAGGCAACGAGTTACGCGCGACCCGCGCCACCCGAGACCATGTTCTGACCGATTGACGGCACGCCGCGAGCGACGTGCGAAAAGGATTTTCCCAATGCTGTACCTCAAAAACACGCTTGGCGGCCTGAGCCGCTCCCTGACCGATTCCGCACTGAACACCTTTCAAGGGCCGCACCGCTGGTGGAAACTCGCGTTGTTCGCTCTGCTGTTCGTGCTGCCCGGGGGATCGGTAGGCGTGGCGGTGCTCGCATGGGTCGAACATCGGCGGGGACAGAAGGGCGTCACAGGGGCGAAGGTCGAACCGGCGGCGGCGTCGCGTCTCACGTCGAACAACGCCGCGGCGGTCACCGCTGCGGAAAAGCACGCCGGTCCGGGCGGCGCCTGCCAGGCGCGCGGCGACGCGCCGTGCCGGGCCGCGGCCGGCAAGCTGCTCCGGCAAGCCAAATCGACGGACTCGCGGGTTTAACGGCCAGGCCGGTAACGGCGCGTAACCATCGCGACACCCTCAGTAACACACCTGCCTCCCTCCTCGCATTACCCTTTCAGTTTCCCGCGACCCAGCGGGCTCATACGCTAACATTCCGGCAGACCAAGATCTCGCCCGGCGGGCGGTGCCGCGATAGGCCGCACCGCGGCGTCCAGAAGGAATTCATTGCATGCAGTCTGATCGAATCTCGCGCGCGCGGACGCTTGCGCCTCGCGCCCTGACTATTGCCGTGGCTGCGGCGCTCGCCGGCCTGCTGTCCGCTTGTGTGGTCGGCCCCGATTACCGCCGGCCCGCCGCCGACATTCCAGCGTCGTACAAGGAAGCGGCTCCAGGCTGGAAAGTCGCCGAACCGGCCGATCAGCACGATCGCGGCGACTGGTGGACCATTTACCAGGACCCGCAACTCAACGCACTCGAAGACCGGCTGAACACCGCGAACCAGACCGTGGCTCAATACGCCGCCGCCTACCGGCAGGCGCGCGCGCTGGTTGGCGAGGCGCGTGCAGCGTATTTCCCGACCATCAGCGCGTCGGCGGGCGCTACGCGTTCGGGCAATGGGTCGTCGTCCGGCGGCAACTCGACAACCGCGACAAGCCGCTCCGGCATCGGCAATAGTTTCAACGTGCAGCTCGACGCAAGCTGGGAGCCGGATCTGTGGGGTTCGGTCACGCGCTCGGTCAACTCGCAGAAAGCCGGCCAGCAAGGCGCTGCGGCGGACCTGGCCAACGCGCGGCTGTCTGCCCAGGCCACGCTCGCGCAAACCTATTTCTCGCTGCGCTCGCTCGACTCGACTCAAAAATTGCTCGACGACACCGTCGCGGCCTACCAGCGCTCGCTGCAACTCACGCAAAACCAGTACGCGGCCGGGGTCGCCGCACGCTCCGACGTGATTCAGGCGCAAACGCAACTGCAGTCGGCGCAGGCGGCCGCGATCGACAACGGCGTCCAGCGCGCCCAGGACGAACACGCGATCGCCGTGCTGGTCGGCGAACCGGCGTCCACCTTCTCGATTCCGCCGATGCCGCTCACCGCCACGCCCCCTGCCGTGCCGGCGCAGATGCCGTCCGCGCTGCTCGAACGGCGGCCGGACATCGCCTCAGCGGAACGCAAGGCTGCGGCGGCAAACGAACAGATCGGCGTCGCCATCGCCGCGTTCTTCCCCTCGCTGACGTTGTCGGCCTCCGGCGGCTTTGAAAACTCGGTGTTCTCGCAATTGCTGACCGCGCCGTCGCGCTTCTGGACGCTTGGCCCGCAACTCGCCGCAACGCTGTTCGACGCCGGTCTGCGCCAGGCCAAGACCGAAGCCGCTCGCGCCGCGTACGACGGCGATGTCGCGAGCTACCGTCAAACGGTGCTGGCCGCGTTTCAGGACGTCGAGGACAATCTCGCGTCGCAGCGCATCCTCGAACAGGAAATCGTCGTGCAGCAGCAAGCGGTGGACTCGGCGCGTCAGGCGCTCGCCATCGTCACGAACGAGTACAAGGCGGGTACGGTCGGCTACGTCAATGTGCTGACGGCGCAAACCACCGCCTTCACGGCCGAGCAGAAACTGGAGAGCATCGCCGGGCAGCGGATGGTGTCGTCCGTGGGTCTGGTGAAGGCGCTGGGCGGCGGCTGGGACGTGTCGCAAATGAATCGCGAAACGGGCGATGTGGCAGCGCCGGCGCCCGCATCATCGGCCACGCCGGTAGCGCAAAGCGGGTCGGCAGCGCCGGCGCAGATGCACAACGAGTAGCAGCGCCGCGCAGCGCGCCTCAGTGCATGAACGTCAACGTCACCGTGTCTGGGCCGCTCGGCCGCCCCAGCAGATTCAGCAATCCGGCGAGCGTGTCGCGTGCCTCCGGCGCGGCGCTGGCCGTCCCATGAAACGACGTGGCCGCAGCCGAGACCGTGCCGTTGCCGGTCAGCATCAACGGGCCCTTGGTGGTCGTCAGATCGAGCGTGGACGATTCGCCTTGTGCCTGAAACAGCACCCGGTACGAGCCAAGCGGCTTGACCAGCGAAACACGCGAACTGACGTCGGTCAGCGTGACGGTCAGCTGCCCGAACGCTTCGCGGTTGAAGCTGCGCCAATCGGACCACGACAGTTGCACATTGCCCTGCAGATCGAGTGTATTGAAGGGCGCGCCGAGGCCGCTCAGCAGTGAAGCCGGCACGGCGATCGTGCCCGGCGTGACGGTCGCGGTGCGCGGTGTGGCGTCGACCGTGATCGGTTCCGGCATCGCTTCGCTATGCCGCATGGTCATGCGCACCCGGCCGGTAAAGAGCGGCCAGAACGCCGTGTGCCATTCGATCCGCCCAGACAACAGGGTCGCCGCGCTCATGTCGGAGCCCGCGGCCAGCATCAGCGTGGCCGAGCCGTGCCACAGCGAACCGGCCGGATTGACGAGATTCACGTGGCCGCGCGTCTGTTTGGCGAACTGCGGCGTGATCCAGGCGGCCGGCAGCATCGCCAGCATCACGACGGCGGCGGACAGCACCGCGATCACCAGCCAGGGAAGCGCGACGCGCAGGCGCCGCATCCAGTAGGTCATGCGAGATCCTGTGACGGCACGGGTACGGGCATATTCATTTCGCGGTGGACGGCTGCAGCGACGCCGTCAGATCCACCTGACCGTCTTCCTTGAGCGCCGTGGCGTGCGCCTCCGAAACCTGCACCTTGAACTGCTTGCGCACGTCGTCGACCCAGTTCGTCCACGCCGGGAACGATGCGTTCTTCAACTGGATCTGGACCGCGTTGCCGATCACCTGAATCTGTGTCGCCGCGAGGCCATGATCGTTGAGCGAAGCGGTGAGGGCGTCCTTCAGCGCGGCGCCGGTGGGCGCGACGCCCTGAGCCGCCGCCGACAACTGCCGTGCTTCGTTCGCTTGCGCGGTCATCTGCGCCAATTGCCGCTGCAAGGTCGGCAACGATTCACGCAGATGCGTGCGCCCTTCCTGCGCGGGCGCCCACAGCACCGACCACGCGATCACAACGGCGAGCAAGCCACCGCCCCACACCAGCAGGTTTTTTTCGCGCTCGGTGCGCTGCTCCCAGAATCCGGCCCAGGTTTGTGCGAGTTCAGCTTTCATTGTCCGTTCCTGATGGTCCACTTGCCGGTATTGCTGTCGATCGCGCCGCTCAGGCCGTTACGGCCGAGGCGCTTCGCAAAGTCGGGATCGAGCTTGACCTCCGGCTTGAAGGTCACGTCGAGCCGGCGGTCGTGATAGTCGAGCGCGGCAATGCCGTTGACCGGCACCGGCGCCAGCGAACGCGCGAGGCCGTCGGCCAGCACCAGGAAGTCGTCCGGCGACAGCTCACCCGCGGCGATACGCAACTGCTGCAACTGACGCGCCATCTGGTCGGGCGCATCGAGCACGACAGTCGTTTTGGGGAAGGTAGTGAGCAGCAGTTCGGTCATTTGCGTGTTGATCGCGTCGCGTTGACGCGCCAGCATCAGCCACTGCACGTTCGCGCCGACAATCGCGATCACCAGCGCGCCGACCGCGAGCAACACCGGCAGGCGCAAACGCCGCAGCGTTGCGCGGTCGAGCCGCCACGGCTGCGAAGCGAACTCGAACTGGCACAGGTCGAAGCGGCACTCCAGCGCTCGCCGTGCGAGTTGCTCGAACGGCAACGGGCTCGCCCCGTGGATATACGCAGCCAGCCGCGCCGGGCTGTTCGTGGCGAGGCTCGGCTCATTGCCCGGCAATTCGGTGAGCATGTACAACGAGACCGGTGCCGCGCCGGCGAGCGCGCCGAGTGTCGCGTTCACGGCGTTGGCCGGCACGGCCAGCCCTTCACCTTGCACGCCCCGCGCGATCGCCAGTTCGACACGCGGCACACTGTTGCTCGCGGCGCTTTCCACCGCGCCTTCGAGCAGCAGGGCGGGCGCGGTCTGCACCACGGCGCCGAGCACGGCAGCCACCATCGGCACCACGGACGCCACGCCGGGCGCCACCACCGGCGCGACGCCCGGCAGCGAAGTCGCCACGCTGGCGGAACCCGCCATGGCGGGCTCACCGGCATTCACCATTTCCGCGACTTCGGCGGGCGCGTTGAGATCGAGCGCGGCGGCCTGCGGCAGGCAGCGTGTGACCGGCACCGCGCGCAAGCTGCGGTGACCGGCGTTGGCGAACGATTCGCAGACAAACCGGAACCAGCCGCGGTCGATGATCGCCAGCAACTGCCGGCCGCCCGCGAGCGGTTTCGGATCGACGGCGATGTGACAGGTCTGCGGGTCCTGGATCAGTTGATCCTCGACGATATTCGGCAACGCCTGACGCAGCCGCGGGCCGCGCAGCGGCGGCAGCGTGGCGGGCATCATCAGCAGGTCGCGCGCGGCGACCATCAGCACTGTCGTGGTGGCGCGCGGCAGCAGCGCGAGCGCCGAACGGCCGGCACGCTGGGTGCGCCCCGACTTGTCGAGCAGCACGAACGGCAACTCCGGCAGTTGCCATTCCTGCGACGGCACCGCCGGATCACGCGGCGGCAATAGAACGATCAGCGTGCTCAAAGGCCACTCTCTCTGGGAAAGGCGTTATTCATAGTTGGTCTTCTACTCGCACGATACGCGTAGTGTGAGTCAATGCGTCGCGATAGACGAGTGTCGTGCGGTCCACCTCGGCGCGTTCGTGCTGCACGCGGCCGTGGATCAGGAAGTAATTCGAGTTGACGTCGAGTTCGTTCGGATCGATCGAAACCGATTGCACGCCGGCGCCGCGCAACGCGAGCTGTACGTCGCCGGCGTTACGGAAAAACACCGTCTGCCGGCGCGCGACGAAGGCTTGCGCCGTCGACACGCTCATTCCGGGGATGACCGCCGCGATCACTTCGGCGGAGGCCGTGTTCACGTTGACGGCCGAAACGGTCGGCAACACGGTGACGAACGGGCGCAAGCGCGCGACCATCTCGGGCGTATAGCCTGGAATGTCGAGTAGCGAGTCGACGCTGGTCATTTGCAGCGGCGCGTTGGCCGAGCTGTCGTTGCTTTCTTCGATACCGGGTTTGTCGGTGAAGCTGCCGCCGGTGGCGCCGCCTTGAACCTGCGGGGTCGCTGTCGTGCCGTTCACGGACGTGACCGTTTGAAAGCGGGTGGCCGATTGCGCAAGGCTTGCGCGGACCTGGATTGCCGTGGTTTTGGCCAACTGGCTGTTCAGGCCGAGCGACACGAGCAGGCGCTGATAGGCGCCGATCTGGTTCATGTCCAGTTGCATGACGCCGGGGGCGGGGCTCTCGACCAGATTCCGGAGGTTGAATTTCGCCTGGGCGTCTTCGATTGAGCCCGATAAATAGGTATCTGCGCCTTGTTGCGCGCGCACTTCGCCGATCTGGCCGAGGAAATCGGATAGCCGGGTTTTGGCGATGGGGACGCCCCATAGGCCGCCCAGGTACGTGATGCCGGCTGAGGTGTCGCCCTCCGAGCGGAGGATCAGGCGCGTCCAGTCTAGCGCGCCGCGGGCTACCCATTGGGCCTGGGATAGGAGGCGCTGGTTTTCTATTCGGCGGATTTGGACTTGTTGGCGCCAGAGCATGCCGGAGACCAATATGGCGGATAGGGCTACTACCAGTAGGGCGCTGATGATTGCTACGCCTTTCTGGGTTGGTTGGGTTTGGTTTTTGTTGTTGGCCTTTCCTTGCTTTCTTAGTGGTCTATTGGCGTTGCCCCTGTGCGGGGCGGCACCTACTTTCTTTGCCGCGGCAAAGAAAGTAGGCAAAGAAAGCCGCTTCACACCGCCAATGCTAAGCGGGTCCCCCGCACAGTCACGGTAGTGGCCCATCTGGAATCCGTCATCCCGCACACTCCCCGCCCGTGACAAGGCAGTCATACCTCCCGCCTCACACTGCGTGCTCGCCGGAACGGCAGGCAGGGAACACCATCGGTTAAGCTCGCCCTCGCGGGTGCCGTCGGCTTCGCCTCGGCTGGGAGCGGAAGCGGACCGAAGATGGTTTGAGATACGGCGACGAGTTGCAAAGGGCCGTTGGTTTTGTGATGAACCGCTCGGCGCGCGCAGCGCCGCCGGAACGGATGACGGCTTGGTCACTGTCGTTTGCTGTGCGAGGGATCGTTCGTCAATCGCGCCACTACCGTGGCTGCGCGAGGGCTCCGCTTGTACGTTAGCGGTGTGAAGCCGCTTTCTTTGCTTACTTTCTTTGCGGCGGCAAAGAAAGTGAGTGCCGCCCCGCACAGGGGCAACGCCAATAGACCACCGTGAAATCAAGGAAAGGCCAACACCCGAAGACCACACCGAGACCCACACTTCCCGCGGAGAAAAAACAAAACCCTTCATCTCACTCTCCGACGAGAAAAACCCGAGTCACCGGCCGAGCCAAAGACGTCGCTCCGACACTAACCTGCAACCCCGTCACCGACCGCGGCAGCGGCGCACTCCCCAGCTGGGGCACTTTCAGATTATTGTCCGCCTCCGTAATGGCACTCTGCACATCGCCCATCTGCGTAGTCCAACCCACTTTCGGCACATAAACCTGCGCGGAAATCGAACCGACACCGCCCATCAAGGGCACACCACTCCATCCGTCACCTTCGCTACCGCGCAGCGCCCGCCGCAACTCGCCCATATTGCCCAAGGGCGGCGAGGCATACCGAATCACACGCCCACCAGACACCCGATACCGCACCACCTGCAAGCGCGGCGCCGCCCCGGGCAAATTCATCTGCCGTACGATCTGCAACACGCTGCCCGACACCGACACGGCCGGCTGCCCAGCCTCGTCATCCGATGCGGCTTGGCGCGCGTCGATCCGCATCTGGTCGAACAGCTGCGCGAAGACGCGCTCGTCTTCCATCGCGTTCGTAATGGTCTGCCGGCCGCGAATGATCTGGTCGAGCCCGCGCCACGACAGCACGGCAATCACCGCCAGGATCGCAATCGCCACCAGCAATTCGATCAGCGTGAAGCCGCGCGCGCCCCTCGCGCGTGACAGGCGGCGGCGCTCAGAGCGAACGGTTGTTTTCATTCGCGACCACCGTCACCATCTGAGCCAGATTGCCGGAGCCGCCCGGCATCGTCACCATCACTTCCACACGACGAAACACCGGATTCGGCGTTGCCGTCACATGCTCGGTACAGATCAACTGCAAGTTGCCTTGCGAACAATCGAAGCTCGTCGAGCCTACGTTCGGCCACGCATGCGCCAGATGCAATTGCGCCAGCGTATTGTCAGCACTCCAGCCCGCCAGCAAGCGGCGGTGCAGATCGGCCTCGCCGCTCGCGAGACTCCCCACCGCGCGCAACGACGCCGCCAACGCCACCGCGATGATCGCCAGCGCGACCAGCACTTCGATCATCGTAAAACCGCGCTGCGCGACATGGATCTTTTCGCGCGCCACCCTGCTCCTGCAACGACGCATCTCAGTGCACCTCGTAGCGGCCATTGCCGGTGCCGACGATCGTCGCGCTCCCGGCCGCCGAAAACAGCGTGATCCGCACGGGCACGTCGATCGCCTCGGTACCGAACACAATTCGGCTCGGCTGCGTATCCGAACCCGGATAGTCGATGCTCACGCCCGTTACGCCGCCTTCCCAGCGACGCGGCCCAAGCAGATCGTCACGCAACGGACGCCAGCCGTCTTCGGTGCGCAGGTCGAAACGGAAGCCGCCTTCAACCGGTTGCCAGGCAATCGGCCGCGCGCGCACCTGCGCTTCGTCGCCGGCCGATTCGAACAGCAGCGCGAGACGCTGCGCTTCCTCGTTCAGATCGGTGCGTGGATTGCGCGTGACCGTCAACGCGGTCAAGGACACCAGCAGGCCCGCAATCACCAGCACCACCAGCATTTCCAGCAGCGTGAAACCCGCCGCGCGTTGCCGGCCGGCGCGCGCGCTCGCGTCACGTGAGCACGACACGCGATGAAGGCGCGCGCGGGCACACGCCGCGCGCGGCAACGAAGCCGTACACGGAGTGTCCACGCAGGACTTGCAAGCGGACAATCGTATAGTGCCGGCCACGAACGATCAGCTCACAATCAAACGACAACACATCGAAGAGCGCGTAAGAATCATCTCCTTAACTGCCTACTGCCACGAGCCGACGTCGGCATCGTTGCCTTCGCCGCCCGCCTTGCCGTCCGCGCCATAGCTGAACACGTCGATCTCGCCGTGCACACCCGGATTCAGATATTGATAGGCATTGCCCCACGGATCGTTCGGCAGACGTTCGAGATAGCCGCCGTCCTTCCAGTTGTTCGGCACGGGGTCCGTGCTCGGCTTTTCGATCAGCGCGCGCAGACCTTGCTCCTGCGTCGGATAACGGCCGTTGTCGAGACGATAGAGCTTGAGCGCCTGCATGACCGTTCCGATGTCCTGCTTGGCGGCCACACGCCGCGCCTCGTCGGGACGGCTCATGATTTTTGGCACGATCAACGCGGCCAGAATGCCCAGAATCGCGATCACGACCATGATTTCGATCAGCGTAAAACCGCGCTGACGTCGGCTGCGCGGACCCGCGATTTCATGACGGCGAGTGGTCGACAGTTGCATAGCTTGCTACCTCTTTTCAGGTGAAATTTTCGACTGGGCGGAATTTATCGTTCAGCGAACAGGGTGCCATTGAACACGTCCGGCCGGTCATTTTAATGTCATGGAGTTGAAGGGTCGTAAGAAACCGCCGGGCCGCCACAAGTTTGCTCACGCGCTCGCGGAGCCTCGTGCAAAGCGCCTGGTTAGAGGGCGCTTTCAACCCAACGCAATTTTCACAATAGTCCGTACAATGATGCGCATGAACGCCATCCAAATCCGCCTTCTGTCGCTCGCGCTGTTCGCCGTGTTCTGCGCGACGCTGACCTATTGGGTCATCACGCTCAGCACGATGTCCGGTGCGCCGTTGCCCGCAGCGGCTGCGCATGCGCAGGTCTCGACCGACCAGGCCGCCACGCTGTTCGGCGGCCAGCTCACGCGCAGCGCCAACCAGGACGTGCGACTGTTCGGCATCCTCGCGTTGCGGGAAGGCGCCGCGGCTATCGTCAGCGTCGGCGGCGAACCGCCCCATGCGGTGTCGCTCGGCAGCGCGCTGATGCAAGGCGCCAAACTCTCCGAAGTCCGTGCCCGCTCGATCATCATCGACCGCAATGGCGCGCACTCCGAAGTGTTCCTGCCGGCCAACCCCGCAGGTCCGACGATCTACGTGCGCTAAAGTCACGCACCGAACAAACCGTCGCTGCACCGATTGCGCGGTCACCGCGCCGATAACCGGCACGCTCATCGCGCAATCCAGCCGCTCTCCCGGCCTTACTGCACCAGGTTGTTCAACTCGATGATCGGCAGCATCACCGCCAGCACGATCACCAGCACCACGCCACCCATCGCCAGAATCAGCAACGGCTCCAGCAGACTCGTCAGGAACATCGTGCGGCGCTCGAGTTCGCGCGCTTCGCCATCAGCCGCGCGGTCGAGCATCGTGGTCACGTCGCCGGTCGCTTCGCCCGAGCGGATCAGGTGAACCAGCACGGGCGGAAAGGTCTTCGTATTGCCGAGCGCGCGCGATAACGACGTGCCCTCGCGAACGCGCACGATCGCATCGTCGATGTTCTCGCGCATGGCGTTGTTGCTGAGCGTTTCGGCTGCTGCTTGCAGCGCCCGCAGAATCGGCACGCCGGCCGCCGTGAGAATGCCGAGCGTGCTGGCAAAGCGCACAGTGTTGTAGCCGCGCACGAGTTTGCCGAGCAGCGGGGCGGTCAGCAGCCAGCGGTCGAAAGCGAGGCGCGGGCCGGGCTGCTTGAGAATGGAGCGCACCAGATACGACAGCACGGCCACGCCGATCAGCATCGCCCACCACCAGTTCCGCACGAACCCGGACAGCGCCATCATCATGATGGTGAGGAAGGGCAGTTGCTGCTTGGTGCTGGCGAACACATTCACCACCTGCGGCACCACGTAACTCAACAGAAACGTGACGATGCCGAAAGCGATGATCGTGACGATGGTCGGGTACGTGAACGCGAGCACGATCTTCTGCTTCAGCGCGTTGCGCTGCTCGATGTAGTCCGCGAGGCGCGACAGCACGAGACCCAGTTTGCCGGTATGTTCGCCGGCCGCGACCAGCGCGCGGTAAATCTCGGGAAAGTCTTTCGGATGCTGCGTCAGCGCATTGGCGAGCGAATGGCCGCCGAGCACTTCCGCGCGGATCGACGCCATCAGTTCGCGAATGTAGTCGCGTTCCGATTGCTCGGTGAGCACGGCGAGCGCTTCGTCGAGCGGCAGGCCGGCAATCAGCAGACTGGCGAGCTGGCGCGTCAAGATTGCCTGCTCGCGTTGCGACAAACGCCGCCCCAGCGACAGCCGCTGACTGCGCTCGCCACGCGTGCGTGTGGCGGCCGGTTCGACGACGAGCGGCGTCAGTCCCTGCGAGCGCAGATTGGTCCGCGCGCCGCGCGCGCTGTCCGCGTCGAGCACGCCTTTTTGCGCCTTGCCCGCCGCATCGATCGCTTCGAAACGAAATGCCGGCATGCGCTTATGCTCCGCCCGTGACGCGGATCACTTCTTCGAGCGATGTCAGCCCGGAGGCGAGCCAGCGGTCCGCATCCTCGCGCAGCGTACGCATGCCTTGCTCGCGGCCGGCCGCGAGAATCTCGGCATCCGCCGCGTTGCGGTGAACCAGCGTACGAATGTTGTCGTCGATCAGCAGCAGTTCGTAGACGCCGCGACGTCCCGCATAACCGGAGTGGCCGCACCGGTCGCAACCCACCGGATGCCAGCGCACGCTGCCGTCTTCTTCCACGCGCTCTTCGCGGCACACCGGGCACAAGCGCCGCACGAGCCGCTGCGCCAGCACGCCGAGCAGCGACGACGCCAGCAGATACGGCTCGACGCCCATGTCGGTCAAACGTGTCACGGCGGAGGCCGCGTCGTTGGTGTGCAGCGTGGCGAGCACGAGGTGGCCCGTCAGCGACGCCTGCACCGCGATCTGCGCGGTCTCCAGGTCACGGATTTCACCGATCATGATGACGTCCGGATCCTGCCGCAGAATCGAGCGCAGCGCCCGCGCGAAAGTCATTCCGATCCGCTCGTTGACCTGCGTCTGGCCGATGCCGGAGAGGTCGTATTCGATCGGGTCTTCGACCGTCATGATGTTGGTGGTCGCCGTTTCGAGCCGCGACATCGCCGCATAGAGCGTGGTCGTTTTACCCGAGCCCGTCGGACCCGTAACCAGCACGATGCCGTGCGGTCTGCCGATCAGCTTGTCGAACTTGACGAGCGTGTCGGGCGCCATGCCGAGTGCTTCGAGATTCAGACGCGACGCGTCTTTTTCCAACAGACGCAGCACCGCGCGTTCGCCGTGGCCGGTCGGCAGCGTCGAGACGCGCACGTCGACCGGGCGGCCGCCTACGCGCAGCGTGATCCGGCCATCCTGCGGCAAGCGCTTTTCGGCAATGTCGAGCTGCGCCATGATCTTGATCCGCGAGATCAGCGCGCCGTGCAGCGCTTTCTTCGGGCGCACCACATCGCGCAACGTGCCGTCGACACGAAAGCGCACCACGGAAGAAGTCTCGAACGGCTCGATATGAATATCCGAAGCCTGCTCGCGCGCCGCTTGCGTGAGCAGCGCGTTGATCATGCGGATGATCGGCGCGTCGTCTTCCGACTCCAGCAGATCTTCCACCTCGGGAATGTCCTGCATGAGGCGCGAGAGATCGACTTCGCCTTCCACTTCGCCGACCACCTGCGCAGCGCTGCCGTCCTGACGCGCATACGCCTGGTTGATCGCCTGCGCGAGTTCGTCGGCGGGAACGCGCACGATCGACACTGCGCCGAAGTTACGCGCGACTTCGGAAAGCGCGGCGTCGCTCGTGCGTTCGCTGATCCAGACTTCGAGACTGTCCGCATGCTGATGCGCAACCAGAATCTGACCGGCACGCGCAAACCCGTAGGGCACGAGCCGAGCGGCGATCGCGGACGGCGCCTCGCGCCCGGCATGCTCCGTCGCGCCCGCAGGCGGAAGCGCCGCTGCGCCGGCCCGCGTTGCTGCCGGCGTAGCGGCCGCTGACGGCGGCGTGGACGGCGTGCTCACGGCCGCACTCCCGGCGACTCGGTAGAGGGCGTCACGGTGACGGGACTGCTCTGCACGGCGGGCCCAACGGTGGCCGGACTGTTCTGCGCGGCGGCGCCATTCGTGGCCGCCGCGCCGTTGGTGACAGCGGCGCCATTCGTAACAGCGCCTCCGTTGGCCGGCGGCGGCGTGAGCTTCTGCCGGCGCATCTTGTCGATATCGAACAGGTTCATCTCGGGCGAACCGCCCTGACTCGGACCGATCGGCATGGGCGGCACCACAGGATCGTCATTGTCCTTCATCAGGTTGTTGTCCTGCTTGTACGCGCCCTGAACGCCCTGAATGTAGTCGTAGCGATTCGACGTCACGGCCTGAGCCGTCCCGCGATCGTTGATGATCACGGGACGCAGGAACACCATCAGGTTGGTCTTGTTGCGGGTTTTCTGCTCCGAACGGAACAGCTGGCCGATCCACGGAATATCGCCGAGCAGCGGCACCTTGCTGTTGCTGACCTGGTAGTTGTCCTGCATCAAGCCGCCCAGCACGATGATCTCGCCGTTATCCGCGAGCACCGTCGACTGGATCGAGCGCTTGGTGAATTCCGGGCCGGCCGGGTTGGTCGCGGCGTTGTTCGTGCCGGTCACGATCGCCGAGTCTTCCGTGTAGAGCTGCAGCCTGAGAATGCCGCCGTCGGTGATCTGCGGCTTGACGTGCAGCGTAAGACCAACGTCCACGCGATCGTAGGTATTGAACGCCGAAGTCGCCGTCGAACTCGTGAGGTTCGAATACGAACCCGTCTGGATCGGCACGTTGGTGCCGACCACGATCTTGGCTTCCTCGTTGTCGAGCGTGATGAGGTTAGGCGTGGACAGCACGTTCGCATCGGCGGTCTGCGAGAGCGCCTGCAGCAACGCACCGAGTCCCTGCACACCGAAAATGTTGTGTATCCAGCCGACGTTCAGGCCTTGCTGGAGACTTTGGCCGGCGAGCGCCCCGGCTAGACCACCTGTGGCGCCGGTCGCCGCGGCCGCCGCCGTCAGATTGATGATGCTATTGCTGCTGCCGGTCTGCAGATTGGTGCCGGCAAAGATCGAATTGTTCGCGACCTGCCACTGAATGCCGAGATTGCCGCTCGTGTTCGAGTTCAACTCGACGATCAACGCTTCAAGATAAACCTGAGCGCGCCGTGCGTCGAGCTGGTCGATCACCGCCCGCAAGTTGCGGTACACCGGCTCGGCTGCTGTGATGATCAGCGAGTTGGTCGCGGCGTCCGCCTGGATCATGCCGCCGGGCTGATTGTCGTCGCCCTTTTCCTTCTCGTTACCCAGCAGGCCGCCGGAATTGGAACCACCGCCCGCGCCATAGCCGCCGCCTCCGCTGCCGCCCATCGGCGAGGCCATCGAGCTGCTGCCGAGACCGCCCGAGGGCAGTGGCGGCGTACCCGACGTGCCCGTCGAATTGTTGCCGCCAAGCCCACCGCCGCCGTTCTGGTTGAACGAGTTCGCATCGTTCGAGTTCGCCGACGAGCCCGTGTCGCCGCCTTTGCCGAACATGCCGCGCAAGGTCTTGGCGAGCCTCGTCGCGTCCGCGTTGCGCAGCGGCACGACGTGAATGTTGCCGGGCATCGTGGTCGGCGTGTCGAGTTCCTTCGCCAGTTGCTTCGCTGCCGCGAGGCGCGCACCGTTCGACGCGCGGATCAGCAGCGAGTTGGTGCGCGGGTCGGCGGTGATCGAGACCTTCAGCGTCGCGTCAGTGCTGCCGATCGCGCCCGGGTCGAGCATCTTGGAGAGCTGCGTGGCAATGTCGATCGCATTGGCGTTCTTCAGTTGCACCACCGAAACCGACTGGCCCGCCGCCGTATCCACGCCCGCAATGATCTGGGCGATGCGCCGCACGTTGTCGGCGTAGTCGGTCACTACAATCGTGTTGTTGGCGGGGTAGGCCGCCACGGTATTGTTCGGCGAGATCAGCGGGCGCAGCACCGGCAGCAGATTGTTGGCCGATTCGTTCTTCAGCACGAACACCTGCGTGACCACTTGATCGCCGCGGGCAACAGGCGCGTTGCCCACATAGGTCGGCACGCCTTGCAGCTTGGCGTCCGCCTCGGGCACCACTTTCAGCACGCCGTGGTCTTGCACCAGCGCGAAGCCCTGCATCCGCAACGCGGACTGCAAGGTCTTCAGTGCCTGATCCTCAGGCACCGCATTTTCCGACACAAGATTCAACTGACCCTTCACACGCGGGTCGACGATGATCGTTTTGCCGGTTGCCGCGCCGATCGCCTTGGCCACCTGGTCGATGTCGGCGTTGACGAAGTTGAGTGTCACCTGTGCCTGTGCTGTCTGCGCGGTGATCAAACCAGCCACCAGCAGCGCCGTTGCGACGCGACGCAAAGCCATACGATTTCTTCTCATGGAATAGGGTATTGATGCCGACGGCCGTAGCCGTTGACGGTCATGCAGTGCGGACATGGGAGCAGGCCGCCGCCCTATCGATCTGCCGGCCGGCCTCGCGGGCGTTCATCGCCCTCTCAACCCGCCGCCCGATGTCCGAAAAAAATGAACAGTACCAGTTTTTCATGTCGGATTTGTCACAAAACAGACCGCGCTGTGCGATTCCTCTAAAGATTGCCCTATTTTGTCAAACAATTGAAAGCTAACAGGATGGTCTGTGATGAGCGCGAAAATGCTTCGTTTTCTGCGTGCTTATGTCGGTTAGCCAACTTGACGGAGGTCCGCCTGCCGGTATGATACGAGCCGTTCGAGTCCCTTGTTGCGTGTTGCTGGCGCGGGTTTTCCCCGATGTCCCGTGAATGCCCGGCTGGCGCGGCTCGGCTGCTGTCAGCGGCTGAAGTATGGCCGACGCGATCCCTAACCCACCCTTACGCTTGCACTTTATTTAGTGGTCTTGACCGATGAAACGCTCCCTCGTCACTGTCGCTGCAGGACTTGCCGTGCTGATAGCAGCAGGGTCGGCGCGCGCCGATTGCTTTGACGAAGCGGCCAGGTATCAAAAGGTCAATCCTCTGATTCTGCGCGCAATCGCGTGGCAAGAGTCACATAATAGGCCCGACGCACAGCATAAAAACGCCAATGGCTCGACCGATTACGGCGTCATGCAGATCAATTCGATTCATCTGCCCACACTCGCCCAGTACGGTATCTCGCAAGGCACGTTGATGGAGCCTTGCAAGAACGTCTATATCGCGGCATGGCATCTGCGCCGCCAGATGAACAAGTACGGCAACACATGGCAGGCTGTCGGCGCATACCACTCGGAAACGCCGGCATTGCGGGACAAGTACTCGCAGCAGATCGTCGCGATCCTGCGCAAGTGGAATCTGATGCCGGCTACGCGCTGAGTCGGTCTCCTGAGCCGGCCCGCTGATCTGACTCCATCCGGCCTAATCCGGCCTATTACCCGGCCGTCGCCCGTTTTGATGCACAATGCGGCTTCGTGCTGCCGTCGAGGCTCGAACATCGTTCAGGTCGAGCCGTCATGCGACCCCGAGCCCGGCACGCCTTCCAATCCTCTAGCTTTTCCGTACTGCGATGAACCAGCCGCTATTGCCCGTCACCGTGCTCTCCGGTTTTCTGGGCGCCGGCAAGACCACGCTCCTGAATCACATTCTCGCGAATCGCGCCGGTTTGCGCGTGGCCGTGATCGTCAACGATCTGGCCGCCGTCAATATCGATGCGACGCTCGTGCGCGATGCCGCCGCGCTGTCTCACGTCGAGGAACAACTGGTCGAGTTGTCGAACGGCTGCATCTGCTGCACGCTGCGCGACGATCTGCGGGTCGAGATCAAGCGCCTCGCGGCCGAACAGCGTTTCGACGCGATCCTGATCGAATCGACCGGCGTGGCCGAACCCATGCCGATCGCCGAAACGTTCACCTTCGTCGATGACGAAGGCGCGTCGCTCTCCGACGTCGCGCGGCTCGACACGATGGTAACCGTGGTCGATGCATTCAACTTCCTGCGCGACTACGGTTCGGCCGACGCGCTCGCCGAGCGTGGCATCGCTGCGAGCGAAGAGGACGACCGCACACTCGTCGAGCTGTTGATCGAGCAGATCGAATTCTGCGACGTGTTGGTGGTAAACAAGGCGGATCTGGTCAGCGCGGACGAACTCACGCGCCTGCAGCGCATTCTCGGCCGGATCAACCCGCGCGCGGTACAGGTCGTTGCCCGTTTCGGCGACGTGCCCCTCGCGCAAGTGCTGAACACCGGCCGCTTCGATTTCGACGAGGCGTCGAGCGCGCCGGGCTGGCTGACGTCGCTGAATCATGAGCATGAGCACGGCCATGCGCATCACGGTGAGGCAGACGAATTCGGCATCGGCAATTTCATTTACCGCGCGCGTCGGCCGTTTCACCCGGAACGACTGTGGGCGCTGCTGCATCAGGAGTGGAAGGGCGTTTTGCGCAGTAAAGGCTTCTTCTGGCTGGCTACGCGTAACGATATCGCCGGCTCGCTTTCGCAGGCGGGCGGCGCTTGCCGGCACGGTCCGGCGGGCATGTGGTGGGCCGCTCAGGATCGCAGCGAATGGCCTGACGGCGACGACGAGCTGGCTGCCGAAATCGCCGCGGACTGGTATGGCGAACCGGACGATCTGAGCATTGGTGACCGTCGCCAGGAGCTGGTCATGATCGGCGTCGGCATCGATCCGGCTGTCTGGAAAGCGAAGTTCGACGCGTGTTTGCTGACCGACGAGGAATACGCGCAGGGACCGCAAGCATGGGAGAAGCTCGCCGATCCGTTCCCGGCCTGGGACTTCGACGAAGACGATCACGATCACGAACATGGTCACGACCATCATGACCATGACCACGATCATGGTCACGGCGAAATCGTGCATCGCCACGACTGAGCGCCCTTCGCGTCCCGGCGGGATAGCCGCGACGCTCGTCGCCGCTATCCCTTGCGCAGTGTGCGGACGAAAACGCGCAGGCGAAAAAAAACCCGCCATTGGCGGGTGTCAACTGCCTGGCAGTAATCTGCTTAGCGCTTGTTGACTGCGTCCTTGAACGCCTTACCAGCCGTGAACTTGACGGTCTTGGCGGCCGGGATCTTGATAGTTTCGCCGGTCTTGGGGTTACGACCCGTACGTGCTGCGCGCTTGCCCGAACCGAAGCTGCCGAAGCCGATCAACTGGACCGCATCGCCCTTCGACACAGACTTCTTGATCACTTCAAGCAACGTGTCCAGCGTTTCACCGGTTTGAGCCTTGCTGGCGCCCGTCTGTCCTGCGACGGCGTCGATCAGTTCCTGTTTGTTCATTAAGGTTCCTTTCTGAGTTTAGGTTGACACGAACAGCGCGAACGCGCCGATTATACGTGCGCGGGCCGCGCCGTCGAGCAGCTCCGGCTCCGGATCCCCTCCGGACCAATAGCGCCGGACAGATGACTGTCCGTCGGCCGTGCTGCCGCTCCCTTCGCGGCGCTTGCTATGATAGCGCAGCGCAAACCCAATCAGGATAAGGGTTTCGAAGAATTGCACGGTTGCGGAGCGGATAAAGCAACGAAACTGCCATTTTTGCTCCCGGCGACCTTCAACCGAGGGCTGAAACCCAATCCGGACGGGGCTTGGCGTTGGTATTTGCCAACGTTCAGCGCGTCTTTTTCGCCGTTCGGCGAGCTGTGCTCGGGCGGTAACGTTCAACCCGCGTGTGAAAAAACGCTCGCCGGCTCAAGTTTTCTTATCCCCCACGGGGGCCTTGGCGCGAAGCGACAGGTTCTGGGGGCCTTTTTCCGAGCGTCATTTTCCGTCGCGCATGACTGATCCGCTGATCCCCGCCGTCCTCGCTTTTCGCGACAACGGCACGCCTTTCTCGCCGCTTTACGACGATATCTATCACAGCGCCGTGGGCGGTCTCGAACAGGCCCAATATGTTTTCCTGCGCGGGAACGCGCTACCCGAGCGGTGGCAGGGCCGCCGCGTCTTCACCGTGGTCGAAACCGGCTTCGGCATGGGCATCAACTTTCTGGTGACCTGGGCCGCCTGGCGTGCCGACTCGTCGCGCTGTGAGCGGCTGCATTTCGTGTCGACTGAGAAACATCCGTTTACCGTCGACGATTTACGCAAAGTAGTAGCCGCGACCATTTCCGATCCGGAGATTGCGGGCCTCGCACAAGCCCTCGCGAACGCCTGGCCGATGCTCGTTCCTGGCACGCATCGGCTCGAGTTCGAAGAAGGGCGCGTCGTGCTCACGCTCGTTTTCGCCGACGCGCAGGACAGCCTGCCGGCCTTGAGACTGCGTGCCGATGCTTTTTACCTCGACGGATTCGCGCCGGCCAAAAACCCCGAACTCTGGAATCCCGCGATCTTCAAGGCGCTCGCGCGCCTGGCGGGCGAGGGCGCCACCTTCGCCACTTACAGCAGCGCCGGCGAGATCAAACGTGCGTTGACGCAATGCGGCTTCGAATACCGCAAGGTGGACGGCTTCGGCTGGAAACGCGCGATGCTGGTCGGCCACTTCGCCCCCCGCTGGCGCGTGCGGCGTTACGAGCCGCCCGCGCCGCTCGCGCTCGGCGAGCGCCATGCCGTGGTGATCGGCGCCGGGCTGGCCGGCTGCGCGGTGATCGAACGGCTCGCGGCGCGCGGCTGGCGCGTCACATCGCTCGAACGGCATGCTTCGGTGGCGCAGGACGCGTCGGGCAATCCGGCCGGCGTCTTTCATCCCATGATTTCGCGTGACGACAGCGTCGCCTCACGCGTCACGCGCGCGGGCTTTCTGTATTCGCTCAAGCGCTGGGCCGCCCTCGAACGGCTTGGTTACGGACCAACGCGCGGCGGCCAAGGCCTGTTGCAGATCGCAGCGGACGACGAAGAAGCCCGCTCGATCAGCAACGCGATTGCCGCGTCAGGCTATCCATCCGACTACGTGAGGCCCGTCTCGCCGGATGAAGCTCAGCGGCTCGCCGGCATGCCGCTCGCCCGCGGCGGCTGGTTCTTTGCGCACGGCGGCTGGATCGACCCGGCGTCGCTCTGCGCAGCACAGTGCGCCGCGGCGGGTCAGTTGCTCGAACGACGCTTCGGTGTGGATGTCGCGCGAATCGAGCGGTCGGGCGATGAGTGGATCGTGTTCAACTCCGCGGGCGAGGCGCTCGCGCAAGCGCCGGTGGTAATCGTCGCGAGCGCTCACGACGCCGCGCGCATCGCCGGTTTGCAGCACGCGCCGACTCGCAGCATTCGCGGCCAGCTCACATTGCTGCCGGCCGGCACGGTGCTGCCGCCGCTCGGCATGCCGGTGATCGGCGAAGGCTACGCTGTACCGCTCGCCGACGGCATGACGCTAACCGGCGCCACCTACGAACTCGACGACCCCGACACCACGCTGCGCGCGGCTGGCCATCTGGAAAACCTGCAGCGCGTCGCGCAGATGCTGCCGGCCTTCGCGGGCATCGCCGATCGCGCTAAGTCAGCGGCGTTGGCGGGGCGTGTCGCGTTCCGTTGCGTCACCAGCGATCGCATGCCGATGATCGGCCAGCTCGCCGACGAAGCGCTCGCAGCGCGCGACGCCCAGCGTCTGCGCGGCGCATGGCCACTCGATCTGCCACGTACGGACGGACTGTACGGCGCATTCGCCTATGGTTCGCGTGGGCTCGTGTGGGCAGCGCTCGGCGCAGAGCTGATCGCCTCGCAACTGGAAGGCGAACCGTGGCCACTTGAACGGGACCTGGCCGAAGACCTCGATCCCGCGCGCTTTCTGTTGCGCGCATTGCGTCAGGGAACGGTCCGTTAACGGTGAGTTAACCGCTGGCGTCCCCGCATGCTTACCCGATGAGTTATCCACTGAAACTTGTGGATAACTGCGCCGTTTACCCGCGCAACTCATGTGGAGCCGTTGTGGACGTAAACGGGGTAACTTTGCCGCCGCCGAAAATCGCAAAAAGTTGCTCTTGTATACCCGCCGCTGCCGCACATGCTGTGCATCCGGTTATGCGGTCGGCAAACCAATGATTCATTTCGGTAAACAGAAGTTATCCACAGAAAACGAGGCACCTTGTTAACTGTTACTACGTATACATACGGTAAACCAGTAAACAGCAAGGCCGTGGCTGGAATGAAGCCTATCGACGTAGCTCCGTCCCATGACCCAAGACAAACTGCCTCGGCAGTGTCCCGAAAAACACATCTGCCGAATTCAAACTGGCCGCATCCGCGGCTGAGTTTGGACGTAAAAACGGTCGCTTTTTCCTCATGTCGGCGAGATAACGTACGTTTTTACCGTTTTGCCAGCATGTTCGTGTCTTTTCGGTCGAGGCTGAAAAAGCTATGGCACAATCGCCGTTCTTTTCCGCGTCGTGCCTTGCTTCTACAGCGGCACACGCAGCAAACGGAACGGTGCCGCTCAATCAGAATCTGATTCAAAGTCGACGGCGTTCTTTCACCGTGCCGGTTGCTACGGCCGCACCCCGAATGCGTCAGGCTCCCCGCGGCTGCGGCGCATTCAGATCATCCGATCGTTGAACACTCGCAACGCTGGCCATGCGAAGCGATCGCGACAGTGAGCGCTCCATGCGCCCACCCGCTCGCCGGCGTCTGCGCCGGTTCGTGTCGTCTGCCGTTGCTGCAAAGGAGAACCCATCACGATGAATTCGGCGTTTTCATTTTTTCCAGCCTGGCCGCTTTCACCCGACGCCATTTTTTGGGCTGGTCTCGCATTGCTTGCCGCCGGTCTGTGCGGTGAGCTGTGCTATCGCGCGTGGCGTTTGCCGCGCATTTCCGGGTATGCGGTGATTGGTCTGATTGCCGGCGCCGCCGGTTCGGGCGTGATCGACGCGGATTCAGCGAGCGCCGCGCGGCCGTTGCTCGATGTCGCGCTAGGCTTGTTGTTGTTCGAACTCGGCAGCCGCCTCGATTTGCGCTGGATCCGTCGCAATCCGTGGCTGATTCTGTCGAGCGTCGCCGAAGCCACGCTGACTTTCGCGCTCGTGCTCCCGGTCTTGCTGTTTCTGAACGTGCCGCTCATGGTGGCCACCGTGCTCGCTGCGATTGCCATGGCAACTTCGCCGGCCATGGTGATCCAGCTGAAAACGGAATTGCGCGCGGAAGGCCAGGTCACCCAGCGTCTGCTGACCTTGACCGCGCTGAACAGCATGTATGCGGTGGTGATCGAGAAGCTCGTGTCCAGCTGGCTGCATCAGGAAATGTACGGCAACGTATTCGCGACCATCCTGCAACCGCTTTATCTGCTGGTCGGCTCGCTCGTGCTCGCGTATCTGCTCGCGCGCACCTGCACATTCTTTTATCGACGTTTGAACATGCAGGACGAACATTCGTTCGTCGCGCTGTTCGGCCTCGTGCTGCTGGCCATTGCGGTCGCGCATCTGTTCAAGCTGTCGACCATTCTTGCGTTGCTGGCCGCCGGCATCATCGTAAAGAATCATGAAGCGCGTCCGCAGTTGTGGCCGGAGCACTTCGGCACGGCCGGCTGGTTGTTGACCGTGATTCTGTTCGTGCTGACGCTGACTTCGTTCGAATGGAAAGACATTGCGCTCGGCGGCGTCGCGGCGCTGGGTCTGATTGTTGCGCGCCTCGTGGCGAAACTGGTCGGCGTGCTGGCGTTTGCCAAGCCGAGCGGTTTGAACTGGAAGCAGGGCATGGCGCTTGGTCTGTCGTTATCGCCAATGTCGGCGCTCGCCTATCTGCTGGTCGACGATACGTACAACCTGTATCCGAATTTCGATCCGCAACTGCGGGCGATCGTCATGTGTTCCATTTTCGTGCTGCAGATTCTCGGGCCGTGGCTCGTCTATCGCAGCCTCGCGCTGGTGAGCGAACGGCGCGAAGAGTAAGTGCGCCAGTGGGCGCACTTCGTTGCTCGAAGCTCGGTGCCTGCTACGCTCCATCCAGCTTATATTCGATTCAAAAACGGCCGGGCACGTGACCCACACCCGGCCGACCTGACTCAGGGGACGCCATGTCACTCGAACCCTTCATCGACTCGAAACCGTTCACCTTCGGTGTCGAACTCGAGATGCAGATCGTCAACACGCATGACTATGATCTGACCAAAGCCGGCTCGGATCTGCTGCGCCTAATCAAGGACGAAAAGATCCCCGGCAACATCACGCCGGAAATCACCGAAAGCATGATCGAGCTGTCCACCGGCATTTGCACGTCGCATGAGCAAGCCGTCGCCGACTTGCGCAAGATTCGCGACACGCTCGTTTCGGCGGCCGATCATCTGAACGTCGGCTTGTGCGGCGGCGGCACGCACGCGTTCCAGCAATGGAGTGAACGGCAGATCGTCGATACGCCGCGCTTCCAGTACCTGTCCGAGTTGTACGGCTATCTCGCCAAGCAGTTCACGGTGTTCGGCCAGCATGTGCATATCGGCTGCCCGGATCCGAACAGCGCGCTCTACCTGCTGCATTCCATGTCGCGCTTCATTCCGCACTTCATTGCCTTGTCCGCATCGTCGCCGTTCGTGCAGGGTGTCGATACCGGCTTTCATTCGGCACGACTGAATTCCGTGTTCGCGTTCCCGCTCTCGGGCCGGGCGCCGTTCGTGTTGACGTGGGACAGCTTCGAGGAATATTTCTCGAAGATGGTCCACACGGGCGTCGTCAACAGCATGAAAGATTTTTACTGGGACATCCGGCCGAAGCCCGGTTTCGGCACGATCGAAGTGCGCGTGATGGACACGCCGTTGTCGGTGGATCGCGCGGCGGCGATTGCCTGCTACATCCAGACGCTCGCGCGGCATCTGCTGCTCGACAAACCGATCACGCCGAAGGAAGACGACTACCTCGTCTACACCTTCAATCGTTTCGAAGCATGCCGGTTTGGTCTGGCCGGCACCTGTATCAATCCGCAAACGGGCGAACGCAAGACGATTTCCGAAGACATTCTCGAAACGCTGGATCGGATCGCTCCGCACGCCGAAGCGTTGGGTTCGGGTAATGCGCTGGCTGAAATCGGCTCGATCGCTCGCAGTCAGGTCAATGATGCGACCTGGCTGCGTGGCGTCGTCGAACGGGAGAAGTCCCTGCACGAAGCCGTCAGGCAACAGTGTTTGCAGTGGCGCGCGTAGCCGGAGACTGAACGGCTCGCGGTAAATCGTAAGGAAACCCGCCTCGAGCGGGTTTTTTTCAATAAATTAAATTTCCAGCTCGGCGTATCTTAGGTTTTATAGAGTTAACGTATACAGACGTAGTAGTAGTTAACAAGCATTGCGCCGGCCTGTGGACAACTGAATAATTCCCTGCAAAGTCAATGCGCTGCGTAAACCATAAGTGAGCTGATCGAGGCTGCATGGAGGCCGGTATACGAGGACAACTTCGGTGCGGCCAGGCAGGCCTCGCGGCTTATCAAGAATTGGCGCACAAGCTGTCCTTGCGTTTTCCCGTGGTTATCCACAGCTTGCGTTGGATAAGTTAGCTGTACGATTCGCCGCTCTCGCATAGAATGTCGTTTTCGCTGCCTTGCCTTGCAGGGCGGTAAATTTTTGAGATAGTAGAAAACCGTCTTGTCCGCAGTTGGGCGAGGCTACCCCACACAGGCTACGGGTGCGGTCGGCGAATGGTTCGCCAGCGGCGCGCGAAAGCTGTAAATAAACCAATCGAAGATTATGAGCGAAGGCGTATACGGAGAACAGGCGACCGGGCGGGTGACCCACAGCCTATTGCGATTGAGCACGGCAATGCGGAGCCAGGCTTGGGAATGGGCGGAAGGTGCTGGCCTGACGCCGACTCAAGGCGAAATTCTGGTTTTGCTGATGCAGCGCAAAGGCCCGATGCGTCTCGGCGAAATTGCCCGTGAAACGGCCCTCACCGCCGCGACAACCAGCGATGCAGTCAGCACGCTCGAGACCAAAGGCCTGGTCGAAAAGCGCCGTGCCCTCGACGACGGCCGCGCCCTCGCAGTTCGCCTGACGGCGCGTGGCCGCACGGCTGCGAAGCGCGCCGCGCAATGGCCGGACTTTCTGGCCAAGGCGGTCGGCACGCTGCGCGACGACGAGCAGGCTGTGTTCTATCGCACGCTGCTCAAGACCGTGCATCAGCTGGAAGCGCAAGGCACGATTCCGCCGCACCGCATGTGCCTGACCTGCACGCACTTCGAGCCGAGCAAGAATCCGAAGAAGACGCCGCATCATTGCGCGTTGCTCGATCTGAACATGTCGGATACGGATCTGCGCCTCGATTGCTCGGTGTATGAGATTGCCGACGTCGCCACCCAGAAGAAGACCTGGAAGATCTTCGCCCAATAAGGCGGCTTCTTCCGGGACAATCCGCTACACTGCCAGCCGGCTTTGGCGGGCGGCGCATGCCGCCTGTCAGCCGTCCGGTGCCGCGTGGCGGCAAGTCTTTAGTCAACCTGAAGGTGGGGCAGGCCGATGAATCACGAAGTTCTGGCCATTCGCCACGTGCACTTCGAGGATCTGGGCAGTCTTGAGCTGGTGCTCGGCGAGCGCGGGCGTCCGGTTCGCTATCTCGATGTCGGGGTGGCTCGCATCGAGGCGCCGAATCCCGTCTCCGCGTCATTGATGGTGGTGCTTGGCGGCCCGATCAGCGCAACCGACGACGCGCATTACCCGACGCTCGTGCCGCTGCTGTCCAAGATCGAGAAACGCATAGCGGCGGGTTTGCCGACACTCGGCATCTGCCTTGGCGCGCAACTGATTGCCCGCGCGCTCGGTGCTCGCGTCTATCCCGCGGGCCGCACCGAACTCGGTTGGACACCGCTTACGTTGACCGATGCCGGCCGCGCTTCGCCGGTGCGTCATCTGGATGGCGTGCAGACTTCCATGCTGCATTGGCACGGCGACACCTTCGATTTGCCTGACAACGCGACACGTCTCGCGTCGACTCCTGCGTGCGAGAACCAGGCGTTCGCCTGGGGCAGCCATGTGCTGGGTCTGCAGTGTCATCCGGAGATTCGGACCGATCGCTTCGAGCCCTGGCTGATTGGTAACGCCGGTGAGCTTGCGGGCCACGGTATCGACGCGCGCCAGTTGCGGGCCGAGACCGCGCAGTTCGGTCCCGCGCTCGAAGTCGCCGCGCGCCGGATGTTCAGCGAATGGCTCGATCAGGTCGAGGCGAAACCCTGATAGGTCCGTGCCAGCAGTAAATCCATCGCGGTGCTATGCTCGTTCGCTATTGGGTTTTTACTGGGCGTAATCCATGAGCGCGCTTTTTTCTCCGCTCACGCTGCGCAGCGTGACGCTTCCCAATCGTATCGTCGTGTCCCCGATGTGCCAGTATTCCGCCGAGCGTGGCGAGGCAACGGCGTGGCACATGATCCATCTCGGCAGCATGGCATTGTCGGGTGCCGGCATGCTGTGCATCGAGGCGACTTCAGTCGAGCCGGACGGACGCATCACACCGGGCGATCTCGGCTTGTGGGACGACGTCACCGAAGCCGCGCTCGTTCCTGTGCTCGCCGCGATCCGCAAGCATTCGCACATCAAGGTCACGATGCAGTTGTCGCACGCCGGGCGCAAGGCGTCGAGCCACGCGCCTTGGGAAGGTGGCCAGCTGATTCCGGTGTCGCAAGGCGGATGGTTGCCGCACGCGCCGTCCGCGTTGCCACACAAGGCAGGTGAAGAGCCGCCACTGGCGCTCGACATACCTGCGTTGAACCGGATCCGCGAGGCATTCGCGGCCTCGGCGCGGCGCGCCGCGCGGCTCGGCATCGACGGACTGGAAGTGCATGCGGCACACGGCTATCTGCTGCATCAATTCCTCTCGCCGATCGCCAATCAACGCGACGACGAATACGGTGGCTCGCTTGAGAACCGTATGCGCTTTCCGCTTGAAATCTTCGATATCGTGCGCGCTGCATTTCCCGCCGACAAACCCGTTGGCGTACGCGTCTCGGCAACCGACTGGGTCGAAGGCGGCTGGACGCTCGAGGATACGATTGCGTTCGCGCAGGAGCTGAAAAAGCGCGGCTGCGACTGGATCGACGTGTCGTCCGGCGGCGTCTCGCCGCTACAGAAGATTCCGCTTGAACCGGGTTATCAGATTCCCTTTGCCAAGGCCGTCAAGGAGGCCACGGGCCTCACCACCATCGGGGTGGGTTTGATCACCGACCCATTGCACGCCGAGCAACTGATCGAAGCCGGCGACGCCGATCTGATCGCGCTGGCTCGCGCATTGCTGTACAACCCGCGTTGGCCATGGCACGCCGCGGCGCAACTCGGCGCCACGGTCGAAGCGCCGCCGCAGTACTGGCGCTCGCAACCGCGCGAGCAAAAGGCGCTGTTCGGCGACATTTCGTTCGGACAACGGTGAAATTGGCGGCACGTCTTGCGCGCGCGTCTTTTTGACGGTTGAACGAAGCCATCGTGAGCGTGTACGATGCCGGTTGTGGCGCATGAGCGTCGCAGATCGACGCGGCGCTCGCAAGGCGCCGCGTTTGCTATGCGCGTCGGAAAAAAGCAGCGCATTAGACGCGGGCAATCCTGACGGCTGCCGATCTTCACCCCAAGTTCTTCACAAGGATTCATTCAATGAGTTCACGCAGGATCGCCGTGCGCCGTTCGGGTGTGCACGGCAAAGGCGTGTTTGCCGTCGAACCGATTGCGGCCGGCGAGCGGCTGATCGAATACAAGGGCGAACGGATCTCCTGGAAAGAAGCGCTGCGCCGTCATCCGCACAATCCGGCGGAGCCGAATCACACGTTCTATTTCGCACTCGACAGCGGCAAGGTGATCGACGGCAAAGTGAATGGCAATAGCGCGCGCTGGATCAACCATTCCTGCGCGCCGAACTGCGAAGCCGAAGAAATCGACGGTCACGTGTATGTGCACGCGTTGCGCGATATCGCCGAAGGCGAGGAAGTCTTTTACGACTATGGCCTCGTGATCGACGCGCGGCAGACCAAGAAGCTCAAGAAGGAATACGAATGCCGTTGCGGCGCGCGCAAGTGCCGCGGCACGATGCTGGCGCCGCCGGAGAAGGAGAAGGGCGCGGGCAAGGCCGAGAAGTCGGCCAAAAAGGCCAAGACGACTGCAAAGAAAGCGAAGAAGAAATGACATGCGCGCTGCCTGAGTCGTTCACATTGGTGAACGCGCCAGGCAGTCCGTCGCACAGCTGATCCGTTAGCTATCCACCGGCGCCGAGTGCGCCGATTTTTTTGCCGGCCGCCTTGTATCGGGCGCGGCTTCAATGTGTACGCTGATCGGCACGAGCGGTATGCGCACAATGAAACGTGCGCCGCCTTCCGGCGCGTCTTCGTAATGCACGCTGCCGTGATGCAGCACCATGATGTCGTGAACGATGGCGAGGCCGAGACCGGCGCCGCTGTCCACGCCGGCATCGCTCTGGCCGTCGCCGCGGAAAAACCGTTTGAAGAGATCGGCCTGCTGATTGCGCGGCACGCCCGGCCCGTTGTCTTCAACGGCAATCTCCGCCATGCGCAGGTCGTCGATCACCGTTTGCGACACCGTTACCGTAATGCGGCCGCCATCGAAGCGCGACGGTGGCATGTACTTCAGCGCGTTATCCAGCAGATTGGCGATCACTTCGTGCAGCAGTACGGGATTGCCGCGCGCCATCAACGGATGGCCGTTGCTCGGGTCGTCCAGACGCTGGAAACCGAGGTCGACGTGGAACGTCAACGCACGCGGCACCCATTCCGCGCCGGTATCGAACGCGAGCGCGGCCATGTCGACGTTGACGAAGCGAGCCGCCTGTTCGCCCGGCTCGGCGCGCGCGAGCGAAAGCAGCTGATTCGACAGCCGCACCGCTCGGTCGGCTGCGGCGCGCAGCTCACGCACCGCGGCTAGCGTTTGCTGCGGGTCGCGCGCAACGGCCGCCTGCTCCGCATGCAGCTTGACCGCGGTCAGAGGCGTGCGCAGTTGATGCGCGGCGTCGGCGATAAACTTGCGCTGGCCGTCGAGCGCGGTTTTCAGGCGACCGAGCAACGCGTTCAGCGCACCGGTCAGCGGCCGGATTTCGACCGGCACATAGGTCTCGTCGACCGGTTCGAGCGACGTGTGGGTTTGCCGGTTCAGTGAATCCGCAAGATCGGTCAGCGGATTGAGCTGTTGATTGACCACGCGCCATACGATCACCCAGCCGGCCAGCAGCAGCAATAGCAGCGGCATCATGATCGCGACGAGAAACTCGGCGGCGATTCGAAACCGGTGGTGCACCGGTTGGCCGACCTCGACGACGATCGGATTGCCCGTTGGTTGATCGACCCGCACCTGTGCCACGCGCACCGTCACGCCCTGATGCTGCGTTTCGAATACGTACGCGTAATGCATGCGCCGCACGCTCGTGCCTTGCAGCGGAAGATTATGGTCGCCGGCGATTTCGGTTTCGCCAGTGCTGATCCGGTAGACGAGGTGTTCCACCGGGTCCGAGAACATGGCTTGGGCAAGAGGCGGCACGGTGACTTTGGCGTCCGGGCCGGCAATCTGGATCTGTTTGGAGATCGCGGTGGCGAGATCGGCGAGCGAACGGTCGACCACGTGCTGCGTGTACTGCCACGCCAGCCAGTATGCGATCAGGCCGCTCATGAGCGCGAGCAGCGAAAGGGGAGCAGCGAGGCGCCGAAGCAGCGTGCGGCGCAGACTATTGGCGGCCGGCTGGGGCATGATCGAACGCGCGGGAAAGAGGCAACGGCGCAAGCACCGCGAAATTTCGCCGACGGCCGGCGTGTTGCGCAACCAGTGCGCGGCGCCGGCCCGGCGCCGTCAGGCCGCAATGGGCATTGCGGCCTTCATGACGATTATGCGGCCTGGCGGATTTCCTGCAACAGGTAACCGAAGCCACGCACCGTGACGATCTCGACACGGCAGCTTTCGAGCTTTTTACGGACCCGGTGCACGTAGACTTCGATCGCGGTGTCGCCGAGATCGCCGCCGAAATGCGTCAGATGGTCTTGCAGTTGCGCCTTGCTGACCACGCGGCCATGACGCAACAGCAGCATTTCGAGCACGGCGAATTCACGCGGCGAGAGCTCTAGCGGCTTGTCGTCGTTGAAAATGCGGCGGTCGACGCCCGACAGGCGTACACCACCCAGCGACACTTCCGGACGCGGCATGTCGCCGTGCGGACCGCTGCGGCGCATCACCGCGCGAATGCGCGCTTCGAGTTCGGTGGGTTCGAACGGCTTCAGCATGTAGTCGTCGGCGCCGGAATTCAGACCTTGCACGCGGTCGTTCAATTCGTCGCGCGCGGTGAGGATGATCACGGGCGTGTGACGATTGCTCTGACGGAAGCGCGAGAGCAGCGACATGCCGTCGATGCCGGGCAAGCCCAGATCGAGGATCACCAGTTCGTGGCGATTTTGCGTTAGGGCCTGTTCGGCGAAAATGCCGTCGTGAACCATGTCGACGGTGAAGCCGGCTTGTTCGAGACTGCTTTGGATGCCGCGTGCGATGGGGCGGTCATCTTCGATCAGAAGGAGTCGCATGGATTTCGCTCAAGTACAATGGGTTAGGCGTTTGGGCAAGCGGTTCGCCGGGGGCGCCTGCTGCACAGGCAGCGTGCGGCGTGGCTATACCGGACTGACACGAAGAAGCGGCCACGAAGCAGGCATCGAGCAGCCTCGAAGCACCTGTTCGGCGCCCCGGACCTGTCGCTTCGCGCGAGTCCCCCGAGGGGCAAGAAAACTTGGGACGGGCCGGCGTTTTCTTGAGAGCGATCACGAAGTCATGTCCGAGATAAGCATTCACGAACTGGAAGCCGCGATCAACTTCTGGCGCGCCCGCTCACCTTCGAGCGGCGACGAACTCGTTCTGTGCAAGGAGGCAAGCGCGCTCTCCAAGCCGTATGCGTTGATGATTGTACAGCGTCAGAACACGCTATCGCCGGATCGTTTGGACGCGACTGCGAGGCTTGCGTGGGATTCTTACGTGCACCTTAAGAATAGCCTGTAGAACTGAAGGTTTGGACAAGGGATTACCTGCAATGCCCTTTCATTGCCGCCGAATAGTTCCGTATGCGGCGCGTAATCACGCCTGAAGCCGACCTGTTTGTTTGTATTACGCCGTAATACTGTCGATAAACGCGGCCAATTCGATGTCGCGTTCGGTCAAGCCGTTGGCCTCGTGCGTCGAAAGCGTAATTTCCACCTTGTTGTACACGTTGAACCATTCCGGATGGTGATCCATTTCCTGCGCCTTGATTGCGACGCGGGTCATGAAACCGAATGCTTCGTTGAAGTCGGCGAATGTGAACTGGCGCTGGATTGCGTCGCGGCCCGTCGCGGCTTGCCAGCCATTCAGCGCGGCGATCTGGGTGGCGCGTTCTTCTGAAGTGAGTTTGTGAACCATGGTGCTACCTCATTGAGTCTGGACAGACACGCCGGTGGGCGTGCGCATCCGCTATTTTTTCATGGATAAAGCCTGCCCGCTGCCGGCCTGCCCGGCGTTACCTGTCAGATATCGCCGTCTGCCAGCCAGCCCTCCCGTGAGCCGCGCGTGATGACGCGATCGTGTTCGAGCACGTCGCCGGCCGCGAACGCCGGTTGGGCGGCAAGCTTTGCCAGCAGCGGCGCGAAGTCGGTTTGCGTCACGTTGAACAACTGCGCGAAATCATCGATTACGAAGTAGGTCTTCTGGAACGTGTCGATGCGGTAGCGGGTGCGCATCACGCGTTCGAGGTCGAAGCTGAGCCGGTTCGGCGCGGCACTTTGCTGGCTGTAGAGCGTCTCGCCCTTGCTCGACACAATTCCCGCGCCATAAATCTTCACGCCGTTCGGACTTACCGCGTCGCGGATCAGGCCGAACTCCACGGTGTACCAGTAGAGGCGCGCGAGCAGCGGCAGGGCGCCGGCGTCATGGGCGGCAAGCGCGGCGCGGCCGTATGCGTGCATGTAGTCGGCGAATACCGGGTTGATCAACAGCGGCACGTGGCCGAAAAGATCATGAAAACAATCCGGTTCCTGCAGGTAATCGAGCTGGTCGGGCCGGCGCATCCACCAGGTCACGGGAAAACGGCGGTTCGCCAGATGCTCGAAGAACACCTGGTCCGGCACGAGGCCCGGCACGGCGACAATCTGCCAACCGGTGGCGGGCATGAGCTTCGCGTTGATCTCGTCGAAGGAGGGCACGCGGTCGGCCGGCATGCCGATGCGTTCGACGCCCGCCAGAAACTCGTCACATACGCGCCCTTTGAGCAGCGCTGTCTGGCGGGCGTAAAGTTGTTGCCATACTGCGTGGTCGACCGCGCCGTAGCTTTCGGTTGGTTGATCGATGGTGAAATCGGCACGGGTTTCGAGCCCGGCGTCGAATTGCTCTTTCAGTTTGGCGGTATTGGCGGTGGACATGGTGCAACGCTCTGCGGTAACGGCAGTAAAAATCGGTGATGCAAGTGTAGAGCGGCAAGTATGCGGAAAGGGCGCAATGTTGGCGTTTTATAGATATGATATGCAATAATCATGCATGAAATCACCATTTAATGCAGGAAGTCGCCATGTTAGAACTGGATCACTTCGATCTCGCGCTGCTGGAGGTGCTTCAGCGCTTCGGCCGGGCAACGCATCAGCAACTGGCTGAGCAGGTGCCGCTGTCACCGTCACAGATTGGCCGGCGCTTGCAGCGTCTGGAGCAGGCGGGTGTAGTGGACGGCTATCGCGTCGTGCTGCGGCCGGAAAAACTCGGGCTCGGCGTCACCGCTTTTACGAGCTTGAAATTGAAGCACCACGGCGATTCGATCATCGAGCAATTCCAGCAACAGATCGACGTGCTGCCTGAAGTGCTGGAGTGCCATGCCGTGGTGGGCGACGCCGACTATCTGTTGCGCATTGTCGCGCCCGATCTGAACTCATCTCTTTATACACAACTCGACACTTGCGGCAAGGATGGTGGAGTAAAAAATTAGCCGCAAGGGGGTTGTTAACTGTGCGGATTTCGCGTTTACTCTCGGATTTTCAGCATGAAGATCCGAGACGACGCAGGAGCATGGGTGGACGAGGAATTTGAGACGCTGGATCTGGGTGATCCACGGCGAGACCGGCGCGCGAAGGAGCTGGTCAAACGGTTCGCCAGCCGACCCACGGCTAGCATTCCGGGCGCGTGCGAAGGCTGGTCAGAGACGATCGCTGCATATCGCTTTTTGGGCAATGAGCACATCGACTGGCGCGACATGATGCAGCCGCATTGGGACCGTACCACGGCACGCATGGGGCAGTTGCCGGTGGTGCTGTGCATTGCCGATACGACAGAGCTGAACTTTAACGGTCAGGATATCGAAGGGGCTGGCCCGCTCTGTTATGAAGCACAGGTGGGCATGTATCTTCACGCGACCTATGCGGTGACACCGGATCGGGAGCCGCTGGGTGTGATGAACGCATGGATGTGGGCGCGCGAACCACGCGATGCAAACGGCAAGCGTGGGGGCGTTAAGGAAAGTGCGCGGTGGATCGAAAGCTATGAGATCGTGGCCGAACAGGCACGGGCCCTGCCTGACACGCGGCTGGTGTATGTGGCCGATCGTGAAGGCGACATCGCCGCGCTCATGCAGCGTGCGCAGGAACTGGGTGAACCGGCGGACTGGCTGATGCGCTCGCAACACAATCGCGCGCTCAAGGGCGAAGCAAGTTTGTGGGAGACGGTGCACGCCAGCAGGGTACTCGGCCACATCAGCTTCGTGCTGCCCGGGCGCAGCGGCCAGAAGGCGCGTGAAGTGAGGCAGGAACTGCGTAGCCAGCGCGTCACGCTGCCCGGGCGTGCCGGTGTCAAGCTCACCTGCGTCGAGGCGTATGAAGTGGATGCGCCAGCGGGTGTGAAGCCCGTTATCTGGCGTCTTGTGACCAACCGCGAAGCAGGTGATGCGCATGCCCTCATCGAACTCGTTGACTGGTACCGCGCGAGGTGGGAAATAGAAATGTTCTTCAACGTCCTGAAGAACGCCTGCGGGGTCGAGGCACTGCAACTCTCACAGATGGAGCGGGTAGAAAAGGCGCTCGTGCTGTACATGGTCGTATCGTGGCGTATCGCGCGGCTCATGCGTGTGGGCAGGACCTGTCCGGAGTTGGACGCGTCGCTGTTCTTTGCGGCTGACGAGATACACGGCGCCCATGTGCTCTGTAAGAAAGCGCGTCCCAAAAAACCGCCGACGCTCAACCAGATGATACGGATGGTCGGCTCACTGGGCGGATTTCTCGGGCGCAAGAACGACGGCGAACCAGGCGCGAAGACGCTATGGATTGGCATGCAGCGAGTTATGGATGCTGTGATCACCATACAGATCTTGCGCGACGGCTATGACACTTCTGTATAACGAGATGATCTGAACTACCTGTCGACGTTCGTGATGAAAAAGCTGATGCGTGTGCCGGGCGTCGATAGCGTACGTTCGAATATCGTGCTCACCACCTTCAAACGCAACGGGCCGTTGCCGCTCGGCCACCTGTCGCCGGGCGCAGCCGCCGCTTGAAGCGGCGGCGTTACGCATGCGGCGCCGGTCGCGCGGATTCAGGCCGCGGCCTGTAGCGCCCTGGTCTTACGCGGCTTGCTTTGGGGCGCTGTCCGGGCTCAGCAAATCGACGTAGGCCACCGCCACCAGATCCGATTCCGGCACGCCGAGCGTGGCGAACATCGCGTGCGCTTCTGCATGGCCGCCTTCTTCGTCGTCGTCCTGGGCAAGCAGGACTTCGAGTTCGACGAAGTCGCCCAGACCGTCCACCCGGTCCAGATGGATACGTGTGCGCCCGGTCAGATACACATGCCGTTCCTTGGTGACGATGCCGCGTGTGGTCAGCGCGGTGGCGAGCAGCGCGTGCATGGCTTCCGGGTTGGTCACCGGGCTGCGCGTGTAATAAGACGCTTTCGGGCCGTCGCGGTCGTCGCGCTGGTAGAAGATCAGTTCGGCCGGCGTGCCGTCGTCGAACTGGCGCAGCTTCAGGCGGCCGCGCGGCACGTCGTAGAAAAAGTCCTGCTGGCGGAAGATCAGCGGCGCGTCCGGCGCGAGCTGCGCCGCGCGTTCGCGGAGTTGCTCGAAATGCTGGGCGCGGGCTTTGATTTCAATGTTGCGTGCCATGTCAGGCTCCTGTCGAAGGATGGAGTGGTCGGCGACTTCCGGTGTTGCCGGGGCGAAGCTGCCGGGAAGGACAAAGTCAGGCGGAACGGGAAACAATGCGGGGACAGCGCGTGAGCGCGAAGCCTCAATCTAACAAAAACTGCGTGACGGTGTGGTTTCAGATGTGGGGCGGATGGACGCGGCGGGTGATGGAACTCACCGGGCGATCATCGCGGTGGTCCGCGGGAAGCGCCGCGCGAGAGGGTCGCCGTGAGGATCGCCGTGACGACTGCGCGGTACACGGACATCATGAGAGCGGCTCATATCGCTTGCCTCTCGCACTCTGGCTGACGGCCGATCATGCTTCACGCAATCGTCGTTCGCGTGCTCATCACGTCGCCCATTGCTGCTCGATCAACTTCAGCGCTGCCGCAATGGCCGGCTCCTCCTTGCGCTGCGCGAGCGTGATGAAGCTGAGCTGAGTCGGCACGGTCGCACCTTCGACAATGGTCAGCGCGTGCGCATGCGCTTCGGCGATCGCGGTGGCGTCGCGTGCGAGCGTGAGGCCCACGCCTGATTTGACCAGGTCGAGCATGGACGGCTCCTGATCCACTTCCGCCACCTTGATGGGCTTCACGCCTGCCTCGTCGAAGCAGCGCGACAACAAGCGGTTATGCGCCGACGCGGGCGGCGTCCAGATCCACGGCAGCGCCGCAAGCGAGCGCCAGTCGCGCGCGCCTTTGACGCGGTCTTTCCAGCCGGCCGGCGCCAGCACACGGTACTGGAAGTGAGTCAGCGTGACGGCGTGAAAAGCGGGGCCGTCGCGCGGTTCCTCTTCGGACGGCAGGCCGATGTAGTAGCCGACATCGAGCTCACCTGCGCGAACCTGCTCCAGCACCCATCCCGACATGCCGTGGCGCAAGGCTGTCTCGATGCGCGGCCAGGTTTCCACGAGTTGCTTCAGGAAGCCGCCGAGGCGCAGAAACGCCGGGTCGAGGATCGTGCCGATCCGCAAGCGTCCGCGTACTTCGTGGCGCAGCGATTGCGCCGCCCGCTGCACGTCGTTCGCCGCGCCAAGCGCGCGTTCGGCGTGCGGCAGCAGCGCCTGGCCGTCGCGCGTCAGCGAAAGCCCGTGCGAAGTCCGCGTGAACAGCGTCACGCCGAGCGTCTCCTGCAAATGCTTGATTTGCAGGCTGACGGCGGGTTGGGTCAGGTGAAGCTGTACCGCGGCGCGCGTAAGGTTGCCCTCGCGTGCCACGGTGACGAAGGCCCGGAGCAGAGTCAGATCCATATCCTGATATTAACCCGCCTTATAACGCAGTTGAGCATTACTCATTGGATTTGCCGGCCCGAAGCGCCGTACGCTTCAGCTTCAGCACGCCTTGATCGAGCCGCAGGCGCCGGGGCGGAAGACTTCACAGGAAAGAGGACACCATGAGCGAGACATATCAGGACGAAGCCGTGCGCAGCGCGAAGAGCGCGAACGCGCTGACGCATTTCATCAATGGCAAAACCGTCGAAGGCACGAGCGGCCGCTTCGGCGACGTCTTCAATCCTGCTCAAGGCAGCGTCAGCGCACGCGTGCCGCTCGCGAGCGTCGCCGAAGTGGACGCGGCCGTCGCCGCCGCCAAAGACGCGTTCCCGGCATGGAGCGAAACCGCGCCGATCAAGCGGGCGCGTGTTCTGTTCAAGTTCAAGGAGCTGCTCGACCGTCATCACGACGAACTGGCGGAACTGATCACGCGTGAGCACGGCAAGGTGTTTTCGGACGCGAAGGGTGAAGTGATGCGCGGCATTGAAATCGTCGAGTTCGCCTGCGGCATTCCGAATCTGCTGAAGTCCGACTTTACCGATCAGATCGGCGGCGGCATCGACAACTGGAACCTGCGTCAACCGCTCGGCGTGGTCGCCGGCATTACGCCGTTCAATTTCCCAATGATGGTGCCGTGCTGGATGTTTCCCGTCGCGATTGCGTGCGGCAACACGTTCGTGTTGAAGCCGTCCGAGCGGGATCCTTCCTGTTCGAACCGGCTTGCCGAATTGTTGAGGGAGGCCGGCTTGCCGGATGGCGTTTTCAACGTCGTGCACGGCGACAAGGTGGCGGTCGACGCATTGCTCGTGCATCCGGAAGTCAGCGCGTTGTCGTTCGTCGGTTCGACGCCGATCGCCGAATACATCTACACGGAGGGCACGAAGCACGGCAAGCGTGTGCAGGCTTTGGGCGGAGCGAAGAATCATCTGGTAGTGATGCCGGACGCGGATCTCGACCAGGCAGTCGACGCCTTGATCGGCGCGGCGTACGGCTCGGCGGGCGAGCGATGCATGGCCATTTCGGTGGCCGTCGCCGTCGGGCATATCGCCGATGAACTGGTCGAACGGCTCACGCCGCGCGTGAAGAGCCTGAAGATTCTCAACGGCATGGAGTCGGATGCCGAGATGGGACCGTTGGTCACGGCGGTGCATCGCGAGAAAGTGGTGGGCTATATCGACTCTGGCGTCGCGGCGGGCGCGAAACTGGTTGTCGATGGGCGAGGCCATCAGGTCAGTGGACACGAGAAGGGATTCTTTCTTGGCGGCACCTTGTTCGACGATGTTTCGACCGACATGAAGATTTACCGGGAAGAGATTTTCGGACCCGTGCTTTGTGTGGTGCGCGTGCCGGATTTTGCGTCCGCGGTGGAACTCATCAACGCCAATGAGTTTGCCAACGGCGTGTCGCTGTTTACGTCCGATGGCGGTGTCGCTCGCGCGTTCTCGCGCCAGATCCAGATCGGCATGGTTGGCATCAACGTGCCGATTCCGGTGCCGATGGCGTGGCACTCGTTTGGTGGCTGGAAGAAGTCGCTCTTCGGCGACCATCACGCGTATGGTGAAGAAGGCGTGCGGTTTTACACCCGCTACAAGAGCATCATGCAGCGCTGGCCCGACAGCATCGCCAAAGGCGCTGAGTTTACGATGCCGGTGGCCAAGTAGATTGAGGCATTGGCCTTCGGCAGCGCTGCTCGTGGCGGCCGAAGGCAGTAGCGAAACGGCCGCCGCACATGCAGAAGAAAAGCTGGAAACACAATTAGAGCCCAACGCCGCGGTCGCATGCCAATCATACGACCGGTCTGCAAAAAAGCTTAGGAGACTGAACAATGAGCGATTCCGACACCAGGCCCGAGACCCCGCGGCGGCTCGAAGGCGAGTTCGATTACATCATCGTGGGCGCGGGGACGGCGGGCTGTGTGCTGGCCAATCGCCTGAGCGAAGATCCAGACGTGCGGGTACTGCTGCTCGAAGCCGGCGGCAAAGACGACTACCACTGGATTCATGTGCCGGTCGGCTACCTCTATTGCATCGGCAACCCGCGCACGGACTGGCTCTACAAAACACAATCTGAGCCGCGGCTGAATGGCCGCGCGCTTTCGTACCCGCGCGGACGCGTCCTGGGCGGAAGCTCCTCAATCAACGGCATGATCTACATGCGTGGGCAGCGCGAAGACTACGACGAATGGGCTCGCGTCACGAACGACTCGTCCTGGTCGTGGAACTCGGTGTTGCCCGTCTTCAGGCGCAGCGAAGATCACTATGCCGGCGCGACCGAGTCGCATGGCGCGGGCGGTCCTTGGCGCGTGGAGAAACAGCGGTTGAAATGGAAAATACTCGAAGAGTTTTCACGCGCTGCGCAGGAGACCGGCATCCCCGCCACGGACGACTTCAATCGCGGCGATAACACCGGTGTCGGCTACTTCGACGTCAATCAGAAGCGCGGCATTCGCTGGAATGCGTCGAAGGCATTTCTGCGTCCCGCACTCAAGCGGCCGAATCTCATGGTCATTACCGGCGCGCACACGCAACGCGTCGTATTCGAAGGTCGCCGTTGCACAGGCGTCGAATATCGCGGCGACAACACGGACTATCTGGCCAAAGCACGCTGCGAAGTGATCCTCAGCTCTGGTGCTGTCAATTCGCCGCAATTGCTCGAACTCTCCGGTATCGGCAACGGTGCACGTCTGCAGAACCTGGGTATTGAAGTCGTCAACGATCTGCGCGGCGTGGGAGAAAATTTGCAGGACCATCTGCAATTGCGAATGGCCTATAAAGTCGATGGCGTGCGCACACTCAACACAGCGTCCGCGCATTGGTGGGGCAAGCTGATGATCGGCATGCAGTACGCGCTGTTTCAAAGCGGGCCGATGTCGATGTCGCCGTCGCAACTCGGCGCGTTTGCCAAATCAGACCCGAATGATCGCTCGCTGACGCGGCCCGACCTCGAGTATCACGTCCAGCCGCTTTCGCTCGATCGCTTCGGCGAACCGCTGCACCGATTCAACGCGTTCACTGCGTCCGTGTGCCAGTTGCGGCCCACTTCGCGCGGCAGCATTCACATTGAATCAGCCGATGCGTCAGCGCCGCCGTTGATCGCCCCCAACTATCTCTCTACCGATTACGACCGGCACGTTGCCGCCAATGCGCTGCGTCTCACGCGACGCATTGCCGCGGCGCCCGCGCTCTCGCGCTACCGGCCGCAAGAGATTTTGCCGGGCGTCCAGTACCAGACCGAGGAAGAGTTGCAGCAGGCTGCCGGCGCCGTCGGCACGACCATCTTCCATCCGGTCGGCACCTGCCGCATGGGCACGACCGACGACCCCGGCGCGGTGGTCGACAACCGGTTACGAGTTATCGGTGTTGACGGATTGCGGGTGGTCGATGCATCTGTCATGCCGACCATCACCTCGGGCAACACCAATTCGCCCACGCTGATGATCGCGGAGCGCGCCAGCGAGATGATCCGCGAGGATCGCCGTGCGCGCGTTGCCGGCAGTTCCGTGGTGCATACAAGCTCGACGCCTTCCGTGTTCACCGTGTGACAAGTGTCATATGGCTCGCATGAGATGCCCGTCCGACGTGCACGGCGGGCGTGTCATGCTTAGGGTCATGTTGCAGACCGGCATCATCCACTAAGTGCAAATCCCAATGAATGCGCTGCATCATTGGCGCGACAATGGCAGCCATGCTGCGTGTGGCACCATGGATTACCGTCCGGATTGGTGCAGCACGCCAACGAGCGGCACGGGGTGCCGCCGTCATAAAAAGTCGCGCAGCGGTTCGCGCGGAAGATCGTAATGCTTCGCCTTACTCCGTATGGAAGGGAACATGATTCTCGGCGATACGATTCTCGAAACGCGCGGCCTCACCCGTGAGTTCAAAGGCTTTATCGCCGTGAACGGTGTGAACCTGCGCGTGCGCCGTGGCTCGATCCATGCGCTGATCGGCCCGAATGGGGCAGGCAAGACCACCTGCTTCAATCTGCTCACCAAATTTCTCGAACCGACTGCGGGTCAAATCGTTTTCAACGGTATCGACATTACGAGCGAACGCCCGGCGCAAATCGCACGGCGCGGCATTATCCGGTCATTCCAGATTTCTGCTGTATTTCCGCATCTGACAGCATTGCAGAATGTGCGCATTGGCTTGCAGCGTCAGCTCGGCACGGCATTTCATTTCTGGAAGAGCGAACGCACGCTTCGCCAACTCGATGATCGCGCAATGGATTTACTCACGCAGGTCGGATTGACCGATTTCGCCGACGTGTTGACGGTCGAACTTTCCTACGGCCGCAAACGCGCGCTGGAAATTGCCACCACGCTCGCCATGGAGCCGGAGCTCATGCTGCTCGACGAGCCCACGCAAGGCATGGGCCACGAAGACGTCGATCGCGTGACGGCGCTAATCAAGAAGGTATCGAGCGGCCGCACCATCCTGATGGTCGAGCACAACATGAATGTGATCGCCGGCATTTCCGACACGATTACTGTGCTGCAACGTGGCGAAGTGCTCGCCGAAGGCAGCTACGCCGAAGTGTCGAAGAATCCGCTCGTGATGCAAGCCTATATGGGCAGCGCCGACGCGGCGCTTGCCGGAGCCCACGCATGAATACGATTGCCGAGCGCGAAAGTCTCGACGTTAGCGGGACGGATAACGCCGTGCCCGCGCTGGACATCAAGGGTTTGCAGGCGTGGTACGGGGAATCCCACATTCTGCATGGCGTCGATCTGACGGTGAACCGCGGCGAAGTCGTCACGCTTCTGGGCCGCAATGGCGCGGGACGGACCACGACGCTGCGCGCCATCATGGGCCTGACCGGTCGGCGCACCGGTTCGATCCGCATTGCCGGACGTGAGACGATCAATCTGCCCACGCATCGCATCGCGCATTGCGGCATTGGTTATTGCCCGGAAGAGCGCGGTATTTTTTCGAGCCTCTCCTGCGAGGAGAATCTGCTGCTGCCGCCGCCTGTCGGGGACAAGGCGCACATGATGTCGCTCGAAGAAATCTATTCGATGTTTCCGAATCTGCACGAACGCCGCATGAGCCAGGGCACGCGGCTCTCAGGCGGCGAACAGCAGATGCTCGCGGTAGCGCGCATTCTGCGCACCGGCGCGAGCTTGCTGCTGCTCGACGAAATCTCGGAAGGGCTTGCGCCTGTCATCGTTCAGGCGCTGGCACGCATGATCATGACGCTCAAGGCGCGCGGCTACACCGTGGTGATGGTCGAGCAGAATTTCCGCTTTGCCGCGCCGCTTGCCGATCGCTTCTACGTGATGGAGCACGGCGCGATTGTCGAGCACTTCGGGGCAAGTGAACTCGAAACCAAGATGCCGATCCTGCACGATCTTTTGGGCGTTTAAAAAACCGCCCGATTTGCCTCTGATAACCACAAGCGAAGAAACCAGGAGACAGGAATGAAAAAGAACCCACTCGCGCGGCTAGCCTCCCTTTGTTTCGCGGTCGCCGCCGGCGCCGCTCTGACGATGGGCAGCGCGCAAGCGGCTGACGACGCGGTGAAGATCGGCTTCATCACCGACATGTCGGGTCTGTATGCGGATATCGACGGTCAGGGCGGCCTCGAAGCGATCCGCATGGCGGTGGCGGACTTCGGCGGCAAGGTCAACGGCAAGCCGATCACGGTGGTGTATGCGGACCACCAGAACAAGGCGGACATTGCGGCCTCACGCGCACGCGAATGGTTCGACCGCGACGGCGTCGACCTCCTGATCGGCGGCACGAACTCGGCAACGGGTTTGTCGATGAACACCGTGGCCGGTGAAAAGAAGAAGGTGTATATCAGCATCGGAGCGGGCGCCGACACGCTGACCAACGAGCAATGCACGCCGTACACGATCCACTATGCGTACGACACCACGGCGCTGGCCAAGGGCACGGGCTCGGCGGTGACGAAGCAGGGCGGCAAGACCTGGTACTTCCTCACGGCTGACTACGCGTTCGGCAAGGCGCTCGAGAAAAACACCTCCGACGTGGTGAAGGCTAATGGCGGCCAGGTGCTGGGCGCGGTGCGTCATCCGCTGTCGGCATCGGACTTCTCGTCGTTCCTGTTGCAGGCGCAGGCGTCGAAGGCACAGATTCTGGGCCTCGCCAACGCGGGCGGCGACACGATCAACTCGATCAAGGCGGCCAAGGAGTTCGGCATCACCAAAACGATGAAGCTCGCCGCGCTGCTGGTGTTCATCGACGATATCCACAGCCTGGGCCTCGAAACCACCCAAGGTCTCGTTCTGACGGACAGCTGGTACTGGAACAAGGACGCCACCACTCGCAAGTGGGCGGAGCGCTACTTCGACAAAATGAAGAAGATGCCGTCGAGCCTGCAGGCCGCCGACTACTCGGCGACCATGACCTATCTGAACGCGGTGAAGGCGGTGGGCTCGACCGACTCCGACAAGGTGATGGCGCAACTGAAGAAGACCAAGATCAACGACTTCTACGCGAAGGGTTACATCCGTCAGGACGGCAGCATGATCCACGACATGTACCTGATGCAGGTGAAGACGCCGGCCGAGTCCAAGGAGCCGTGGGACTACTACAAGATCACGGCGACGATCCCCGGCGAGCAGGCGTTCACGACCAAGACGGAAACGCGCTGCGCGTTGTGGAAATAAGCGTCGATTGGTAACCAGATAGCCGTCTGTCTGCTTGTACTGGCGGGCAATGCACAGTGCTGCGTTGGTACACAGGCTGACGGCGAACCGTTTCACATGCCGCGCACGATCGGCGTCGCTGACGCTCACCGTGCGCCGGCTGGATCGTGCGTGACCGATCTCACCTTGGCGATGGCTTAAGGGGTTAAGGCTTCAATGGAAATCTTTGGCGTTCCGCTACCGGCGATGCTGAGCCAGCTGCTGCTGGGGCTCGTGAACGGCTCGTTCTACGCAATTCTGAGTCTTGGGCTGGCGGTGATCTTCGGCCTGCTCAATGTGATCAACTTTGCGCACGGCGCGTTATTCATGCTCGGCGCGATGCTCGCGTGGATGGGCCTGTCGTATTTCGGCTTGCCTTACTGGGTGATGCTCGTACTGGCGCCGCTGCTCGTCGGGCTGTTTGGCATGGCGATCGAACGCTCGATGCTGCGCTGGCTCTACAAGCTCGACCATCTGTACGGCCTCTTGCTGACCTTCGGACTCACGCTGGTTGTGGAAGGCGTGTTCCGTTCCATCTACGGTTCGTCCGGTCAGCCGTACGACGTGCCGTCGGCGCTTTCCGGTGCGACCAATCTCGGCTTCATGTTCCTGCCGAACTATCGCGCGTGGGTCGTGGTGGCCTCGCTGGTGGTTTGCTTCGCGACGTGGTTCGTGATCGAGAAGACGCGCCTCGGCGCCTATCTGCGCGCGGGCACTGAAAATCCGAAACTGGTCGAAGCGTTCGGCATCAACGTGCCGTTGATGATCACGTTGACCTATGGCTTCGGCGTCGCGCTGGCCGCATTTGCCGGCGTGCTCGCCGCACCGGTGATTCAGGTCTCGCCGCTGATGGGCCAGCCGATGATCATCACCGTGTTCGCGGTGGTGGTGATCGGCGGCATGGGTTCGATCATGGGCTCGATTCTCACCGGCTTGCTGCTGGGCGTGATCGAAGGGCTCACACGCGTGTTCTACCCGGAAGCGTCGGCGACCGTCGTCTTCGTGATCATGGCGCTCGTGTTGCTGGTGCGCCCGGCGGGTCTCTTCGGCAAGGAAAAATGATGCAGAGAAAAGTACTCTACGGTCTGCTGCTGATCGTGCTTCTCGCGGTGCCCGTGCTTGGCATCTATCCGCTCTTCGTGATGAAAGTGCTGTGCTTCGCGCTGTTCGCGGCGGCGTTCAATCTGCTGATCGGCTACACCGGATTGCTGTCGTTCGGCCACGCCATGTTTCTCGCGTCGGCCGGCTACATTACCGGCTATGCGATGCAGACGCTCGGCTTCTCGCCGGAGCTGGGCGTGCTCGCCGGCACCGCGGCGGCGACCTTGCTCGGGTTGATCGTGGGCATCTTCGCGATTCGCCGCCAGGGCATCTACTTCGCGATGGTCACGCTGGCGCTCGCGCAGATGGTCTACTTCGTGTTCCTGCAGGCGCCGTTCACGCATGGTGAGGACGGTCTGCAAGGCGTGCCGCGCGGCAAGCTGTTCGGCGTGCTGGATCTCTCGTCCGATACGGCGTTGTATTTCGTCGTGCTCGCCGTGATGGTGCTCGCTTTCCTGCTGATTGTGCGGATCGTGCATTCGCCGTTTGGACAGGTGCTGGTGGCGATCAAGGAAAACGAGCCGCGCGCGGTGTCGCTCGGTTACGATACGGATCGCTTCAAACTGCTGGCGTTTATTCTGTCGGCGGGAATTGCCGGTCTCGCGGGTTCGCTCAAAGTGCTCGTGCAAGGCTTCGAGACATTGAGCGACGCGTATTGGACCATGTCGGGCCTCGTGATCCTGATGACGCTGGTCGGCGGCATGGGCACCTTGTTTGGACCGTTGCTCGGCGCCGCATTGATTGTCGCGCTCGAAGACCGGCTCGGCGATTTCGGCGGGGCGCTGGCGTCATCCACCGGCGTTGAGTGGTTCCGTTCGCTGGGCGAATCGGTAACCATTGTGACCGGCGTGATTTTCATCGCGTGCGTGCTGGCGTTCCGGCGTGGCATTGTCGGTGAGATCATCGCGCGGGTGCGGCCGCTGCGGGCCTGAACGCAGCGAAATTCGCCATTGTTTCGGTATCCGATATAGTTTGCCGCTCTTGATGTAATGAAGCGGGAGCGCGGGTTGCCAAGGCTCCCGGCGGGGTTGAACAGGTTCCGGCAAGCGTGCCCCAATTCAGTGCCGCAGTGCACCACTAGGGTAATTGCTAGTTGTAGTAGGGCGGGTGCTCCTTTAATCTTCATGCAGTTCTGATGCACCACGAAATTTGCAGGTGGAGAACGAGGAGACAATGAGGCACTCAGTGCCCAGACGAAAGCGCTGTTGGATTGATATCCAACAGCGCTTTTTATTTGTGTTTTCGGCTATTCGCTATTCGAATTTCCCGCTAATTCGGTGACCCTTTTTATTCACCGAACCTGTCTCTGTTTCGCAGCGCACAACCCTGCAAAACGCTTGCCGCGCATGGCTTCCGTCCGCTAAACTCGCTATTCACCGACCGCTGGGTCGGGATTTAAATCCACGGATTTAGATTCGAATGAATAACGGGGTAGACAGAGGAGCGGGATGAAGTCGGCATTGCGTTGGATCAGCGCGGCATTAGTCGCCACTGGAATCACTGCGGCATGGAGCGGCCATGCGTTCGCAGACGTGAAAATCGGCGTGACCGTGTCGGCAACGGGTCCTGCCGCGTCGCTCGGTATCCCGGAAAAGAACACGATTGCGCTCCTGCCTAAAGAAGTGGCGGGCCAGAAGATCGAATACATCGTGCTCGACGACGCCACTGATTCGACTCAGGCCGTCAAGAACACCCGCAAGCTCACCAGCGAAGATCACGTGGATGCGCTGATCGGCTCGACCGTCGTGCCGAACTCGCTGGCCATGATCGACGTCGCTGCCGAAACCACTACGCCCATGATCTCCATGGCCGCCGCGGCAAGCATTGTCGAGCCGATGGATGCGAAGCGCGCGTGGGTCTTCAAAACGCCGCAAAACGACATTCTGATGGCAACCGCGATCGCGCAGCACATGTCGAATCACGGCGTGAAGACGGTCGCGTTTATCGGCTTCTCGGACGCTTACGGCGAGAGCTGGTTCAAGGAATTCGGCAAGGCAGCGGATCTCGCGAAGATCAAGATCGTCGCGAACGAACGCTTCGCGCGCAATGATGCTTCGGTGACCGGCCAGGTGCTGAAGGTCATGTCGCAGAATCCCGATGCGGTGCTGATCGCAGGCGCGGGCACACCGGCTGCGCTGCCGCAGAAAACGCTCAAGGAGCGTGGCTACAAGGGCAAGTACTATCAGACGCACGGCGTCGCCAACAACGACTTCCTGCGCGTGTGCGGCAAGGATTGCGAAGGTACGTATCTGCCCGCCGGCCCGTTGCTGGTCGCGGATCAATTGCCCGATTCAAATCCGGTGAAGAAGAGCGCGCTCGCCTATAAGCGCGCGTACGAAACCGCTTACGGCGCCGGCTCGGTGTCGACTTTCGGCGGCCACGCATGGGACGCCGGCTTGCTGCTGCAACGCGCGATTCCGCTGGCGCTGAAGAAGGGGCAGCCGGGCACGCCTGCGTTCCGCGAGGCGTTGCGCGCAGCGCTGGAAAGCACCAAAGACATGCCCGCGTCGCACGGCATCTTCAACATGAGCGCGAATGACCACTCTGGCCTCGACCAGCGGGCGCGCGTGATGGTGGAGATTGTCGGCGGCAAGTGGAAGTTGTCCGGCGACTGAGCGAGGGCGAAGCGATACGGAACCTCATCGAAAAAGACGCGTGCAGTTGACGCGTCTTTTTTATTGTCCGCTTCACGTGAAAAAGTGTGGTTGCGCGGCTTCAGGACAAACCCGTATTTGGGTTGCGGTCTATTGACCGTCGTTCATGCAGAACGCAATACTACTAACATGTTAGTGTTTTGTTCGCAGGATTTCGCAGCAGTTTGCAGCCGTCGTACGTAGCAAAGGAGTGGCACCAAAGCGGCGAAGGCATCCGCGCTGAGCAGGGAAAACCATGCTTGGCACGCCTCCACCCGATAACTAGATTCAGACACCCGGCCCGTGAGTCGGATTACAGATACGCGCTTCAAAGCGTTTGGAGACTTGCAATGAAAAAGACAAAGCAATGGGTACGCACCGGCATCGCCATGGCGTTGATGTGTGGCGCGGGCGCGGCGTTTGCCCAAGTGAAGATCGGCGTGACACTTTCCACGACGGGGCCGGCCGCATCGCTCGGGATTCCTGAAAAGAACACGATTGCGCTGCTGCCGAAAGAGATCGGCGGCAAGACCGTGCAGTACATCGTTCTCGACGACGCATCGGACACCGGCAAGGCCGTGCAGAACACGCGTAAGCTGATCGACGAAGACCACGTCGACGCGATCATCGGCTCGACCGTTACGCCGAATTCGCTGGCCATGCTCGACGCCGCTTCCGAAGGCAAGACGCCGGTGATCTCGCTGGCGGCATCGGCGGCAATCATTTCGCCGATGGACGCGAAGCGCGCATGGGCCTTCAAACCGCCGCAAAACGACAGCCTGATGGCTGACGCCATCGCCGACTATATGGAGCATCACGGCGTGAAAACCGTGGGCTTCATCGGCTTCGCGGATGCGTACGGCGACGGCTGGAATAACGTCTTTACCGCTGCGGCCGCCGCGCACAATCTGAAGATCGTTTCCAACGAGCGCTTCAACCGAACCGACGCATCGGTCACGGGCCAGGTGCTGAAGACGATTGGCGCGAACCCCGACGCGGTCCTGATCGCGGGTGCGGGCACGCCGTCGGCATTGCCGGCCAAGACGCTCAAGGAGCGCGGCTACAAGGGCAAGGTCTACCAGACGCACGGCGTTGCCAATAACGACTTCCTGCGCGTGTGCGGCAAGGATTGCGAAGGCGAATTCCTGCCGGCTGGCCCGATTCTCGTGGCGGATCAACTGCCTGACTCGAACCCGGTGAAGAAGTCGTCGCTGGCCTACAAAGCGGCGTACGAGAAAGCGTATGGCGCGGGCTCGGTGGCGACGTTTGGCGGTCACGCATGGGACGCCGGCCAGATGTTGCAAGCAGCGATTCCCGTCGCGCTGAAGACGGCGCAGCCGGGCACGGAAGCGTTCCGCGTGGCACTGCGCGGTGCACTTGAGAACATCAAGGAGCTGCCGGTTTCGCACGGCATCATGAACACCACCACGACCGACCACAACGGCCTCGACAAGCGCGCACGCGTGATCGTGCAGATCGTCGACGGCAAGTGGAAGCTGCAGAACGACTAAGCATAAAAGCGGTACGCGCCTCTCGCGCAACGTGCGGCATGTGACGCCGCATTGCCATTCTGTTCGATGACAATGGCATCGACCGCCGCGCCGTGTTCCGGCGCGGCGGTCGCCTTTTCAGGCATTGCGGGTCCGCGGACGGCCGCGAGTTCTGCCGCCACGACGGTTTCCCAGTTTCGATTACGACGCTTCAGGACGAGGAAGTATGGATCTATCAATTGCGGCGATCCTCGCGCAGGACGGTATCACCACCGGCGCGATCTACGCGCTGCTCGCGCTCGCGCTGGTGTTGGTGTTCTCCGTGACGCGGGTGATCTTCATCCCGCAGGGGGAGTTTGTTTCGTACGGCGCGCTGACGCTCGCCGCGCTACAGACACAGAAATTTCCGGCCACCTGCTGGCTGCTGATGGCGATGGGCGCGGCCTGCTTCGTCGTCGAGGTAGCGGGGCTGGTACGCCATCCCGAGCGGCGCCGGCATGCGGCGCGCACGCTGGTCATGCTGGTCGGCAAATACCTGCTGTTTCCGATCGCGGTCTACGCGCTCACGCAGGGCGTTTTCATGCATACGCTGCCGATGATCGCGCAGATCGCGTTGACGCTGCTGATCGTGATTCCGATGGGACCGTATGTTTACCGGCTTGCGTATGAGCCGATCGCGGAGGCGTCCACGCTGCTGCTGCTGATCGTGGCGGTGGCGGTGCACTTCGCGATGGTCGGCCTGGGTCTCGTGATGTTCGGTGCGGAGGGTTCGCGCACCACGGCGTTTTCCGACGCGACCTTCAACGTGGGCAGCCTGTCGATCTCCGGGCAGAGCTTGTGGGTCGTCGGCACGGCGGTCGTGTTGATCGGTGCGCTGTATCTGTACTTCGACCGCTCGATCTCCGGCAAGGCGTTGCGCGCAACGTCGGTGAACCGGCTCGGCGCACGGCTCGTCGGCATCGGCACGACGCAAGCGGGGCGTCTCGCCTTCACGCTGGCGGCGGGCCTCGGTGCGCTGTGCGGCATCCTCGTCGCACCCCTCACCACCATCTACTACGACTCGGGCTTCCTGATCGGCTTGAAGGGCTTCGTGGGGGCGATTATCGGCGGCCTCGTCAGTTATCCGCTGGCGGCTGCGGGCTCGATCCTGGTCGGTCTGCTGGAGTCGTATTCGTCGTTCTGGGCGAGTGCTTATAAAGAAGTGATCGTGTTCACGCTGATCATTCCGGTGCTGCTCTGGCGAAGTCTTGCCAGCCCGCACACCGAAGAGGACGAGGAGTGACGCGATGAAACGGATCATGCAAAACAAGTTCTTCTGGTTGTTCCTCGTGGTGCTGTTCGCGCTACCCGTATTGCCGAAACCGATTCACGTGCCGGAATATTGGGTGACGCTGCTCAACTACATCGGCCTGTATTCGATCGTGGCGATCGGCCTGGTGCTGCTGACCGGTATCGGCGGAATGACGAGCTTTGGCCAGGCCGCGTTTGTCGGCATCGGCGCCTACGCGACCGCGTATCTGACGACGCGATACGGCGTCTCGCCGTGGCTCGCGCTGATCGCGGGCGTGGTGGTGACGGCCCTGATCGCGTTGATGCTCGGGTTGGTGACGATGCGTCTGTCCGGGCACTTTTTGCCGCTCGGCACGATCGCGTGGGGGCTCGCGCTGTTCTACCTGTTCGGCAATCTCGAAATGCTGGGCAAGTACGACGGCATCAACGGAATTCCTGTGCTGAATGTTTTCGGCATCAACCTGGAGTCCGGGCGCCATATCTATTACCTGATCTGGGTGGTCGTGCTGGGTGCGGTGATTTCCGTTCAGAATCTGCTTAATAGCCGGCCGGGACGAGCAATCCGCGCGCTGCGCGGCGGCGGCATGATGGCCGAAGCAATGGGCGTGAACACCGGGTGGATGCGCGTGGTGATCTTTGTCTACGCGGCGGTGCTGGCTTCGGTGTCGGGCTTTCTCTACGCCCACCTGCAACGCGCGGTGAACCCGACGCCGTTTGGACTGAATCACGGTATCGAGTTCCTGTTCATGGCGGTGGTGGGCGGGGTGTCGCACGTCTGGGGCGCGGTGCTCGGTGCGGCGATCCTGACGGTGTTGCAGGATTATCTGCAGACGCTGCTGCCCAAGCTGCTGGGTGAGAACGGCAACTTCGAAGTGATCGTATTCGGCATCTTGATGGTGCTGCTGCTGCAGTACGCGCGCCAAGGCGTATGGCCGTTTGTCGCGCGGTTTTTCCCGAAGGGTCCGCGTGCCCATTTGGCCGACCATGCCGAACCATTGCCGCAGCGCAGCAAGCCGGCGGCTGGTGAAGATCTGCTGACCGTGAACAAGGCGCGCAAGCAATTCGGCGGTCTGGTCGCGGTGAACGATGTCAGCTTTGAGGTGAAAGCAGGGCAGATCATCGGCTTGATCGGGCCGAACGGCGCCGGCAAGTCGACGACCTTTAATCTTGTCACCGGCGTGCTGCAAACGACCAGCGGCGAGATCAAGTTCCGTGGCGAGCGAATCGATTCGTTGAGTTCACGTGAAATCGTCAGGCGCGGGATTGGCCGCACCTTCCAGCACGTCAAGCTGCTACCGGGAATGACGGTGCTCGAGAACGTCGCGATCGGCGCACATCTGCGGGGGCAGGCGGGCGTATGGCGTAGCGTCGTGCGCCTGAACAGTGCGGAAGAAGCGCGCTTGATGGCCGAAGCCGCGCGTCAGATTCGCCGGGTCGGTCTGGAGCAGCACATGTACGATGAGGCGGGCAGTCTTGCCTTGGGACAGCAGCGGATTCTCGAAATCGCACGCGCATTGTGCTGCGACCCGACGCTGTTGTTGCTGGATGAGCCGGCCGCCGGTCTTCGTTATCAGGAAAAACTCCAGCTGGCCGATCTGCTGCGTCGCCTCAAGGCGGAAGGCATGAGCGTGCTGCTGGTTGAGCACGACATGGATTTCGTGATGAATCTCACCGACCGGCTGGTGGTCATGGAGTTCGGGACCCGGATCGCGGAAGGTTTGCCGCAAGACGTACAACAGGATCCGGCTGTGCTGGAAGCGTATCTCGGTGGGGTGGAGTGATGGAGAACACGATGAATGCTGCTGATCCCATTCTCGACGTAGACGGATTGTCGGTCCGCTATGGCAAGGTCGAGGCGCTGCACGGCGCGGCGATCAAGGTGCGGGCTGGGCAGATCGTCTCGGTGATCGGCCCGAATGGCGCGGGCAAGTCCACGCTGCTGAACGCGATCATGGGTGCGCTGCCGACCACGGGTCATGCGAAGGGCGCCGTGGTGTATCGAGGCGAAGATGTCAGCGCCGTGCCGGTCGAGAAACGTGTTGCGCGCGGCATGTGCCTTGTGCCGGAAAAGCGCGAGCTGTTTGCTTCGATGACGGTCGAGGACAACCTCGTGCTCGGCGCTTACCGTCGCAAGCGGGCAGGGGAGCGCAACTTTCTCGACCAACTTGAGCCGGTCTTCACGCTGTTTCCACGACTGAAGGAGCGCCGCAAGCAGGCGGCCGGCACCTTATCGGGTGGTGAACGGCAAATGCTTGCGGTGGGCCGAGCATTGATGGGCAAGCCCGATCTGCTCATGCTGGACGAGCCGAGTCTTGGCCTTGCGCCGCTGATCGTAAAAGAAATCTTCCACATCATCAGCGCGCTGCGGCAGACCGGCGTAGCCACGCTGCTGATCGAGCAGAACGCCCGAGCCGCGTTGCAAATCTCCGACTACGGTTATGTGTTGGAGACGGGCGAACTGGCGCTGGAAGGGCCGGCGGCAGACCTGGCGCAGAATCCGCGCGTGATCGAAACGTACCTTGGGCTGGCCAAAAAAGTGGCGTAGCGCTCCCGCTCTACGCTGATCGCCGACGATTAAAGCGGTGTGTTTCACGTGAAACACACCGCTTTTTTATGGGTTGGCCGTTCGGACGAAATTCGGGCCTAAACCGAACCCGTTATAATTCGCCCATACATTTCCTTTGAAAGGCTCACGCGATGATCTGGCGTGAGATCCGCGATGCTCTTTCCCACAGAATTTGACGTAATCGTCGTCGGCGGCGGTCATGCCGGCACGGAAGCCGCGTTGGCTTCGGCACGCATGGGCAATACGACGCTCCTGCTGACCCACAACATCGAAACGCTCGGCCAGATGAGCTGCAACCCGTCGATTGGCGGTATTGGCAAGGGCCATCTGGTCAAGGAAGTCGACGCGCTCGGCGGTGCAATGGCGGCCGCGACGGACGAGGGCGGCATTCAATTCCGCATCCTGAATTCATCGAAGGGCCCGGCCGTTCGTGCGACGCGCGCTCAGGCAGACCGTTTGCTGTACAAGCAGGCTATCCGCCATCGGCTGGAAAATCAGCCGAACCTTTGGTTGTTCCAGCAGGCGGTCGACGATCTGATGGTGGAAGGTGACCGCGTGGTCGGCGCCGTCACGCAGGTGGGGATCCGTTTCCGTTCGCGCGCGGTGGTGCTGACGGCTGGGACCTTCCTCGACGGCAAGATTCACGTCGGTTTGAACAACTATACCGGCGGCCGTGCCGGTGATCCGGCGTCTGTGTCGTTGTCGGCGCGTCTCAAGGAATTGAAGCTGCCGCAAGGTCGGTTGAAGACCGGGACGCCGCCGCGTATCGACGGCCGCACCATCGACTTTTCCCAGCTCGAAGAGCAGCCGGGCGATCTGGATCCGGTGCCAGTGTTCTCGTTTCTGGGGCGTGTTGAGCAGCATCCGCGGCAGGTGCCGTGTTGGGTTACGCACACCAACGAGCGGACGCACGACATCATTCGCGGCGGCCTCGATCGTTCGCCCATGTACACCGGCGTGATCGAAGGGGTGGGGCCGCGGTATTGCCCATCGATCGAAGACAAGATTCACCGATTCGCATCGAAGGAATCGCATCAGATCTTTCTTGAGCCGGAAGGGCTGACCACCAACGAGTTTTACCCGAATGGGATCTCCACGAGCCTGCCGTTCGACGTGCAGCTGGAGTTGGTGCGTTCGATGCGCGGCTTGGAGCATGCGCATATCCTCCGGCCGGGCTATGCGATCGAGTACGACTACTTCGATCCGCGTGGACTGAAGGCTTCGCTGGAAACGAAAGTCATTAACGGGTTGTTCTTCGCCGGTCAGATCAACGGCACGACTGGCTATGAAGAAGCCGCCGCGCAGGGTTTGCTGGCTGGGATCAACGCGGGTCTGTACGTGCAAGGTAAGGAAGCATGGCGCCCTCGGCGCGATCAGGCTTACCTTGGCGTGTTGGTCGACGATCTGGTTACGCGTGGCGTGTCGGAGCCGTATCGCATGTTTACGAGCCGTGCCGAATATCGCCTGAGCCTCCGTGAAGACAATGCGGATATGCGTCTGACTGAGATCGGCCGCGAGCTGGGCGTGGTGGATGACGTTCGGTGGGATGCCTTCAGCCGCAAACGCGACGCTGTTTCACGTGAAACAGAGCGCCTTCGCACCACGTGGGTCAATCCTAAGACGTTATCGGCTGACGAGGCGACGGCCTTGCTCGGCAAGCCAATCGATCACGAGTACAGCCTGGCGGATCTGCTGCGCCGCCCGGGTGTGTCTTACGACGGTGTTTGCGGGTTGCGTGCCGGTGCTTGCGCTGCGCCTGAAACGTTGGCGGAAGACGACGTTCTGCTTGCCCAGATCAAGGAGCAGATCGAGATCGGGATCAAATATCAGGGCTACATTGACCGTCAGGCGGGAGAGATTGAGCGGAACGAGGCGCACGAAAGCACGCGTCTACCTGAAGGATTGGATTACGCGGAAGTCCGGGGCCTTTCCTTCGAGGCGCGCCAGAAGCTTACGCAGTTCCGCCCTGAAACCATTGGTCAGGCCTCGCGCATCTCCGGCATTACGCCGGCGGCCATCTCGCTGCTTATGGTCCATTTGAAGCGTGGTTTGGGTCGTCGTCCGGCGAAACCCACTGAGCCGGGCACCGACAGCACGCCGGTGACGCAATGACGGTAGGCCAGAAGGGAAGCGGTAGGGAGGCGTTGGCGCCGCTGCTCACAGAGGGCGTGCGCGAGCTCGGCCTCGATCTGAGCGACACGCAACTCGGCAAGCTGCTCGACTACGTCGCGTTGCTGTCGAAGTGGAACGCCGTCTATAACCTCACGGCGATCCGCGATCCGCGGCAGATGCTGATTCAGCACATTCTGGACTCGCTTTCGATCGTGCCGCATCTGGTTCCGCTCGGGCCGTCCTCGGTACTCGATGTCGGCTCCGGCGGCGGTTTGCCGGGCATTGTGCTGGCGATTGTTTTGCCAGACTGGACGGTGACGGTGAACGACATCGTTCATAAGAAAACGGCGTTCCAGGCTCAGGCCAAGGCGGAGCTCGGCCTTGCGAATTTCTCGGTGGTGACCGGCCGAGTCGAGACTTTGCAGCCGGGCGCCGAAGTACCGGCAAAGTTCGACGTAATTGTCTCGCGCGCATTCGCAGAACTCGCGGATTTCGTTACACTGGCCCGTCATCTCGTTGCGGAGCAGGGTGCGATCTGGGCTATGAAGGGCGTACGCCCGGACGGCGAGATCGAACGTTTGCCGGCTGGCGCCCACGTGGAACAGGTTATTCGGCTGAACGTGCCGTCGCTCGTCGCCGAGCGACACCTGATCAAGGTTTTGGTGGATGCCGGCAGCTAGCGGCGCGCTCAGGCTTGTCATGCATCCGCACCCTGTATCACCGACGATTTTCACTTTATCCAAGCAGCAAAAGGGACACACCAACGATGGCAAAAATCTTCTGCGTTGCGAACCAGAAGGGCGGCGTCGGTAAAACGACGACCACAGTCAATCTGGCCGCGAGCTTGGCAGCGCAGGGACAGCGAGTCCTTCTCATCGACCTGGACCCGCAAGGCAACGCCACGATGGGTAGCGGCATCGACAAAGCCGCGTGCGCGAACACGGTCTACGAAGTGCTGGTGGATGGCGTCGCGGTGGCCGATGCGCGAGTGCGGCCCGAAGCCGTTGGTTACGACGTGCTCCCGGCGAACCGTGAACTCGCCGGTGCCGAGGTCGAGTTGGTCAGCGTGCAGAATCGCGAACGTCAATTGAAGGTCGCGCTCGCGGCAGTCGAAAACGAATACGATTTTGTGCTGATCGACTGTCCGCCGGCTTTGTCGCTGCTCACGCTCAACGGCCTGTGCGCCGCACACGGCGTGGTGATTCCGATGCAGTGCGAGTACTTCGCTCTCGAAGGCTTGTCAGACCTGGTCAACACGATCAAGCAGGTGCACGCGAACCTCAACCGTGACCTGAAGGTGATCGGCCTGCTGCGCGTCATGTTCGATCCGCGTATCACGTTGCAACAGCAAGTCTCAGATCAGTTGAAAGAGCATTTTGGTGACAAGGTGTTCGACGCCGTGATCCCGCGCAACGTGCGTCTTGCCGAGGCGCCCAGCTATGGTTTGCCGGGCGTGGTGTTCGACAGGGCATCGCGCGGCGCGCAAGCGTACGTGCAGTTCGGCGCGGAAATGATTGAGCGGGTGCGCGCATTGAATGACGCGCCCCAGGCATCCTAAGTGGATCGGGAAAGCACGATGAACGCAGTAGCGAGAAAGAAGGGGTTGGGACGAGGCCTGGAAGCATTGCTTGGCGGCACTGCGGACATCACGGAGGCGGTGACGATAGAGGGTGCTCCGAACGTGCTGCCACTCAGCAAGTTGCAGGCGGGCAAATACCAGCCGCGTACGCGTATGGATGAAGGCGCATTGCAGGAGCTGGCGGCCAGCATCCGGGCGCAGGGCTTGATGCAGCCGATTCTCGTGCGGCCCGTCTCCGCGGACAAGTACGAGATCATTGCCGGCGAGCGGCGTTTCCGCGCGGCGCGTCTCGCAGGTCTCGACGAAGTACCGGTGCTGGTGAAGAACGTGCCGGACCAGGCCGCCGCCGCGATGGCGCTGATCGAGAATATTCAGCGCGAAGATCTGAATCCGTTGGAAGAAGCGCAGGGCATCCAGCGCTTGCTCGACGAGTTCAATTTCACGCACGAACAGGCGGCGGAGTCGGTCGGCCGATCGCGTAGTGCCGTGTCGAATCTGCTGCGCTTGCTCAATCTGGCGTCGCCCGTACAGACGATGCTGCTGGCCGGCGATCTCGACATGGGGCATGCCCGCGCGCTGTTGGCCGTCGACGCTGCAACGCAGATTACGCTGGCCAACCAGGTTATCAACAAGCGCATGTCGGTGCGCGAAACCGAAAAGCTGGTAACGACGACGACCAAAGCCGCGCCAGCAGTGAAGGCGCGTGCGAATCCGGACGGTGGTCGCGATACGCGACGACTCGAAGAAGAGTTGTCGGATTTGCTGGCGGCGACGGTCAAGATCAAACTCGGCCGACGCGGGCGAGGGCAGGTACTCGTGGACTTCGGCGATCTGGACGCGCTGGAAGGCATCTTGGTGAGGTTGCGCGGCAACGCCACCGCCTGATCGGCGCGTTGAACGTGAGTGGCAACGAAGGCTTGCGATCAGGCTCAATACAGATCGCAAGCTATTTGGTGCGCTGCGCGCCTTTGGCGCCGCAGCTTTCCTGGCGAGTCGCAAACACATAGAGATTGGGCCCGACTTGATGCATGTCAAACGGCCTATATTTAATGGATTCCTAAATAAATGCGGCGATAAATAATCAGGATCGCTGATATATTGGTCTGATCGCGCCGTTGGGGCGATGCCGAGCGCCGATGCGTTTGCAATGCCGCCTGATTCGCGTCAAGCATCCCGAGAGCGGTCGCGTCACCAACTCCGCGCTGATGAATTCACGAAGTAGGGCGTGCCCGAAACGAAAGGCGAAAGCGCATGCCGTTCTCGGTCGCCCATTCATTCGGCGCGGCGGTGTGATTACGGCGATCCCTCTTGTCATCGACACACACGAGTTTCCGAATACGCTCGCGCCGAGTCGCCGCCTAACTGGTGCCAACCCGTATGTCCACCTGCGGAGGCAAAAATCGGCGTTTGTTGCATTTTCGAGACGTCTGCTACTGCGTTTAAACGACCTGTCGGCGAGTGCAAAGTCGCTTGATCCAAACCGCATGATTTGACGCCCCCCGACAGCCTTACATTTGACGTGTTTCGTACCGCCAGGCAGCTGTTCCCGCATCGTGAGGAGGCTTTTCACGCCGGTTATTGAACGGCCTAAAGTCTTGAATTGCCTGCAACTATCGCTTACAATCGCCCGGATTTAATTGCACGGCAACCCCGTAATGGCAGCGTAAGCTCGCGGGCTGGAACAAGACTTTCGGAACACTGCGATGGCGGTCAAAACGTCGAATCAAGCGCCGAAGAATGGGCACGACGAACACCGCGCTGAACGCAAAGATTCCGTTGCGTCCACCGGTCAGCAAGCGACACCTGATGAAGCGTGGGATGTCGAGCAGCAAGATAACAATATCGTTCCGCTCACGCGGGCTGAAGCTGAAAAGCTGTTTGGTCCCAACGTGAGCCGTCCATCGCGCGTTACGCCTTTCAAGGTCGTGGCAGCGCAAATGGCTTTGTCCCTGGGTGCTACGCTGGTGTGGTGGCTGTTCTACAAGCCGCCGGGCGCTGCTGCGCTGTCCGCGTTCCTGGGAGGAGCGATCTGCTGGGTGCCGGGCGCGTTGTTCGCGGCACGGCTTAGAACGCTGAGCGGCGCCGAAACAGTCATGAGCTGGATGATCGGCGAAGCGCTCAAAATGGGGACAACGATCGCGATGTTCGTAGCCATCGCCTTCTGGTATCACGACGTACGCTGGGTTCCGCTGCTCGTGACCTACCTCATCGCGCTCAAGACGTACTGGATTGCCTTGGCCTGGCGCTAAGGTAGCAGCAACAAAAGTGGCAGCAAAAAAGTAGCAGCAAAAAATTCAGGCCGGCGCGCAGCGCCGGCAACAGGTGTGCGGATATGACACGGTCCGCACCCGGCGTGTTCCCGCAATACAGAATTGCAGCGGGAACGGCCTAAGACGATTTTCGACAATTTGGGTGGCTTTAACGATATGGCAGCTAGCGAAGGCACGCGCGCAATGGATCCGTCCGAGTACATCGCGCACCACTTGCAGAACTTTTCCACCGCGCACCAGACGTCGATTTTCGACATTCACGTGTGGAATCTGGACACCCTTTTCTGGTCGATCGTTTGCGGTCTGGCCACGATCTTCATCCTGCATCTCGCTGCCCGCAAGGCAACGTCCGGCGTGCCGGGCCGTTTCCAGTGCGCGATCGAAATGCTGGTGGAGATGGTCGAGGATCAATCGAAGTCGATGATCCACGGCACGCGCACCTTCATCGCACCGTTGGCCCTGACCGTGTTCGTCTGGGTCGCGCTGATGAACTCGCTCGACTTTATCCCTGTCGACCTGCCGGGCCACGTGATTGGCTGGCTGGGTCTTTCCGAAGTCATCCCGCACCACCGCATCGTGCCGACCGCCGACCTGAACGGCACGCTCGGCATCGCACTCGGTGTGTTCGCGCTGATGATTTACTACAACTTCAAGATCAAGGGCGCCGGCGGTTTCGTGCATGAACTGCTGTCCGCTCCGTTCGGCGCACATCCGTTGCTGTGGATCCCGAACCTTGCACTGAACATCATCGAGTTCGTCGCGAAGACGGTCTCGCTCGGCATGCGGCTGTTCGGCAACATGTACGCGGGCGAACTGTTGTTCCTGCTGATTGCCCTGCTCGGCAGCATCTGGAGCTTCGGCGCGGACACGACGGTGCTTGGCTTCATCGGCCACGTGATCGCCGGCAGCGTGTGGGCAATTTTCCACATCCTGATCGTTCTGCTGCAGGCGTTCATTTTCATGATGCTGACGCTGGTGTACATCGGCCAGGCACACGACACGCACTAACCTGCGCCGTCGACAAAAGATTCATCGTTTTTTAAATCCCAGTTCCAACCAGTTCTAAAAGACTTTTCACAAAGGAGTGATCATGCAAGCTTTCATCGCCAACATCCAGGGTCTGACCGCCATCGGTATCGGCATCATCATCGGCCTGGGTGCAATCGGCGCCTGTATCGGTATCGGCCTGATGGGCGGCAAGTACATCGAAGCATGTGCACGTCAGCCTGAACTGATGAACCCGCTGCAAACCAAGATGTTCCTGCTGGCTGGTCTGATCGATGCGGCGTTCCTGATTGGCGTTGGTGTGGCAATGCTGTTTGCGTTCGCGAACCCGCTGCTGTCGAAGCTGGCAGGCTGAGGTTCCTCGGAAGTTTGCGCCTGAGCTATAACTAGTGAGGGCGCAGGGCGGAACGGGCACTCGGGCGCTGATCGAACACAGAATCGATGAGCGCCTTGCCGTTTCACTTTCCGAACTAGCAACGTTTAAGGAAACACCGTGAATCTCAACGCAACCCTGTTTGCGCAAATGGTCGTGTTCCTGATCCTCGCGTGGTTCACGATGAAGTTCGTGTGGCCGCCGCTGATCAACGCCCTCGACGAGCGCTCGAAGAAGATTGCTGACGGTTTGTCGGCTGCTGAAAAGGGCAAGGCAGAACTCGAAGCCGCTCACAAGCGCGTCGACCAGGAACTCGCTCAGGCACGCAACGACGGTCAGCAACGTATTGCTGACGCGGAAAAGCGCGCTGTGGCAGTCGCTGACGAAATCAAGGCTCAAGCACAAGCTGAAGCCGCTCGCATCATCGCGCAAGCGAAGGCCGACGCGGAACAGCAAGTCGTGAAAGCGCGCGAAACGCTGCGCGGCGAAGTTGCTGCACTCGCCGTGAAGGGCGCTGAACAGATCCTGAAGCGCGAAGTCGACCAGGCAGCTCACGCTGACCTGCTGAATCAACTGAAAGCCGAGCTCTGATCATGGCCGAACTTGCAACCATCGCCCGTCCGTACGCAGAAGCGCTGTTTGGCGTGGCCGAAGCTGGTGACATCGCCGCCTGGTCCACGCTCGTGCAGGAGCTGGCACAGGTTGCGCGTCTGCCCGAAGTGCTGTCGATCGCCTCGAGCCCGAAAGTAAGCCGCGCCCAGGTCAGCGAACTGCTGCTCACCGCGGTCAAGTCGCCGCTCAAGGACAACGCACAAGCGAAGAATCTGGTGCAAATGCTGGTGGACAACCATCGCCTGCAATTGCTGCCGGAAATCGCCGTGCAGTTCGAAGAGTTGAAGAACGCCCGCGAAGGGGCGGCCGATGTGCTGATCGTCAGCGCATTCCCGCTCGAAGGCGCGCAGTTGAATGACCTCGTCGCAAGTCTCGAACGCAAGTTCAAACGCAAGCTGAAGCCGACGATCGAAGTCGACTCGTCGTTGATCGGCGGCGTGCGCGTGACGGTCGGCGACGAAGTGCTCGATACCTCGGTCCGCGCGCGGCTTGCCAGCATGCAGACGGCTCTGACGGCCTGAAGCGCCCAAGGCGCTGAAGCGGCTGGCACGCAACAGAATTGACTATCAGGAGCGAATAATGCAACTCAATCCCTCTGAGATCAGCGAGCTGATCAAGAGCCGGATCCAGGGCCTTGAAGCGAGCGCAGACGTTCGCAACCAGGGCACTGTGATCTCCGTGACCGACGGTATCGTGCGCATCCACGGCCTGTCGGAAGTGATGCAGGGCGAAATGCTCGAATTCCCGGGCAACACCTTCGGTCTCGCACTGAACCTCGAGCGCGACTCGGTCGGCGCCGTGATTCTGGGTGAGTACGAACACATTTCGGAAGGCGACGTCGTCAAGACGACGGGCCGTATTCTGGAAGTGCCGGTGGGTCCGGAACTGCTCGGCCGCGTGGTCGACGCGCTCGGCAACCCGATCGACGGCAAGGGCCCGATCAACGCGAAGAAGACCGACGCAATCGAAAAGATTGCTCCGGGCGTGATCTGGCGTAAGTCGGTTTCGGAACCGGTCCAAACCGGTCTGAAGTCGATCGACGCGATGGTGCCGGTTGGCCGTGGCCAGCGTGAGCTGATCATCGGCGACCGCCAGTGCGGCAAGACCGCAGTCGCAGTCGACACGATCATCAACCAGAAGGGCAAGAACCTCTTCTGTATCTACGTCGCGATCGGCCAGAAGGCTTCGTCGATCATGAACGTGGTGCGCAAGCTGGAAGAAACCGGCGCGCTCGAATACACGATCGTCGTGGCCGCTTCGGCTTCGGAATCGGCTGCCATGCAGTACCTGGCACCGTACGCCGGCTGCACGATGGGCGAATACTTCCGCGACCGCGGTCAAGACGCACTGATCGTTTATGACGACTTGACCAAGCAAGCTTGGGCATACCGTCAGATCTCGCTGCTGCTGCGCCGTCCGCCGGGCCGTGAAGCTTACCCGGGTGACGTGTTCTATCTGCACTCGCGTCTCCTGGAACGTGCGGCTCGCGTGTCGGAAGACTACGTCGAGAAGTTCACGAACGGTGAAGTGAAGGGCAAGAGCGGTTCGCTGACGGCACTGCCGGTCATTGAAACGCAAGCAGGCGACGTGACCGCATTCGTTCCGACGAACGTGATCTCGATTACCGACGGCCAGATCTTCCTGGAAACCGACCTCTTCAACGCAGGTATCCGCCCGGCAATTAACGCCGGCGTGTCGGTGTCGCGCGTCGGTGGCGCGGCTCAAACGAAGGTCGTGAAGAAGCTGTCGGGCGGTATCCGTACCGACCTCGCGCAGTACCGTGAACTGGCCGCGTTCGCGCAGTTCGCGTCGGATCTCGACGAAGCAACCCGCAAGCAACTGGAACGCGGCCGCCGCGTGACGGAGCTGCTGAAGCAGCCGCAATATCAGCCGCTGCAAGTGTGGGAGCTGGCTGTCGCGCTGTTCGCAGCGAACAACGGTTACCTCGACGATCTGGAAGTTTCGCAAGTGCTGCCGTTCGAAAAGGGCCTGCGCGACTACCTGAAGTCGAAGCACGCTGACCTGATCAAGCGCGTCGAAGACACCAAGGAACTCTCGAAGGACGACGAAGGCCTGCTGCACACGGCCCTCAAAGACTTCAAGAAGTCCGGCGCTTATTGATCCGCGAGTGACCCGCAAGGCATAAACGGACCTTGAAGCGGCGCGGGCCGCAGGAAACTGAACCCGTGCTGCTTCGATCGCTTTGCATGGGACCCGAGTAACCGCTAAAGCGGCAACTCGGGCCGACAAGGAGCAAGCAATGGCTGGAATGAAGGAAATTCGCGGCAAGATCAAGAGCGTGCAAAACACGCGCAAGATCACGAAAGCGATGGAGATGGTGGCCGCATCGAAGATGCGCCGCGCTCAAGAGCGTATGCGCGCTGCTCGCCCGTATGCTGACAAGGTCCGCGATATCGCTGCACACATGAGCCGTGCGAACCCGGAGTATCGTCACCCGTTCATGGTGTCGAACGAAGGCGCGAAGACGGCCGGCATCATCCTCGTCACGACCGATAAAGGTTTGTGCGGCGGCATGAACACCAACGTGCTGCGCGCGTCGCTGCAGAAGTTCAAGGAACTGGAAGGCCAGGGCAAGACGATCGAAGCAACTGCGATCGGCACCAAGGGTCTGGGTTTCCTGAACCGTCTGCGCGCCAAGGTGGTGTCGAATGTCGTGCATCTGGGCGACACGCCGCATCTGGAAAAGCTGATCGGCGCGGTGAAGGTGCAACTCGACCTGTACTCGGAAGGCAAGGTTTCGGCGGTGTACCTGGCGTACACGCGCTTCGTCAATACGATGAAGCAGGAGCCGGTGATCGAGCAACTGCTGCCGCTGTCGGCAGATCAGTTCGAGCGCAAGGAAGAAGACGGCACGACGCCGAGCACGCAGTGGGACTACATCTACGAGCCGGACGCGCAGGCAGTGGTGGACGAACTGCTGGTGCGTTATGTCGAAGCGCTGGTCTATCAGGCCGTCGCGGAAAACATGGCATCGGAACAGTCGGCACGGATGGTTGCGATGAAGGCCGCTTCGGACAACGCGAAGACGGTCATCAACGAACTGCAGCTCGTGTACAACAAGAGCCGTCAGGCCGCGATCACGAAAGAACTGTCGGAAATCGTCGGTGGCGCGGCGGCAGTCTGACCTTAACGGTCAAACACGCCGCTTCGTGTGCGCCTTCGTGGCGCACCCACCTGGGCGGCCCCATCGAAATTGCGCCTTTGCGCGAGTGAAGAATTGAGTATCTAAAGGAAAAGCGATGAGTACTACTGCTTTGGTAGAAGGCAAGATCGTACAGTGCATCGGCGCGGTGATCGACGTGGAATTCCCGCGTGACCACATGCCGAAGATTTACGACGCGCTCATTCTCGAAGGTTCGGAACTGACCCTCGAAGTCCAGCAACAGCTGGGCGACGGCGTCGTCCGTACCATCTGTCTGGGTGCATCGGACGGTCTGCGCCGCGGCACGGTCGTGAAGAATACCGGCAAGCCGATCAGCGTGCCGGTCGGCAAGCCGACCCTCGGCCGGATCATGGACGTGCTGGGTCGCCCGATCGACGAAGCCGGCCCGATCAACTCGGACGTGGTTCGCGGCATTCACCAGAAGGCTCCGGCGTTCGACGAACTGTCGCCGTCGACGGAACTGCTCGAAACCGGCATCAAGGTTATCGACCTGATCTGCCCGTTCGCTAAGGGCGGTAAGGTTGGTCTGTTCGGTGGCGCCGGCGTGGGCAAGACCGTGAACATGATGGAACTGATCAACAACATCGCGAAGGAACACGGTGGTTACTCCGTGTTCGCGGGTGTTGGCGAACGTACCCGCGAAGGGAACGACTTCTATCACGAAATGAAGGACTCGAACGTTCTCGACAAGGTCGCGCTCGTGTACGGCCAGATGAACGAGCCGCCGGGCAACCGTCTGCGTGTCGCGCTGACCGGTCTGACGATGGCTGAGCACTTCCGTGACGAAGGTCTCGACGTGCTGTTCTTCGTGGACAACATCTACCGTTTCACGCTGGCAGGCACGGAAGTGTCGGCACTGCTCGGCCGTATGCCGTCGGCAGTGGGCTATCAGCCGACGCTGGCTGAAGAAATGGGTAAGCTGCAAGAGCGCATTACGTCGACCAAGACCGGCTCGATCACGTCGGTTCAGGCCGTGTACGTCCCTGCGGATGACTTGACCGACCCGTCGCCGGCTACGACTTTCGGCCACTTGGACGCAACGGTCGTGTTGTCGCGTGACATCGCTTCGCTGGGTATCTACCCGGCAGTCGACCCGCTCGATTCGACCTCGCGTCAGATCGACCCGAACGTGATCGGTGAAGAGCACTACTCGATCACGCGCGGCGTGCAGCAAACGCTGCAGCGCTACAAGGAACTGCGCGACATTATCGCGATTCTGGGCATGGACGAACTGGCGCCGGAAGACAAGCTCGCCGTGGCGCGCGCTCGTAAGATCCAGCGTTTCCTGTCGCAGCCGTTCCACGTCGCTGAAGTGTTCACGGGCTCGCCGGGCAAGTACGTGCCGCTGAAGGAAACGATCCGTGGCTTCAAGATGATCGTTGAAGGCGAATGCGACCACCTGCCGGAACAGGCGTTCTACATGGTCGGCACGATCGATGAAGCCTTCGAAAAGGCCAAGAAGATCCAGTAAAGGTCGGGTGTAACGAAGCGGGCGTCGGTTCTCGCGCGGAACGGATACTATTAAAGGTATCGGGATCGCAAAGCCGGCGCCTCTTAATACGCTCAACCCAGCCTTGCATGGGACGACAGTAAGCGTTAAAGCGCTCGCTCTCGTCGAGCTTTGCAGGGGACCCGAGTAAGCGCTAAAGCGCCAACTCTGGTCGTCACAGGAGTCGACACTTATGGCAACAATCAAGGTAGACGTCGTCAGCGCGGAAGAGCAGATCTTCTCGGGTCAGGCGAAGTTCGTCGCGCTGCCGGGCGAAGCGGGTGAACTCGGCATTCTGCCGGGACACACGCCGCTCATCACGCGGATTCGTCCGGGTGCGGTGCGAATCGAAGCTGAAAATGGCGAGGAAGAGTTTGTTTTCGTCGCCGGCGGCATTCTCGAAATCCAGCCGGGCGCTGTGACGGTTCTCGCCGACACGGCGATCCGCGGCAAGGATCTCGACGAAGCCAAGGCTGAAGATGCACGCAAGCGTGCGGAAGAAGCGCTGCAGAACACGGGTTCGAACCTCGAATACGCGACCGCGCAAGCGGAACTGGCGTATGCGACGGCTCAGCTCGCTGCGATTCAGCGTCTGCGCAAGCTGCGCGGTCAGCACTAAGCAACACGTATCAGAGAGAAAGCAGCCTTCTTGGCTGCTTTTTTTTGACCTTTAATTGACGTTTACGGAAAGGTCAGCAAAATTGTGGTCGAGCATTGATGGATGCCACGCTTTAATAGATGGTGATGCGCTGCGGGTAAGACTTGATGCCTGACGGACACATGCCGATGGCACAATCGATTTCAAATTCATTTCAATAAGCGAGCTTCCGCTCAGTTCACGGAGACAACACCATGGCAACGCACGTGTCAGGCGAAGGTGCACTCATCGAACCCAAAGACGGGTTGTCTTACGTCCGCGGTCCGACCGACATCCCGTTGAGCGACGCGACAGTTGGACAGTTTCTGCGCGATACGGCGGAGCGCTTTCCGGATCGTCCAGCCGTGGTGTTTCGCGAGCAGCGTATTCGCTGGACATGGAAGGAGTTCGCAGAAGAAGTCGACGTGTTGGCGGCCGGTTTGCTCGCGCTCGGCATCGTGAAAGGCGACCGGGTGGGCATCTGGTCGCCGAATCGGGTGGAATGGTTGCTTACCCAGTTTGCGACCGCGCGCATCGGCGCCGTGCTGGTCAATATCAATCCGGCATACCGGCTCGCGGAGCTCGAATACGCGCTGAACAAGGTCGGTTGCAAGGCGATCATTGCGGCCGAGCGTTTCAAGACCTCCATGTATCTGGAGATGTTGCAGGAACTCGCGCCCGAACTGGCCACGCAGGCGCCGGGAGAATTGCATGCGTCGAGATTGCCCGAACTGCGCTACGTGATTCGCATGTGCGATACCGAAACGCCGGGTATGTTGAGCTTTTCCGACGTGATCGAACAAGGTCGAGCGGCGCTGGATGTTCCAAAACTGGACGCCATCGGCGACACGCTTACGTGCCACGAGCCGATCAACATTCAGTTCACCAGCGGCACGACAGGCAATCCGAAGGGCGCGACGCTGACCCATCGCAACGTGGTCAACAACGCGCGCTACATCGCGATGGCGATGCGGCTGACCGAACAAGATGGCTTGTGCATCCCGGTGCCGTTGTATCACTGCTTTGGCATGGTGCTGTCGGTGCTGGCGTGCGTATCGGTCGGCGCCAATATGGTGTTTCCCGGCGAGGGATTCGACCCGGCGGCAACGCTGGCCGCGGTCGCGGAAGAGCAGTGCACCGCGCTGCACGGCGTGCCGACCATGTTCATCGCAGAACTCGATCACCCTGACTTCGCCACCTACGACCTGTCGCGCCTGCGCACCGGCATCATGGCGGGCTCGCCGTGCCCGATCGAGACCATGAAGAAGGTGGTCTCCAGGATGCATCTGGCGGAGATTACCATCGCCTACGGCATGACGGAAACCAGCCCGGTCTCGTTCCAGAGTTCGACCACCGACCCGCTGGACAAGCGCACGACCACGGTGGGCCGCATCCAGCCGCATCTGGAGGTGAAAATCGTCGATCCCCTTGGGAACATCGTGCCGGTGGGCGAAACCGGCGAGCTGTGCACTCGCGGCTATTCGGTGATGCAAGGCTACTGGGACGACGAGCCCAAGACACGCGAAAGCATTGTCGACGGCTGGATGCACACCGGCGATCTGGCGACGCTCGATGCTGAAGGCTACTGCAATATCGTCGGGCGCCTGAAGGACATGCTGATTCGCGGTGGCGAGAACATCTATCACCGCGAGATCGAGGAGTTTCTGTTCCGTCACCCGAAGGTCCAGAGCGTGCAGGTGTTCGGTGTGCCCGACTCGAAGTATGGCGAAGAGGTTTGCGCGTGGGTTGTCTTGCGCTCCGGTGAGCAGGCTACCGCGGAAGAGATCCAGCAGTTCTGCCAAGGTCAGATTGCGCACTACAAGGTGCCGAAGTACATCCGTTTCGTCGACGAACTGCCCATGACGGTGACCGGCAAGGTGCAGAAGTTCATCATGCGCGAACGGATGATTAGCGAATTGAAGCTGCGGGAAGACAAGACGGCGTGACGGTCAATGGCCGGTCCGCGCGCGACGTAATGGCGCGACGGACCAGTCATTGAAGAACAGAAAACCAACCGTTTGCCCGGCGCAAGAGTTGCAAAACAACCGCTAACGCACTCTAAAAAGCGCCTTACTGCACTGCGCAAACGTTTGGCTAGGCGAAAAAAAAGCGGGCCTGGAGCCCGCTAAAAACCACACGCTACGGGGTTAGCGCGAGGAGACCAAAGAAGGAACCGACTGAGACGACGACCCTGCGTCGACTACGGCCCCAGCAGGGATGCCCCTTCACAGGGCTTCGGCATGCGCCGACCGGCAAGTGCATCGTATCCGCTCACACCACGCACCCAGCCACATCCGTGTTGAAACCGTTGAGGCCATTGTGGGCGAATTACCCTATGAGCGCGGTAACAAAGTGTTTCAGGTTGTAACGCCCGCCAGATAAGGCGCTGCGGGACATATTGCCAAAGAGAATTGTTTGAAACGTAATATTTACCGATGACTCGCTCGCAATTTCATACGCATGATTAATGCTATTCGCGAGGCATATTGCGGCGTATTCCGTTCAGTCGATTCCGCATGAAATGGTTGCATGGTCATCTTTTGGGGCGAAAAATCGCCTGTGTTACAGGGTCTGCCACCACCGGAAAAATCTCAGCAGCGCGAACGACGTCGCTTTGTTGTGTCGCAGCATATCGTCGGATATGCGATTGGCGCGTAAAGGGCTGGTTCGTCTGCTGGCGAACCGGGGTAATTGTTCCGCTTTTACTTAACGTCAGCCCTTCACCGTTACATGATTCGACGCGTGAGCGAAATCGGTCAGCATTTTCCGACCGCCCCCGGTTCACTGTGGGAGCGAAACGCGGGCGGCCGAGGCAAAGCGCCTTGCTACTTCAGCCACTTGTCCGAAATGGCCTGATATTCGCCGGTTGCCCGCGCGAGGTGTAGCCATTGGTCGACATACTCCTGGAATGCCACATCACCACGCGGCAGCAACCAGGCCTTTTCTCCGTATTGGAAGGGCTTATCCGGATGCACTGAGCAAAGGCCCGGATTCAGCTTTTGCTGCAGCAGCGTTTCAGACGCGTCGGTCACCATGACATCGGCTTTGCCTGCGAGGATCTGCTTGAAGATCGTCACGTTGTCCGGATAGACGGTCAGGTTGGCGTGCGGGAAATACTGCTTCGCGAAGCGCTCGTTGGTGCCGCCCGGGTTGACGATCACGCGAGTGGCAGGCTGGTCGATCTGCGCGACCGTCTGATATTTGGCGACGTCATCGCACCGAACGATCGGCGTTTTGCCGTCGATCATGTACGCCTGCGTAAAAAACGCGCGCTTCTGGCGCTCAAGTGTTGGCGATACCCCGCCTACGCCTACGTCGCATTTGGCGACGAAGTCGTTCATCAGGTTCGACCACGACGTCTTGATGTATTCCGCCTTGACGCCGAGTGATTTGGCGAGCGACTCCGTCATGTCGATATCGATGCCTTCGAACTGGCTGTCTGCCTTGTAGAACGAGTAGGGTTTGTAGTCGCCAGTCGTACAGGCGCGCAGTGTGCCACGGGCGATGATTTCGTCGAGCCGCGAAGGGGCCGCGGCAGCGGCGGTGCTCTGAGCCTGAGCCGCGCCCGCGTGCATCAAAACCCCGGTTAGCGCGCCGAGCAGCGCGAGTGTCGCCTTGTTCATCGAGTCTCCTTGCTTGTATGTAATTGCGTGGTAAGTCCGTTCGATCATAGCGCGGCAATTCGGGCTTGAACATTGGCCGTTCAGCCAGGTGCGGCGCTGCCGCCGCCCCCTGCAAAACCCGTCGCGGGCGGGGCGCGCAACAGTTATTGCCCGCATCAAACGAGATGCGGCGAGCCCGCTCCGGTAAAATGCCTTTTTGCCCTGAGTCGTACGCAACGTGGCCCATAAACTCCTGAACGACACTTTCCTGCGCGCGCTGCTGCGCCAGCCGACCGACTACACGCCGATCTGGCTGATGCGGCAAGCCGGCCGCTATCTGCCGGAATACAACGCCACGCGAGGTCGCGCGGGCAGTTTCCTCGGTCTGGCGAAGAACCCGGCATTCGCGACGGAAGTCACACTGCAACCGCTCGAGCGCTATCCGCTCGACGCCGCGATCCTGTTCTCCGACATCCTGACCGTGCCCGACGCCATGGGGCTCGGCCTTGAGTTCGTGACGGGCGAGGGCCCTCAGTTTGCGCGCCCGGTGCGAACAGAAGACGATGTCGCGCGCCTCGCGGTGCCGGACATCGACGCCACGCTGCGCTACGTGACCGACGCGGTGCGCGAAATCCGCACCGCGCTCACAGACGCGCAGGGACGTCAGCGCGTGCCGCTAATCGGTTTTTCGGGCAGTCCGTGGACGCTCGCGTGCTACATGGTCGAAGGCGGCGGTTCGGCCGATTTCCGCACGGTCAAGTCGATGCTGTATGCGCGTCCGGACCTGATGCATCGCATTCTCGACGTCAACGCGCGCTCGGTCGCGGCTTACCTGAACGCGCAGATCGAAGCTGGCGCGCAAGCCGTGATGATTTTCGACACGTGGGGTGGGGCGCTGGCGGACGGCGTGTATCAGCGCTTTTCATTGCACTACATCCAGCAGGTGGTCAGCCAGTTGAAGCGCGACCACGACGGCGAAAAGGTGCCGGTAATCACCTTCACGAAGGGCGGCGGCCTATGGCTCGACGAGATCGCTGAGATCGGCGTGGATGCGGTCGGCCTGGACTGGACCGTGAATCTGAGCAAGGCCCGCGAACGCGTGGGCGGGAAGGTGGCGCTGCAAGGCAATATCGATCCCTCGGTGTTGTTTGCCCCGCCGGCTACGATCCGCATGGAAGCGCGCGCCGTGCTCGACAGCTTCGGCAACCATCCGGGCCACGTGTTCAATCTCGGCCACGGCATTTCGCAGTTCACGCCGCCGGAGAATGTCGCTGAACTGGTGGACGAGGTGCATCGCCATAGCCGGGCTATTCGCAGCGGCGCTCATGCACCGGTATGAGGCCGTAATCGTTACCAATTTTGCTGCGGCGCAGCGAACTGGGCTCTCGGTCTAAGGGAAAATTTGCGGTTGGCGGGCCGTCAGATGGCGGTCCTGCGAAAGTCAAGACTTGACTTATGCACATTCATCACGCTGCGGCGCGGTAGAAGCTTTAGTCGCATCGCAACCCTTGCACATTGCAGGCGCATTTGATCTAAGCCTTGTCTGGCAAGGGTTTGACGGGGGCGATACAGAATGTGCGGAAGCCCACAGAAGGCCGCTGCGCCGTGCTTTCGGGGCGTTCCGGGCAAAGTTCTCAACAAAGTTATCCACAGGCACGCGGGCCGATTGCAATTGTTCAGCGGAATCCAAAACTTAGCGCCGAAATTGAAGTTTTACTTTAACTTCGGGGGGAGCGCCGTATGCTCGACGGGCACCACGATGCGGCGTCGTGTCGCGCCCGTGCTTCTGATTTCCGCCTACGCGTGAGTGACGTGTTCGTTCGCGTCGCGCTGGATCATCCGCTGCCGACCCTGTTCGACTACCGGTGCGACACGCCCGAGCCGGTCGCGCCGGGCATGCTGGTGAGCGTGCCGTTTGGCAAGCGCGATGTCGTGGGACTCGTCTGCGAAGTGACCACTCACAGTGAGGTCCCGCCCGACCGCCTGCGCGCAGTCAATGGCGTGTGCACGGCGTGCCCGCCCGTCTCGTCGGAATGGTTGAGGTTGGCCGCGTTTGCCGCGGACTACTACCAGCGCGGTCTTGGCGAAGTGGCGTTGCCGGCTTTGCCGCAGGCGTTGCGCGATGCCTCCCGGTGGTCGCGCCTGTTTGCGCCGCAGGAGCGCTACAGCCTCACGCCCGCTGGCCACGCGTCGCTACCTGACGCGCTGCCTGCGCGGGCGAGCGCGTTGCGCAAGCTCGCGCAGACATTGGCCGGGACCGACTTCCTGCTGGCTGCCGACGCTCGCGCGCTGCATCCCAAAGCGATCGCCGCGCTCGATGCCTGGCAGGCGCAAGGCTGGGTGGCGCTCGACATCATCGAAGCCGCCGCAGCGCTTGCTATTCCAGCGTCGTCCGACGCGCCCGCGCCCACGCTGCCGACGCTCACCGACGAGCAGGCCGCCGCGGTCGAAGCGATTCGCGACGCCAACGGCTTCGCGCCGTTCCTGCTGCACGGCGTGACGGGGAGCGGCAAGACCGAGGTCTATTTGCGCGCGTTGGCCGAGATCCTCGCGGCAAAGCCCGACGCTCAGGCGCTGGTTCTCGTGCCCGAAATCAATCTGACCCCACAATTCGAGGCGGCCTTCCGCGCCCGCTTCGCCGCGCTCGAGGGCACGTCGATCGTCACGCTGCACAGCGGTCTCGCGGAAGGCGAGCGTGCTCGCAACTGGTTCGCCGCTCACACGGGCCGCGCCCGCATCGTACTCGGCACCCGGTTGGCGGTGCTCGCCTCGCTGCCGAAGCTCGCGATCATCGTCGTCGATGAAGAGCACGACCCGGCATACAAGCAGCAGGAAGGCTTGCGCTATTCGGCCCGTGATCTGGCGGTCTATCGCGCCAAGCAACTCGGCTTGCCGGTCGTGCTCGGCTCGGCCACGCCGTCGCTGGAAAGCTGGTGGCAGGCCGATCAGGGGCGCTACAAGCGGCTCACGTTATCGCGCCGCGCGGTCGCCGAGGCCGTGCTGCCTACCGTGAAGCTGATCGATCTGGAAGAAGAGCGGCGGCGCGGGCGGGCTTTTGTGGAAGGGTTGTCGGGGCCATTGATTGCCGCGCTGAAAGCGCGGCTCGAACGCGGTGAGCAAAGCCTCGTGTTCCTGAACCGCCGCGGTTATGCGCCGCAACTGGCCTGCGATGCCTGCGGCTGGGTCGCCGGCTGCCCACGTTGCAGCGCGTATGTCGTGTTGCATAAGCCCGAGCGCGCGCTACGCTGCCACCACTGCGGCTGGGAAGCGCGCATTCCGCGTTCGTGCCCCGAGTGCGGCAACGTCGACATCGCACCGATGGGCCGCGGCACGCAGCGCGTCGAAGAAACACTGGCGAGCGCGGTGCCCGGCGCCCGGGTGTTGCGGATCGATGCCGACAGCACGCGCCGCAAAGGCAGCGCACAGGCGCTGTTCTCCGACGTGCACGCGGGCGAAGTCGACATCCTCGTCGGCACGCAGATGATCGCCAAAGGGCATGACTTCCAGCGCGTGTCGCTGGTCGGCGTGCTGAACGCCGACACCGCGCTCTTTTCCCACGACTTCCGCGCGAGCGAGCGGCTTTTCGCACAACTGATGCAAGTAAGCGGCCGGGCGGGCCGCGCGGGTTTGCCCGGCGAAGTGCTCGTGCAAACGCGCTATCCGCGCCACGCGCTCTACCACGCGCTGGGCCGCCACGACTATGTCGGCTTTGCCAACTCCACGCTGGCCGAGCGGCGCGACGCGCACTTGCCGCCGTTCGTCTATCAGGCGTTGCTGCGGGCCGAAGGCCGCACGCTCGAGGCCGCGCTGGCCTTTCTGCAGCAGGCGGCGGCCGCACTGGGCGACATTCCCGCTGCAGAACGCGTGACCGTCTATGACGCGGTGCCGCTCACTATCGTCAAGGTGATGCACGTGCATCGCGCACAGTTGCTGATCGAGAGTGCGTCGCGTGGCGCGTTGCACGCCACGTTGCGCGCCTGGCAGCCGCTGCTGCGCGGCATGAAGGGCGTGCTGCGCTGGAATCTCGAAGTCGATCCGCTCGACATTTGAGGCGCTTCGCCAGCACGGCGGCGCCGTTACTCCTTTCGGTCATATTCATAGAGCGAATGGTCGTTTCGTTTTGCGACGCCGCTCGCCTATATTTCGCCGAATCGGCGCACATTCAGGCAAAACTCCAACATTCCGGCGCCGACGCACCTCAACTCTCTCGGGGCATGGCGATGAGCGATACCAATCAAACGCTACCATCCGGCGCCGCTCCGGCGAACCGGCAAAGCACGCACGGCGGTGGACTTTTTTCGACCGAAGACTGGTGGGCGGTCTGGGTCGGGCTGCTGGTGGTCGTGATTGCGTGGGCGCTGTTCGCGTCCGGCAGCAGCATCAAGTGGCTCGCGGTCGCGCCGGCTAAATGGTCGAGCGTCGCGCAGGCCGTGCAGGACGCCGGCAAGCATGTGCCGAACTATGCCGCGCTCTTCGTCGTGTTCGCGCTCCTGTTCGGCGTGAGCCTCGCAGCGCTCAAGCAGCGGGTCGGCGCTTTCCTCGGCTCATTCCTGATTCTGTTCATCGCATCGGCGCTGATTTTTACGCTGGGCGCGTGGGTCAACGCGTCGAAGTACAACCTCGAACCACCGCTCGTCGCGCTGGCGCTTGGCCTTTTGATCTCGAACGTGTTCACGCTGCCCGAGTGGTTTTCGGCGGGCTTGCGCGTCGAGTTTTACATCAAGGTCGGTATCGTGCTGCTCGGCGCGACATTGCCGTTCACGCTGCTGGTGTGGGCGGGGCCGGTGGCGGTCGGGCAGGCGAGCATCGTCTCGCTCGTCACGTTCTTCGTGATCTTTTTTGCTGCGAAGGCGTTTGGCCTCGACCGGCGTTTTGCGGCCGTGCTCGGTGTCGGCGGCGCGGTGTGCGGCGTCTCCGCGGCGATCGCGATTGCCGGCGCGGTGCGGGCCAAGCGCGAACAGGCTTCGGTGGCGATCACGCTGGTGGTGCTGTGGGCGATCGTGATGATCTTCGTGTTGCCGTTTGCGTCCCGCTCGCTCGGATTGTCAACCGCGGTCGCCGGCGCATGGATCGGCACGTCCGAATTCGCCGATGCCGCCGGGATCGCGGCCGCGCAAGCTTATGGCGACCTCGCCAAACACGCGGGTGGAGCGATCGCGGGTGCGCCGGAGGCGTCGCTACAGGCGTTCACGCTGATGAAAGTGGTCGGCCGCGATATCTGGATCGGTATCTGGGCGTTCGTGCTCGCAATCGTCGCGAGCACGCGCTGGGAGTCGCAAGATAGCGGCGTCAAAGCCAAACCCAACGCCGGCGAGATCTGGGCGCGCTTTCCGAAGTTCGTGATCGGCTTCGTGATTGCGTCGGCACTGGTGACGTGGGTCGCCAGCCACTATTCGCTGGCCGATTACCGCAAGGTCGTGACGCCCGAATTCGTCGCCCCGATCACCGCGTTGCGCACATGGGCGTTCACCTTCTGTTTCCTGAGCATTGGGTTGACCACGCGCCTGCGTTCGCTGAGCGCCACTGGCCTGAAGCCGTTCCTGGCCTTTACGGTAGGCGTGGTGGTCAATATCGCCATCGGCTACGCGCTGTCCGCGCACGTGTTCGCACCGTACTGGAATAGCTTGGGGCAGGGCTCGTGACGAGCGGCGCGCTTCGCATCTCCAGCACAGCGGACTCGCGCGACGATGCGTGCGCGCCGTGCTGCGCCAGCTGTCGGTATCGTGCTGAGAGTCGGGACTCGCTGGAGCAGAGCATGCCGGGTCTCGCGGTGTTGGGTTCGGCATTTGGCGCGAGCGTGGCGGACAGCCGGCTTTGCCGGCTGCACGACCAACTCGTTTCGCCCGCCGACGCCTGTCCGCGGTTCGAGCCGATTTTGCGGTACTGACACCGCCTGCGCTTCGCCGCGGCACCAAGCCGGACGTTACCCGCGGCTTCCCGCCGTGCAGGCCGGAAGCCAGCGTCGCTCACTCCGGCATGCCACGCCAGACATCCCTATTCAATCGTTCAGCGCGGCCCGCGGATCGCCCGCCGATGCGCGCGAAGCCGCGGGTGTTCGTTCCTGCGCGGGTTCCCGCCTGCCCGGGCCACTTGTCGCACCGCGGATGAACAACACCGCGCAAGTCGCGCACATTGCCCAGATGCCCAGTACCACCAGCCATTTTTCCATTTCGCCTGTCCTCTAAAACCCCGTACCGTTTTTTTTGTGCGTGCCCCCAGGGAGGCCGCGCGCCGCTATGTTCCGTATAACGGCGCGCCGACCCGTTCTGATAAGGGTAAATGCAAAAAGAATCACGCCAGGGAAAGTACTGATCGCAACCGCCTTCGCCCCGCGCAGCGCCATTGCGCGCAAACCCCCGTCACATAAGGCTCACGGCAGGGTGCAACCGCGCGCCTGAGGTGGTTGCACCTTTTTATTGGGAGGCGTACGATTCGCCCAACTTTTAGTCTTTTTGCCAGCGCATTCGTCTGGTCTCCGAAGAAGGAAACATGGCTAGCACCACCCTTGGCGTTAAGGTCGACGACCTCCTGCGTTCCCGGCTGAAAGATGCCGCCACCCGTCTCGAACGCACTCCGCACTGGCTCATCAAGCAGGCCATCTTCGCGTACCTCGAAAAGATCGAGCACGGTCAACTGCCGCCCGAACTGTCGGGCGTGGCGGGCTCGGCCGATCTGACCGACGGCTCTGCGGTCGAGCACGAGGAAGACGGTGCATCGCACCCGTTCCTCGATTTCGCGCAGAACGTGCAACCGCAGTCGGTGCTGCGCGCCGCGATCACGGCGGCGTACCGTCGTCCGGAACCGGAATGCCTGCCGTTCCTGCTCGGTCAGGCGCGTTTGCCGGCCAACCTCGCGGGCGACGTGCAGGCCATGGCCGGCAAGCTCGTGGAAACGCTGCGCAGCAAGAGCAAGGGCGGTGGCGTCGAAGGTCTGATCCACGAGTTCTCGCTGTCGAGCCAGGAAGGCGTGGCGCTGATGTGTCTCGCCGAAGCGCTGCTGCGCATTCCCGATCGCGCCACGCGCGACGCGCTGATCCGCGACAAGATCAGCAAGGGCGACTGGAAATCGCACATGGGCCAGGCGCCGTCGATGTTCGTCAACGCCGCGACCTGGGGCTTGATGATCACCGGCAAGCTGGTGACGACCAATAGCGAAACGAGCCTCTCGTCGGCGCTCACGCGTCTGATCGGCAAGGGCGGCGAACCGCTGATCCGCAAGGGCGTGGACATGGCGATGCGCCTGATGGGCGAGCAGTTCGTCACGGGCGAGAACATCTCCGAGGCGCTCGCCAACAGCCGCAAATACGAAGCACGCGGCTTCCGCTACTCGTACGACATGCTCGGCGAAGCGGCCACCACCGAAGCCGACGCGCAGCGCTACTACGCGTCGTACGAACAGGCGATCCACGCGATCGGCAAGGCCGCCGGCGGCCGTGGCATCTACGAAGGCCCGGGTATCTCGATCAAGCTCTCCGCGCTGCACGCACGCTACTCGCGTTCGCAGCAGGAACGCACGATGAGCGAACTGCTGCCGCGCGTGCGCTCGCTCGCGATCCTCGCGCGCCGCTACGACATCGGCCTGAACATCGACGCGGAAGAAGCCGATCGCCTCGAAATCTCGCTCGATCTGCTCGAAGCGCTGTGCTTCGATCCGGAGCTGGCCGGCTGGAACGGCATCGGCTTCGTGGTGCAGGCGTATCAGAAGCGCTGCCCGTTCGTGATCGAATACCTGATCGATCTGGCGCGCCGCAGCCGTCACCGCATCATGGTGCGCCTCGTGAAGGGCGCGTACTGGGACACCGAAATCAAGCGCGCGCAAGTGGACGGCCTCGAAGGCTATCCGGTCTACACGCGCAAGATCTACACGGACGTGTCGTACCTCGCCTGCGCGAAGAAGCTGCTCAGCGCGCCCGACGCGGTCTATCCGCAGTTCGCCACGCACAACGCGCACACGCTGTCGGCGATCTATCACCTCGCGGGCAACAACTACTATCCCGGCCAGTACGAGTTCCAGTGCCTGCACGGCATGGGCGAACCGCTGTACGAAGAAGTCACCGGCCGTGACAAGCTGAACCGTCCGTGCCGTGTGTACGCGCCGGTCGGCACGCACGAAACGCTGCTCGCTTATCTCGTGCGCCGTCTGCTGGAAAACGGCGCGAACACGTCGTTTGTGAATCGTATTGCCGACGAAACCGTCGCGATCAAGGACCTGATCGCCGACCCGGTCGACGAAGCCTCGAAGATCGTCCCGCTCGGCGCGCCGCACGCGAAGATTCCGCTGCCGCGCCATCTGTACGGTTCGGAGCGCCTCAACTCGATGGGCCTCGACCTGTCGAACGAGCATCGTCTGGCGTCGCTGTCGTCGGCGTTGCTGGCGAGCGCGCATCATCCGTGGCGCGCCGCGCCGATGCTCGAAGACAACGAGATCGCCGTGGGTCTCGCGCGCGACGTGCGCAATCCGGCCGATCATCGCGACCTCGTCGGCACGGTCGTCGAAGCAACGGCGGAGCACGTGAGCGCTGCTTTGGCTCACGCAGTCGCCGCCGCGCCGATCTGGCAAGCCACGCCGGTCGATGCGCGCGCCGATTGCCTCGCACGTGCCGCCGATCTGCTCGAAGCGCAGATGCATACGCTGATGGGCCTCGTGGTGCGTGAAGCCGGCAAGTCGCTGGCGAACGCCGTCGCGGAAATCCGCGAAGCGATCGACTTCCTGCGTTACTACTCCACGCAGATTCGCGACGAGTTCTCCAACGACACGCATCGTCCGCTCGGCCCGGTGGTGTGTATCAGCCCGTGGAATTTCCCGCTGGCGATTTTCATGGGTCAGGTGGCCGCTGCGCTTGCAGCCGGCAACACCGTGCTCGCCAAGCCCGCTGAACAGACGCCGCTGATCGCCGCGCAAGCCGTGCGCATTCTGCGCGAAGCCGGCGTGCCGGCCGGCGCGGTGCAACTGCTGCCGGGTAACGGCGAAACGGTCGGTGCCGCGTTGGTGGCCGATCCGCGAACCCGCGCCGTGATGTTCACCGGCTCGACCGAAGTCGCGCGTCTGATCAACAAGACGCTGTCGAGCCGCCTCGATCCGGACGGCAAGCCGATTCCGCTGATCGCCGAAACGGGCGGCCAGAACGCGATGATCGTCGACTCGTCGGCGCTCGCCGAACAGGTGGTGGCGGACGTGCTGCAATCGTCGTTCGACTCCGCAGGTCAACGGTGTTCCGCGTTGCGCGTTCTTTGTCTGCAGGACGATGTTGCGGACCGCACGCTGGAGATGCTGACGGGCGCGATGCGCGAACTGGCCGTGGGCAATCCGGACCGCCTGTCGATCGACGTCGGCCCGGTGATCGACCTCGACGCGAAGCGCGGTATCGACGCGCACGTCGCGGCGATGCGCGAGAAAGGCCGCAAGGTCGAGCAACTGCCGATGCCGGACGGTTGCGCGCAAGGCACCTTCGTGCCGCCGACGCTGATCGAGCTCGACAGCATCGACGAATTGAAGCGTGAGGTGTTCGGTCCGGTGCTGCACGTGGTGCGTTACCGCCGCAGCCAGCTGGACAAACTGCTTGAGCAGATCCGCGCGACCGGTTACGGCCTGACGCTCGGCATTCATACGCGGATCGACGAAACGATCGCGCATGTGATCAGCCGCGCGCACGTGGGCAACATCTACGTGAACCGTAACGTGATCGGCGCTGTGGTCGGCGTGCAGCCGTTCGGCGGCGAAGGTCTGTCGGGCACGGGGCCGAAAGCGGGCGGCGCGCTGTATCTGCAGCGTCTCCTCGCCACGCGTCCGGCCGGGTTGCCGAAGTCGCTCGCGCAGGCGTTGGTCGTGGATGTACCGCGCGCTGCCGAAAACGGCGACAATCCGTCCGCTGCGTTGACGGCTTACCGTGACTGGCTAATTACCGAACGCGAGCCGCAACTGGCCGCGCGCTGCGACGGCTATCTGTCGCATGTGCCGGCGGGCGCCACGGCGGTATTGTCGGGACCGACCGGCGAGCGCAATACGTACACGCTGGGCGCGCGCGGCACGGTGCTTTGTGTCGCGTCGACGGCAAGCGGTGCGCGCGTGCAGTTCGCCGCGGCGCTGGCTACGGGAAATCGCGCGTTGTTCGAAGGCGCGGCCGGGGAACAATTGGTGTCGCAGTTGCCCGCCTCGCTGAAGTCGCATGCAAGCGTGAAGAAGAGCGCGGATACGCCGTTCGACGCCGTGCTGTTCGAAGGCGATAGCGACGAACTGCTGGCGCTGGTGAAGGAAGTCGCGAAGCGCGCGGGCCCGATCGTGTCGGTGCAGGGCGTCGCGTCTCGCGCGCTGGAAAGCGGCGATGAGGACTACGCGCTCGAACGTCTGTTGACGGAACGCTCGGTCAGCGTGAATACGGCAGCCGCCGGCGGTAATGCGAATTTGATGACGATCGGTTGAGCGAACCTCTCTGATCACTCAATAAAACGGAAGCGGTACGGCGACCCCGAAACCGCTCCATCCACACCTGGTACCAAGGAGAAGCTATGCAACACAAGATGAAACAGCTGGCAGGCGCTGCACTGGTTGCGGCGATGTCGCTGGCGGGGACGGCCAACGCTCAATCGACGGAAGACGTGAAGGTCGGCTTTGCCGGCCCGATGACTGGCGCGCAGGCGCACTACGGCAAGGACTTCCAGAACGGCATCACGCTGGCAGTGGAAGACATGAACGCGACCAAGCCGGTGATCGGCGGCAAGCAAGTTCGCTTCGTGCTGGACTCGGCCGACGACCAGGCCGACCCGCGTACGGGTACGACCGTTGCGCAAAAGCTGGTGGATGACGGCATCAAGGGCATGCTCGGCCACTTCAACTCGGGTACCACGATCCCGGCTTCGCGCATTTACGCGAACGCGGGCATCCCCGAAATCGCAATGGCGACGGCGCCTGAATATACGCAACAAGGTTTCAAGACCACGTTCCGTATGATGACGTCCGACACGCAGCAAGGTTCGGTCGCCGGCACGTTCGCGGTGAAGACCTTGGGCATGAAGAAGATCGTGATCGTCGACGACCGCACGGCTTACGGCCAGGGTCTGGCCGATCAGTTCGAAAAGGCAGCGAAGGCAGCGGGCGGCCAGATCGTCGATCGTGAGTACACGAACGACAAGGCAGTCGACTTCAAGTCGATCCTGACCAAGCTGAAGGCTGTTCAACCGGACCTGATCTATTACGGCGGCGCGGATTCGCAAGCGGCACCGATGGTCAAGCAGATGAAGGCGCTGGGCATCAAGGCGCCGCTGATGGGCGGCGAAATGGTCCACACGCCGACGTTCATCCAGATCGCGGGTGACGCGGCGAACGGCACGGTGGCTTCGCTCGCCGGCCTGCCGCTGGAAGAAATGCCGGGCGGCAAGGACTATGTCGCAAAGTACAAGAAGCGTTTCAACGAAGACGTGCAAACGTACTCGCCGTACGCTTACGACGGCGCAATGGCCATGTTCGACGCAATGAAGAAGGCGAACTCGACCGATCCGGCCAAGTATCTGCCGATGCTCGCGAAGACCTCGATGCCGGCAGTGACGTCGTCGAACCTCGCTTACGACAGCAAGGGCGACCTGAAGAACGGCGGCATCACGCTGTACAAGGTTGTCGACGGCAAGTGGACGACGCTGCAAAGCGTGGGTGGGAAGTAAGCCGTTTTTTTGCTTGAGCATCTGGCTGCTGCGTCATGCTATGACGCCGCAGCCAGCGCAAAAAAAAGCCCTGTGGTTTCTTAACCGCAGGGCTTTTTGTTTGCCGCTTCGTTACGCATACGGATCGCACGATAACGCAGTTATTCCCCCCGCAACTTCCTCCCCTGCTCGCGAATCTGCTCCAGCGTCGCCCCCGGCGTGCTCGCTTCCTGCGGCATACGAATTTCGATCACCGCCGCGCGCTTCGCCTCCATCGCACGCTTCAGCGCAGGCAGAAAATCTTCAGTCCGCTCCACCGTCTCGCCATGCGCGCCGAACGAGCGAGCGAACGCCGCGAAATCCGGATTGGTGAGTCCGGTGCCGTGCACGCGATTCGGATAATGCCGCTCCTGATGCATCCGGATCGTGCCGAACTGGCTGTTATTCACCACGATGAAAAGCACGTGCAGGTCGTACTGCATCGCCGTTGCGAGTTCTTGCGCGGACATCATGAAGCAGCCGTCGCCAGCCAGCGCGACGACAGCGCGTTGCGGATACATCGACTTCGCCGCGATCGCCGCCGGCACGCCATAACCCATCGCGCCGCTCGTCGGCGCGAGTTGCGAACGGAAATGGCGATACGAGAAGTGCCGATGCAGCCACGTCGCGTAATTGCCCGCGCCGTTGGTGAGAATCGCGTCGTCCGGTAGATGCGCGCGCAACTGCTGGATCACTTCGCCCATCTGCACGTCGCCGGGAATCTGGCGCGGTTTGCGCCAGTCGAGATACGCCTGATGCGCCTCGCTCGCGGCGCCGGACCAGGCAAGTTGCTCGGACGAAGGCTCCAACTCCGCAAGCATTGCCGCCAGCTCCGGCATGCCGGAGACGATCGGCAGATCCGCCGCATACACGCGTCCCAACTCCTCCGCGCCTTGATGCACATGCACGAGCGTCTGCTTCGTTTTTGGAATGTCGAGCAGCGTGTAGCCGTTCGTCGTCGCTTCGCCTAAACGAGGTCCGATCGCGAGCAATACGTCGGCGTCGCGGATACGTTGCGCGAGCGCAGGATTGATGCCGAGGCCGACATCGCCGGCATAGTTGGGATGCTCGTTGTCGAGCGTGTCCTGATAGCGGAACGCGAGGCCGACCGGCAGTTGCCAATTCTCGACGAAGCGTTGAAAGTCCGCGCACGCAGCAGGCGTCCAGCCGCTGCCGCCCGCGATCACCATCGGCCGTTGTGCGCCTTCGAGCAACGCGCGCAATTTCTCGATCTGCGCCGCCGAAGGTGACGCCGCGACGCGTTGATACGCCGGCGCCCCTGCTACGGCGTCGCATGCGTCGCTCAACACGTCTTCCGGCAGCGACAATACGACGGGACCAGGCCGTCCGGACGTCGCTGTGTGAAACGCATGGCTCAGATACTCGGGAATGCGTTTGGGATCGTCGATTTGCGCAACCCATTTCGCCATCTGACCGAACATGCGCCGATAGTCGATCTCCTGAAACGCCTCGCGGTCGAGATGCTCGCGTGCGCATTGGCCGATCAACAGGATCATCGGCGTGGAATCCTGAAACGCCGTGTGCACGCCGATCGATGCGTGCGTGGCGCCCGGCCCGCGCGTGACCAGCGCGACGCCGGGCCGGCCGGTCAATTTGCCGACGGCTTCGGCCATATTCGCCGCGGCCGCTTCGTGACGGCACACGATGGTCTGGATCTGTTCGGTTTCGTCGTGCAGCGAATCCAGCACGGCGAGAAAACTTTCGCCGGGCACGCAGAAAACACGTTCGACACCGTGCGTCAGCAAAGCATCGACGACAAGACGCGCGCCGGTGGTTTGAGCGGCGGAGGAACCGGAAACTGAAACGGGAGCATTCGGCTGCGACATTGCGATGAAGCCTCCAGGCAGTGCATGAGTGCGATGTGAGAATGCCCGATCGACCTGAGCCTAAGTCGATCGGCGCTCCGACAGCTTACGCCGAGCGCGGCGCCGCTGTCACGGTGCGGCGCGACTGGATCACTCCCTGCCGGCCGCCGTGCGTGGGCAAGAAGCGCACGTGCCTACGCCCTCTTTGGCTCCGATCCGCAGCACAACCATCCGCACGTGATGCATGGATGCGAAGAAGCGACGCCCCAATGAAAACGCGGGCCGTAGCCCGCGTCGTCATCTGCATTGAGGCGACGAAACCGCCCTTTAGCACTCGACGATATTCACCGCCAGGCCGCCGCGCGACGTTTCCTTGTACTTGGTCTTCATATCCGCGCCGGTTTCACGCATGGTTTTGATCACCGAATCGAGCGACACATAGTGGCTGCCGTCGCCGCGCAACGCCATGCGCGCCGCATTGACCGCTTTCACCGATGCCATCGCGTTGCGCTCGATACATGGAATCTGCACCATGCCGCCGACCGGATCGCACGTCAGGCCGAGGTTGTGTTCCATGCCGATTTCCGCGGCGTTCTCGACCTGCCGGGGCGTGCCGCCCATGACCGCGGCGAGTGCGCCCGCCGCCATCGAACAGGCCACGCCCACTTCACCCTGGCAACCCACTTCGGCGCCGGAAATCGACGCGTTCAGCTTGTACAGAATGCCGATCGCCGCCGCGGTCATCAGGAAGTCGATCACGCCTTGCTGATTCGAGCCGGGCATGAAGCGCGTGTAGTAATGCAGCACTGCCGGGATGATGCCGGCCGCGCCGTTGGTCGGCGCTGTGACCACACGTCCGCCGGCGGCGTTTTCTTCGTTGACGGCGATCGCATAGAGATTGATCCAGTCGACCATGGAAAGCGGATCGCGCAGCGCCAGTTCAGGATTGCCCGACAGCGCGCGATACAACTGCGGCGCACGGCGCTTCACCTGGAACGGGCCGGGCAAGTTACCGTCGGCGTCCGGGTTGTTGATGCCACAACCGCGTGCGACACACGCTTGCATCACGTCCCAGATCTTCAGCAGGCCGGTGCGCGTTTCTTCTTCCGTATGCCAGACGCGCTCGTTTTCCCACATTAACTGAGCGATGCTTTTGCCAGTCGATTCGCACAGCGCAAGCAACTCGTTGCCGCTGCGAAACGAGTGCGGCAATTGATCGACGGCGCTCAGCACTTTCGTGTTCGGCGCACCCGCCGTCACCACGAAACCGCCGCCCACCGACAGATAGGTCGACTCGCGCAACGTCTCACCCAGTGCATCGTAAGCGCGCAGCTTGAGACCGTTCGGATGCTCGGGCAGCGCCTGGCGATAAAACGCAATCTGATCTTTCTGCACGAACGGCACCTCGTGCGTGCCGAGCAGCGCCAGTTTGCGGGACACGCGCACGTTGTCGAGCCGCTCGGCGATCGTGTCCGGGTTCACGGTGTCGGGCGCATCGCCCATCAGGCCGAGCATTACGCCGCGATCGGTGCCGTGCCCCTTGCCTGTCGCGCCGAGCGAGCCATACAACTCCGCCTTCACCGATGCGGTCGCAGCAAGCAGCCCATCGCGTTCAAGCCCTTGAGCGAACATCAGCGCCGCGCGCATCGGCCCGACCGTATGCGAACTGGACGGACCAATGCCGATTTTGAAGAGATCGAACACGCTGACTGCCATTTACTGCTCCCTGCTGATAGATGGTTGGTTCATCGCGCCGGCAGCGGCAAACACACGGCGAGCCAGGCAGGCGGCGTGGGTGCGAGCTGTAGCGCGATCGGCGTATAGCGCCCGTCGAGGCGTGCCGCCAGGTGAAACAGTTCGGTCGCGTTCTTCGGGTCCCACTGACCCGAATAGCCGGGCAAGCCGGCTTCGCGACGTTTTGCATCGAACGGAACGCTCGAATGCACGAATTCTTCGTGGGTCTTGTTGCCGGCCGCGTATGGCGCGAGCCAGTTCAGCGCGGCTTCCAGCGAAGCGCCGTCCGTGCCCTTCTCCGGCAGCCAGTTGCGGTTATGGCGGCGCGCGGCGAGTGCGGCGGTCACGAGCGGCTGCAGATCGTAGGTGACGTAATGCAGCGCGTCGCGCTCGCTGAAATCGACCGTCGAACCATCCGGTTCGATGTTGTCGCCGATATGCTCGACGAACAAACGCTGGGCCGCGTTGATCATCTTGCGGTTATCGAGCGTGAACGCGGCCATGGCGATCAGTTTGACCCGATGGCTCTGCCAGTTGTTTTTGAACGTGCCTTTGAGCGGCCGCGGCTGCGCGTCGATTTGCCCGATATAGCCGGTCGCGAGTTTCGTGAGAAACGCCATCGACGCATTGCGCGTCTTAACCGGCAACGCGCTCGCTGTCATGTCGTACGCGAGAATCAGCCCTTCGAAGCGGGTTTCGTCGATGGGATTGAAGCTCGGTTGATACGTCGTGACCCACGCGAACAGCAAGCGGTCGACGAGCTTCAGATACCGGTCGTCGCTGGTGGCGCGCCAGGCGAGCGCGGCGTCGCGCATCAGATCGAGATCCTGCTCCGCTTCGACGCTCTGGTCGTAAATGCCTTCGTGCGGCAGCGTGCCTTCGGTATGCAGTTTCGCCAGCGCATGCGGCTGGTCGTTCAGATGAGCCTGCACGTTGCTCACCAGCGCTTTCACGCCCGGATCGGCGTTCGTGCGTTCACTGGTTTGCAACGCGGGCGCCGCACAGAAATTCATCGCGGCCTGCGCTTGCGCCAGCGGCAGCAGCACGGCCGCGCCTGCCAGCAACAGTGTGCAGGTTTGCCGCCACGTGGGGGCTCGCCCTGGTTCGGTCCGGCTTTGCATCGATCGCACCTTTCGCGCCATGCGAAACTCCTCGTTAGGCTGATTCGGTGTGTGATGTTAGCCGTTTGCGGCCAGGAGCGACAGAGAACTCAGGGGAGAACCGCGCAGCGCCCTGCCGCCTCTTTTCGAGACAGCGGGCGCTGCGCGGCAGCGGTCCGCTTACTCGTAGTCGGCGATCGGCACGCAGGAGCAGAACAGATTGCGGTCGCCGTACACGTTGTCCGCGCGCCCGACCGGCGGCCAATACTTCTTCGCGATCAGCGTGGGCAGCGGATACGCTGCGGTTTCGCGCGCATACGCGTGCTTCCAATCGTTCGCGATGACCACCGCCGCCGTGTGCGGCGCGTGCTTCAGCGGATTGTCCTCGCGGTCCGAGCGGCCCTCTTCGACTGCGCGGATTTCCTCGCGGATCGCGATCATCGCTTCGATGAAACGGTCGAGTTCTTCCTTCGATTCCGATTCGGTCGGCTCGACCATCAGCGTGCCCGGCACCGGGAAGCTCATGGTCGGCGCGTGGAAGCCGTAGTCGGCGAGACGCTTGGCGACGTCGTCGACGGTGATGCCGCTGGTTTCCTTGATCGGACGCAGATCGAGAATGCACTCGTGCGCGACCAGTCCGCCCGGGCCCGAATACAGCACCGGATAGTGCGGCGCGAGTTTCTTCGCGACGTAGTTCGCGTTGAGGATCGCGGTTTCGGTCGCGGCGGTGAGGTTCTTCGCGCCCATCATCGCGATATACATCCACGAGATCGGCAGGATCGACGCCGAGCCGTACGGTGCGCCGGACACTGCGCCAATGCCGTTCGGCGCGCGTTCATAGCCCGACGAGATCTGGTTCGGCAGGAATTGTGCGAGATGCGCGCCGACCGCAACCGGACCGACGCCCGGTCCGCCGCCGCCGTGCGGAATGCAGAACGTCTTGTGCAGGTTCAGGTGCGAGACGTCGCCGCCGAACTGGCCCGGCGCGGTCAGACCGACCATGGCGTTCATGTTCGCGCCGTCCACATAGACCTGGCCGCCGTGCGCGTGCACGATCTCGCAGATTTCACGCACGTTCTGCTCGAACACGCCGTGCGTGGACGGGTACGTGATCATGATCGCCGCGAGTTTGTCGGCGTGCTGATCGGCCTTCTTCTTCAGGTCTTCGATATCGACGTTGCCTTGCGCGTCGCAGGCAACCACGACTACCTGCATGCCGGCCATCTGTGCCGACGCCGGGTTGGTGCCGTGCGCCGAAGCGGGAATCAGGCAGACATTGCGATGGGCTTCGCCGCGCGACGCGTGGTAGGCGTGGATGATCAGGAGGCCCGCGTACTCACCTTGCGAGCCGGCGTTCGGTTGCAGCGATACGGCCGCGTAGCCGGTGGCCGCGACCAGCATTTCTTCGAGCTGATCGATCATTTCGCGGTAGCCGACGGTTTGCTCAGCCGGTGCGAACGGATGGATCTGGCCGAATTCCGGCCACGTGACCGGCAGCATTTCCGAGGTCGCGTTCAGCTTCATCGTGCACGAACCGAGCGGGATCATCGAGCGATCGAGCGCGAGATCCTTGTCCGACAGACTGCGCAGATAGCGCAGCATTTCCGTTTCCGAATGATGACGGTTGAACACGTGGTGCGTGAGGTACGCGCTGGTGCGTTCGAGCGCGGCCGGCACGGATGCGGTGTTCGATGCGGCCAGTTTTGCGTCGAGCGTGTCGACTTGCGGAATGTCTTTCGCGCCCGCGGCTTGCGCGAACACTTCGAGCAGATCGGCCAGATCGCGGCGCGACGTGGTTTCGTCGATCGACAGGCCGACTTGCGTGTCGCTCACGCGGCGCAGGTTGATGCGCTTCGCAATCGCTGCGTCGTGCAGCGCTTGCGTGCGTGCGCCGGTTTCGAAGGTGAGCGTGTCGAAGAACGTTTCGTTGACGAGCGTATAGCCGAGTTGCTTAGCACCTTCGGCCAGCAACGCGGCGATCCGGTTCACGCGCAGCGCGATCGTCTTCAGGCCGTGCGGGCCGTGATAGACGGCGTACATGCTGGCCATGATCGCGAGCAGCGCTTGCGCGGTACACACGTTCGAGGTGGCCTTCTCGCGGCGGATATGTTGTTCGCGCGTTTGCAGCGCGAGACGCAGCGCGGGGTTGCCTTGTGCGTCGACGGTCACGCCGACGAGGCGGCCCGGCATCTGACGCTTGAATTCGTCGCGCACAGCGAGGTAAGCCGCATGCGGGCCGCCGAAGCCGACCGGCACGCCAAAGCGCTGCGTATTGCCCACGGCCACGTCCGCGCCCCATTCGCCCGGCGGCGTGAGCACGGTCAGCGCGAGCAGGTCGGCGGCGACCACCACGTGGCCGCCCGCTGCATGGATCGCTTCGGCGAGCGCGCGATAGTCGCGCACGTCGCCGTTCACGCCCGGGTATTGCAGCAGCACGCCGAACGCATTCGCGTTCGCCGCTTCCTCAGCCGGGCCCACTTTGACTTCGATACCGACCGGCGTGGCGCGCGTCTTCACCACTTCGATGGTTTGCGGCAGCACGTCGTCGGCCACGAAGAACACGTTCGACTTCGGCTTGCCGATGCGCTGCAGCAGCGTCATCGCTTCAGCGGCGGCGGTTGCTTCGTCGAGCAACGACGCATTCGAGATCGCCAGACCCGTCAAGTCGACGATCATCTGCTGGAAGTTCAGCAGCGCTTCCAGACGGCCTTGCGAGATTTCCGGCTGATACGGCGTGTACGCGGTGTACCACGCCGGATTTTCCAGCACGTTACGCAGGATCACCGTCGGCGTGTGCGCGTTGTAATAGCCCTGCCCGATATACGAGCGGAACACCTGGTTCTTGTCCGCGAGTTCACGCAGCGCGGCGAGCGCTTCGGCTTCGCTTTTCGGTTGCGCGAAGGGGCCGAGCGGCAGCGTTTCGGTGCGGCGGATCGTCTTCGGAATGACGGCGTCGATCAGCGCGGCGCGCGACGCGAAGCCGAGGGCTTCGAGCATCGCGTGCTGGTCGGCCGCATCCGGGCCGATGTGCCGTTCGGCGAAGGCGTCATGCACTTCGAGCGCGGCGAGCGAGAGAGGAGTGCGGTTCATCAGACGATCCGGGTGTTCGAGCTTCATGGGTGTTCCTGGCGGTGCGGCTATCTCTGCGCGAGGGACGCGCCGCACCAATCGGGTTAAACGTAAAGGTGAATCAGGCGCCGATCGACTTGGTGTACGCGTCGGCGTCGATCAGACGGTCTTGCGTGGCGTCCGCGGCCGGCTTGATCTTGAAGAGCCAGCTTTCGTACGGCGTCGTGTTGACCGAATCCGGGGTGTCGGCCACGGCCGTGTTCGCTTCGATGATTTCGCCCGAGACCGGCGCGTAGATATCGGAAGCGGCTTTCACCGATTCGATCACGGCGACGGTGTCGCCAGCGGTCACGGTTTTGCCCAGTTCCTGGACTTCGAAGAAGACGATATCGCCGAGCGCTTCCTGCGCGTGGTCGGTGATGCCGACCGTCAGCGTGCCGTCCGCTTCGGTGCGGACCCACTCGTGCGATTCGGTGTATTTCAGATCGGCCGGGATGCTCATCGGATGCTCCTATGCGGTGTGATTCGGTAATGACTTAAAGGGCCCCCAAACCTGTCGCTTCGCGCCAGGTTCCCCCGAGGGGAACAAGAAAACTTGGGGCGGCCCGGCGTTTTCTTGTGAAGGTTTGCGCACGCGCCGGCTTGCTTAAACCGCGAGCACTTTGCCGTTGCGCACGAACGGCAGTTTTACCACGCTTGCGGGAACGTTCTTGTCACGAATTTGAACGTGAACGGTGTCGCCCGGCTGCACGCCTTTCGGCACGCGCGCAAAGGCGATCGATTCCTGCATGGTCGGGGAAAACGTGCCGCTGGTGATTTCGCCTTCGCCTTGCGGCGTGACGACTTTCTGATGAGCACGCAGCACGCCTGCTGCCTTGCCGTTGTCCTTCAGCAGGATCAGGCCGACGAACGCGGCCTGCGATCCGTCCGCTTCCAGCTTGCCCTTGCCGACGAAGTCGCGCGGCGAGGTGAGGTCGACCGTCCAGGCGAGGCCGGCGTCGAGCGGCGAGACGTTGTCGTCCATGTCCTGGCCGTACAGATTCATGCCGGCTTCGAGGCGCAGCGTGTCGCGCGCGCCGAGTCCGGCCGGGCGCACGCCTTGCGCTTGCAGCGCGTTCCACAGCGCTTCGACGTGATCTGCGGGGACGATGATTTCGAAGCCGTCTTCGCCGGTGTAGCCCGTGCGGGCTACGGTCAATTCGCCGAACGGCGTGTCTTCGATGCGGGCGGCGTTGAACGGCTTCAGCGCTTCGGTGGCGGCGCGCGCGGCCGGCACGGTTTGCCAGACTTTTTCGCGAGCATTCGGGCCTTGCACGGCGACGATCGCGTAGTCGCGGCGCGGCGTGATGGTCAGGCCGAAGCTGCCTTCGGCGTTGAGCTGGCCGAACCAGGCGATGTCTTTGTCGGCGGTGCCGGCGTTAACGACCACGCGGAAGTGATCTTCGCCGAAGTAATAGACGATCAGGTCGTCGATCACGCCGCCGTTCGGGTTCAGCAGACAGGAGTACAGCGCGCGGCCGGGCGTTTGCAGCTTGGCGACGTTATTGGCCAGCGCATATTCGAAGAAGGCGCGCACGCGCTCGCCGGTGAAATCGACGACGCACATGTGCGAGACGTCGAACATGCCGGCGTCGGTGCGCACGGCGCGGTGTTCGTCGATCTGCGAGCCGTAGTTGACGGGCATGTCCCAGCCGCCAAAATCGACCATGCGGGCATTGAGCGCACGATGGGTGGCGTTGAGCGGGGTGTGTTTGAGTTCGGTCATGGGGCCTCGGGCATCTCGCGAAACAAAAAAGGCCATGCGGCGCTACGCCTCGCGGCCTTTTAGCTGCGAGCGATGCGTTGCATGGCCCCTCTGTCCTCGATACCTGAGAGATTGCGTTGCCGTGAGAATGTGAATTCGTCACGGTGAAACGCGCGCCCCTTCGGTGGGCAGCCTGCCAGATCCGCTCGATTTATAACGACGCAGACGGCTACTGCCGCTCTCCAGAGTGCGAAAAACCTGTGCGCTGAGCTTGGTTCAACGCGGGTTCTTCGACGCGGTCGGTCCTTTTGCCTGAGAGTTTGCGGGTGTGCCCCTTCGGCGGCGCGGCCTGCGGTTTCCCGCGGCCAGCGCGCTCTCCCGACGCGTGCGGCGAATGTACGCGAGGGCCGGGGGCTTGTCAAATCTGGGCCCGCGAGCGGCACGGCGGTTGACGCGGCGTCTTGCCCTCGCCAAAAAAGCGCGGGACGCGATGCCCGCGCTTGCACTGCTTCGGCGCCTGAGCGCGCGATTATTCGCCGATGGCGTGTGCCGCGTTGTCCAGTTCCTGATTCAGCACGCGCTGTTCGTCGCTGGACAGGCCACCGCCGTGTTGCGCGGCCATGTCATGCGCTTCCTGACGGATCACATCGAGACGATGGTGCAGCGCGCCGCCTTGCGGGGGCGGGTAATAGCCCTGATTCACGCGATTGTCGATACGGCGGCTGAGATTCTCGATGCGGCCGTCGACCTGGCGCAGGCGCTGATCCGCGATCTGCTGCGGGTTGGGGCGCGGTGCTGGCGCGGGTTGAGGCGTCACCACACAGGCGGCGAGCGAACTGAGCAGGGCGCACGCGGCGAGCGCGCGGATAGTACGGGGCATGAACTCTCCGGAAGTCATAGTCGTTTTGTCTTGCTACTTGGGTAGCAACGGCTGACTGCCGGAGCGCGCTGACTGGCGGCACGGCCTTATTTGTAACGTTATGTTCCTTTCGGGCCTGTCAGGAGCGTGGCCCGCGCGGAGGCGACAAGTGCCGTTTTAGGTACACAAGGCGTTTCGACGCGCGGGCAAACGGGTCAGCGAACGCGCTCGAACGGCAGCCGGACGCCTTCTTCAGAACTCCGGGCGGCGAGTTCGATAATTGTCATTACGTCCACAGCGTCCTGAGCGCTGACCGGGAACTTCACGCCGTTCTGGATGGCGTCGGCCACGGCGATATAGAAGCCAACGTAATCTCCATTACGCGTCGGCAGCTCGCGCTCGACTTCCTGATCGCCTTCCAGCACGCGCAGCAACCCGGCCGCATTGCCCGCGCCGAAGCCTTCGTCGCCGGGCCGCAGGCCGGCTTTCAATTGATCTTCCTGCGTGTCGAGCCCGGTTTTCACATAGCTGCCGCGCGTGCCGTGAATCGAGAAGCGCGGCGCGACCAGCGCGGTCAACGCGCTGGCGTGCAACACCACTTCGAACTCACCGTAGCCGAGCTGGATATGCACGTAGTCAGGCGCGCTGGCATTGTCGCGATGCGTGCGCACGGTGGCCGACACGCTCTGCGGCGTGCCGAACAGGGCCAACGCCTGGTCGACCAGATGCGGCCCCAGGTCCAGCAGCAGACCGCCGCCTCGCGACGCTTCTTCACGCCAACGCTGCCGCACCTCCGGCCGGAAACGGTCGAAATGTGATTCATATTGCGTGATCCGTCCCAATTCGCCGCTCGCGAGCAGATCGCGCACGGTCAGAAAATCACCGTCCCAGCGACGGTTGTGAAACGGCATGAAGAGCTTGCAGCGGGCGAGTGCGATGTTGGCCAGCGTGCGGGCGTCGGCGGCGTTCAGCGTGACCGGCTTGTCGACCACCACGTGCTTGCCCGCTTCCAGCGTGCGGCGCGCCAGCTCGAAGTGCGTGTCGTTCGGCGTGGCGATCACGACGCAGTCGATGTCGTCGAGCGCGAGCAGCGCGTCGAGGTCGGCCACCACCTTCGTGTGCGGATAATCGGCGAGCGCGCGCTCCGGCTGGCTCGTGGCGATGGCCGCGACGCTCGCGCGGCCGCAGTGCGCGATTACCGGCGCGTGAAAGGTCGCGCCGGCGAAACCGTAACCCATCAATCCAATCTTCAGCGATGCGGACATGCGTGTCTTCCTGCAAAAACGGCGCGCCGCTTTGCCACCGTGGCGGCGGCGCGCAACACCGCAATTGTGGCATGTCCTGAAGGTGGATCGGCAGCGTCGTCGTGATGCCGACGGCTGTCATGGGGCGCGGGCATTGGTTGCGTGCATCCGTGTTAACATCGCTCCTCTCGCGCGTTTGCGAAGCGGGCCAGAACACCCTCCGCACCGTGCGGGGCGCCTGTTCCGGCACGGCGCCGCGCAGCATGCCCCCGGGCCTTCGGCCGGCGTTTCGCCACCGCGCCCTCAACCGCCGCTTTAACCGCATCACCCATCCACAGACGATGTCCGCAGGCCTGAACCCCGCTCAAAATGAAGCGGTCCGTTATCTCGACGGTCCGTGTCTCGTGCTCGCCGGCGCAGGCAGCGGCAAGACGCGCGTGATCACGCAGAAAATCGCGCATCTGATCGAGGCCAAAGGCTTCGAGCCGCGCCACATCGCCGCCGTCACATTCACGAACAAGGCCGCGCTGGAAATGCGCGAGCGCGTGGGCAAGCTGCTCGAAGGCAAGACGCTCACCACGCCCGGCAAGGAAGGCCGCAAAGTGCCCGTCAATCAGTTGACGGTCTGCACCTTCCACTCGCTCGGCGTGCAGATTCTGCGGCAGGAAGCGGAACACGTCGGCCTGAAGCCGCAGTTCTCGATCATGGATTCGGACGACTGCTTCGGCATGATCCAGGAACAGGTCGGCTCGACGGACAAGGGTTTCATCCGCAAGATCCAGTCGATCATCTCGCTGTGGAAGAACGGCATGATCATGCCCGAGCAGGCGATTGCCATTGCCGCGAACGAGGACGAGCATCAGGCCGCGATTGTCTACCGCAATTACGTGGCGACGCTGCATGCCTATCAGGCAGTGGATTTCGACGATCTGATCCGCCTGCCCGCCGAACTGTTCGAGAAGAACGAACAGGTGCGCGACCGCTGGCAGAACAAGCTGCGCTATCTGCTGATCGACGAATATCAGGACACCAACGCCTGTCAGTACGAACTGGTGAAACTGCTGGCCGGCAAGCGCGCGGCGTTCACGGCGGTCGGCGACGACGATCAGGCCATTTACGGCTGGCGCGGCGCGACGCTCGAAAATCTCGGGCAGCTCAGCAAAGATTTTCCGAAGCTGCATCTGATCAAGCTGGAGCAGAACTACCGCTCGACGGTGCGCATTCTGACGGCCGCGAACAACGTGATCGCGAACAATCCAAAGCTGTTCGAAAAGAAGCTGTGGTCCGAACACGGCATGGGCGACACGATCACCGTCACGCCGTGCAACGACGAAGAACACGAGGCCGAGTCCGTGGTGTTTCGCCTGTCGGCGCACAAGTTCGAGCGCCGCGCGAATTTCCGCGACTACGCGATCCTGTATCGCGGCAATTTCCAGGCGCGCATCTTCGAACAGGTGTTGCGGCGTGAGCGGATTCCGTATGTGCTGTCCGGCGGCCAATCGTTCTTCGACAAGGCCGAGATCAAGGACATCTGCGCCTATCTGCGTCTGATCGCCAACGCGAACGACGACCCCGCGTTCATCCGCGCGATCACCACGCCGCGCCGCGGCGTCGGCAATACCACGCTCGAGGCGCTCGGCTCGTTCGCAGGACAGGCCAAGGTGTCGCTGTTCGAAGCGGTGTACATGGGCGGCATCGAGGCGCGTCTGTCGCCGCGGCAGATCGAACCGATGCGCGTGTTCTGCGACTTCATGCAGCGCCTCACCGACCGCGCCGAGAAAGACGCCGCCGGCACGCTGCTCGACGAACTGATGGACGCCATCCACTACGAAGCCTATCTGTACGACGCGTTCGACGAACGTCAGGCGCAGTCCAAGTGGCAGAACGTGCTTGAGTTCATGGAGTGGCTGAAGCGCAAAGGCACCAAGGCTGAGCCGACGGGCGCCGCGGCCGACGAAGCCACCGGCTACGACACCGCCGACGGTCTCGGCGACACTGGCAAGAATCTGCTCGGTCTGATCCAGACCGTCGCGCTCATGTCGATGCTCGAAGGCCGCGAGGAAGATCCCGACGCGGTGCGGCTCTCAACGGTGCATGCGTCGAAGGGCCTGGAGTATCCGCACGTGTTTCTGGTTGGTGTCGAAGAAGGCATCATGCCGCATCGCGGCGGTCCCGACGACGAGCCGATCGACGACGCGCGCATCGAAGAAGAGCGCCGGCTGATGTACGTCGCGATCACGCGTGCGCAGCGCAGTTTGCATCTGAACTGGTGCAAGAAGCGCAAGCGCGCGCGAGAAACGGTGGTGTGCGAGCCGTCGCGCTTCATTCCCGAAATGCTGCTCGACGACGCTCCCCCGCCGACGCCCGAAGAAGCGCCGATGTCGCCGAAAGACCGGCTTGCCAGTTTGAAGGCGCTGTTGCAGAAGCCTTGAGCGAGTGTCGCGAATACCGAGGCAAGAGACGCGCGTTCAGCGCGCGTGAGTGAGTGTCGAAATCGGGCACCTGGGTAGCGCGCTTCAGCGATGGCCGATAAAAAAATCCCTGCACCGCGTCACCGCGGGCAGGGATTTTTTACGACCTGGCAGACGCCGTCGTTCGTCTTACTTCACCGCGCTGACCATGTAGTCGACGGCGGCCTTCACGTCCGCGTCCGAGGCATTCGAGCCGCCTTTCGCGGGCATCGCGCCCTTGCCGTGCAGCGCGTAGTTATAGACCGTGTCCATGGGTTCTTTCAGACGTGGCGCCCAGGCGTCCTTGTCGCCGTACTTCGGTGCGTTCAGTACGCCTGCCGCGTGACAGGCCTGACAGACTTGCTGATACAGCGCCTTGCCGGCTTGCGAGGCATCCGCGCTTTGCGTGCCGCCGGCCGCCGGTGCGGCCGCTTGCGGCACGCTGGCCATCGCGGCCATGGCCGCGGCGGCTTGGGCCGCGCCTGCGTCAGAAGCGCCGGCCGGAGCCGCGGCTGCTGCTGCACCGGATGCCGCCGCGGCGCCCGCCGCCGGTTGGGCCGGTTCAGGGAAGCTCGCGCCGGAATTGTTCGCCATATAGGTGACTGCGCGGGCGATTTCGAAGTCGCTGTAGTCGTCCGGGCTGGTGCCGCCGCGCGGCGGCATTGCGCCTTTGCCGGCGAGCGCCGTGTGCAGCAGCGTGTCGAAGCCCTGCGCGATGCGCGGCGCCCAGTCGGCGGTATTGGTGAATTTCGGCGCGCCCGCCGCACCCGATGCGTGACAAGCGGAGCAAACGGCTTTGTAGACTTCTTCGCCGGTCTTGTAGACGCGCGGCGCATTGGCGTCGCGAATGTCGACCTGGGCGAATGGCTTGATGCGGGCGGTGACCTCGGCTTCGGAGAGAGAGTCGGTGCCGGCGCCGGTGCGCGTCGAGTTATCGACGTAGACGGCCAGCAGAACGATGATGACGATCGGTACCGCAAAACTGGCAATGATCGCAGCGACGAGCTGCCCGGGGGTTTTGATCGGGGCTCCGTGTGGTGCTTCGCTCATGCTTGTCTCGTCTCCGTGGGTATGTGAGCGGTACAGCGTGACGGCAACTTCTTGTTCTCAAATCAGCCACGGACGATTATAGACGCAAGATTTCGACGGCGGCGAGGGGCGCGGCGAGCTGTTCAGCAGGCGTTTACCCGCATCGCGAGGGTCGGCCGGAAGGCGCCGTGTGCCGCCATTCAGGCCGTCCGGTGGACGGTATGGCTGAAACCGGGTATCCTTTCGGTCTCGCTTTGGCGTCGCATCCATTCTGGTTGCCGCGCTTTCGTGTTGAAGCGCCCGTAGCTCAATGGATAGAGTACTGCCCTCCGAAGGCAGGGGTTGCTGGTTCGATCCCAGCCGGGCGCACCATAAAGAGTCGATCTCGATCAAGGGCTTGCGCTGTGTGCGCCAAGCCCTTTTTGTTTTTCCACCGTCTTGCGATGTCTTCCGGGCGCCGCAATCCCGCCGATAAGCCGCACATAAGCCACAGATACGCTCACTGCCGGCCGTCCACGATCTCATCCGCGTCGACAGAATTATCCCAAGATCTCTGTAGCTTACTGTTCGTCAATTCAGATTCAGACATATAAACGTCCGTCTTCTGAAATTTCCAATTGCCCCAGCCTATCCGTTTAATTAGCATGCGTTGACCATCCAAATCGTATAACGCGTGGATGTTCCATAAGCGGTAATTCAACAATCGCTTCCCTAATTAATAAAGGCATTGCGAAGCCATCCGCGCGCCCATTGTTTTATTTTGCAGGTCATGTACAAAATAGCCCGGTTGATTTTAATCGCATCGATCACGATGCTATCCAATCTCGTGCACGCGCAATCGGTTCCGCCTGTCACGGTGGCAAGCCAATTTGCCGGTCCCTATCTGGGCTTCAAGGTGGGTGTGAATAATTCCGATGCTTCCGGCGTCATCAACAAGCCATCGCACACTACGGTTTTTCCGGGTTTCACGGCTGGATATAACTTCGACGTCGAACGGTTCATAGTGGGCGCCGAGGCTTTTGCTGATTTACATCACGGCTCGACAACCTATAAAGACGCCGGAATCGATGCGAAATTCGGCATGCCGTTCAACCAGATTCTGCCTTATGTCCGCATTGGGTTTACTGGCGACGATCCGGACACACGCTTCCATTGGGGTTTGGGCGTCGAATATAAATTTGCCAAGCACGTAAGCGCGGTAGGTGAATGGACAACCGACACCGGCAATTGCGACGGCACCAAAAGAACGAATAACAGTTTCACAATCGGACTGCAGTATCACTTCAATTGACCCGTTCGGCTCGCGGCCGGGCGGCAAATTCATCGAACATCGCATTTCCTGCGCTCTTGCCGCAAAGCCGCACCGAACCGGGCAAAGCTCCGAGGTGCCGCGCCACCCCGGCTGCCTCTCGCTGCAACAAGGTTGTTGAAAGCGTCCCCTGCCGTTAGAATCCCCCGGTCACTGGGGAGTAGCCTTCCTTCATCCATTGAAGGAGAGCGCGTCAACATACTTGGCCTTTCGGTCATGGCGCGTTCGACCGGGTCGGTTTGGCGAGACCATTGACGTACTGCCTCGTTCTGGTCGGACGGGTGGCGGTGCGTCATTGGTTTGTCATCTACGTCCGACCGCGGAGTTGTCCCGTGATACCTCGTTTTGCCCTGCCAGTCTTCCCGCTTGGCCGTCCGCCGCGCCGCTGCCTCTCCATGCTTGAAGGGAAACGCGCATGACCAGTCTCCTGCTCGAACTCGCAGTCATGCTGGTCGTCATTCTGCTGGCGGCCGAACTCTTCACCAACGCGCTCGAGCACCTGGGCGAACGTCTCAAGATTTCCGAAGGCGTGACAGGTTCGCTGTTCGCCGCCGTCGGCACGGCTCTGCCCGAGACTCTCGTGCCGTTGCTGGCGATCGCCGGCGGCACGACCGATAGTGCGGTCAATCAGGAGATCGGCGTCGGCGCAATTCTCGGCGCGCCGCTAATGCTTTCCACCCTCTCCACCTTTCTGATGACGCTCGCGATCCTCGGCTCGCGCGGCGCTAGCGGCTGGGTCGCGCCGGAGCGCTCGGGCTTCACGCGCGACCTCAACTATTTCCTGTGCGCGTTCGTGCTGGCCGCCGCGGCGATGTACGTGCCGCACGAGCGGATGCTCGTGCGTGCGCTCTTCAGCGTGGCGCTGGTCGGGGTGTATGTCACCTATGTGGTGATGACTTTCCGCGCGTCGAATGATCTGGTCGATGCCGGTCACGGCACCGAAGCGCCGGGCAAGATGCTGATCTCGCGCCTCGGCGTGCCGACCAACATGGCCACGATCGTGGTGCAGCTGGCGCTGGCCGTCGCGTTGCTGGTGTGGGGCGCGGAGGGCTTCATCCACGGGGTGCGCGGCGTCTCGCAGGCGCTCGGCGTGTCGCCGCTGCTGCTCTCGCTGCTGATCATTCCGATCGCTACCGAACTGCCTGAGAAGGTCAACAGCATTTTGTGGATTCGCCGCGGCAAAGACACGCTGGCGTTCGGCAATATCACCGGTGCAATGGTGTTCCAGGGCACCTTGCTGCCCGCGATAGGCATTCTGCTGACCCCGTGGACGCCGCGCATCGAAGTGGTGACCGGCATCGTGATCACGCTCGCCGCGGCGGCCTGGCTGCGCATCAATGTGCGCGAGCGCGGCGTGCCGGTGTGGGCGTTGCTGGTTTGCGGCGTGCTGTACGTCACGTATCTGGCCATTACGCTGACGCGCTAGCCGCGCGGCTCAATGCGTCAACGAGCGGCAGGTGAAGCAATCGGGAAAGGCCGCGCACCGGCGGCTTTTCTCGCTTCAGGCTCAATGGGCCGGCGCGCCCGCTGCTGCTGATGTCGTTGCGCTGGCTGGCCTGAACACGGTGTTCCAGTCGTCTTTCATGTCGACGACGAGCCAGCCCTTTGCGCCGGCTTCGTCGAGACCCTTGTCGAGCTTGCCACTCTTCGACGTGCGGTCATACTGGTATTCGCGTTCCGCATCCGTGTGATGCACGAGCGCGGCAAGGCGCGGGCCGTCACCTGCCGAAGTCCATTCGAGCATCGGCGCGTCGCCATCCGCGTTACCGAACGCGATCACCGGACGTCGGCCGATCACGCGATCGATGGCAAGCGGTTTGGCCGCGCCGTCGACCAGCGTGTCGACTTGCGCGAGGCGCGTCAGCGAAATTGCGCCGTTGGTCTGGCTGTACCGGTATTTGACGGTGCTGCCGATCACCTGCTCCGGCGGAATGCCATACATGCGCTGAGCCACCTCGCGGACGAACTCGACATCGCCGCCCGTCACCAGATAAGTTTTGAAGCCGTTCGCGCGCAGATAGGCAAGCAATTCGAGCATGGGCTGATACGCGAGATCGGCATAAGGACGGTTGAAGCGCGGGTCGCTCGATGAATCGAACCATTCGTGCACGAGCGCGGCGAACTGCTCGCTCGTCATGCCTGCGTGCGCCGTGGCCAGTAGCCGCATCGAGCCGGCGTCGCCGCTTGCCGCCACATTCCTGAGGTTGCCTTTGAGGATCGAGCGGAACGGTTCCTGACGCTTCCACTCCGGATGCCGTCCGGCCACCGTCTTCACACGTTGCAGCGCGAACACCAGCTGCACGGAGGCCGGCTGCTCGGGCCACAGTGTGCCGTCGTTATCGAACACGGCAATACGGTCGGCGCGCGGGATGAAGTCCTTGGACTCCGGTGTCGTCACGAGCGTGACGAAATCGACGATCGAGCGCTTGGCCCTGGTGCCGTTCCATGATGCCAACGTCGCGGCCGTCGCTGCGCCGGCCTGCGATTCGCCGCCATCCTGGCGCGGCGTGACGGAGCAAGCGGAGAGAAGTACGACGGTGAAGGCGATGCAGTACCGGTGCAGCGAGCGAATCATGAAAGCCTCATCGAAAACGGTGGGTCGAATCTGGAGCGAGCGCCAGTCTAATGGGCTAAGGCGCTTATTGCAGCCCTTGCGAGATTTTTTCGGTGACAGCGGAGCCCGCTCCTTCGGCACGAATATCCATTGAATAAATCAGCAAGCCGGACGACTCCCCGCTTCGCCTAGCCCTTCGGCAGCGTTACAAATTTATCTCTGAAATTGCCGGAAACGTTGCTAGTATTGCCAACGATGCCAGCGTGGTGATTCGTCCACTTTCCGCATGCTTCGTTTGATGCGGCGTTTCTCGTTTTCAAGGAGCGCTCATGCAAGCCCTGTATTCCGTCGCACTGCCATTCCCAATTGTTCGAGTGACATAGCATGCTTTATCCGCGTGGATTGATATCTGCTTGCCGATTTCTCGGCCGCATGAACACGCGCGAAATAATGAATTCGATTTAAATCGGACACGCGAAAGCCACCGCTCCTTTGAAACGATTTCGCGTAGGCAAAGGCGGGCGCTCGGCAATGAGAGCGCCCATAGACGAGGCCCAATAATGGGTTATAGCTGCGTGTTTGGGGAGGAAACGGTATGCGCGGTCGCGTTCGTGTCTGTGTTCTCGCCGGTCGGTATGCGGGCCGATTTGAGCCAACGCGACAATACGAACCTTGACGCCACAAGCGATGTCTTGCCGGGGAACCGCCGTACGATCAGGAGCGGCGCTGTCTTTGACACCGACCAGCGTACCCAAACGCTGATAGAGAAGTCGAACAGCTTTGTCAACAGCGTGAGCAAGACAAACTGTTTTTATTCGGACACCGACGCATCGGGCCCATTTCGCGACGGCGGCGGGCGCTACACTGCGAGCTTCCATGGAGATCGGCAGCCGTCTGAGAAAGGCGCCCGGTCGCTGACGTTATACAACTGGCATTACTTTTCTTCACTCAACGCACATAACCGCTACGCGCCCCGGCAAGCCGATCAAAAACTCGAATTTCAACGCAAACGGCTTGCTCTCGCTCCACGTGCGAGACGAGAGGCCCGCGAAGACAGTTTCGCCAATGCGTCGCCGGTGCCGGCTGTTGCAAAGTTCTCCCTGTACTTGCGCGCCTACGGGTCGCGGCAAGCCATGCTCGATGAAAACTGGACGCCGCCGTCAATCGCGTGCGAAGGTCGACACAAGGCCGACACACGGGCGCACCCGCGCGCGTGCGGCTTGGCGACGCAGACGGTGCGGATGCGGTTCGGCTGGAGTGAGAATGCCGAACTTCTATTTGATGAGGACGATCATGAGTCAACCTAACCGTTTCTTCGCGACGAGGCAGCTCGTCACCCAGCTGTGCAAAGGCGCGCTTCTGACCACTGCCGGTGTGAGTCTCTGCCAAACGGCGTGGGCGACTGAAGGCGGTATAGGCCGGCCCATTACCGGCATGCAGGTGACGCCGTACGGCGGTGTCGTGCCGCCCACCAACGACTGGATCGTGTCCGCCGCCACGATCTATTACGAAGGGTCGCTAGGCGCGAGCAAATCGATTCCGATCGCCGGGCAGGTCACGGCCGGCGTCAACGCGACGGCCGAGTACACCATCCTCGCTGCGGTCAAGACGTGGGGTATCACCGCGGGTGGCTGGAACTTCGCGTCCTCGTTCGGCGTGCCGGTCCAGTACACCGACATCTCGTCGTTCCATGGCCGCTTGCCGAACGACCACGGCACGCAATTCGCCGATTTCTTCTTCACGCCGGTCATCGCCGGTTATCACCTGACCAAGACAGACCATGTCGCGCTGAGCGTGCAGATCTATGCGCCGACTGGCGCATACAACCCTAACCGGCTGGCCAATGCCGGGCAGAACACGTGGACCTTCACGCCGACGATCGCCTATACGAAGCTGCTTCCGAAAGAGAACATCGAATTGTCGTTGAACTATGGTCTCGAGTTCTACACACCCAATAACGACACCCACTATCACAACGCGCCGGTCAGCGTGCTCGATCTACTTGCGCTCAAGCGCTTCAGCAATGGCTGGGGCGTCGGCGTGGTGGGCGGCTACATTCAGCAGATCGGCAATGACAGCGGCGGTATCGCAGACCTCGTCGGCGGCAGTCAGGGGCATTCCGTCGGCCTCGGGCCGATGGTCACGTGGTCGGGCAAGATCCAGAAAACCCCCGTGTCGGCGGCCCTGCGGTGGGTCAATGAGTTCAACACGAGCAACCGGCCGAAGGGCAATGCGGTGCAACTGTCGGTCAATGCGACTTTTCAGTAGCGCGCGCGGTGAGTCGAGCGTGAGACGTGAGTTGCCGGAAGCGTTGCGCCCGTCGCTTGCTTGAATGGCAAGGAAAGACTGTGTGGTCGCTTGGGGGCCGCGATGCGTCCGCCTCCGCCGTAACATCTATCGGCAAGAGCGCGGCTGTGGCGGCCGGCGGCCGCGCGGCAGCGCACCGCCGAAGATCGGGCAGCCCGCTCAGGCAGACGCAAACTGGACTCGAGCGTCCCGATCAGCGCTCCATCTCGCGCTGGCATATCGCGTACACGCTCGAGCACAAATCAGGATAGACGCGGCCTAACTCGAAACAGCCGTCCAGATACGCTCGGGAGATAATGCCGGCCTGCAATGCCGCATCGATCTGGAAGTTGGCGAGACCCTTGAAAAACACGCCGCCTTCAGTCACCGGGCGCAGGTTCGCCGCACGCAGATCGGCCCGCAGCGTATCGATCGAATAGGTTACCCGGTGTCCATGTGCGGCTTCCGCCGGCGTCACGGCGGCGTGATGGTCGATCAGTCCCATGTTGACCGCGATCTGCCGGGAGCCGGCGCGCGCATTCGGCGCGGCCACGAACAGCCGGCCACCCTCGGATAACCAGCCACCAATCCGCCTCAGCACTTCAACCGGATCATCGAGGTGTTCGAGCGTATGGATGAGGAAAATATTGTCATAGCGTCGCGACGGTTCGAAAGTCTCGAACGTCGAGTGATGGAAGCTGGCGGCGCCTTGGGTCTTATCCGACGCAACGGCGATACAGTCCGCGGATGCTTCGACCACTTCCACTGAATCGAAGCGCTTCGTCAGAAGGCGCGTGAAGTTGCCTTCGAAGCATCCCAGTTCAAGCGCGTTATCGCCGGCGAGGAACGGCTCGAAGGTCCGAAGCATGTACTCATGCATCAGGTAGTCGAAGTCGTAAGCGTAGCGATGTTCCGGATGATCTTTCGCTTCCGCGTTGTAGTCTCTGCTCATGTCGTCAATCCTGTCCGCGTTGATAGAACCGCTGCTCCACCGGCACGTAAAATTCATCGAGCGACTCCGGCACCCGGGCATTGAAGCCGAGCACCTGGCGCATCCATGCATTGCAGCGGTCGAGATTGCGGTAGCCGAACAGCCGCGCGTAATCGAGCTGTGGCTTGAAGAATGGGCTGGTGAAAGTCAGTGTCAGCGCACGTCGCGGCGCGTCGGTGGTATTGCGTCCGGTGGCATGCCACATGCGCGAATCGAACAGCAGAACCGAGCCGCGCTCGCCGGTCGCACGTGCGGCCTGAGCGTAGAAATGCTCGTCGGTAGGCTGCTGCTGGATGTTTTGCGAGTGCGAGAGAACATGCGTCGCGCCGTTCTCGAGCGTGAAATCGTCGAGCATCACCAACGCGTTCACCATGAAGCGCCGCGTGTCCGAGCCGAAGCGAATGTCGCGATGCACGTTCTGCACATACGAGCGCGAGGCGCGTTCGTTGATCACGCCGCCGTACGAATTCAGGATGAAGTTGCCTTCAAAGTATCCTTTGAAAACCGGCTCCAGCGCCGAGAGTTCCGCGAGCAATTCGACGTAGCACGGGTCATCCATCAGCAGATGATGCAAGGTGCCGGCGCTGTTTTCCAGCACGCCGTTGCGTCGTCGGATTGCGTCGCGCAGCGCGAGCGAAGGGCCCAGCGCCTGGACCAGCGAATCGAGCAATTCGCTGCGTATCAGGCGGGGAAGCACGGTCCAGCCTGCCGTTGCAAGTGCGGTGTGGTGGTGAGCGTCAATCGTGTTCATGGGTGGAGCAAGACAACGGCAAAAGGGAAGGGCTCAGCGCCGATCGTCAGCCAGGATGGCCATCGGAATGATGTCGAGATAGCGGCCGCCTTTGAAGGCGGCCTGGCGCAGCAGACCTTCGGCACGAAAGCCCACTTTCTCGTAAAGCGCGATGGCGCGCGCATTGGATGCGAGCACGGTCAACGAAATGCGGTTGAGATTGAGGTCGCCGAACGCGTGGTCGAGCGTCTGACGCGTCGCGGCCTCGCCGATGCCCCGGCCGCGTGCCGTTTCCGCGCCGATCTGAATCGAGAACTCCGCGCTGCGGTTCACCCAGTCGATGCCCAGCAGGTATGTCACGCCCACCACGGCCTGGGTCGAGGCGAGACACACGGCGAGACGCACGTTGCCCGCGCGGGAACCGAGGTAACTATCGAACCATTTGTTGTCGATCTCGGCGCCCACATAGCGGAAGGCGCCGCCCAGCAGGCTGACCAATGCCTTGTCGGCGCGCCATGCATTGATTGTCGGCAGATCGCCGCGCTCGATTTCGCGCAGGAATATCGTGTTGTCGCTCATGCGAGCCGGTCCAGTAAGTGTTGCACGATCGGCTCGAGATCGTCGCGTGTGAGGCGCTGATCGCACGGCACGCAAAGCGTCGAACCCGGGAGATCGCGTTCGAAGTCCGGCGCGCCTTCAGCGTCCGCCACGTCCGGCCAGTAGGTGGGTGTATAGATGCGCTGCGCACGAAGCGCTTCGCGCGCGCCGGTGGGCGCGTTGAACAACGGATAGCAGAGCGGCACCGTCTGTTCGTCGTAGCGAAACGTGAAGCGGTTGTAGCGCTGCAGCTTCTCGTGCAGGAAGGCGAAATTTTCGACTCGCCGTGCCTTCACACTATCGTAGTCGATGCTGGCGAGTAACCGCTCGGTCAATGTCGACATCCGCAACGGCTCTTGTTGCTTCAGACTTTCTTCGGCCGCCGCGTAGTCGGCGTAGCCTGCTTCCGCATCTTTCGCGAGCCGGGTCAGCAGATGCCCGCAGCGCAGCAATGAGCCTTCGTCAAACGCTGCCGGCATGTCGACTGGCTGCTGCGTGACGAGATAGCCGCCGTCCGGCACGCCGAGAAATTTTCGCGGCGAATACAGTGTGGCGAGACAATCGGCGGGCCGCGCGAACAACGCCTGCGCATTGTCGATCAGCACGCGTTCGCGCGGAAACCGGCTGAGCACGTCGTCGACCTGGCGAGCGCACAGTCCGAAGTAGTTGACGTAGACGAGCCACTCGCCGTGCGCGAGGTCGGCAGACTGCACGCGCAAGTCGGCATCGAGCCGATAGCGTTTGACCGGCGTGCCGGTCATGCGCAGCGGTTCGATCATCGCATCGCAGACGTACCAGGGCATCCAGACGGCAGTCGGTCGCCCCGCGCGAAGCAGTGCAAGAAACGCGGCGCGCGACGACTGAAAGCGCAGTGCGTTGCCGTGAAGCGACGCGTCGACTCGCGGCAGTTCGAGTTCGAAATAGCCGCCGATTGCGCGCGATTCGCGAGCCGTCATGCGTTCACCTCGACGCACAGCATATCTCTCACGCTGTTTTTGCTATTGAACATCAGGACGTCGAGAATGGATAAGGCCGGGTGAAACGCGTCATCGAACTGTGCGTACGGGCTCAGGTTCGGCTCGATAAAGGCAAGCTCCACGCCGCGTGCCGAGAATGCGTTGCTATCGTAAAGCGCTCGACCGCCCGGCAGGTTCACATAGGTAGCCGCCTGCTCTCGCGCGCAGATGTCCAGGACCCGCTCAGTACCTTTGAGTTGCGCATTGCCGTATTTCGTCGACGACGGGACGAACTCGGTATCGATCTCGAGGTATTTGCAGATTTCCATCACGGTGTGCGAGGCGAGCAGCGAAACCGGCGCGAGCGGCTCCGCCAGAATCCGTCCGACCAACGCGCTCACCTGCGGGTAGTGAGGCGCTTTGGCATAAGCATGCCGAATCGATTCGAGCAGCTTGCGTAGCCAGCGCTCGCGCGGCTCGACCAGCACCTCGTTGATCTTCAGCATAGGGCTCGCGCCACTGAGCGGCACGGTGAGATAACGCACCTGGTCGCCCTGCAGCATGCGGTTGCGGTTGATCCAGCCGTTCTTGATGAAGTTCACGTCGTCGTAAAAGACGAACTTGTCGACAGCCGCTGCCAGCTGAAAATAGCCGATATACGGCAGCAGGTAGGGCTGCATGATCGCGAGCTTCATGGCGTTCAGGTATCCGCGATGATCCCGATGATGCGATCGAGCATGTCGTCGGTCAGCGCCGGGAAAATCGGCAGACACAGTACCTGTTGTGCAGCGGTATGCGCGACCGGCAGATTGTCCTGACGCGCCGAAGGCAGGCCGCGATAAATCGGAAAGTCCGAGATCAGCGGATAGAAATAGCGGCGCGCGTAGATATTCTGGTCGCGGAACTTCTGATACAGCGCATCCCGGCTGATCGGATACTCCGGGCCGACGAGAATCGGAAAGTACGAATGGTTCGCGACTTTCTGGCCTTCTTTGGGCAGGCAGCGGATACCGCGCACGTCGCGCAGCCGTTCGCGATAGATTGCGTCGATCCGCGCGCGCCGCGCCAGCGCTTCGTCGATGTGCTGCAATTGCAGCAACCCAAACGCGGCGTTGATTTCGCTCATCTTGCCGTTGATGCCGGACGCAACTACAGTCACCTCATCGACGAATCCAAAGTTCTTCAGATGGTCGATGCGCTGTTTGGTCTTGGCGTCCTGGCAAATGATCGCGCCACCTTCGAAGGTATTGAAGACCTTCGTCGCGTGGAAGCTCAGCACGGCAAGGTCGCCGTGTTCGAGCACACTGCCGGTTTCGGTCTGCACGCCGAAAGCATGGGCCGCGTCGTAAATCACCTTCAGATTGTAGTTGTCGGCGATCTTCTGGATCGCCTCGACGTCGCACGGCTTGCCGTAGCAATGCACCGGCATGATCGCGGTGGTCTGCGGCGTGATCGCGGCCTCGATTTTGGCGGGATCGAGATTGAGCGTATGCGGATCGACGTCGGCGAATACCGGTTTGATGCCGTTCCAGACCAGCGAGTGGGCGGTTGCCACGAACGAATAGGGCGTCGTGATCACCTCGCCGGTCACGCGCAGCGCCTGCAGCGCGGTGAGCAGCGCCAGCGTGCCGTTGGTGAACAGCGCAAGATGACGCACGCCGAGGTACTTGCACAGCGCCTCTTCGAACTGCTGGTGAAATGGGCCGGCATTGGTGAGGATCTTGCTGTCCCAGATCTGTTGAAGATAGGGGATGAATTCTTCAAGCGGCGCAAGGTGCGGCTGGGTAACGTAAATGCGCTCGTCGATCTGCGGGTCGATGGCCCCAAGCGGTAAGGCTGCGTTCACTTGTTGTCCCCTGTCTTGGACGGCGCGGCGGCGTCGTCGGTGGCGGCGGTGGCTTCTTCTGCCGTTACTTCGAACGCGACGGGCGGTTGGTCGTCGCACCAGCGTTGCCACATGATTCGCAATGCGCGCGACAAGCCCGCGGCGACGACTTCAGGCCGGAATGCCGCCGAGGCCATGCAGCGCTCGCGCAAACCGGTGCGCAGTGCGGCGAGCGCCTCGATATCCGACGACAGCGCGACGCCCTTGGCGACGAAGTCCGCCTTATCGGCGGCGAGATACTGTTGCAGGCCGACGTGCGACATCCAGGTGGCGCCGGCGCGGCTCGGCAACGTCTCGCCTGCAATCGTCAAGGTCGGCACGCCCATCCACAGGGAATTCAGCACGGTGGTCGAACCCGTGTACGGGAACGTGTCGAGGCAGATATCGACGTGAAAATGCTGCTGCAGATAGACCGGAATGCTCGAGCGGCGGCGGAACATCAGACGCTCGCGCGAGATGCCTGCTTTGTCGAACCAGTCGAGGAGCAATTGTTCGTCCTCGTCGGTTGCAATCGCGCCCAGCAACATTCGCGACGACGGTTGCGCGTTCAGCAATTCCGCCCAGAGGGCGATCACGTCGGGGCGCAGTTTGTTGAGGCGGTTGAAGCTGCCGAACGTCACGTAGCCGTTGTGCATGGCCGGCAGGATGTTGACCGGCGGCGCGCTTTTTTCCGGCAGGAAGGGCGCGTTCGCGGGCAAATGGACGATCTTCTCGGAGAACATGCGCTCCGGTTCGCCGAACGGCACACCGAACCGGTCCACGAGGTAATAGTCCATCGCGCTCAGGCCGGTCGTGGCCGGGTAGCCGAGCCAGCTGACCTGGATCGGCGCGGGCTTGCGCGCGAACGTGAGAAGACGATTGCGGCCCGTGTGGCCGGACAGGTCGAACAGAATGTCGATTCTGTCGTCGCGGATCCGGTTGGCCAGGTGCGCGTCCGGCATGCCGGTGACCTGGTGCCATTCATGGGCGCACTTGCGCAGCAAATGGGTGTAGTCGTCTTCCAGGATGTGGTTGTTGTACACATGAAGCGAGACGCTGGCGTCGGTCGCGAGACGCTCCATGATCGGCAACAGATACGAGGCGACGGCGTGACGGAACAGGTCACCGGAAACGAGGCCGATCTTCAGCTTGCGATTCGGCGTGCGCTTGTTCACATGACGCGGCCACTGCGAACGCACCGGCGCTTCGTGCTGTTGCGCGAATTTAATGTGTTCGGCGAACAGCGTGTCCTGCTTGACTTCAGGATTGTGGGCGAGCGAAAACAGATAGTTGTCCGCCGCGATCGGGTCTTTCGGGTCTTTCTCCAGCGCGACGTGAAAGCTTTTCTCCGCTTCGCTCACCATGCCCAGATCGAGCTGCAACACGCCCAGTGTGTTGTACATGCCGGACGTGTCCGGCGCCAGTTCGATCGCGCGCCGGGCCGCAGCCAGACCTTCGGCCACTCGTCCCTGGTGAACCAGCGACATGCCGTAGATCCGTTGCGCTTCGGCGTAGGCCGGGTTGATCGCGATGATCGCGCGGCAGACTTCTTCGGCGTCCTTGTGCAAGCCTTTCAGTCGCAGCGTATCCGCGAGGACGGCGCGACTCTCCAGCTCTTCGGGCAGGAGTTCGGCAGCCTTGCGCAGCGGGATGAGCGCGTCGTCGTAACGGCCCAGACGATGCAACGCAATCCCGAACCAGCGCCACGCGTTGCCGTCGGCGGGGAAGCGCTGGGTTAGCGTGCGAGCCAGTTTGACGGCGTCGGCGATCTGGCCTTTGTTGTAGAGCGACGTGAATCGCGAGGTTTCCTGCTGGCTTACGCGCCGTCCGGCTGCGATCGTGGACTTGCCGGCATCTGCGGTTGCTTCTGCGCCTTCGCTATTTGTTGGAGCGGCCGCGCTGCCGGCTGACTGCGGGTTCTGGGCTGCCACGGGCTGCGTCAGGACGATCTTGCCGGGATTCGCCATCCGCACGATCAGGCCGTCCACCGCCGGGCCCTTCAGTCCTTGCTTCTGCGCCATTTCCAGCGCGAGCCACGCGGCGGCGGTTTCACCGGCGTCGATCAACGCGCTGATATAAGCCGTCCAATACTGGCCGTTTTGCGGTTGCTGACCTAGCGCCAGTTCGAAGCGGGGCAATGCGTCTTTGGGACGGTCCGTTTGAACGAGCAGCACGCCAAGGTCGTAAAGCGCGTCCGAGTGCTGCGGTTTGGCGTCGAGGATCGCCAGATAGAGCGCTTCGGCGTCGTCGAATTCGCCCTTGTGGTGGTGCTCCAGCGCCGTTTGCAAAACGAGTGCGATGTCGTGCTCGAGCTGTTGTTCGGGCGTCAAGGGGTCAGCTGTCGGCTGCTCGTACAGGAGAGTCATGGTCTCAGCGCAGAATGGTCTATGACGGAAATTGTGCGACGGAGAGGGCGTTTCCGATGCTCGGAGATGACGGTAAAAAGGCCGCCTGTTTAGCGTATGGAGAGGGGGGCGGAAAGCCGGAAGACCAGCGGGGAAAAAGAAAAAAGCCCGCACGAGGCGGGCTGAGGGAACGAGCGCGCCTCACTTTGGCGCGTAGTTCTTATTATTCGGTCGGCCGGTCGAACCGGCTCTTACGGAGCGGATGCCGCTTCGGGGCATGCCGCTTCGGGTGATTTTTAAAGGCGGGCCATGCGCTGATATTCGCCGGCGGCCTTGGTGCGCCCGATCGCCGCTTCAAACTCGGTATGCAGTTCGTTCTGGGTGACTGCCGCGTCGGCGACCAGGGCCGCGTCGATCGCCTGGATCTGGCGGATCATTTCCAGCGCGGCCGGCTCCTGCTCCGCGGTGAGCGACATCAGCAGCGGCGAGCGTGCTTCGGTCAGGCGGGCGGCTTCCGGCCAGTCGGCAAGCGAGGCCGCCTGCTCGATTTCGCGCGTGATCGACAGCACGCGTTCGACCAGTTCCGTCTGATTCATGGTGTGCGCGTTCATTGCTTAGCCCTTGTTCGTGGCCAGCGCGCCCGCGCTGTTGGTGCCGCCGAACAGCGCGGTCAGGTACTGCGAATTGTTGTTCATGGTCGCCATCAACGTATTCAGGGCGGTGAACTGCGCCTGATACTGGTTCGTCAACTGTGTCGTGTAGTCGGCGAGGGCGGTTTGCTGCGTGGTGATGCTCTTCAGATCGGCATTGAGCGCGGTATTACGCGTGTCGATGATGCCGCCGGTCTGCGTGAACGTGGTGATGCTGGAGTTCAACTGCTCGGCAATGCCGTTGGTCGAGTTGAAGAGCGATGCGACCGTGGCCGGACTGCTCGTCAGCGCGGTATTCAGCGCGGTATTGTCGACCACCAGCGTGCCGTCCGCCGGATTGTCCTTCAGCGAGATGCCGATCGCCGCCAGCGTGGTGCCGGTGCTACCCGAGCCGACCGAGCCGCCGATGATGGTGGCCAGCGTGTTCTTGATCGTCTGCAGCGTGGAGTCGCCGAGCAGCGGACCTTGCGAGGACGAGCCGGAGCTGAACGAGGTGAGCGTGGACATCGTCGTGACGACGGTGTTGTAGAGGCTCACGAAATTATTGATCGCGGTGTTCTGCGAGGTGGTGTCGGCCGCAATGGTCAGCGTCTGCGTGGTGCCGGCGGATGCGGACGTCAGGTTCATCGTGACGCCCGCAATGGCGCTCGTCACCGCATTGGTCGAACTGCTGGCCGCGATTCCGCCCACGGTGAATTCCGCGTCCTGGGCAAAACCGCTCTGCGTCCAGGCGCTCCCCGCGTTGGCCGAGGTGATCGTCGACTGGCCGCCGGTGGTGCTGGCGGTCGAGGTCACGCCGAGGCTCGACAGGCCGTTGTCGGTCGTGATGTTGCTGGTCGTGACGTTGATGACGTTCGCTGCCCCGGTGTTCGCCGCGCGCAGCACGAGGTGGGCGCCGTCCGTGCCGGTCACGATGGTCGCCGTGACGCCGGGGTTGCTGCTGCTCGCGTTGATTGCCGAAGCGATGCCCGAGAGCGTGTTGTTGGTGCTGTCGACGTTGATATCCATCGACTTGCCGCCCAGCGAGATGGAGAGCGTGCCGGTGCCCAGTTGTGTCGTGGAGCCGAAGGCCGCCGACGACAAGGCTTGCGAGCTGGCAATCTGCGTCACGGCGACCGAGTAGCTACCGGCCACGGCGCCGACGCCGGCGGTCGCGGTCAAGCCGGTGCCGCTCGCGGTGGCCGCGAACGTCGACAGCGTGGTGCCGTTGGCGAGATTCGTGATGCCCGACTGCAGTGCGCTCAGCGCCGAGCTTAGTGCGCCGTAGGCGGACAGCGTGGTGTTGTCGGTGGTTTGTCGTGCCGCCAGAGCCGCGGTTTGTCCTGCGGTCTTCGCGTTCACAAGCGCCGTGACGAGCGTCGACACGTCCATCGACGAATTGCCCGTCGAGCCGCTGATGATCGATTGAGCAGCCGACTGCAGCGCGGCGTTGGCGCTTGCTGTAGAAGACGAGGTTGAGATCGAGGACATGCAGAGGCTCCGGGCGTCTGGAAATCTGTATTGGGTGGTGCGCGATGCTACATCACTGCGTGATGGAAATGCACAGCGGGAGGCATGCCTCCCGTCGTTTGAAACCGGCGATGCGCCCCGCTTGCGCGCGACGCATCGCCGTTACTGCGTCAGCTCTTACTGCAGGAGCTTCAGAACTTGCTGCGGGTTCGAGTTAGCTTGCGCCAACACCGAGATACCAGCTTGCTGCAGCACTTGCGCCTTGCTCAGGTTCGCCGTTTCTTGTGCGAAGTTGGCGTCCGTGATTTGCGACTGTGCCGACGACAGGTCGGTCGATTCAGCTTGCTGCGACGTCGAGATTGCCGTGAAGCGGTTTTGCGCGGCGCCCAGTGCAGCTTGCAGCGTGTTCACGGTCTGCAGTGCGTTGTCGATCGAGACCATTGCTTCGTTCGCGCCGGTGACCGTGCTGATGTCGAGGCCCGAAACCGTCGGCGGGTTGTTGATCGCATTGATCTGTGCGATCGATGCGGTCGCGACGCCGGAAGCCGTTGCGCCCATCGCCGTGGCGAGCGTGGCGTTCAGCGTCAGGTTCGTGATTGCCGTGCCCGTACCCGATGCCGTACCGGCCGAGAAGATGTTGGACACTGCGCCCGACGAGATTGCCTGGTTGTTCTGGTCGGTGAAGGTGTAGCCACCCTTGCCGTCCGACAGCACGTTGACCGACGTGATCGTCGCGCCCGTGCTGGTGTACGTGCCGGTCGCGTCCGTGTTGACGGCGATCGTGCCAACCGTTTGACCCGTTTGCACCAGACCGCCACCGATCTTCGCTGCCGACATCGATTGGCTCAGGTCCAGGCTGATCGTCTGACCGACGTTCGCGCCGACCTGGAACGTCACGCTGCCTGCCGAGCCGTCCAGAATGTTCGTGCCGTTGTACGTCGTTTGCGAAGCGATACGGTTCACTTCAGCGATCTGCGCCGAGACTTCCTTCTGCAGAGCTGCCTGGTCGCTCGACGACAGCGAACCGGTCGATGCTTGCACGGCCAGTTGGCGGATACGTTGCAGGCTCGAGGTCAGCGACGACAGTGCGCTCGATGCGGTTTGAATCATCGACACGCCGTCGTTCGCATTCGACACGCCCTGGTTCAGGCCGTTGATCTGCGTTTGCATACGCGTCGAGATTGCCAGACCTGCTGCGTCGTCAGCCGCGCTGTTGATGCGCTTGCCCGACGACAGGCGGGTGATGGCTTGCGAAAGGGCGCTTTGCGAGCCATTAAGGTTTTGCTGTGCAACCAGCGAGTTGATGTTGCTATTGATTCCGAGCATGGAAAATCTCCTAAATAAGCCTTGAGCCCAATACGCCACGTTGGCATCGGCGGAAGCACTCGTTCATTGCTGGCCGCCTCAATGAAGGTTGACGGCGCCCCTAAAAAAAACTTGAGGAACTTTGTGCAATGGCGCGCCAAACGTTTTCCATGCCGGTTTATTGCAATGTCGCTGAAAGCCGCTTGCAGCCTTGCTCTGCGGACCGACTGCAGGTATTGAAAAGTCGGCGTATTCTCTTTTCTCTCTTGTGACAAACCCTGGAAAAATCATGCAAAAGCGCAGAATCGGACGTTCGGAATTACAGGTCGCGCCGCTGATGTTCGGCGGCAATGTTTTCGGCTGGACCGCCGATGAAGCCACCTCGTTTTCGATTCTTGATGCATTTGTCGATGCCGGTCTCGACTTTATCGATACCGCCGATGTCTATTCAGCATGGGTGCCTGGCAATCAGGGCGGGGAGTCGGAAACCATCATCGGCAAGTGGTTCCGTCAGAGCGGCAAGCGCGACAAAATTGTGCTCGCCACCAAGGTCTCGAAGCATCCGCAGCGCAAGGGGTTGTCGGCGGCCAACATCCAGGCGGCGGTCGAGGATTCGCTGCGGCGCTTGCAAACCGATTACATCGACGTCTACTTTTCTCACGACGACGACACCGAAACGCCGCTCGCCGAAACACTGGGCGCGTATCAGAAGCTGATCGAGGCGGGGAAGGTGAGGGTGATCGGCGCGTCGAACTACACTGGCGCGCGTATCGAGGAGGCGCTCGCGGTGTCCCGCCAGCACGGGTTGCCCGAATATCAGCTGCTGCAGCCGGAATACAACCTTTATGACCGCGCGGACTATGAGCGCGACATCGAGCCGGTGGCGCTCGCCAATCAGCTTGGCGTGGTGGTGTACTACAGTCTTGCGAGCGGATTTCTGTCGGGCAAATACCGGTCGCGGGCGGATCTGGCCAACAAGGCGCGCGGCAGCCGGGTCGAAAAATACTTGAACGAGCGCGGTTTGCGCATTCTCGCCGCACTGGACCGGATCGCCGAGGCGCACGGCAGCACGCCGGCCACTGTCGCGTTGGCATGGCTGATCGCGCGGCCCAGTGTTACGGCCCCTATTGCCAGCGCAACGTCGGTCGACCAGCTCAAAAGTCTCGCGGCAGCCGTCCACCTGATGCTGACAGGCGCAGATATCCGCGAACTGGACGAAGCGAGCGCCTGAGGCACAAGTGACCTGGCGCAATCGCTAAACCCCTGGTAGGATGGAGAGTTTCCTGATATCATCGGGAGTGAATTGAGATCTTTGCCTGTTTCGTCAATGCTTTTCTGTTGATGAAAGGTTGGCGAAACGGCAGCAGACGCGGCTTTTGCATGTTGTCTGTCCGCGTTCCGCGGTGAACTCCCCACCTCTCTTTTCCGGCCTCCGTGGCCGCTTTGCCTCTCGTTTCAATCGTGGTTTGGCCGGGTTCTGCCCGCGTTTGCCTGTTACTGGCCATGAATTGGAACGACCGGAGGGCCGGCGCGTGAGCGGTATGCCGCCACGCAATTTACCCCTATCAAGTGATTGAGTTAGGAATTACATGACGACGATTCTTCTGAAAGAAAACGAGCCGTTCGAAGTGGCGATTCGCCGCTTTCGTCGCGCAATCGAAAAGAATGGCCTGATCGCTGAACTGCGTGAGCGCCAATCGTACGAAAAGCCGACCACGGCACGTAAGCGCAAGAAGGCTGCTGCTGTGAAGCGCCTGCACAAGCGCCTGCGCAGCCAGATGCTGCCGAAAAAGCTGCACTAAGCACGCTTTTTCCGCACGGCCGAACGGCGGTGTGAGCTTCGAAAGAAGCCACATCGCCGTTTTGCTTTTTGGGGCCTTTTTCTAGCATTTTTGTGGTCTCTTCTTGGGCCTTTGATGCCCGTTCGTTGCTGGGGCACTCAGTCACGGGCGGGGCAACGCCGTTACGGGGCACGGTCGTGAATGGCGGACGGTGTGCGCCAGGCGCGCAAACGCAGAAGCGCAGAAGCGCCTGCCCTGCCTTACCCCGCTTTGCGATTCCGTCCTTTCTTGCCGAGTGCCGCGCATCGCGCCCGGCACATGCAACTCGCCTCGTGGTCGTTGACCATGCCGACCGCCTGCATGAACGCGTAACAGATCGTCGAGCCGACGAACTTGCAGCCATAGCGCTTCAGCCCCTTGCTCAGCGCGTCGGAAATGTCGGTCGACGCGGGAGCCTGCTTGTACGAAGCCCAATCGTTCTGGATCGGCGTCTGATCGACGAAGGACCAAACGAAATTGGCGAGCGAGCCGTGCTCGGCCTGTATCTGTTGGACCGCCCGAGCGTTGTTAATGGCAGCTTCGATCTTGCCGCGATGACGCACGATGCTTTCGTCTTTCACCAGGGCATCGACGTGCTTCGGCGTAAAGCGCGCAACCTTGTCGATGTCGAAGTCGGCAAAAGCGCGGCGGTAGCCGGCCCGCTTGTTGAGAATCGTCGACCACGACAACCCTGCCTGAGCGCCCTCCAGCACCAGCATCTCGAACAGATGCCGGTCATCGCGCGAGGGCACGCCCCATTCGGTGTCGTGATAGTGCGCGAGCGCCTCGCTCGATACCCAGTTGCATCGCTGTGTCACTGTCGCGCTCCTGTATTGTGATGTCGCTCGCCAGCATAGCCGAAGCCGTGCGCACTGCAAGTCGGCCGTTCGGCCGATTGCGGGATTGAAACTGACCTGCCACGCTACGCGTTATTCACCCACTGAACTCACTCGACTTCATGAGCAAAGACTTCTTTCTGATCGGCATCGACGGCGGCGGCAGCGGCACGCGCGTCGTGCTCGGCGACGCACAAGGCCGCGAGCTGGCGCAGGCGGCAAGCGGGCCGTCTGGCTTGGGGCTCGGCGTCGAACGTGCTTGGCAGGCCATTGCGGCCGGCTGCGGCGAAGCATTTGCAAGCGTCGGCATGGCGCTGGACTGGTCGCGCTGCGTGCTCGGCTGCGGACTGGCGGGCGTCAATAATCGCGACTGGCTGAGCGCGTTTCGCGCTCAGGCTCCCGCGGTCGCCGGACTCGCCGTGGAAAGCGACGCCTATACCACCCTGCTGGGCGCGCACGCCGGCGCGCCTGGTGTGATCGTCGCGCTTGGCACCGGCAGCGTGGCGGCCGTGCTGGATAGCAATGGCGAATGCCGTTCGGTCAGCGGCTACGGTTTTCCCTCGGGCGACGAAGCAAGCGGTGCATGGCTCGGACTGCGGGGCATCGTGCATGCACAACATGCGCTCGACGGTCGCGGCCCCAACGACGATTTCGCGCAGGCGCTGATCAGCCATACCGGCGCGCATGACCGCGACAGTCTCGTCGTGTGGCTTTGCGAAGCCAATCAGACAGCTTATGCGAGGCTCGCGCGGATCGTCGTCGCCAATCGCGCGCATCCGTTCGCGGCGCGGTTGCTCGGCGAGGCCGGCGCGGAAGTGGGCAAGATGATCGCCGCGCTGGATCCCTCGGCGAGCCTGCCGGTCGCGTTGTGCGGCGGCCTCGGCGCGCCGTTGCGTGAGTACGTGCCGCAGATCCATCAGGCGCGTTTGCGCGAGCCGCTGGCCGATTCGGCGCACGGCGGAATGCAACTGGCGCAGCGCGAAGCGGGTCGCGTCGGCGGCTAAAAAACGGCAGCTAGAAACAGCGGCACGCGGCGCGCTCGCGGGCGAGACCCGTCGGGCATGGCTGGCGCGTTTCCGGTGAGCGCGGCTGGCAACGGTAAAATACGCACTTCGACGCTGCCCGACTGCTCACACCATGTACAAAGTTATCGCCACGGATCTCGACGGCACGCTGCTCAACGCTGATCACCAGGTGGACCCGTTCACGGTCGCCACCGTGCGTAAGCTCGAGAGCGACGGCCTGCGGTTCGTGATTGCAACGGGCCGCCATTATTGCGACGTCGCCGGCATCCGCGACGTGCTCGGCATCAATCCGTATCTGATCACGTCGAATGGCGCGCGCGTCCACTCGCCGGACAACACGGTGATCCATGCCGACGACCTGCCTTCCGCTATCGTACAACGGTTGGTGCAGCCGGAAATCGCCGGCGCTCATGGCCGCGTGATCGTCAATCTGTTCGCCGATCAGGCCTGGCTGATCGACCGCGACGCACCGCATCTGCTGAAGTTTCATCAGGACTCGGGCTTCACCTATGAGGTGACCGATCTGCCGAAACACGACGGCGCCGACATCGCGAAGGCCCTCTACATTGGCGAGCCCGCCGATCTTGCACAGGTCGCGGCGAACCTCGCTCGTGAATTCGGCGACGCCCTTTACGTGACCTATTCGCTGCCGGACTGCCTGGAAGTGATGACGGCGAACGTGTCGAAGGGACGCGCGTTGCAGATCGTGCTCGAACGCGTGGGCGTGGATGCCTCGCACTGCGTGGCGTTTGGCGACAACATGAACGATATCGATCTGCTGGAAACGGCCGGCCATCCGTTCATGATGAACAACGCCAATCCCGATCTCATGACGCGCCTGCCGAACGTGCCGCGCATCGGCAACAACTTCGAAGCCGGCGTCGCGCATCATCTGCGCAAGCTCTTCTCGCTCGACGACGAATTGACGTCCTGATCCGAAATGGAAACGGCCCACATCCGTCTTGATGGATGCGGGCCGTTTCTTCACGCGAGCCTTTGTGCGCTTGCGGCCGCGATTAGCGGCGCGGCGGGCAACGGGGAAGCGCTGCGTGCTTCCCGTTGATCAGCGCCGGTCAACTACTTTGTTAGCTGCCGCTCGCCGACCCAAGGCGATCAGCCGTGCCATCCGCCGCGACGGTCACCATGGTCGCCCCGGTCGTCGTGGCCCCAGCCGCGACCATTGTGATTCCAGTTGCGATCATATCGATGGTCGCCCCGATAGTAGTCGCCGCGGTCGTAACGGTGGTCCCAGCCGCCGTTGCCGTAATACACCGGTTGCGGTGCGGCATAGACGGGAGCCGGGCTGCCATAAACCGGTGCGCCGAGCGACAGGCCGATGTTCAGATCCGTATGCGCTTGCGCGACACCGCATGCGCCCGCTGCGAGTCCTGCGGCAACCAGCAAGTGAGTGACGATGCGTTTCATGTTTGTTCTCCTGTGAGGCGACGTATGTTTGTCGCACAGGACCAATCTACGCATTCCGGCCGGTAGGAACTGCGACGAGATGTTACGGACTGCAAGCATCGTCGCGGGGATTGAAACGTGCGCACGGCGGGATTCGGGTGCGGGACGTGTCACGCGTTGCCTGGTCAAAGCCCCGCCTTATAAGGGCGTGCGCTCCATTGAGCCGATTCAGCGGACGGTCGGCGCCACGTTCGGCCCAAATCAAGCGGCCGCAGTGGTAATTGCGGCTTACATCTGTATTACCCGATTAATCTGCCGCACTAGCGGAAGGCGCCGATGCAGCCGCCGACGACGCCCCCGGCAGCGACGCGCAAGGGCAGTCGGTCGTGCGTCCGTCCAATCCTTGCCGATCATGTTTGAAGCTTGCCCGCGCGCTGCCGTTTTGCCAGCTGAGGCGAACAATGTAAATGCTGTCGAAGTCGTCGCTCTTCCAGTTCGGGACATCAGCGGCGTTACCGCCGTGCGCGCTTAGCATCTGGCGCAATAGCTTCACGATCAGTTTGTGTTCCCACGCCACGACGATCAGCTTGTTTCGATTGGCAGGATTGACCAGTGCGGTGCCAAGCTGGTCGATCTGCGCGAAACCATATGGCGTTTGCACCGGCATCTGGAACTGGATGGCGGTTGGCTCGATCGTCGCCAGTGGCCGGATGTAGTAGTAGGGCTTGCCGCTGTCGTCTTTTTGCTGCCCGGGATCGGGGGCGTAGATTGCGTCCGGCTTGCCGAACTTGGCAGCGATCACCGCCGGCAGGGCCAGCGCCCGGTTGAGTCCCTGGCAGTTGAGCTGGCCGTAGCCTTGAGCCGGTTTCTCACCGTGCCGTACGAACACGAGCGTTTCAACGTCGCTGTCGGCCGCATGCGCGACGGGTAGCGCCGACAGACCCGCGCACAGGCCGCCGACGGAGAGTGCGACGCCATGCAGAAATCCGCGGAAACGCTTCATAGGTAACACCTGTGCGAGCTTGGAAGGTCGCACGATTCTAGCAGCGGCGCTCGCGTGCGCCATTGGCGCGCTGTCACGGTGCCTGCGATAGCCAAACAGAACGGGCGCCGCAGCGCCCGCTTTGAATGCCTGAATTACCGCGCGTTGTCAGTCGAGCGCGAGCTTTTGAGAATTGCCGCCGCGGCTTTCGGCGAGGGCCGGATACAACACGCCGGCGACCACCGCGCCGAGAACCGGCGCAAGCCAGAACAGCCACAACTGATCCACCGCCGCACCGCCGACGAACAGCGCCGGGCCGGTGGAGCGCGCCGGGTTGACCGACGTATTGGTCACCGGGATCGAGATCAGGTGAATCAGCGTGAGGCACAGACCGATGGCGATCGGCGCGAAGCCGGCAGGCGCACGCTTGTCGGTCGCGCCGAGAATGACGAAGAGAAAGAAGCCGGTCATCACCACTTCGCAAATGAATGCCGCGGCGAGCGAGTAGTGACCCGGGGAGCGCTCGCCGTAGCCATTGCTGGCAAAACCGCTGGCAACGAGGTCGAAACCAGGCTTGCCCGATGCAATCAACGACAGCACCAGCGCACCCAACACCGCGCCGATCACCTGCGCGACGATGTACGGCAGCAGATCGCGAGCCGGAAAGCGGCCGGCGACGGTCAGGCCGACGCTCACCGCGGGATTCAGGTGACAGCCGGAAATGTGGCCGATTGCGTAAGCCATTGTCAGTACGGTCAGGCCGAAGGCGAGCGACACGCCCACGAACCCGATGCCCAGCCCGTGAACCGGGCCGGCGAAATTGGCGGCGAGGACAGCGCTGCCACAGCCCCCCAGCACGAGCCAGAAGGTGCCGAACAATTCGGCAGCGAGGCGTTTTGACAACTGCATGATTGGTAATCCTAAAAAAATGACGTTTCCGCTAGCACGCACGGCTAAGTCCGGATGCCATGCCTTGAGCGCGCAATTCTAGGGAAAGGTTGCCAATTCGGGTGTCAAGAATTGTCAATGTGGCATCGTGCTTACCTATTATTGCGAGATAAAGAGGGGGTTTAACAATTCATCCGTGTTAATAATTATCAGAGGATATCTCGCTAAATCGGTATTCTTGTCCATTGCGAATTTTTATAATTGCAGTTAGTCTGCGAGCCAATGAGTTCTAAAAAGGGGAGAACCGGAATGTCTCAATATGCAGACCTCAAGGCGCAGATCGCCAAATTGCAGGCACAGGCAGAAGAAGCGCGGCGTACCGAAATCGACAACGTGGTCGCCGACATCCGCCAAAAGATCGCTGAATACGGTCTCACGGCTCAAGATTTAGGCTTTGCCGTCGCTGCCAAGCGCGGCCGCCCGCCCAAGAAGGCGCCGCTGCCGGCGAAATACCAGGACCCGAAATCTGGAAATACGTGGAGCGGGCGTGGCAAACCGCCCAAGTGGATCGTCGGCAAGAATCGCGAGCGCTTTCTGATTGGCGCGGCTTGAGTCGATTGCCGCTAGAGACGAAAGCCAACTGAAGGTTATTGGCACTCCGGCTTTATTGGTTGAGCGCTAATCCGCGATGGAAGCGCATCCATACCCGTATTAAAAAAGCCGCCCTTGAGGGGCGGCTTTTTTGGACAAGAAGCGGGATAAGTGGGATTTACCGTTCGCGCAAACGATTCACACGACGAAATGCCCCGCTATTCATCTGCAAATCGAAATCGGCACATGAGGCGGATTCGGACCCTCGAGCGGCCGAGCGCATAAATTGCCACGGCCGCTCGAATGCCACGTTAGCCCACCGCGACTTGACGCAGTACCGGGCGGCGCGTGGCTTCGATCAGCGCCGAATAGCCATCCACATAGTTCTGAGCCATGGTCTTCGAGCTGAAGCGTCGTTCGAACTGGGCGCGAATTTCGGTGCGCGACAGTTCGTCCAGGCGTTGCAGCGCTGCGACCGCTCCTTGTACGTCCTCAACGATGTAACCCGTCACGCCGTGGTCGATCACTTCCGGCACGGAGCCGCGGTTGAAGGCGATCACCGGCGTGCCGCACGCCATCGATTCGATCATCACGAGGCCAAACGGCTCCGACCAGTCGATCGGGAACAGCAGCGCCTTCGCGCCGGAGAGAAACTCGGGCTTCTGCGCCTCATTGATCTCGCCGACGAATTCCACGTGCGCCTGCGACAGCAGCGGCTCGATCTCCCGTTTGAAATATTCCTGGTCGGCTTTGTCCACCTTGGCGGCGATCTTCAGCGGCAAACCGCTTTGTGCAGCGATCTTGATGGCTGTATCGACGCGCTTCTCAGGGCAAATACGGCCGAGGAACGCCAGGTATTCCGGCTTCTTGTGCGTTTGCGGCGTCAACAGCTGTTCCGGCAAGCCGTGATAAATCGTATTGAGCCAGTTCGCTTGCGGCAGCGGCGCACGCTGCGAATCGGAAATGGACACCACCGGCACGTCCGAGAACGCGTCGAATACCGGTTGCAGTTCCGGCAAGTCCAGGCGGCCGTGCAGCGTCGTCACGAACGGCGTGTCCATCGTGGTAAAAAGCGGGAAGGGCATGTAGTCGAGGTGGAAGTGCAGCACGTCGAACTCGTGCGCGACCTTTCGCACCTTTTCCATCATGAGGATGTGCGGAGCCAGCGCGTCGCGGATCGTCGGATCGAGGCGCAGTGCACGAGGCCAGCAGGCGTCGAGGTTCGCGGAGGTGACCGAGTCGCCGCTCGCAAACAGCGTGACGTCGTGGCCGAGGCCGACCAGTGCTTCGGTCAGATACGATACGACGCGTTCGGTACCACCGTAGAGTTTCGGCGGGACGGCTTCATACAACGGCGCAATTTGTGCGATTCGCATGCGTTTTTCTCCTAATCAGATCGGCATCGCACAGCGGCGCTCGAGTAGAGCGAGGAGTGAATGCCTGACGGACGGTTGGGCGCGGTAAGCCGCCGCCCGGCGGTGTTCCGAACCTGCATCGGGTAATCCCTTAGCTTCATTATCGGGATCGACCGCGCGAATTCGAGTTATTTTTCAAACGCTTAACGTTGTTACAGCGCGAAACATGCGGCGTTACAGGTCGTCTGGAAGGCAGTCCCGATAATTGAGAGCGAAACCCGGCCGTTTTATTCGAACGCAGCGCTTTCTATGAGCAATCCGCGGGCCCGCCCGTCCGAGCGCGGCGCCTACACTGGGCGGATTACGCGGAAGTGAAAACGTCTTATAATTCGGCCTCACCGCAGCAACGGTGCGGAGCGTGAGTTAGCCAGACTCACCCTTCGGCCTCATTCCGCATCACCTCAGGCAGTCATTCAACGCGCATAGCCGTCCAGACTGCGCGTCAATAAGTCCTCCTTAGCCCCTTCCTTACACGACTTTGTAGGAAAAATTCCTACATGAATGACGGATTTATCCGTCAACAAGGCTGGGTGTCTATCCGATTTTCGTCCGCTCCCCCTTTCGACACAATGCTCGCAAGACCAGAAACGAGCCGATTCGTGCGGTTTAAGCGCGCGCGTCCGAGCAAACGTTTTCGTAACGGCCTGACCAGCCAGATACACCCCGGGGGAATCATGAGCGCGACAAGCGAAATGCTCAATGAGATCAGAGAAGTCAACCTGTCTTATCTCCTGCTCGCACAGCGACTGCTGCGCGAAGACAAGCCGATGGGCATGTTTCGCATGGGGATTTCGGACCAGTTAGCCGATGTGCTCGCCAATCTGTCGTTGGCGCAGACCGTCAAGCTGGCGGCGTCCAATCAGGTGTTGTGCCGTTTCCGTTTCGACGACCATGCCGTGCTGTCCGCTCTGGCGGACAAAGGCAAATCCAGCGCCGTGGCACAGGCGCATTCCGCGATCCTGATGGCAAGCCAGCCGGTCGAGCAGCTCGGCTGATGGCACGTTGTATTCAAAGCCGAATAATCAGGACCGGGGAAACGCCAACGGATGGCCTATAAAAGTGTTGTGCTCGAAGTCAGGGAGATCACCCTGGCCATTGAACTGATCGAGCTTGGCGCGCGTTTGCAATTGCTGGAAGCCGAAACCAGTCTGTCGCGCGACCGCCTGATCAAGCTGTACAAGGAATTGAAAGGGGTCTCGCCGCCCAAAGGCATGCTGCCGTTTTCGACCGACTGGTTCATGACCTGGCAGCCGAACTTTCACTCATCGCTGTTCTACAACATCTACCGTTTCATGGCCGGACACGGCGGTTGCCTGACGATCCAGTCGATCGTGAAGAGCTACCGGCTCTACCTGGAGCACGTCCGGTTGCACGACGACGAGCCCGTGCTCAGTCTCACGCGCGCGTGGACGCTGGTGCGCTTTTTCGACTCCGGGATGCTGCAAATGACCGCCTGCTGCCGCTGCGGGGGACGTTTTGTCGCGCACGCGCACGATCCGCAGCACGCGTTCGTCTGCGGACTGTGCCAGCCGCCCTCGCGCGCCGGTAAGACAAAGAAATCTGCCGACGCCCGGGCCCGCGAGAGCCTCGCCGCCCTCGAAGCTTGACCCGCAAGGCGGCCACGCAAGTGCGGTCCGCCGCCCGCGTCCCATCGGGCGGGCCTTCCAGCCCGCTCGCCCAAGGCCCGATTGAACCGGGCCGCCGACCTCGACCTCTGGTTTACACCGGATCGCCGAGCCACATTTCCACCAAAGTTTTCTGTTCCTTTGCCGTAAACCTGAATAACGACGGTCACCGTCGCTTCTTTGTGAGGGCTCGGCAGTGCTGATTTTCGTGGGAACACTCGTGACGCTTTTGTCCGTTTTCGGCGGTTACGCGCTGGAAGGCGGCCATCTCGGCGCGCTGCTGCAGCCCGTTGAAGTGCTGATGATCGTGGGCGCTGGCGTCGGCGCGTTCATTCTCGGTAACGGAATGAAGACGATCAAGGCGACGCTGCGCGTCATTCCGACCCTGTTCAAGGGCGCGAAGTACAACAAGGACGTCTATATGGAGCTGATGGCGCTCCTCTACGTCCTGCTGGCCAAGGCGCGCAAGGAAGGCACGCTGACGCTGGAAGCGGACATCGACGATCCGTCGAAGAGTCCGATCTTCACCCAATACCCGAAGATTCTTGCCGACCACCACATCATCGAATTCCTGACCGACTACCTGCGTCTGATGGTGGGCGGCAACATGAATGCGTTCGAGATCGAAAGCCTGATGGACGAGGAGATCGAGACGCACCACCAGGAAGGCGAGGCGCCCGCGCATGCGCTGAACAAGGTCGGCGACGCGATGCCGGCGTTCGGTATCGTGGCCGCGGTGATGGGCGTGGTGCACACCATGGCCTCCGCCGACAAGCCGCCAGCGGTGCTCGGCGAGATGATCGCCCAGGCGCTGGTCGGCACTTTCCTCGGGATTCTGCTTTCGTACGGGCTGATCGGGCCGCTCGCGAGCGTCGCCGAACAGCGCGTGACCGAGTCGACCAAGATGTTCCAGTGCATCAAGGTGACGATTCTGGCCAGCCTGAACGGTTACGCGCCGGCGATCGCCGTCGAGTTCGGCCGCAAGGTGCTCTTCTCGACCGAACGCCCGTCGTTCGCCGAGCTGGAAGAGCACGTGCGCCGCGTCAAGGCCAAGTAAAGGCCACCGGAAACCGAACCCATGAGCAAGGACAAAGACCGCGCCATTGTCGTCAAGCGCGCCGCGCCGAAGAAAGCCGGCCACCATGGCGGCGCCTGGAAGCTCGCGTATGCGGACTTCATGACCGCGATGATGGCGTTCTTCCTGCTGATGTGGCTGCTGAGTTCGGCGTCCACCGTGCAGTTGAAGGGCATTGCCGATTACTTCAATCAGCCGCTGAAGATCACGCTGTGGGGCGGTGACCGCAGCGCGGAGGATTCGAGCATTCTGAAGGGCGGCGGCCGCGACATTTCGACCGACGCGCAAGGCGTGACGCGCTCCAGCGACGGAGCGAACAACCGTTCCGAACACACCGCAGTGCACGGCAGCGAAGAGTCGATGAAGCAGTTGCAGGGCGAGTTGGAGCGTCGCGAGCAGGTTCGCCTGCACGATCTGCAGGTCAAGCTGATGGCCGCGATCGAAGCGAATCCGGTGCTGCGCCAGTTCAAGCAGCAGATCCGCATTGATTCGACGCTGACCGGCTTGCGTATCGAAATCGTCGACTCGCAGAAGCGGCCCATGTTCGCGACCGCGAAAGACCAGGTCGAGCCGTATATGCGCGACATCCTGCGCGAAATCGGCCACACGCTGAACGACGTGCCGAACCGCATCATCGTGCAGGGACACACCGACGCCGCGCAATACGCGGGCGGCGAGAAGGGCTACAGCAACTGGGAATTGTCCGCGGACCGCGCCAATGCGTCGCGCCGCGAACTGATCGCCGGCGGCATGGATGAAGCGAAGGTGATGCGCGTGCTCGGCCTCGCGTCGACGCAAAACCTGAACAAGGCGGACCCGATGGATCCGGAGAATCGCCGCATCAGCATCATCGTGTTGAACAGGAAGTCGGAGGATGCGCTGAATCACGACGATTCCACCACGACGACCTTGTCGGACGACGCAGCCGGCTCCAAGCCGCTGCTGCAAAAGCTTGCGCAACCGGTAACGGTTGCCCCGAAGTTGCCGGCGGTAGCGCCGGCGGCCCAGTAACAGACAGCGATCGTTCCGCTGGCTCACGCGCCCTGCCGGCGCGGAGCGCGGGGCGATCCATAGCGTAGGTGCAGCGAGGTTTTCATGATCAGGCACATCCTGGCAATCGACGATTCGGCATCGATGCGGCAGATTCTTGCCGCCACGTTGACGACGGCCGGCTATGAGGTGACGCTCGCGGCGGACGGCAACGAAGGGCTCGAAAACGCGCTCGCCATGTCGTTCGATCTCGTGCTCACCGATCAGCACATGCCGGGCAGGACCGGTCTCGATCTGATCGCCGCGCTACGCAACAACCCGGCTTACCAGGCCACGCCCATCCTCGTCCTCACGACGGAATCGGGCGAGCCGTTCAAGGAAGCGGCGCGGGCCGCGGGCGCGACCGGCTGGATCGAAAAGCCGCTCGACCCGGACATGCTGACCGAACTGGTGGCGGCGTTAGCCGAGCCAGATCACGCATAAGCACCACTCATAGACCCAGTTATAGAAGCTCTCGACGCGGCGGCACGGTAGCCCACGCCTAGACAGGAACTCTCGCGGTGACCCAGGCATGACACTCGACATCACTCAGTTCTATCAGACGTTTTTCGACGAAGCGGACGAACTGCTCGCGCAGATGGAGCAGTTGCTGCTCAATCTGGATATCGCGCATCCGGACCCCGAAGACCTCGCGGCCATTTTCCGCGCGGCGCATTCGATCAAGGGCGGCGCGGCGACGTTCGGCTTTACCGCGCTGACGGAAACGACCCACATTCTCGAATCGCTGCTCGATCGCGCGCGCAATAACGAACTCGTGCTGCGCAAGGACATGATCGACACGTTCCTCGAAACCAAGGACGTGCTGTCGGGCCAGTTGGCCGATTACCGCGCGAGCGCCGAGCCGGATGCGGCGACCGCTCGTGCGATCTGCGCGAAGCTCGAACGGCTGCACAAGGAAAGCGCCGAAGGCGGCGCGCCCGCCGCAGCCGCAGCCGTGGCACCAGTTGCAGTAGAGGCAAATCAGGGAGGGTCCGCGCCGGAGCACGTCGTCGAACAGGCGGTGCAGGCAGCGGGTGGATGGACTGACGGCGAACCGGCACAGACCGGGCAAGCCGCGGGTGCCGGCGGTGCGGATGACAGCGCCGGTCCCCATCTGAAAATTACGCTACGGGGCGTTGGTGAGAAGGACCAGGAACTGCTGGCCGAAGAGCTCGGCAACCTGGGCAACATTGTCGGGCAGGTCAAGAGCGGCGGCGATTTGACGCTGTGGCTCGCGACCGATGTGACCTCCGACGACATCATCGCCGTGTGCTGTTTCGTGATCGACGAAAGTCAGATCGTGATCGGCCGCGGCACCGCACCGGCGGATGAGACGCAGCAAGGCGAACCTGGAACGCCCGACGCTGCCGATTCGTCCCCGGCGCAAGCAGTACCGGCCCATCAGGCGGGACACGCAGCATCGCCGGCACCGGCTGCCGGCACCGCTGCACCCGCTTCGGCGGCCACGCACGGCCTGTTCGACGCACCGGCCGCGCCGGCGTCTGCCGCGGCTCAATCCGCAGCGGCGACTGGCGCAGCGGCGCCGGCTCAGGCAGCAGCAACTCAAGCCGCAACGACACAAGCAGCAAGCGCGGCCGCACCCGCGGAGCACGATCGCAAGGCGGCACGTCCGGCTGCGGCGGCAGGCGGCGCGGAAGGCAGCTCGATTCGCGTCGGCGTGGAAAAGGTCGATCAGCTGATCAACCTGGTCGGCGAACTGGTGATCACGCAAGCCATGCTCGCGGAAACCACCAGCACGTTCGACCCGGCGTTGCACGACCGGCTCTTCAACGGCATGGCGCAGCTCGAACGCAATGCGCGCGATCTGCAGGAAGCAGTGATGTCGATCCGCATGATGCCGATGGATTACGTGTTCAGCCGCTTCCCGCGTCTGGTGCGCGATCTGGCGGCGAAACTCGGCAAGGAAGTGGAGCTCGTCACCTTCGGTCAGGCGACCGAACTCGACAAGAGCCTCATTGAACGGATCATCGATCCGTTGACTCACCTCGTGCGCAACAGTCTCGACCACGGCATCGAAACCGTGGAAGCGCGGCGCGCGGCGGGCAAGGATTCGACCGGCCAGCTGGTGCTGTCGGCGGCGCATCACGGCGGCAACATCGTCATCGAAGTGAGCGACGACGGCGCGGGCCTGCGCCGCGATAAGATTCTCGCGAAGGCGGCCAAGCAGGGCATGCAGGTCAGCGAGACCATGTCCGACGAAGAAGTCTGGAACCTGATCTTCCTGCCGGGCTTCTCGACGGCGGAACAGGTCACGGATGTGTCGGGCCGCGGCGTCGGCATGGACGTGGTGAAGCGGAACATCCAGTCGATGGGTGGTCACGTGGAAATCACCTCGCACGCCGGCAAGGGCAGCACCACGCGCATCGTGTTGCCGCTCACGCTGGCGATTCTCGACGGCATGTCGGTCAAGGTCGGCAACGAGATCTTCATTCTGCCGCTGAACTTCGTGATGGAGTCGCTGCAACCCCAAGCCGAAGATATTTACACGGTGGCCAACGGCGAGCGTGTGGTGCGGGTGCGCGGTGAATATCTGCCACTCGTGGCGTTGCACGAAGTGTTCAACGTCGAAGACGCGAAGCAGGAGCCCACGCAAGGCATCGTCACCATCATGCAAACCGAGGGGCGCCGCTTTGCGATGCTGATCGACGAACTGGTGGGCCAGCAGCAGGTGGTCGTGAAGAATCTGGAAACGAACTACCGCAAGGTGCACGGCATTTCCGCCGCGACCATTCTCGGCGACGGCAGCGTCGCGCTGATCGTCGACGTGGCCGCGTTGAACCGCGAAACGCGCAACGCGCATGGCGCAATGAGCCTCGCATGATGCCGGTCAAACTCGTCTCGACTCTTAATCAACTCATTTCATCCCAACCGTTTGGGGGCTAACGTGGCAGAAGTCCAATCCATCAATTCGAGCGTCGCTAACGCGAACGGTACGACTGGCCGGCGCGACGTGCAGCAGGCAGACGCCGGCGGTCAGGAGTTCCTCGTCTTCACGCTCGGCGCCGAAGAGTACGGCATCGACATTCTCAAGGTGCAGGAAATCCGCGGCTACGACAACGTGACGCGTATCGCCAATGCGCCCGAGTTCATCAAGGGCGTGATCAATCTGCGCGGCATCATCGTGCCGATCGTCGACATGCGCATCAAGTTCCATCTGGGCCGTGTCGAGTACGACCACCAGACGGTGGTGATCATCCTGAACGTCGCGCACCGCGTGGTCGGGATGGTGGTGGACGGCGTGTCGGACGTGCTGACGCTCGCCACCGACCAGATCATGCCCGCGCCGGAATTCGGCGCCACGCTGACGACCGAGTACCTCACGGGGCTGGGCACCGTCGACGGCCGCATGCTGATCCTGATGGACATCGAGAAGCTCATGACCAGCCGCGAAATGGCGCTGATCGAAACGCTCGGCGTCTAACGGCGGCAGCCTTCACGAACGATTGGGATAGGGAGCATCGAAATGTTGAGCAGGTGGTCGATTCGCACGTCGTTGACGATGGTGGGGATCATTCTGGTCGCGCTGACCGTAACGGTCGGCGTACTTGGGCTGAGCGCGTTGAATCGCGCGAGTCAATCGCTCGACCGCATTGCGCGCGGCGATCTGGTCGCCATTCACGCGCTCGACGATGCCTCGGCGTACCTGCTGCGCTCGCGCCTCGCGGTGGACCGCTTCAACACGTTGTCCGCCGCGGGCAACGCGGACGAAGCGAAGAAAGCGATCGAACGCGCGCAGGAGTTGCTGACCAAGGGCAACCAAAGCTGGCAGAGCTATCTCGACGCACCGAAGCCCGGCGTCGATCAGGCGCTGCTCGACGACGTTATCGCCAAGCGCATGAGCGTGATGCGCGAAGGCGTCGACCCGGAGTTCGCGGCGTTGAATGCGAACGACATGGCCGCCTACCACGCGATTGCCGATACGAAAATCAGCCCGATGTTCATCGCTTATGACGCGGCGGCGGCGGCGGTCATCAAGGGCTTGCAGCAAAGCGCCGTGGATCAGCAGGCGAGCGCGCAATCGAACATTTCGCTGATGACCACGCTGATCATCGCCATCACCGCGCTCGCGCTGCTGATGGTGGTGGGTATCCGTTTCGCGCTGCGCGGCCTGATCGTGCAGCCGCTCGCCGACGCGACGGCATGCTTCGAGCGCATTGCTTCGGGCGATCTGTCGGAGACCATCAACGTATTCAGCAGCAATGAAATCGGGCGGTTGTTCGCGGGTATCAAGCGCATGCAGGACAGCATGTCGACGATGGTGAAAGCGGTTCACAGCAGCACGGAATCGATCGACACCGGCGCCCGCGAAATCGCGATGGGCAACACCGATCTCTCACAGCGCACCGAACAGCAGGCTGCCTCGTTGCAGGAAACCGCGTCGAGCATGGAGCAACTGACCGGCACCGTGCGGCAGAACGCCGAGAACGCGCGTCAGGCGAGCCAGCTGGCGGTCAACGCGTCCGATATCGCCACGCGCGGCGGCGACGTGGTGAGCCAGGTCGTCACGACCATGCAGGATATCGCGAGCAGTTCGAACAAGGTCGTCGACATCATCGGCGTGATCGAAGGCATTGCCTTCCAGACCAATATTCTCGCGTTGAACGCGGCAGTCGAAGCGGCGCGCGCCGGCGAACAGGGCCGCGGCTTTGCCGTGGTGGCCGGCGAAGTGCGCAGCCTCGCGCAGCGCAGCGCCAGTGCCGCGAAGGAAATCAAGGAACTGATCGGCGACTCGGTCGACAAGGTGCAAAGCGGCTCGGCGCTGGTCGGCCGCGCGGGCACCACGATGGATGAGATCGTGCAGGCCGTGCGCCGTGTGACCGACATCATGGGCGAAATCAGCGCGGCGTCCGAGGAGCAATCGGGCGGCATCGAACAGGTGAATCGCGCCGTCGTGCAGATGGACGAAGTCACGCAGCAGAACGCGGCGCTGGTCGAACAGGCGGCGGCCGCGGCTGCTTCGCTCGAAGATCAGACGCGCCAATTGCAGGCGGTGGTGAACGGCTGGAAAGTGGCCGGTGGCCCGGCGGTGCGCAGCAGCGCAGCGGTACGTCCGCACACGGCGCAGCCTCGCGTCACCGGCAGCAAGAGCAAGCCGGCCGCCAAAGCCGCGCCGCAGACGTCCGCGCATGGCGCAGCGCATCCGGTTGCGGCTACGGCGGCAACGAACACCGCGCAGGCGTCGGTCAATCACGATGCAGGCTCGGCACGCGTCGAACCGGCGCTCAAGCCGAAGCCGGCTCGTGCGCCATCCGAATCCGCAGCACGTCCGGCCGCCGTCAGCGCGGCCACGGCAAGCTCGGACGCGGACTGGGAAACATTCTAGGAAGTGGCACAAAGACATGCAGTCATTCGACATCTCGCTCCATGAGGGGCGAATCATCGAAGCACGCTTTAGCAGCGTGTCGCGGGCCGACTGCGTGTTGCCAGAACTCGCGGGCGGGCGCGACCCCGCGAACACAATCCCTTCTTCTCAGGCAAACGGCCTGGGCGGAAAGCGGGATGGCTCGTATCGCAGGCAGGAATCTTCATGATGGCAACGCGCGCACAGCACCGTCCCGAACGGGCGGAGCCGGTTAGGTCCGGCGAACAGGGAAGGGACTTCGAGTTCACGTCGGCGGATTTCGCCCGTATTCGCGAACTGATTCACAGCAGCGCGGGCATCTCGCTGTCGGATCACAAGCGCGATATGGCGTATAGCCGGCTGGCGCGCCGTCTGCGCACCCGCGGCCTCGACACGTTCAAGCAGTATCTCGATCTGCTGGAAGCGGAGAATGATCCGGCCGAGTGGGAAGCGTTCACCAATGCGTTGACCACCAATCTGACGGCCTTCTTTCGCGAAGCGCACCACTTTCCGATCCTCGCCGAGTTCGTGCCGCGCCGCGCGCAGCCGGTTTCGGTATGGTGCTCGGCGGCTTCGACCGGCGAGGAGCCGTACTCGATCGCGATGACGCTAATCGAAGCGCTCGGCGAGAGCGGCGCGCGCCAGGCCTCCGTGCTCGCCACCGACATCGACACGCAGGTGTTGGCCAAGGCCGAAGCCGGCATGTATCAGTTCGACCAGGTGAAGCACCTGTCGCCCGAGCGGCTCAAACGCTTCTTCCTGAAGGGCACCGGCGCGCATGCCGGCATGGTCAAGGTGCGCCCGGAAGTGCGCGCGCTGGTGCGCTTCCAGCAACTGAACCTGACCGACCGCGATTACCAGTTGCGCTCGCAATTCGACGCGATCTTCTGCCGCAACGTGATGATCTATTTCGACAAGCCGACTCAAGCGCAAGTGCTCGCACGCTTCGAGCCGCTGGTGAAGCCGGGCGGGCTGTTGTTCGCCGGCCATTCGGAGAACTTCACGTACGTCACGCAAGCGTTCAAGCTGCGCGGCCAGACCGTCTACGAACTGACGCGCGACGCCGCCGGCGAGCGGACGGCGGCACGCACGAGCGCAACCGCGGCGCGCCACACGACGAGCGGGGTGACGGTATGAGCAGCGCCCTGCCGATCGCGACCAATCTGTATTACGACAACCACTTCCAGCGCCCCGGCGTGAAGCTGTTGCCCAACGAGTTCTACACCACCCACGAAGACATGGTGCTGGTCACCGTGCTGGGCTCATGCGTGGCGGCCTGCATTCAGGATCGCACGGCGGGCATCGGCGGCATGAATCATTTCATGCTGCCCGACGACGGCGCGGACGTCGGCCAGCCCGCATCGGATTCGATGCGCTACGGTGCGTACGCGATGGAAGTGCTGATCAACGAACTCATCAAGGCCGGCGGCCGGCGCGAGCGCTTCGAAGCCAAGGTGTTCGGCGGCGGCGCGGTGCTCGCGGGCATGACGACGATGAACATCGGCGATCGCAATTCGGAGTTCGTGCGCCGCTATCTGGCGCTCGAAAAGATCCGCATCGTCGCCGAGGACTTGCAGGGCTCGCACCCGCGCAAGGTGGCGTTCATGCCGCGCACCGGCCAGGTGATGGTGAAGAAGTTGCGCCTGCAGCAGGAAGCGGGCGTGGCCGAGCGCGAACAGGCGCTGATGCGGCAAAGCGCGCAAGCGCGCGCCGAGCGGCTCGCCGCGGCGCGCAAGCGGGTGGAATTGTTCTCGACGCCGGCCGCGTCGAAACCCAAGGTCGAGCTGTTTTCGACGCCCGCAGCAGGCCGCCCGAAGGTCGAGCTGTTCGGGACCACGCCGCGCCCGATTAACTCAAACAACGCCAGAACTACAGAGGAGGCGTGAGCGCTGTGCAAAAGATCAAAGTACTGTGCGTCGACGATTCGGCACTGATCCGCAGCCTGATGACGGAAATCATCAACGGCCAGCCGGACATGACGGTGGTGGCGACCGCACCCGACCCGCTGGTCGCGCGCGAGCTCATCAAGCAGCACAACCCGGACGTACTGACGCTCGACGTCGAAATGCCGCGCATGGATGGCCTCGATTTCCTCGAGAAGCTGATGCGCCTGCGGCCGATGCCGGTCGTGATGGTGTCGTCGCTGACCGAGCGCGGCAACGAAATCACACTGCGCGCGCTGGAACTCGGCGCGGTCGACTTCGTAACCAAGCCGAAGGTCGGCATTCGCGACGGCATGCTCGACTACTCGGAAAAGCTCGCCGACAAGATTCGCGCGGCGGCCCGCGCGCGCGTGCGACAGGCCGCGCCGGTGCAGCACGCGGCGGCGCATGCCGCGCATGCGCCGGTCGGCGCCGCGCCGCTCTTCAACAATCCGCTGCTCAGTACCGAGAAGCTGATTATCGTCGGCGCATCGACGGGCGGCACCGAAGCGATCCGCGAAGTGCTGGTGCCGCTACCGCCGGACGCGCCCGCCGTGCTGATCGCGCAGCATATGCCGCCGGGCTTCACAAAATCTTTTGCGCAACGCCTCAATGGTTTGTGCCGGATTACCGTTAAAGAGGCAGAGCACGGCGAACGCGTACTGCCGGGACATGCGTATATCGCGCCAGGCCACGCTCACCTGTTGCTTGCTCGCAGTGGCGCGAACTATATTGCTCACCTTTCGGACGAACCGCCGGTGAACCGGCATCGTCCGTCAGTGGATGTGCTGTTCCGTTCGGCCGCGCAGCACGCGGGCAAGAACGCGGTCGGGGTGATTCTGACCGGGATGGGGCGCGACGGCGCCGCCGGACTGCTGGACATGAAAAAAGCAGGGGCGTATACCCTTGCGCAGGACGAAGCGAGCTGTATCGTGTTCGGCATGCCGCGTGAAGCAATTGCGCTCGGCGCGGCCGACGAGATCGCGTCGTTGCCGGAAATGAGCCGGCGTGTGATGGCGCGTCTGTCGTCGATGGGCGATCGCGTTCAGCGGGTATGATGCGCGCCAGTAGGATTTGAGACGCGGTTTGAGGCAGTCAGGCGCCGCACCATGGAAAAAGCAAAGGGAATGAAATGGATAAGGGAATGAAGATTCTGGTGGTTGACGACTTTCCGACGATGCGCCGGATCGTCCGCAACCTGCTCAAAGAGCTCGGCTACTCGAACGTCGACGAAGCCGAAGATGGCCAGGCCGGCCTCGCGCGTCTGCGCGGAGGTACGTACGACTTCGTGATCTCCGACTGGAACATGCCGAACCTGGACGGTCTGGCCATGCTCAAGGAAATCCGCGCCGACGCCAACCTGACGCACCTGCCTGTGCTGATGGTGACGGCCGAGTCGAAGAAGGAAAACATCATCGCGGCGGCTCAGGCCGGCGCGAGCGGTTATGTCGTCAAGCCGTTCACGGCTGCGACGCTCGACGAGAAGCTCAACAAGATTCTCGAGAAGATGGCCAAAGCCGGGAGCTGATGTGAATCTGCCGACCAACGCGCAAGGCGCCGAAGCGGTCAACGAGAGCGGCGACTTCGCGTCCGACCGTATCCTCGCCCGTATCGGACAACTGACGCGCACGCTGCGCGACTCGATGCGTGAGCTTGGGCTCGACAAGCATGTCGAACGTGCGGCGGAAGCCGTGCCCGATGCTCGCGACCGTCTGAAGTACATCGCGGATATGACGGAGCAGGCCGCCGAGCGCGTGCTGTCCGCAATCGACATCGCCAAGCCGCTCCAGGAGCAGTTGAAGGAAGACGCGGGCAAACTCGACGCGCGTTGGGAGCAGTGGTACGCGGCGCCGATCGAGCGCGAGGAAGTGCGCGCGCTGATGGACGACACGCGAACCTTCCTGCGCGGCGTGCCCGAGGCGGCGAGCGCGACCAACGCGCAGTTGATGGAGATCATGCTGGCGCAGGACTTCCAGGATCTGACCGGCCAGGTCATCAAGAAGATCACGGATGTCGTGTACCTGATCGAGCAGCAACTGCTCGGCGTGCTGGTCGAGAACATCGCGCTCGAACGGCGCGAGCAGTTCGCGGCGAACGCGGCGGCGCTGGCGGCCGAAGTCTCGCCGACCGGCAGCCCCGAACATCTGCTGAACGGTCCGCAGATCAATCCGGAAGGCAAAACGGATGTGGTGCAGGACCAGTCGCAAGTCGACGATCTGCTGGCCAGCCTCGGCTTCTGACCTGCCGAAGCCGCCGCACCGCAACGGCACTTCGCGGACCGCCGCACCGGGTCGCGCGACAGGACGATGACGCATAGCAAGCCACGCCTTCGCGCGTGCTTGCTGCCCGCGGACACAAACCACAGGCATACTACGACCTCAAGCAGCGCCACGGCGTGCCGGAGGGGGCTGCCTCCGGCCGGTGGCACGGTGGGGAACCTCCTCGCGGTGCGACCGCAGCCGTGTCGTATGATTTGCATAAATGCAGCCGGTTCGCGCGGATGCGAGCCGAGCAGCAGATCGGGAGGAGCTTCGTCATGTGGAGTCGTGTACGCCGCGCCGGGATCGTTACGGCGCTTGCCTTGCCTTGTTCGCTTATCGCCGTGCAGTCCGCTCATGCGGGACTGGGCGGCACCCCCATGACGCCTCCTTCGGACGCGTCGGTCTCGTCCCGCACCATTCAGCCTGGTAGCGGCGCCGCCAATGCGGCGCAAAGCGTGATGCGCTCCGCGTCCAGCGCGGCATCCTCCGCTTCGGCTTCCACGTCCTCCGCGTCCTATACCGTGCGTGAAACCACGCTCGGCAGCGGCACCGTGATTCGCGAGTATCTTGCCGCGGACGGCTCCGTCTTCGGCATTGCATGGCACGGCCCGCAAATGCCGGATCTGAACGACCTGTTAGGCAACTATTTCCCGCAATACGTGGCCGGCGTGAAGGCCGCACGCGCGTCGCGCGGCGGCGGCCGTGGCCCTGTCGCGGTCGACCAGAGCAGCCTCGTGGTGCGCTCCGGCGGCCATATGGGCGCGTTCAGCGGTCAAGCGTGGTTGCCTCCGGCGTTGCCCGCCGGCGTCAGCGGTTCCGACATCCAGTAATAGCGAGGACGAGACATGCGAACCAAGCATATTGCTGTGAAGTTCAAGGGTTGGATGCAGGCTGTCGCGGCCCTGGCGCTGGTATCGGCGCTCGTCGCGTGCGGCGGCGGTGGCGGCAGTTCCGGCGATTCGTCGACCACACTGAACGGCGGCTCGCTGCCGGCCAGTCCGATCCAGCAACCGATCGCCGCGACTGCGGCGAACACCGTGCCGATCACAGTTGGCCCGGGCGTAAGTGGGGTCGTCAATATTCCGACGGTCAGCGTGACCATCTGCGCGCCCGGCTCGAGCTCGAATTGCCAGACGATCAACAATATCCAGGTCGATACCGGCTCGTTCGGGTTGCGCGTGGTCAGCTCGGCCCTGAACGCTTCCGTGCTCAATGCGTTGCCCGTCGGCACCGTCAGCGGCGCGCAGCTCGCCGAATGCGCGACTTTCGCGGACGGCTTCACGTGGGGCACCGTGCGCACCGCGACCATTGCGATCGGCAGTGAGAGAACCACGGCGGCGATCCCGCTGCAGATCATCGGGGACAAGGACTCCAGCACCGTGCCTACTGCCGGCTGTGGCAGTGGCTCGCCGCAAAACACCGTCGGCGATCTCGGCGCCAACGGCATTCTCGGCATCGGCAACTCGACCACGGATTGCGGCGCGACCTGCGCGAACGCGTCGACGGCGGCGAATTACAGCAACTACTTCGCGTGTCCGGGCGGCGCCTCCTGTACCCGCACGCCGGTGGCGCTCGCCCAACAGGTGGCTAATCCGGTCGCCTATTTCCCGACCGACAACAACGGTGTGATCGTGCAGATGCCGCCGGTGCCGGACACCGGCGCGCCCTCGGCTACCGGCACATTAGTGTTCGGCATCGGTACGCAGTCGAACAATGCGCTCACCGGCGCCCAGGTCTTCACCACCGACACCTACGGCAATCTGAACAACAGCGTGTTCAATGGCACGACGGTGCAGGCGTTCCTCGATTCGGGCTCGAACGGCTACTTCTTTGCCGATAGCTCCCTCACGCTGTGCGGCAGCAACTATGCGGGCTTCTATTGCCCGTCGTCCGCGCAAACCCGCTCGGTGACGCTGGTCGGACTGAACAATAGCCGGGCCAGCGCCAGCATCGGCATTCTGAGTGCGGCCACGCTGTTCGGCAAAGGCAACAACTATGCGTTCAACGACCTCGCCGGACAGATCGGCGGCAACAGCAGCTTCGATCTCGGTCTGCCGTTCTTCTATGGCCGCCACGTCTATTACGGCCTCGATCAGACCGCGAATGGCGGCCAGACGCCTTACGTGGCCTTCTGATCAAGGCTCCGCACTGCACGGTTGAAGGTTCATCCGACGCCCGCGCGAGTTCGCGTGGGCGTCGGGGCCGAACGCGAGCGGGCGCTGCGGGCGGCCCCATCCTGATTGCTCGCCCAGAGCCTCCCGAAGCCGTACCGTTGCGCCGCCCAGGCGCTGCCAGCAAGGCGGACCGACTGGCGCGCCTGCGCTTTCATCCCTCGAAATACCCCCCTTTCTCCGCCCTTATCCGCCGATCGGTGCTTGCGTCGAGCGGGAATAATCGCTCTCACTGGAAAGAGGCGCCGTGCCTCAGCCGACTGGAGAGCTTTTGTGGCAGAGGATAGCGACCTCGAGAAAACCGAATCAGCCACTCCCCGGCGCCTGCAGAAGGCGCGCGAGGAAGGGCAGATCGTGCGCTCGCGGGAACTGTCCACGTTTGCGCTGCTCGCGGCGGGGTTCTTCGGCGTGTGGGGGATGTCGGGCAGCATTGGCGACCATTTGCAGAGCATGCTGCGCGCGGCCTTCACGTTCGATCATGCCGGCGCTTTCGAAACCCGCCGCATGATGATCGGCGCGGGCGTGGCGAGTCGCGAAGGGCTCTACGCGCTGCTGCCGATTCTCGGCTTCACCGGCGCGGCCGCGTTGCTTGCGCCGATGGCGCTCGGCGGCTGGCAGTTGTCGGCCAAAGGCCTCGAGCCGAAGTTCGACCGCCTCAATCCGATCGCCGGCCTCGGCAAGATGTTTTCGATCAACGGGCCGATCCAGCTCGGCTTGTCTCTCGTCAAAACGCTGGTAGTCGGGGTGATTGGCGGGACCGCGATCTGGAATCGCCGTGAAGAGATTCTCGCGCTCGCGACCCAGCCATTGCAGCTCGCACTGGCCAACGGCACGCATCTGATCGCCGTGTGCTGTGGCATGACGGTAGCGGGCATGTTCGTCGTCGCCGCGCTCGATGTGCCGTATCAACTGTGGCAGTTCCACAAAAAGCTGCGCATGACGAAGGAAGAAGTGAAGCGCGAACACCGCGAAAGCGAAGGCGATCCGCACGTCAAAGGCCGGATTCGCCAGCAGCAGCGCGCGATTGCTCGCCGCCGCATGATGACCAACGTGCCGAAGGCCGACGTGGTGGTGACCAACCCGACGCACTTTGCCGTGGCGCTGCAATACACCGATGGCGAGATGCGTGCGCCGAAGGTGGTCGCCAAGGGCGTGAACCTGGTGGCCGCGCGGATTCGCGAGATCGCCGCCGAAAACAACGTGCCGTTGCTGGAAGCGCCGCCGCTCGCGCGGGCGCTCTATCACAACGTGGAACTGAACCGCGAGATTCCGGGCCCGCTGTATGGCGCGGTCGCCGAGGTACTCGCGTGGGTGTATCAGTTGCGCCGCTTCAAAACCGAAGGCGGCGCCGTGCCGATGGCGCCGACCGAACTCGACGTGCCCGCGGAACTCGACAAAGGCGGCGTATCGGACGACGAAGCCGATCAGGAAGCCGCCGACACGCTCAACCCTGCCAACCCAGATAACGACGACGCTTCAGGAGCCTCCGCATGAACGCTCGCGCCGGTTTCCTCGCTCGACGGCCCGATGCCTTGAGCGGCACCAATTTGCGCGCCCTCGCCGGGCCGGTGCTGATCTGCATGATCCTCGGCATGATGATTCTGCCGTTGCCGCCGTTCCTGCTGGATCTGCTGTTCACCTTCAACATCGCGCTTTCCGTGATGGTGCTGCTCGTCAGCATGTACACGATGAAGCCGCTCGACTTCGCCGCGTTCCCGAGCGTGCTGCTGTTCTCGACCTTGCTGCGCCTGTCGCTGAACGTGGCGTCCACGCGGGTCGTGCTGCTCGAAGGCCATACCGGCCCCGATGCGGCGGGTCAGGTGATCGAATCGTTCGGCCACTTCCTCGTGGGCGGCAACTTCGCGGTCGGTATCGTCGTCTTCATCATCCTGATGGTGATCAACTTCATGGTGATCACCAAGGGCGCGGGGCGGATCGCGGAAGTGTCCGCGCGCTTCACGCTCGACGCGATGCCCGGCAAGCAGATGGCGATCGACGCCGACCTGAACGCCGGCCTCATCAACGAAGAACAGGCCCGCAAGCGCCGCTCCGAGGTCTCGCAGGAAGCCGAGTTCTACGGCTCGATGGACGGCGCGAGCAAGTTCGTGCGCGGCGATGCGATCGCCGGTTTGCTGATCATGGTGATCAACATCGTCGGCGGCCTGATCGTCGGGATGGTTCAGCACGGCATGGACTTCGCGTCCGCGGGCAAGAACTACACGCTGCTGACCATTGGTGACGGCCTTGTCGCGCAGATCCCTTCGCTGGTGATTTCGACGGCGGCCGGTGTGATCGTGTCGCGCGTCGCGACCAACGAGGACATCGGCACGCAGCTCACTGGCCAGTTGTTCACGAATCCGCGCGTGCTGGTGATTACCGGCTGCATTCTCGTGCTGATGGGCCTGATTCCGGGCATGCCGCACTTCGCGTTTCTGATTCTCGGCGGCGGTCTGATCCAGCTTGGCCGCACCATGAAAAAGCGCGCGGAGGAACGCAAGAACACCACGGCGCTCGTGGATGTCGCACCGGCCGCGATGGCGCCGGTCGAAAACACCGAAGCGAGCTGGGACGACGTGACGATGATCGACACGCTCGGCCTCGAAGTCGGCTACCGGCTGATTCCGCTCGTCGACAAGAACTCGGACGGCGAACTGCTCAAGCGGATCAAGAGCATCCGCAAGAAGTTCGCGCAGGAAATCGGCTTTCTGCCGCCGGTCATTCATATTCGCGACAACCTGGAATTGCGGCCGAACGGCTATCGCATCGCGCTGAAGGGCGTCGAAGTGGGCGTTGGCGAAGCGTATCCGGGCCAGTGGTTGGCGATCAATCCGGGGCAAGTGTCCGCCGCGCTGCCGGGCACACCGACGCAAGACCCCGCGTTCGGCTTGCCGGCCATCTGGATCGACACGAACCTGCGCGAACAGGCGCAGGTGTACGGCTACACGGTGGTCGATTCGAGCACGGTGGTGGCGACGCACCTGAATCACCTCGTGGTCACGCATGCGTCCGAACTGCTCGGCCGTCGGGAAGTGCAGGCACTGCTCGAGCGTATGCAGAAGGACACGCCGTCGCTGGTCGACGATCTGGTGCCGAAGTCGCTGCCGCTCACCACGCTGCAAAAGGTGCTGCAAAACCTGCTGGAAGAGGGTGTGCCGATCCGCGACATGCGCACGATCCTCGAAGCGCTCTCCGAGCACACGCCGAAGATTACCGACGCGCACGATCTCACCGCCGCCGTGCGTCTCGCGTTGGGCCGCGCGATCACGCAGCAGTGGTTCCCGGGCACCGGCGACATGCAAGTGATGGGCCTCGATTCGAATCTCGAACGGGTGTTGTCGCAGGCGCTCTCGACCGGTTCCAATCCCGGTCTCGAACCGGGGCTCGCACACACGCTGCTGAACGAAACCCAGAAGGCGATGACGCGTCAGCAGAACCTTGGGCTCGCGCCGGTGCTGCTGGTGCAGCACGCATTGCGGCCGATGCTCGCGCGCTTCCTGCGCCGCAGCCTGCCGCAGCTGAAGGTGCTGTCGTATGCGGAAGTGCCTGACACGCGCAATATCAAGGTGGTGAATCTGATCGGCGCGCACGGGTAAGACGGATCGTTCACCGAAGGCCGCTTCTGGCCGATGTTCTTTGCCGGCGCTCGATGAGCGCCGGTTTTCATTTCGGCGCCCGATTCTCTATCCGGCAAGCGGACGGCCGCGCCCATGCTCTGCCCGCGAACGCACCGCCGGGCGCGCGGCAAAGGCACGCTTGCGACCGTCGTGCGCGTGAGTTGCTGCACGTTTCCATCGCCCGAATTGCCCACGTTTAACGGTCTTTATCCATCGATCGTGACTCGACGGGTTTCGCAATAATGATCTCAATGGGAAGCGGTATGTTGCCGGTCCGTTAGTCCGTTTACCTCATCGGGGGTCCAGCTTGAACATTCGTAAATTTGTCGGTGCTACCAGTCGTGATGCGCTGCGTCTCGTGCGCGAAGCGTTGGGCGCGGATGCCGTCGTGCTGTCCAATCGCACGATGGACGACGGCAGCGTCGAGATCGTCGCGCTGGCCGACAGCGACCTCGCCGCCATCACGCCGAAAGTCCCGCGCGTGAGCGCCGGCGCACCGCAGGCTGGGCCGATGAATGCCATGGCTGGACAACCCGCGCTGGCCGCACCGCGCGCCATGCCGGCCGCATCGACGATGCAGACGAATCCGTATGCGAGCGGCATGCCTGACGTGTTCTCCTCGGTGTTCGGCGCGAGCCCGGAAGCCGGTGCGGAGAATCAGGGCAACAGCGCTTCCACCGCCCATTCCAGCTTCGCCGACGATGACGCGAACGACGCTCCGCCCACCACCATGAAGCCGGCTGTGAGCGCGCCGAAGGCCGCGCTGCCGGGCACGCCCAAAGCGTCGCCTGCCGCCCCGGTCAAGGCAGCGGCGAGCTCGCCGTCGCAACCGGTCAGCCCCGAGCGGCCGAGCGCTCGTGCCGCGGCTTCGCGTCTCACCGAAGACATCCGCGCCGATCTGCTCAAAGCTGCCGGCGTGCCGGCCGCACCCGTGGCGCCGACTGCCGACGCACAGACGCCGCGCACGATGGCCGAATCGAATCCCTGGCTGATCGACCACGCTCGCCGCATTGCCGCCGAACAACAGCAGCAGGGCGAATACAGCGCGCGTCCCGCCGCGATGACGCCGGCCGCCGCGATGGCCAAGGGCCTCGGCGCCGCCGTCGAACCGGGCAACGCCGCCGCGCCGCAAGCCGTCGATACGCCCGACTGGGCCCGCGAAGGCGCGCAAGCCGCCGCGCGCCGCGCCGCGCAGAAAAACGCACCGCCGCCGTCCTCGCACGACGACGCCCGCACGCCCGCTTCGGTTGCCGAAGCGATCAAGGCGCGCATGGAGCAGGTCGTCAACGACACCGTGATGAGCGAACTGTCGTCGATGCGCGGAATGATGGAAGAACACTTTGCCGGCCTGCTGTGGGGCGAGCGCCAGCGCCGCAACCCGGCGCGCGCCGCGCTCACCAAGCATCTGTTCGCCGCGGGTTTTTCCGCGCAGCTCGTGCAGATGATGGTCGACAACCTGCCGGACGACATCGAGAGCATGGAAGGCGGCATGGATTGGGTGCGCTCGGTACTCGAATCGAACCTGCCGGTGATGGAAGACGAGGACGCGCTGATGGAGCGCGGCGGCGTATTCGCGCTGATGGGCCCGACGGGCGTCGGCAAGACGACGACGACCGCCAAGCTCGCCGCGCGCTGCGTGATGCGCTTCGGCGCCAGCAAGGTCGCATTGCTCACCACCGACAGCTACCGGATCGGCGGCCACGAACAACTGCGCATCTTCGGCAAGATTCTCGGCGTGTCGGTGCACGCGGTGAAAGACGGCGCCGACCTGCAACTCGCGCTCTCCGAATTGCGCAACAAGCACATCGTGCTGATCGACACGATCGGCATGAGCCAGCGCGACCGCCTCGTCTCCGATCAGATCGCCATGCTGTGCCACGCCGGTCAGCCGGTGCAGCGCCTGTTGCTGCTCAACGCGACGAGCCACGGCGACACGCTCAACGAGGTCGTGCAGGCCTATCAGCGCGCGCCCGACCAACAGCCGCTCGCCGGCTGCATTCTGACCAAGCTCGACGAAGCCACCAACCTGGGCGGCGTGCTCGATACGGTGATCCGCTACAAGCTGCCGGTGCACTACGTGTCGACCGGTCAGAAGGTGCCGGAGAACCTGTACGTCGCGACCCGCAAATTCCTGATCAAGAGCACCTTCTGCATACCGCGCGACAACTCGCCGTTCGTGCCGCACGACGACGACATTCCGGGATTGCTGTCCGCGTTGTCCGCGCGCTCGACGGCCGAATTGCACGAGGTCCGCTTTGGATAAGCTCATCTCCGATCAGGCTGAAGGACTGCGGCGGATGCTGGCGCGCAGCGGCTCGCGCGTGATTGCGGTGACGGCCGGTTCGGCCGGCGCCGGCTCTACGACGACGGTGGTGAACCTTGCCGCCGCGCTGGCGCAGCAGGGCAAGGACGTGCTGGTGATCGACGAATGCCTCGGCGAGAAGTCGGTGAGCGCGATGCTCGGCGGCGTACGCGGCGCAGGCAATTTCGCCGCCGTGATGCGCGGCGAGATGACGCTCGACGACGCTGCCGCGCGCAACGCGCTCGGCTTCTCGGTACTGGCCGCCTCGCGGCTGAATCGTGAGGGTCACACCGCCGCGGAATTAGGTGTGGTGCTGCGCGGCTCCGCCGACGTCGTGCTGATCGATGCGCAACTCGATCCGCAAGGCCACCTGTCGGCGCTCGCGAAACAGGCGCACGACGTGATGATCGTCACGCGCATGGCCGCGCAGGCCATCACCGACGCGTACGCATGCATGAAGCGCCTGCACTACGGCCATGCGATCGCGCAGTTCCGGGTGCTGGTGAACTACGTGCAGAGCGTGAACGACGCGCATACCGCCTTTGCAAACCTGGCCGGCGTGGCCGGGCGCTACCTGACGGTCGCGCTGGAAGACGCCGGTTGTATTGCCGCCGATGCGCGGATGGCGCGAGCCCTGGAGTTGTCGCGTTGTGTCGTCGATGCGTTCCCGTCGACACCGGCTGCGCGCGACTACCGGCATCTCGCCGCCGAATTGCAGTACTGGCCGATGCGGTCAGCGATGTCGTCGCAAACGCCCTGGATGGCGCCTGCGACAGTTACAGCGGCGCAACACGCCGACCAACCGTCTGCGCAGCACGCCTGAGAGGCGGCACAAGGACAAGGGGAGCACGATGTATAACGCTCAGGGAAAGATTTCCCAAGCCGAAGTTCTGACCAAGTACGCACCGCTCGTGCGTCGCCTCGGCTTGCAGCTCGTCGCGAAGATGCCGGCGAGCGTCGATCTCGACGACCTGATCCAGGCCGGCATGATTGGACTTCTGGACGCGGCGAGCCGCTACAAGGAAGACCAGGGCGCGCAGTTCGAGACGTATGCCAGCCAGCGGATTCGCGGCGCGATGCTCGACGAATTGCGCAGCAACGACTGGTTGCCGCGCAGCTTGCGGCGCACCTCGCGCGAAGTGGAAACGGCGGTGCACAAGGTGGAGCAGAACCTGGGCCGCTCAGCGAGCGAAACGGAGATTGCCGAACACCTGCAAATGCCGCTCGATGAGTATCAGTCGATGCTGCAGGATCTGCATGGCAGCCAGCTGATCTATTACGAAGACTTCGACCGTTCGGCGGACGACGAGCCGTTCCTCGACCGCTACTGCGTCGATCATTCGGACCCGCTGTCGGCGCTGCTCGACGACAGCCTGCGCTCGGCGCTGGTGGAGGCGATCGATCGCCTGCCGGAGCGCGAGAAGCTGCTGATGTCGCTGTACTACGAACGCGGCATGAACCTGCGTGAAATTGGCGCGGTGATGGAAGTGAGCGAATCGCGAGTGTGCCAGTTGCACAGCCAGGCCGTGGCCCGTTTGCGCACGCGCTTGCGCGAGATGGCTTGGGCGAACGCCGAGGCAACCTGAAGCGCGGGTTCAGTGTTTCAACGCGCGAGCAATTCGCCAGGTGAGCGGCGGGACTGAACCCCGGCCGCTTCACACCTAAGCCATTTCATGTTCCGCGGCGAGCGCCAGAAAGGCCGAGCGCGACATGCCACGTGTCTGGGCGTAAGTGTCGATCTCCTGAACGAGCACCTCAGGCAGTGAGATATTGATACGCACCGCCTTCTTCAAGGCGGGAATATTCCGGGTGGCGACGAATCCCCACGCGAAACCCGTGTACTCGGGATTGCGCTGATGCTCAGGGAGCGTGAGTCGCGCGGGAATCGGCAAGCCCTCGTCGAGCAGTACGTCCAGATGTGCCTCGATAGCTTCTTTCGCATTCGCGTAGGCTTCTTCCAGCGTATCGCCCGCGGCGTAGCAGCCGGGAATGTCGGGCACGACAACGCCGAACGCGTGATCCTCGTCGCCCGATTCAATCGCGATCGGGAAAATCAGGTTTTTCATTTCGTGCCCGCCTGTTTCAGGATGCTGTTCAATGTGCCGGGCGGAAGATCTTGCTTTGGGTGCGGGATGGTCACGAGACCGGATCTTGCCGCGTGACGGAAATGATAGTGGCCGCCCGATATGCGGATCAGCCGCCGACCAGCCGCTTGAATCAATTTGACGACCTCGGCACTTTTCATACTGCGCTCCTTGAATCATACACACGATTACACAACCTCGCTAGGGGGTAGCTCTCCGCCGATACGCGTCCGGGCAGCCTTAAAAAAGCTTGGGACGGCGGGGAGAATCAGTAAGGGGAAGTAGTGATTTCAACGCGGCCAGGAGATTCGCGCCACCTGGCCGGATGGCTAACGCGTGGCTGAAGAAGTCGGGCACGCGCAGAGGAGAGGCCTGAAAAGCAAAAAGGGCTCGTCAAAGACGAGCCCTCGAACTGCTGATTGCAAACCACCTGTTTCGACCGGACCCGCGGGTCAGGCCATGCGGGTCGAGCGACAATCTTTACACGGCGGGACGCGCCGGAATGCGGCCATCCGGGCCATAAAAACCGACTTTCTGCGGCACGGCCACTTGCAGCGCCGTCAGCGCCCGCTGGTTGTAGTCCATCCGCACGCGGATCAGTTCACCGTTGCTGGTGTTGTTCCGTCGCGCGCGTTCGGCGGCCTTTTGCAGCAGCGACCATTGTTCGGCGACGCGCGCGTCGGCGCTGGCCGCGAGTTCCATGCCGGGCCAGCCGGCGGGAAAGCCCATCTCGGCGAGCAATCCGTCACGCGTGGTTTCGAGCCTCGCGAGTACGCCGATCAGTTCGGTTTTCTGCTCGACGATCGGCGGCAGCAGTTCCAGCGGCGACAAGGCGGTGAGCGCCTTGGTCTCGAGCGTCAGAATCGAGGCGAACGCCTCGACGGCCGAATATTCTTCGACGAGGGTGGCAAGCAGGGCGTCTTTCATCTCAACAACTCGCTGAACACGGCGGCTCGCGCATGCTTCGCGAGCCGGGTTTGTCGAACGCCGCCCGGCACTTCACCGTACTTCGATGCGTCGATCAGTTGCCGGTCGACGAGGTTTTGCTTTGCAACAATTCGCGCGCGGTGTTCAGCACGCCGTCGGCGATCTTGCCGGAATCGATCTTCAGCGAGCCGTCCTTGATGGCCTGCTTGATCGACTCGACGTGCGCCGTGTCGATGTCGGCCGAGCCGGACGCCGCGAGACTGCGCAGATGCTGCGACAGACCCGACAGGCTGACGCTGGCGTCGCCCGAACCGCTGGTGGTGGCCGGCGAGCTCGTGCCCGCACTCTGCGCGTTGCTGTTCGCGGTCGTCGCATCGCTTTGTTGCGAGCGGGACAGGGCGTCTTTCAACGTCGGCAGATTCGAATTGGTTGTGGAATCGACTTTCACGATTGGCTTCCTGAACGATTTGATCCTTATAACGGCTACCGCTGATCAAAACTTTAGCGCAGTCGATCCAGGCGTTACCTTTCCTTACATCTCGAAACAACCCTCTCGTGGGTCCGATTTCTGTCCCGTCCGTCGTGCCGCCCGCGCGAGCCGCAACGGGCATTGCGCGATGAACCGGCACGGCGTGCGCGTCCCGGTGTTTCACAGCTGAATCTCCACGGTCGAGCCGTCTTTCACGATGCCGGAAATGATCTGGCCGTTGGCCGTCTTGACCCGCACCTGCTGGCCCGGAGACGCGTTGTTCATCGCGCTACCTTCCGCCGAAATCGCGAAACCTTCGCCCGCCGCGACAACCCGCACCGTCTGTCCGATCGACACCGCCGACGCGCTTTTCAGCATGTCACGGCGCAGCGGCATGCCGCCGGCGACCCGCGTGAGCGTGACCGAGCCGACCGCCTGCGAAGGGTCCGTGACGATGGCTTGCGGCAAGCCCGTCAGGTCGCCGTCGCGCGCGACGAGATCGGCGGCAGTGAGCACTTCGCCTGGCGCCATGGCACGGGCGGCCAGATAGTAGGTGGCGTGCAGCGAGATGCGCGCCTGCAGATAAATGGTCCACGGGCGCTCGCCCGCGCAGCGCACGCCAACGGTCATGCGGCCCCACAGACGCGCGCCGCTCGGCATGAACGGCTCGAGCGTCGAACATTGCGCGAGACCGCGCGGAAACGCCGGCGCCACGGTGATGTCGACCTTGCCGGGCAAGCCGGCGGATTGCTGTTGCAGGAAACCGAGTGCGGCGCTGCGGATCGCTTCCGGATCCTGCTGGCCGGGCAGCGGCAGAGCCTGTGCAATCGTCGCGGGACGCAGATTCTGTTGGGCGACGGCAGGTGCGACAGGCCGCGTCGCCGACGCACGAGCAATCGCCGGCGCAGCCGGGACAGCAGCCGGAACCGCTGCCGGAGCGGCGACCGCCCTGGTCACGACCGGCTTGCCGTTCGCGCCTAACTGCGGCGGCTCACCGCGTGAAGCCAGGCTGTCGAAGCCCGCTGACGCCGACGCCGACGCCGACGCGCCGGCGGCCGCGGCGAGCGGAGCGTTGGCGGCCACCGGCTGGACGCCCGCGGTTTGCCGCGCGCTGTTTAACTGCGGTGCGGGCGTCACCACGACGGGCACCACCTGACGCGACCCCGACACCACGTTGACTCTTGCGACAGCGTCCGCCCTATTGGCGCTGCCCGGCGCGGGAATCGTCACGACACCGTTGGCGTCGGGTTTGAAGTTGGTGCGGACCATTTGCGGCGCGGCCGGCGGTTCGCCCGCGCCTGGAATGACGATCGAGCCGCTCGCATTGGCGGCACGCGTGAATGAATCGGCGTCGCGAGCCGTCGGACCCGGCGTGAGCGACTGCGCGGTGGCGGCGGCCAGCGTGGCAGCGGAGCCGGCGCGCTTCGCAGGCGTGGCCTGCATGTGCTCAGCCAGATCGGCGAGCGCGGCCGGATTCTTTTCTCCGGGGCCGGGAATCACGATCGGGCCGCCCGCTTCCTGAGCCTGGCCGCTGGCCGGCAGCAGCACGATGCCGCCGGCGACCCACACCGTCAGACTCACCGCGAGGCGAGTCAGGAGACGCGAGACGGCCCGCGCGGCACGCCGTGCGGCGTGAGCGCCCGCACCGACGCGATGCGCCGCCGTGCGGTTTGCGCGGTGCGTCGGATCGAAGGTGGGCTGGTCCATCGTGTTTCTCCATCGAATGCATCGGTACGCCTTGCATTCTAGTGAGCGCCCCCTTTGCGCAAACGTTGAATAGAAGCCCCCTTTCCCGGTTATTCGTCCGATTGCCGCTTGCGTTCGGCCCATAAGATGCACCTCATGCAAAAAGGTCTTCCCGCCTGGCGCAGTCCTCTCGCGAGGCACGCATGGGAAGCCTCGGGAACGTTCTCCGGAGATTCTTATGCTGGACAAACTCGATGCCGAATTCGCCTTTGGCCGTGAAGCGCTCGATGTGCGCGCCTACCGGCAGGAGCTGTTGTCGTCGAATATCGCCAACGCCGATACCCCCGGGTACAAGGCGCGCGACGTCGACTTCGCCTCGTCGCTCGCCGGCGCGCTGAAGAAGGCCGGCGGCAGCGCCGGCACCGCCGCGTCGAACAACTCGACGCTGGCCATGACGCAGCCCGCGGGCGTGACGAGCGGTATGTCGATGGCGTCGACCGCGCCGGGCCATATGGCCGGCAAGTCGACGCTGACGCCAACCGGCGGCACGTCCGACGACTACGGCAATCTGCAATACCGCGTGCCGACACAACCCGCGCTCGACGGCAACACGGTCGACATCGACACGGAGCGGGTGCAGTTCGCGGATAACACGCTGCACTTCGAATCGGGCATGACGGTGTTGTCCAGCCAGATCAAAACGATGCTGTCGGCGATCCAGTCGGGCTCGTAAGAAGCCACGGCGACAGACTCAGCGGTACGCAAGAACAATCGCTACGGGAATTAACTTGAAACCGGCTCAACCCGGTGGGAGAGAGGTCAGGAAACCATGCCATCCCTGATGAACATTTTTGGTGTTGCAGGCTCCGCGATGTCCGCGCAGTCGCAGCGGCTCAACGTGACGGCGTCGAATCTCGCCAACGCGGACAGCACGACCGGCCCGGACGGCCAGCCCTATAAGGCCAAGCAGGTCGTGTTCGCGGTCAGCCCGCTCGGCGGCGCGCGCACGGCTTCCGGCCAGCAGGTCGGCGGCGTGCAGGTGACCGGCGTGGTCGACGACCCGACGCCGATGAAGACCGCCTACGACCCCGGCAATCCGGCCGCGAATTCGGACGGCTACGTCACGTTGCCGAACGTCGATCCGGTGCAGGAAATGGTCAACATGATTTCGGCCTCGCGCTCGTACCAGGCCAACGTCGAGACCCTGAACACCGCCAAGACACTGATGCTGAAAACGCTCACGATCGGAACCTGAGGAGAGCTCCTTGACCACCAACACCACCATCGGCAGCAGCGGCACGAACGTGTCGCAAACGCTGCTCGATACGATGAACGGCACGAACAGTGCCTCGAGTTCCACGAGCTCGACGGGCAGCACCTCGGGCACGTCGGCGACGGATCTGCAGAACACCTTCCTGCAATTGCTCGTCGCGCAGTTGAAGAACCAGGACCCGACCAATCCGATGGACAGCTCGCAAATGACCTCGCAGCTGGCGCAGATCAACACGGTCTCAGGCATCAGCCAGTTGAACACGACGCTCAGCTCGCTCGCCACGCAGATGTCGGCAGGCCAGCAGTCGCAAGCGGCGCTGCTGATCGGCTCGACCGTGCTCGCTCCGGGCAGCTCCGTGTCGGTCGCGAGCGGCAAGGCCGGCGCGTTCGGCGTGCAGCTCGCCAACTCGGTGGGCGATCTGCAGGTCGTCGTGAAGAACTCGGCGGGCACGATCGTCAACACGATCGACCTGGGCAAGCAGTCGGCCGGCACGATTCCGGTGGGCTGGACGCCGACCGATACGGCCGGCAATACGCTGCCGGACGGCACTTACACGATCAGCGCGGTCGGCACGATCAACGGTCAGCAGGCCACGGCCACCACGCTCACGGGTGCGACGGTGCAAAGCGTCGTCATGCAGAACGGTGCGCCGGGCCTCGTGCTCTCGAACGGCTCGACGGTCGGCCTGACCAGCGTCGCCGCCATCCTCTGATTCAGATTCAGTCAGTCACGACTTTCCAGATACGGAGACCGTCATGGGTTACCAACAAGGTTTGAGTGGTTTGTCGGCATCGTCGAGCGATCTCGATGTGATCGGCAACAACATTGCCAACGCGAATACGGTTGGCTTCAAGAGCGGCGCCGCGCAATTCGCCGATATGTACGCCAATTCCGTGGCGACGGCGGTGGGCAACCAGGTCGGCATCGGCACGAAGCTCGCCGAAGTTCAGCAGCAGTTCTCGCAAGGGACGATCACGAGCACCAACCAGGCGCTCGACGTCGCGATCAACGGCAACGGCTTCTTCCAGCTGTCGAACAACGGCTCGCTGGTGTACTCGCGCAACGGCGTGTTCCAGCTCGACAAGAACGGCTACATCACCAACGCACAGGGCCTGCAACTGATGGGCTACGCGGCGAACAGCTCGGGCATCATCAACACCGCGCAGACCGTGCCGCTCACCGTGCCGACCGCGAACATCGCACCGCAGGCGACCACCAAGATCGTCGCCGGCCTGAACCTGAACGCGCAGGATCCGCTGATGCTCGGCACGCCGACCGTCACGCCGACGCTCGCCGGCGGCAGCACGCTCACCACGCCCGGCGCGACCATCACGAACACTGCGTCGGGTACGAACAACGACAACTACACCGTCAACTTCACGAGCCCGACGACCTACACAGTGACCGACACGACGCTCGGCACGACGTCCGCCGCCGCGACGTACACGGCGGGCTCCGCGATCTCGCTGGGCAACGGCCAGACCATCACGTTCAACGGCACGCCGGCGACCGGCGACAGCGTCGCGATTGCGCCGACACCCGTGGCGTTCAACCAGAACAGCTCGTCGACGTACAACTACTCGACCAGCACGACGGTCTATGACTCGCTCGGCGGCTCGCAAACGGTCAACATGTACTTCGCCAAGACCTCGGCCGGTACGTGGAACGTGTACGCGGGCACCTCGACCGGCACGGCGAGCCTGATCGGCCACGCGAACTTCAACTCGTCGGGCACGTTGCTCGGCACGACGACCGCGGCCGGCGTCGCGACCACCACGCCGTTCGCCTACAACTTCTCGATCCCGACCACCGACGGTTCGTCGACGCCGCAGAACCTGACGCTGAACATCGCCGGCACGACGCAGTACGGCGGCAAGGACGGCGTGAACTCGCTGCAGCCCGACGGCTACGCAGCGGGCACGCTGACGAGCTTCACGATCGGCGCCGACGGCACGCTGACCGGCAACTATTCGAACCAGCAAACTGCGGCCCTCGGCCAGATCGTGCTGGCGAACTTCTCGAACCAGAACGGTCTCGTGAACCTCGGCAATAACGAGTTCCAGCAGACCTCGCAATCGGGCGTCGCGCAGATTTCGGCGCCGGGCTCGACCAACCACGGCGTGCTGCAAGGCGGCGCGGTGGAAAACTCGAACGTCGATCTGACGAGCGAACTGGTGAACCTGATCACCGCGCAGCGCAACTATCAAGCGAACGCGCAGACGATCAAGACCCAGCAGACCGTCGACCAGACCCTGATCAACCTGTAAGCGACCGGGACCCACCCATCATGGATCGGCTGATCTACACCGCGATGTCGGGCAGCACGCAAGCGCTCGAACAGCAGGCTATCGTCGCGAACAACCTGGCCAATGCATCGACCACCGGTTTTCGCGCGCAACTGGCGACTTTCCGTGCCGTGCCGATGTCGTTCGGCGACGGCAGTTCGATCAACGACAACACCACCCGCACCTTCGTGCTGTCGTCGACGCCGGGCGCGGACTACACGCCGGGGCCGATCCAGCAGACGGGCAACCCGCTCGACGTGGCGATTCAAGGGCCGGGCTGGCTGGCGGTGCAAACCACCGACGGCGGCGAGGCTTACACGCGCGCCGGCAATCTGCATATCGACGAAAACGGTCAACTGGTGAACGCCACCAATCAGGTGGTGCTCGGCAACGGCGGCCCGGTGTCGGTGCCGCCGGGCGCGCAAATCACTATCGGCAAGGACGGCACGGTGTCCGCGCTGACCCCGGGTGATCCGCCCACCGCGGTGGTGACGGTCGATCAGCTGAAGCTGGTGAATCCGGATCCGCAAACCATGACGCGCGGCGACGATGGTCTCTTTCGCACCGGCGACGGCAACGCCGCCGACGCCGACCCGACCGTCACGCTGGCGCCGGCTTCGCTCGAAGGCAGCAACGTGAATCCGGTCAGCGCGATGGTCTCGATGATCACCAATGCGCGTCAGTTCCAGATGCAGACCAAGCTGCTGGAAAGCGCCGACAAGAACGACCAGTCCGCCAACCAGCTGCTCAGCTTTAGCTAATGGGCGCTTAGGCGCCTTGGAGAAGAACCATGAATCGCTCACTCTACATCGCCGCCACCGGCATGAATGCGCAACAGGCGCAGATGGACGTGATCTCGAACAACCTTGCGAACGTCAGCACCAACGGCTTCAAGGGCTCGCGCGCGGTGTTCGAGGATCTGCTGTATCAGACCATCCGCCAGCCGGGCGCGAATTCGACGCAGAACACCGAACTGCCGTCCGGCATCCAGCTCGGCACGGGCGTGCAGCAGGTCGCCACCGAGCGTCTGTACACGCAGGGCAACCTGCAGCAGACCGGCAACTCGAAAGACGTCGCCATTAACGGACAAGGCTTTTTCCAGGTGCAGATGCCCGACGGCACGACCGCCTATACCCGCGACGGCTCGTTCCAGACCAACGCGCAAGGCCAGCTCGTGACTTCGAGCGGCTACCAGGTCATTCCGGCGATCACGATCCCGAACAACGCGACGTCGCTCACCATCGGCAGCGACGGTGTGGTGTCGATCACGGTTGCCGGCTCGACCAACAGCCAGCAGCTCGGCTCGATGCAGATCGCGACTTTCATCAACCCGGCCGGCCTCGATGCGAAGGGTGAAAACCTGTTCGCGGAAACTGCTTCGTCGGGCGCGCCGAATGTCGCGCAGCCGGGCCTGAACGGCGCCGGCACGCTGAATCAGGGCTACGTGGAAGCATCGAACGTGAACGTGGTGCAGGAACTGGTGAACATGATCCAGACGCAACGCGCTTACGAAATCAACAGCAAGGCCGTGACGACCTCCGACCAGATGCTGCAGACCCTGAGCCAGATGCAGGTTTAAGGCTCGAGGGACTGGAATTAACAGGCGGTAATCATGATGTCGCACTTCACTCGCAATCCGGTTCATTCGCGCACCGCTCAGGCGCTCGTGCAGCTCACGCTGCTCGCCGCCCTGGGTGGCTGCGGCCTCGTGCCGAAGCAGCCGATCACGCAGCAACCGATGACAGCGCTGCCGCCGATGCCGCCTTCGGCGCAGTCGCCGGGCTCGATCTACAACCCGGGTTATGCGGGCCGGCCGCTGTTCGAAGACCAGCGGCCGCGCAATGTCGGCGACATCCTGACGATCGTGATCCAGGAAAACGTCAACGCAACGAAGTCGTCGGGTGCGGGCGTCAACCGCAGCGGCAACACCAACTTCGACGTACCGACTGCCGGCTTCCTCAGCGGCCTGTTCGGCAAGGTCAACCTGAGTGCGAACGGCGCCAACAAGTTCGCCGCGACAGGCGGTGCGAATGCGTCGAACACGTTCAGCGGCGTGATCACCGTCACCGTGACGGGCGTGCTGCCGAACGGCAACCTGATGGTGAGCGGCGAGAAGCAGATGCTGATCAACCAGGGTAACGAATTCGTGCGCTTTTCCGGTGTGGTGAACCCGAACACGATCTCCAACCTGAACGCCGTGTACTCGACCCAGGTCGCCGACGCGAAGATCGAATATTCCGCGAAGGGCTATATCGACGAATCCCAGAACATGGGCTTCCTGCAGCGCTTCTTCCTCAACGTGTCGCCGTGGTGATCATGCGTACCGTCTTTTCCCGCACCCGCCTCGCGCGATTCGCCGGCTTCGGCCGCGTGCTCGCCTTCGTCGCGCTCGCCTGCGCGGCGCTGCCGGCGGTGACGCCTGCCCACGCCGAACGTCTGAAGGACCTCGTGCAGATCCAGGGCGTGCGCGACAATCCGTTGATCGGCTATGGCCTCGTCGTCGGCCTCGACGGGACGGGCGACCAGACCACCCAGACGCCGTTCACCACGCAGACACTCGCCAACATGCTGGCGAACCTCGGCATCTCGATCAACAATCAGGCGGCCGGCTCCAGCAATTCGCAGTCGTCGCTGTCGAACATCCAGTTGAAGAACGTCGCCGCGGTGATGGTGACGGCGGTGCTGCCGCCGTTCGCGCGTCCGGGCGAAGCGATCGACGTCACCGTGTCTTCGCTCGGCAATGCGAAGAGCCTGCGCGGCGGCACGTTGCTGCTCACGCCGCTGAAGGGCGCCGACGGCCAGGTGTATGCGCTCGGCCAGGGCAATCTCGCGGTCGGCGGCGCGGGCGCCAGCGCGAACGGCAGCAAGGTGCAGGTGAATACGCTGGCCGCGGGCCGCATTGCCGGCGGCGCGATCGTCGAACGCGCGGTGCCGACTTCGGTGTCGCAAGCGGGCACCATGCAGCTCGACCTGAACGAAATGGACTACGACACCACGCAGCGCGTGGTGGCAGCGGTGAACAACGCGTTCGGCGGCGGCACGGCGACCGCGCTCGACGGCCGCACGATTCAACTGCACGCGCCGAGCGATCCGGAGCAGCAGGTCGCCTTCATGGCGCAATTGCAGAACCTCGACGTCAAGCCGGCGCAAGCGGCCGCGAAGGTGATCCTGAACGCGCGCACCGGCTCGATCGTGATGAACCAGATGGTCACGCTGCAGAACTGCGCGGTGGCGCACGGCAATCTCTCGGTCGTGATCAATACGCAGCCGGTGGTGAGCCAGCCGGGCGCGTTTTCGAACGGCCAGACGGTGGTCGCCAAGCAGTCGCAGATCCAGATGAAGCAGGACAACGGCGCACTGAAGCTCGTGACCGCCGGCGCCAATCTCGCCGAAGTGGTGAAGGCGCTCAACGCATTGGGTGCGACGCCCGCGGATCTGATGTCGATCCTGCAGGCGATGAAAGCGGCGGGCGCTCTGCGCGCCGACCTGGAAATCATCTAAGGAAGACACAGGATGAATTCGGATACGACCAATTCCGCCGCTTCGGCGAACGACCTGACCCAGCGCTTCGCGCTGGACGTGCAGGGCTTTGCGAAGTTGAGCGCTCAGGCCAAGGCTTCGCCGCAAGCCGGCATGAAGATGGCCGCGCAGCAGTTCGACGCGGTGTTCACGCAAATGATGTTGAAGAGCATGCGCGACGCGACCCCGCAAGACGGTCCGTTCGATTCGCACGACAGCGCCACCTTCACGTCGATGATGGATCAACAGTTGTCGCAGCAGCTTTCGCAAAAGGGCATCGGCGTGGCCGACGCCATGCTCAAGCAGATGATGCGCAATCAGGGCATGCAGGTGGGCGGCGGCGCAAATGGCGCGGGCGGCCTCGCCGGCATGGCCAACGCATTGGGCGGCGGCAGCGGCGGCGACGAAGGCCAGACCGCGGCGCTCAATGCGCTCGCCAAGGCCTACGGCAACGCTCAGGCCAATGGCCAGTTGGCGATGGGCAAAGGCTACTCGGCCAACAGCGCGCTCACACCGCCGCTCAAGGGCGACGGCACTTCGCCGAAGGTCGACGCATTCGTCGACAAGCTCGCCGAGCCGGCGCAGGCGGCCAGCGCGGCGACCGGCATTCCGGCGCGCTTCATCATCGGTCAGGCCGCGCTCGAATCGGGCTGGGGCAAGAGCGAGATCAAAAAGTCGGACGGTTCGACCAGCCATAACGTGTTCGGCATCAAGGCGACCAAGGACTGGACTGGCAAAACCGTGTCGACGGTCACGACCGAATATGTGAACGGCAAGCCGCAGCGTGTTGTCGAAAAATTCCGTGCATACGACTCGTATCAGGAAGCCATGACCGACTACGCGAGCCTGCTCAAAGGCAATCCACGTTATGCGCAGGTGATCAATTCGGCGCACGACGTGAACGGTTTTGCCAATGGCATGCAACGCGCCGGTTACGCCACCGATCCGCATTACGCGAAAAAACTGATGTCCATCATGCAGAAAATGGGCTGATCCACGCCCATGCGGTTTGAATCAGCCGGGCATTGAATCGAAATAAACGCCATGCACGCGACGGGGCCAGGTGCATAACAAGACGGAGACGGCCGGCTGCCCATGGGCGGCCGGTCCACCCGCGAAAGGCGTGAGGTGTGTTTAACGTTTGCGCAAATAATTCATGGCACGCCCCTAAATTTTGGCCGGACGCTGCCGCTAATGAGTTAGACCCAATACCGGAAAACGTTGTAATGTCCGGTTTGATGCGCGTGCTGCGGCTTCGAGGAAGACCGCGTGAAAGCCCTGCCAGGAGCCTTGGCACGCGCCCGCAAGAACAAGCATACCGGCAAGCCCATGGATACTACCCAGTTGAACGGCCAGACCGACACACCCGGCCAGCTGCACGCAGCGACCGACGAAGGCGTCAACGATTTTGGCCGGCGCAATCCGCTGGAGATTGGCGTTCAGTTGCGCAATCTCGTCAATCGCGGCGATTTCCTCACCGTTCAATACGCAGGCGGACAGCTCGTCACGCGTCTGCTCGAAGTCGACGTGCGCGGACGCACTTTCACGTTCGATTGGGGCGCACTATCCGATCAGAACCGCGGCCTGCTCGGCGCACCCGGCTGCCAGTTCCATGCGCAGCCGGATGGCGTGCGCGTAGAGTTCGCCACCACCACACCGCGCGAAACCCGTTTCGAAGGACTGCCCGCATTCGAGGCCGACTTCCCCGAGGTGCTGTTCTACGTGCAGCGCCGCGAGTATTTCCGTGTCGATGCGCCGATTCTCGATCCGTACATGTGCACCGGCCGTTTGCCCGAAGGCGATACGTTCCGCTTCGAAGTGCACGACCTCTCGCTCGGCGGCGTCGGCATGCGCACCGCCGACGAACGCGTGGCCGAATTGCCGATGGGCACGCGCCTCATGGATTGCGAATTGTTGCTCGGCGCGCTCGGCCGGCTCTCGCTCGATCTGCAACTCGTGTCGCATCGCTCCACCGCGCTGCCGAACGGCACGCAGCGTTATCAACTCGGCTTCCGTTTTCTGGCGCTGCCGGGCAGTGCGGAAAACACGCTGCAACGCCTGATTACGCAACTCGAAATGAAGCGCCGTTCGCTGGTGCGCTAACTGAAATGCTGGATCACCGGTGCGTGAGCGGGACTGCTCGCGCACCATTCGCTTGCCGTTCATCACCCTTGCTTCATCACCCTGTTTTTCGCGCCGTCCGCATGCTCATGCGCGACGAGTGACGAACCCGGCAGGCTAGCCTCGCAAACGTTGAAACAAACGTCGAACACACATCGGAATGACCTCAATTTTTCCCTGTTGAGGCCGTTAAACAGAATGTTCAAGTAACGCGGCGGCATGTGTACGGTGTCGCCCTTCAGGATGACGCATGTCCAATCTCATCAATCTCGGCCTCAGTGGACTGAACGCAGCCCAGTGGGGACTCACGACGACCGGCCAGAACATCAGCAACGCGTCGACGCCAGGCTATACCATCGAAACGCCGGTGTACGCGGAAAGCGGTGGCCAGTACACGGGCTCGGGCTATTTGCCGCAAGGCGTTTCGACCACGACCGTTACGCGCCAGTACAGCCAGTATCTGACTACCGAGCTGAACAACGCGCAGAGCTCGGGCAGCTCGCTGTCGACGTACAACACGCTGATTTCGCAGCTGAATAATCTGATCGGCAGTCCGACTGCGGGGATTGCGAGTGCGATCACCAGCTATTTCACCGGCTTGCAGAACGTCTCGAACAATGCGTCGAGTCTGGCTACCCGTCAGACCGCGATGAGCGGCGCGCAGACGCTGGTGAACCAGATCAACGCCGCGGGTCAGCAATACGACGCGCTGCGCCAGAGCGTCAACACGCAGCTCACCAATACCGTGTCGCAGATCAACAGCTATACGCAGCAGATCGCGCAGTTGAACGGGCAGATATCCCAGGCCAGCACGCAGGGGCAGCCGCCCAACCAGTTGCTGGACCAGCGCGATCTCGCCGTGTCCAACCTGTCGCAACTGATCGGCGTGAACGTCGTCAACAGCAACGGTAGCTACAGCGTATTCATGAGCAACGGCCAGCCGCTCGTGTCGTCCAACAACAGCTACAACCTGGGCACCGCGCCTTCGACCGGCGACACCAGTGAACTGTCCGTGCAGTATCTCGGCCAGGCCGGCGCAAACCCGGCGGCGACGCCGCAGAACCTGCCCGACAGCAAAATCGACGGCGGTACGCTCGGCGGCCTGCTCGCGTTCCGCAGCCAGACGCTCGACCCGGGCGAGGCGCAACTCGGCGCGATTGCCGTGAGCTTCTCCGCGCAGGTCAACGCGCAGAACGGCCTGGGTATTACGCTCGCGGGCGCGAAGGGTAGCGCGTTGTTCTCGGTGAGCGGCCCGACGGTCTATGCGAACACGCAGAACACCGGCAACGCGTCGCTGAACGTGTCGTTCGCGAACCCCGCTCAGCCGACCACCGGCGATTACACGCTGGCCTACAACGGCACCACTTACACGCTGACCGACAATTCGACGGGCAGCGTGGTGGGTTCGGCGACCAACCTGAGCCAACCGATCAACGGCCTGAATTTCTCGACCACCGGCACGATGAACGCCGGCGATTCGTTCACGGTCGAGCCGACCCGCGGTGCGCTGAACAGTTTCGCGACCGCCACTACCGACGCATCGGCGATCGCCGCCGCGGCGCCGGTGCTCGCCAACGCCGCGTCGAGCAACACCGGCACCGGCACGATTACGCAGGGCACGGTGACGGCCGGCTACACCATGCCGAATTCGACCACCACGCTGTCGTACGACGGCACGGGACTGTCCGGCTTCCCGGCCGGCTCGACGGTGACGGTGGCCGGTTCGCCCGCCACCACGTATACGATCGCCAGCGCGGCGACCGTGGTGCCGTATTCGTCGGCCACCGGCGCCACGCTCACGATCAACAACGCGACCCTCGGCCAGATGAACAACGTGTCGGTGACGATCAGCGGCGCACCCGCTGCCGGCGACAAGTTCACCATCGGCCCGAACACCGGCGCCACCAACGACGGCCGCAATGCGCTGGCGTTGTCGAACCTGTCCACCGCGAAAGCGATGTCGGGCGGCACGGTCACGCTGACGGGCGCGTATGCGAACTACGTCAACCAGATCGGCAATCAGACCAACCAGATCCAGACCTCGAGCACGGCGCAGAGCTCGCTGGTGACTCAGATCACCACCGCGCAGCAGTCGGTTTCAGGCGTGAACATCAACGAAGAAGCAGCCAACCTGCTTCAGTATCAGCAGCTGTATCAGGCGAACAGCAAGGTCATTCAGACCGCGCAGACCCTGTTCCAGACGATACTCGGCATCTTCCAGTGAGGCGTTGACAATGCGCATCTCCAGCACGCAGTACTTCAACATGAACGTCGCGACGATGAGCGATCAGCAAGCTCAACTGTCGCAGTTGTACGCCGAGATCTCGAGCGGTGTGAGCCTCTCCACTCCGTCGGACAATCCGCTCGGCGCGGCACAGGCGGTGCAGTTGAGCTCGACGGCGACGACCCTGTCGCAATACACGACCAACCAGGGCACCGCGCTGGCGTCGCTCCAGCAGGAAGACACCACGCTCGGCAGCGTCAACACCGTGCTGCAAACCATTCATACGCTGGTGCTGCGCGCCGGCGACGGTTCGCTGAACGACGGCGACCGCGGCTCGATCGCGACGCAGCTGCAAAGCTTGCGCAGCCAGCTGATGACGCTCGCCAATTCGACCGATCCGCAAGGCAACTACCTGTTCGCCGGTTATCAAAGCAGCGCGCAGCCGTACACCACGAACTCGGCCGGCGTCGTGACCTATTCCGGCGACACGGGCACGCCCGGCGTGCAGATTACCGACTCGCACGTCGTGCAGACCGGCGACAACGGCATTTCGATCTTCGGCAGCGTGGCGCCGATCGGCACCAATTCCGTGCCGGCCGCGACGACGGGTAACACCGGTACGGGCGTGATCAGCTCCGTGAGCCTGAACAACCCGACCGATCCGACCAATGCGGACAAGTACTCGATCAATTTTTCGTCGGCGACCACCTACACCGTGAGCCAGACCGATCCGGCTACCGGCGCGGTGACCACGAGTGCGCCGCAGGCGTTTACCGCCGGTTCGGCCATCACGCTCGGCGGCCAGTCGGTGTCGATTACCGGTGCGCCGAACGCGGGCGACAGTTTCACGGTGACGCCGGCCACGCAAGGCAGCATGGACGTGTTCGCCAATCTGAGCCAGTTGATCACCACGTTGCAAACGCCGGTGTCGGGCGGCGCCTCGACGGCCAGCTTCCAGAGCGCGTTGACTACCAGCATGGCCCAGCTCGAGAACACGATGAACAACGTCGTGACGGCGCAAGCGGCGGTGGGTGGTCGCGAGCAGGAAGTGCAGGCGTTGCAGACGGTCACGCAGACCAACACGCTGCAGACCTCCAGCAACCTGGCGGATCTGACGCAGACCGACATGGTCAAGACGATCGGCAAATACACGATGACGCAGGCTGCGCTGCAAGCGGCGCAACAGGCGTTCGCGAAGATTCAGAACATCTCGCTGTTCCAGTACCTGAGCTGATAACACGAGCGGTCTGAGACGGAGAAGGGCGCAAACCAGTGTGAATCGGTTCCGCCCTTCGTCTTTTTGGAGTGCGCTGCATTGCGCAGTCGGTGCTTGCACCGGCCCAAGCGATGGAAAACCTAAAAACCTGCTGAGATGTAGTCAGTCGAGTAGAACGCGACCGTCAAGATTGATAGGCCAAACAACCAACCAGCCCATTTCGAGGCGGACCAGCGCTTCCATGCAACCGAATTGACGAGGCCCAGGAGCACGGCCGGCCCCAACAGGTATGCGAGAAGAAGCGCCGTATCCCACGACGAGACAGCGCATTTGCCGAGCTCATGGCACCTGGCCATGGATTTATCGGCATGATGTGGCCATTGGTTGTGACTGAAGGCATATAAACATGCCCATGTCAGGAATAGACCGCAAAAACAGCCGGCCAACGAGACACCAATGCGCTTCACTTGATCTCCCAGAACAGGATCGATTTTGAGCCACGCAGGTCGGAGTAACTCACCTCGGAAGCTACGGTTGCACCCTGCCGAAATGACTGGATACCCACGTAACGCCCAATAGTCGCTACGCCGTCAAAGAAGCCGCTGATCGTCAGTCGTGAACCGTTCCAAAGATCAATGTGCCCACCGCTTGCAGTGCCTACGCTTTCGCCTTCGCGCGTCCAATAGCGCGAAAACTGAATGATGCCGGTGCGGCCCTTGACCTTTGATTCCCAATCTGCGCCCGTCATATCTTCCGCCTTCGGGAGCCCTGCAAACGGACGCAGCTGCAACCACTTGCCCAATTCGTCGGCTCGCGTCGCGGTAGCTTTGCCATCAAGCATGATCCGCCCAATGGACGATTGACCCGAGAGCGGTTTAACCCATCTCTGTGAAAATGACTTCATTTCGACGCCGACCCGGTGGAATGTCACACTCATCCGAATAGCGCATTGGTCGCGATAAGCTGGATTATCGTAGGGATCGCCCGATGGATAGTGATCCCACAACTCCTGAAAAGTCAGTGCCTTCAGTTGCACTTCCTTGATCGAATTCGGCGTCGAATTGGTTTCTACCTCGGTCGTTTTATTCGGCATTGGTCAGGACCCTTCCTGTCTCGCAAGCGCTGCATCGCCCCAATACACTTTGTAATGGGTGACTGCTTCGGCGTGGACACGTGGCAGATAACCGTATTCGTCAAGCCGCCCGGATATAGTGCTGCCGTTGGCCGATTCGATGAAGTACGGATAGCCTTCGAGGCTCGCCACCGTCGTCGCGACGCGCACCTGTTCGTCATAGATGCCCTTTGCCAGCGCCGAATTGTCGATAGTGGATACGACACGGCTCGCGGCCACAGCGATGTCGTCAGTCCAGTAGAAACAGCCAGGATTGAGGCTGGCCATCACATAGTTGAGTCCGCATGGACACAACACCAGATCGCCTTCGACAACGCCGGGCTGTCCCCTGTAGCACCGGCGCGTAGCCGTGCCGACTATCCTGAACACGCCCTTGCAATTGCCGCATGTTGCTTCGTCGCCATCCAGTGCGAACGGCTTGCCTTGGTCCATCATGTGAGTGGCCGAACCGCCAATGACGACGCCGCCTGTCGTTGTCGGGCTGCCTTGCACCACGAGCGCCTTACGCATGGATCTCGTCTCCCTCGAAGCACGCGAGCCTGTACCCCGTCCCACCGAGTGTCGTAATCCGACACGTCGTTTCGTTCCTTTCGCTTCCCGGCATTCTCAATGTCTCCCGTATGAAATGAGCCAACGTGGATGGGATTCGCGTGCGGTCGTTGAGCGCACCTATCCCGCAATCCATTTCGGCGAATCACAGACGGATTAGGTATCCGACAAGTCTGAAAAAATGGATATTTATGCAACGATTTGGGCATGCCTGATGTGGGCCAACCGGGCAACGCAGACAGCGTGATCTTCTCGGAAGCGTTGAAGTCGCGACCTAAGACGGCAACCTGTCCTGCTACCGCGGACGCCGTTGCAATACCGCACGCGAAGCGAATCGCTTCAGTTCGGATTGCACGCGAAAAAACGCCCGCTCTGGGCGGGCATGAAGATTAGCGACTCGCTACAACGTGTCGACGCAAAGGCCACGTAGCACCCTTAGTCAAAACTTCACTACCTGAACCCCGCCGCCACGCGCCCCATCTGATCGAGGCCGACGTCGAAGAGCCGTATGAAGAACGGGATCATGTTCGGGGTCATCAGTTGCAGAAGCAGCATGCCGATCAGCATGGTGAGCGGGAAGCCGATCTGAAAGACGCCGATCTGCGGCGCGGCGCGATTCAGAATACCGAGCGAGAGGTTGGTGATGAGGAGCGCGACGACCACCGGCAGCGACAGCAACAGCCCTGCTGAAAACACCGTGCTGCCGAAGTTCGCCAGTGTGCGCCAGCCGGGCGCGCCGAGAATGTTCGCCGATACCGGCACCGACTGGAAGGTGGTGAGCAGCGCGCTGATCATCTGCAAATGGCCGTCGATCACCAGAAACACCAGCATCGCGATGGTGTTCATGTAGCTCGACAGCACCTGGCTCGAACTGGCGGCTTGCGCGTCGAAGAACGTCGCGAAGCCGAGGCCCATGCCGAGACCGACGAAGTCGCCGGTCGCGCTGATCGCCTGAAACACGATCTGCATGGTGACGCCGAGTGCGATGCCGATCAGGAACTGGTTGACGATGATCCACACGCCTTCGGCGGAAAACACCGTGACCTGCGGCAGCGCGCCGAGTGTCGGCGCGACGATGATCGTGACGAACGCCGCAAGGCCGATCTTCACACGCATTGGCAGCGAACGGTTGCCGAGCACCGGTGCGGTGGCGACCAGCGCGAGAATGCGCACGAACGGCCACAGGAACGCGGTGAGCCAGGCGTTCAGTTGCGCGTAGGTGACGGAAAACATCGCGGTGGGGAAGGGAAGGTCGAGACCGGCGCCGCGCTCAGTTGACGAGCGTCGGAATGTTGGTGAGCGTCTGGCGCAGATAGTCGAGCATGGTCGTCAGCATCCATGGCCCGGCGATCACCATCGTGACGGCAATCGCGAGCAGCTTGGGAATGAACGACAGCGTGCTTTCGTTGATCTGCGTGGCGGCCTGAAACAGGCTCACCACCAGACCGACCACCAGCGCGACCAGCAGCAACGGCGCGGCAAGCAGCAGGCCGACATACATGGCCTGGTGCGCGAGCGTCATGACGGATTCTTGATTCATGGCGATAGGACCGGAAGCGTGAAGGGCGCGAGGGGCGGTGAAAAAACGCGGTAAAAAAACGCGGTTAAACGAAGCTCTGTGCCAGCGAGCCGAGCAGCAACTGCCAGCCGTCGACCAGCACGAACAGCATCAGCTTGAACGGCAGCGAAATGGTCGCGGGCGACACCATCATCATGCCCATCGACATCAGCACGCTCGCCACCACCATGTCGATGATCAGGAACGGGATGAAAATCGTGAAGCCGATCTGGAAGCCGGTTTTCAATTCGCTCGTCACGAACGAAGGCACCAGCAGCGACAACGGTACATCTTCCGGACCCTGCATCGGCGCGGCGTGTGAAATGCGGGCGAACAGCGCGAGGTCGCTTTCGCGGGTCTGGCGCAGCATGAACGTCTTGAACGGCGCGAGGCCACGGTTCACCGCTGTCTCCATCGGCATCGTGCCGTCGGAGAACGGCTTGTAGCCGTCGGTGTAAGCCTTGTCGAGCACCGGCGACATGACGAACAACGTAAGGAACAGCGCGAGCCCGACGAGAACCTGGTTAGGCGGCGTCGTGGTCGTGCCGAGCGCCTGGCGCAGCAGCGAGAGCACGATGATGATGCGCGTGAAGCTCGTCATCATCAGCACCATGGCCGGCAGGAACGACAGCATCGTGAGCAGCAGCATGGTCTGCACACTCAGCGAGTACGTCGTGCCGCCGTTCGGGCCGGGGCTCGTATTGAAGGCCGGCAAGCCGGCCGTTTGCGCGAACGACAGGGTCGGCAGCGCGAGCATCAGCGCCGCCAGTACGACGGGCGCAACGGGGGTGACGCGGCGTAGAGCGTGCACAACCACGGGAATCACTTTCGAAGCGGTGCTGGACATGCGAGCGGATTGCGCGTGACGCGCCGAAGAAAGACTGAACTGCATTACCGAACCTCGCCGCCTTGCCCGTTGAAACGTTTGCCCACTTCGCCTTTCAATGCATCGCGAAAGCGTTGGCCGAAAGTGCCCGGCAGTGCCGTACCGGTAGCCTGCGTGCCTGCCGGACCGGCTTGCGACGCGCCGAGCGCATCGACGGCGGCCGAACCGGCCGGCATCGTGTGAAGCAGGCGCACGTTGCCGGGCGCAGTGCCGAGCACGAGCCACGTATCGCCGATCTCGACCACCGCGACGCGCTCCTTGCCGCCGAGCGAGGCGCCGCCGATCGTTTTCACGAGGCCGCCGCGGTTCGCCGGCTGCAAGCCGAAGCGGCGTGCGAGCCATGCGCAAGCGAACACCAGACCGATCACGACCAGCAGGCCGACGATGGTTTGCAACACCGCGCCGACGCCGAGCGCCGGAACCGCGCTACCCGCACCGACACCCGAGGCGATTTTCGCGGCATTGTTGACCGCATTCATGTCCGCCGCGCCAGCGGCCGACGGTGTGAGCAACATGAAGATCGACGCCGGGGCGGATAGCGCCACCGCGACGTTGGCAGCCAGTGCGGCGCGAATCGGAACAGTGCGCGACGCGGCGCGACCGGCTACGCGTTTCATCGATTCAACTTCCGGATGCGTTCGGACGGCGTGATGATGTCGGTCAGACGGATACCGAACTTGTCGTTCACCACCACCACTTCACCCTGTGCGATCAGACAGCCGTTGACCAGCACGTCCATCGGCTCGCCCGCCATGCCGTCCAGTTCCACCACCGACCCCTGTGCGAGTTGCAGTAGGTTGCGGATCGCGATCTTGGTGCGGCCGAGTTCGACGGTCATCTGAACAGGAATGTCCAGGATCATGTCGATGTCGTTGCGCGTCGAGGTCGGCTCGACTTTCGACAACGGCTGGAACACGCCGGCCGTCGTCGCACTGACTTCCGAATTGTCGTTCTGCTCGGCCAGCGCGCTGGCCCAGTCCGCCATGGCCGCTTCGTCTTCGGCCGCGGCTGCGTCGGCGGCCAGTTGCGGCTCGCCAGCGGCCAGCTCGGCCTCGGTTTTTGCGTTCAGGTCACTCATATCCACCTTCCTTCATCGTGTCGGCTGCGCTGATCATTTTCTGGACCCGCAACGCGTACTGACCATTGAAAATTCCGTAGCCGCATTCCATCACCGGCACGCCATCGACTTTCGCCGTGATGTGTTCGGGGATGTTGATCGGCAGAACATCGCCTTTGCGCATGTTCAGGATCTGTTCGAACGTGACCGGCACCTGCGCGAGGTCGGCGGTCAGTTCCACTTCCGCGGCCTGCACCTGCTGCGACAGCACGCGGACCCAGCGGCGGTCGACTTCGAGCGCCTCGCCCTGAATCGGCGACGAAAGAATGTCGCGGATCGGTTCGATCATCGAGTACGGCATGCAGATGTGCAGCGTGCCGCCCGTCGTGCCGAACTCAATCGAGAACTGCGTGACGATGACGATTTCGTTCGGCGTCGCCACGTTGGCGAACTGCGTGTGCATTTCCGAGCGCACGTATTCGAATTGCAGCGGGCGCACGCTTTTCCACGACGCCGTGTAGTGCTCGAACGTGAGGTTGAGCAGCTTCATGATGATGCGCTGCTCGGTCTGCGTGAAATCGCGGCCTTCTACGCGGGTATGGAAACGCCCGTCGCCGCCGAACAGGTTGTCGACCACGAAGAACACCAGGTTCGGGTCGAACACGAATAGCGACGTGCCGCGCAACGGCTTCACGTGGACCAGATTCAGGTTGGTCGGGATCGGCAGATTGCGGGTGAACTCGCTGTACTTCTGCACCTTCACCGGACCGACGGAGATTTCCGCCGAGCGCCGCATGAAGTTGAAGATACCGACGCGCAACAGACGCGCAAACCGGTCGTTGATGATTTCGAGGCCAGGCATCCGGCCGCGGACGATGCGTTCCTGCGTCGCGATGTTGTAGGGCCGTACGCCCACACGCTCGCTTTGCTCGGCTTCCGAATCGGACTCGCCGGTTACGCCCTTGAGGAGAGCATCGACCTCCTCCTGGGACATGAACTCTTCGTGGCCCATTCCTTATTCCTCGTGCGTCCCGTGGCGGTTGATGATGGCAGCGCTGATTAACGTCACGACCGACGTCACTGCACGACGAATTCGGTGAACAGCACGTCCTGGACATGGATCGGCACGGCGCCCTTGTCGGTCGGCTGTTCGATCAGTGTCCGGAGTTCCGTGGCGAGCGCGCGCTTGCCTTCGAGCGGCGCCAGTTCGTCAGGGTGTTTGTTCGACAGCGCGAGCAGGATACGGCTGCGCACTTCGGGCATGTGCTCGGTCAGTTCCTGCTGGGTCTTCGCGTCGGTGAGTTTCAGCGTCAGGCCGATGCGCAGGAAGTGCTGCTGGCCGTCGTCCGATTGCAGATTGACGGTCATCGATTCGAGCGGGAAAAACAGCGGCGCGGGTGCCGGGGCCGGCGCGGCTTCCGCCGAGGCTGTGGCGGGTGCGCGCTTGGACATGAAGAACCATACGCCCGCGCCGGCTGCGCCCGCGGCGATGATCGCGATGAGCACGATCAGGATGATGCGCTTCAAGGGGCCCGGGGAGGCGGGCGCGGCTTGCTGGGGTGCGGTCGTGGTTGCCATGAGGTTTGCTTTGCTTGCCTTTAGTGCTGGTGATGGTGATTGTTGTTTATTTGCCTGCGGCGCGATGGGTCGAAAAGAAGGGTTATTGCGGGCTATCTCTGGTTTTTGGGGTTTTTGCTGTCGCGGCCGGTGGGGTTGGCCTTTCCTTGAATTCGCTTTGGTCTATTGGCGTTGCCCCTGTGCGGGGCGGCACTTACTTTCTTTGCCGCCGCAAAGAAAGTAAGCAAAGAAAGCGGCTTCACACCGCTAATCCCTAAGCGGGGCCCTCACGCAGTCGCGGTAGTGGTGCATCTGGAATCAGTCTCCTCGCACATTCAACGTTCGTGACAAGGCAGTCATTCTTCCGGCGGCGCTGCGCGCGCCGTGGCGGTTTTTCATCCAGTGCCTGACGCGAATCGGCGCCCTTTGAAGGGCGCCGATAACCCGTTGCCTTGAGACTCCCATGCCTTCGGCCCACAGCGGCGCCGGGGCTCAAGGCGTCAGCATCACGCGAATGTGTCCACCAAGCCCACTGTGCGTCGCGCCGGTACGTTGACCGCCATGTCGACCGTGTCTGAGCCGCTGCCGCCGCCATATGATCCGCTCGCACTGCCCGAGCGGCCGCCAGAGCGGCCAGAGTCGGCGCTCTGTTGTTGGCCGCCCTGGCGCGCAAAGCCGTCGCTGACGCTCGCGCTGCCCAAGCCGATCCCGTTTGATTCCATCGCCTCGCGTAGTTTCGGCAACGCCGCTTCGACCGCTTCGCGCACGGATTGATGCTGCGAAACAAACAATGCATGGGCGTGGTTGTCGGCAACTTGCAAGACAACCTGCAAGGGACCAAGGTCCTTCGGGTTCAGCGTCAGTTCGGCGCTCTGTGAATGCGCGTTCGACAGGAACACCACCTTCTGACTCAATGCGTCCTCCCAGTCGGTCGTGCCGACCTGAGGTGATAGTGCGTTTGCCGCTTGCGCCGCGCCGGCATTGCCGGTGGTCTGGACGGCAGCGGTCGCGCTCGCCGCGCTGGCCGCCGCCTGCGTGGCGGCCAGCGCCGCTGTCGCTGCGTCCGCCGCGCTCTTGAAGGATGCGAGATCGTCACCCTGCGTGCCGCCGGCCGTTGCCGTCAATGCGTCGTTCGCCGCCTTTGCCGCTGCGGACGGGTCCGCCACGGTCGTCGCCGCCGTCGTCAAAGCGGCCTTCGACGCGCTCGATCCCTTGCCGTCGCCGAACAGGCCACTGGCCAAGGTCTTGCCGTCCGAGGTTCCGTTCGAGGTTCCGTTAAGTCCCGCGTTCGTGCCAGCCGCGAGGCCGTTCGCCGACGTCGCGGCATTGGCGGCGGCGCCGCTCGCCATTGCTTGGGGGGGGACGCCCTGGCCATTCGCCAAAGCCGCCAGCGCCGCTTGCAATGCGTCTTGCAACGACTTTGGATCCGTAGCGGTAGTTTTCTTGCCTGAGGTGCCGCCCGTCGTGGCGTCCGTGGTCGTGCCGGGCAACGCGGTCGCGGCGTCGGCCAAGGCCGTGGCGGGGTCGGCGGTGGCCGGCGTAGCCGCGTTGTCCGCGTTAGCTTGCGCTTGTGCTTGCGCCTGGGCCTGTGCTGCGGCGGCTGCCGCGGCGGTGCCCGCGTCGGTCTGGGTCGCCGTGTTGCCGGCCTTCGGCGGCGTGGCGGCGGGCTTGTCGGTCGAAGCCTGTTGCGTGTTGCCCGCCGATGCCGACGACGACGCGGAGTTCACCGGCTTGCCGGCGTCCTTGCTGCTGCTCGTGTCGTCCGTGCTCTGCGCGCTTGAATCAGCCGGCGGCGGAGCATCGTGCACGCTCGACGAAGACGACGATCCAGAAGACGCCGCAGCCGCAGCCTGCTGCTGTTGCTGCTGGCTCGCGCTCTGCGCGGCAGCACTGTTTTGCTGGTCGATGCTCTGCTGCAGGGTTTGCGAGAACGGTTTGGCGTTTGCCGCAGCGGCAATGGCCGCGCTGGTGGACGTGCTGCTGGCGGAGCCGAGCAGCGAGCCGATCTGTGAAAGAAGCGACATAGGGAATCCTGTCAATCCGTCAAACGGGGTGTTCGGTCAGTCAAGGCGGCGCTCATGCACCTTCGGCGCGCATCCGCAGAATCCGGGCGGCGTGTTCGTCGGCGTCGCGCTGGTCGCGCCGCGCCGTGGTCCTGGCTTCGGCTGCTTCGCCGCGCGCCTGCAGCACTTCATATGAGCCGAGCTTCTGCTTCTGGCGCTGCCAGTCGGGCTTCGCGGCCTCGACGCGCGCGGTGGCCGTCGCCAGCAGATTGCGCTGCTGTTCGATGGCGGCGTCGAGCGTGTCGATGAACGCCTGGAAGTTGCGCATGTTGCCCGCGGGCATGCCTGTCTGGGCGGTCGCCGTGAAGCGTGCGTGATATTCGTCGCGATACTGCACGAGGGCGTCGAGTTGCGCCTGCACATCGTTGCGCTCGCGCTGCGCGCGGCCCAGACGTTGCGCGGCGGCGTCGACATCGTCCTGGGCCAGGCCGATGAGGGTCTTGATCGGAAAGTGTTTCGCCATCGTCAGCCTCCTTGGGCAAACAGCGCGTCCAGCATCTCGAGACTCGGTTCAAAGTTCGCGCACTCGCGAAAACCTTGCTGCAAAAATGCTTCCATCCGCGGATACAGCGCGATGGCGCGGTCGAGCAGCGCGTCGCGCCCGCTCGAATACGCGCCGACGTTGATCAGATCGCGGTTGCGCTGATAGCGCGACAGCATCTGCTTGAACATACGCGTCTTGTCCAGATGGTTATCGTCGATCAGCGCGGTCATTGCCCGGCTAATCGACGCTTCGATGTCGATGGCCGGATAGTGGCCGGCTTCAGCCAGCGAGCGCGACAGCACGATGTGGCCGTCCAGAATCGCTCGCGCGGAGTCGGCGATCGGGTCCTGCTGGTCGTCGCCCTCGGTCAGCACGGTGTAGAACGCGGTGATCGAACCGCCGCCCGCCGGGCCGTTGCCAGTGCGTTCGACGAGCGCCGGCAGCTTGGCGAACACCGAAGGCGGATAGCCCTTGGTGGCGGGCGGCTCGCCCACGGCCAGCGCGATCTCGCGCTGCGCCATTGCGTAGCGGGTCAGCGAATCCATCAGCAGCAGCACATGCTTGCCCTGGTCACGGAAATATTCGGCGAGCGAGGTCGAATACGACGCGGCCTGCATCCGCAGAAGCGGCGAGACGTCGGCGGGCGCAGCGATCACCACGGAGCGCGCCAAACCTTCCTCGCCGAGAATCTGCTCGATGAATTCCTTCACTTCGCGGCCGCGTTCGCCGATCAGGCCGATCACGATCACCTCGGCGCTGGTGTAGCGCGCCATCGTGCCGAGCAGCACCGATTTACCGACGCCCGAACCGGCGAACAGGCCCATGCGCTGACCACGTCCGACCGTCAGCAGCGCGTTGATCGCGCGCACGCCGACGTCGAGCACCTTGTGGATCGGTTCGCGATTGAGCGGATTGATGACCGGTGCGGACAACGGCGCGTCGGCATGCGCGCCAAGCGGGCCGAGTCCGTCGAGCGGACGGCCGGACGCATCCAGCACGCGGCCGAGCAATTCCCAGCCGACCGGCAGACGTTTCGCGCCGGCCATCGGATCGGCGATCGGCGCGCTTTCGAGCGGATAGACGCGCGCGCCGGGCAGCAGGCCGATCACTTCGGTGGTCGGCATCAGAAACAGTTTGTCGCCGGAGAAGCCGACCACTTCGGCTTCGGCCATCGGCAGTGAACTGCCTTGCGGCAGTTCGATCATCACTTCCGCGCCCACCGAGAGGCGCAGGCCGACGGCTTCCAGCACGAGGCCGGCGGCGCGCGTGAGACGACCGCAGGCGCGCATCGGCTTGGCGATCGCATTGCGTGCGCGCAGCGCGTCGAGGCGGCCGCGCCAGGCCTGCATGTGCGGATTGCTGTCGAGCGCGGGGTCGTACGGGGGGAAGGGAACAGCGGCGGGAGCGGGGCTCGATGGGGCGGCGTCGTGGCTCGCGGCGGCGCCCGCCGCCGGATGGGCATGCGCCGGATCGCGCAGGGCGGCTTCAATGGCGGCGACCGCCGCCGCGGCGGGTGTGACCGCGGCCGGGACGTCTGCCAGCGCCTCGGCGCCGAACGACGCCAGCGCCAGTTCGCGTTCGAGCGGCGTCAGATCGCTGGCGCGAATCTCTTCGAGCGTCGGCTTTACCATGTGCTCACCTTGCCGAGTGCGGCGGCCACGCGCTCCCAGCGCGTATCGATGCCGGCGTCCACTTCGCCGGTTCCGGCCTGCGCGCGGCAGCCGCCGCGCTCCACGGCCGGATCGGTGCGCACGGTCCAGCCGCGCGTTTGCAGTTCTTCCATCAGATAGGCTTCGACCACCGGCAGATCGGCGGGACTCACGATCAGGGCCGGCGCACCGACCAGCGTGGGCTCGCTCGCCAGCACCTCACGCGCGGCGGCGATCAGCGCGGTCGGGTCGTGCTGCACGTGCTGACGCACCACCTGCTGCGCGATGTCGAGCGCCAGTGCGACCAGCGTTTCGGAGATCGCGCCCTGGGCGCCGTCGAGCGCCGACTTGAAAGTTTCAGCGAGGGCGGCGAGCCGCGCCGCTTCTTCGCGCGCTTCACTCTGGCCTTGCTCGAAGCCCTGCGCATGACCTTGCTCGTAGCCGGCCTGGTAGCCGAGCGCCTGACCGGCCACGTGGCCGGAGGCGATGCCCTGTGCATGCGCGGCGTCGCGCAGACGTTCGAGTTCGGCCTCGAACGCGCCGTCGTCGACTTCGGGTTCGGGCGGTGCCGGCGGTACTGGATCGAACGAAGCCATCTCCCAGCGCTGGTAGGCCGAGAGGCTTTCCTTCGCCGAGGAGTTCTGATCAGACATATGCATCTTCGGCCTTGCCGCCTAGAACGATCTGGCCGCCTTCAGCCAGGTTGCGCACGATCTGCAGGATGCGGCGCTGCTGCGTCTCGACTTCGGAGACGCGCACCGGACCGCGCGCGTCGAGGTCTTCGGCGAGCAGTTCGGCAGCACGCTGCGACATGTTCGACAGGAACTTCTGGCGCAGCGCGGGCGGCGCGCCCTTCAGCGAGATGATCAACGCCTCGGACTCGACTTCCTTCAGCAGCAGCTGAATTGCGCGGTCTTCCAGATCGAGCAGGTTCTCGAACACAAACATCTGATCAATGATCTTCTGCGCAAGTTCCGCGTCGTACTGGCGAACGTTCTCGATGACGCCTTCTTCATGATTGCTCGACATGAAGTTGAGAATCTCGGCCGCCGTGCGGATCCCGCCCATCGGGCTGCGCTTGAGGTTGTCGCTGCCGGACAGGAGGCCCGTCAGCACGTCGTCGAGTTCGCGCAGCGCGGCCGGCTGGATGCCGTCGAGCGTCGCGATCCGCAGCAGCACGTCGTTGCGCAGCCGCTCCGTGAAGCAGGCGACGATTTCCGACGCCTGATCGCGATCCAGGTGAACGAGGATGGTCGCGATGATCTGCGGATGCTCGTTCTTGATGAGTTCGGCGACCGCCGCGGAATCCATCCACTTCAGGCCTTCGATACCGCTGGTATCGCTGCCCTGCAAAATCCGGTCGATGATCGCGCCGGCCTTGTCGTCGCCGAGCGCCTTGGTCAGCACCGAACGGATGTACTCGTTCGAATCCAGCGACATGCCGGTGTGCTGCTCGGCCTCGCGTACGAACTCCTGCAGCACTTCGTCGACCTGCTCGCGGGTCACGCTCTTCAGTGCGGCCATCGCGACGCCGATCTTCTGGACTTCGCGCGGCCCGAGGAACTTGAACACCTGCGCGGCTTCTTCCTCGCCGATCGACATCAGCAGGAGCGCGCTCTTCATTACGCCTTCAGCGCTCATCGGACACCCAATTTTTCACGACGGTTGCAACGATCTTCGGATCCTGGCGGGCGATGCTGCGCGCGAATTCCAGGTTCCGCTCATATTTGTGCTTGGAGCTTTCGAGCGCGAGCAGTTCGCTGTCGGTTTCCAGTTCGGCGACCGAGCTTCCGTTTGCGCCCGCGCGCTCGGCGGCGGGGATGCCATCCAGCAGGACCGGCTCGTCCGGCGACGGCAGCGCCCCGGCGACGACCGGCTCCGGCGGCGGGAAAGCGCGGCGCAGCGCCGGCTTGACCATCACGAAGTAAAGGAACAGGGCGACCGCGCCGATGCCGAGGTAGGTGGCGATCTGCTTGGCGAGCGCGATCATGTCCGGCGTGCGCCACCACGGCAGGTCGGCGTTCGGGTCGAGGTCGGTGCTGAACGGGCTGTTGACCACGTTCACCGAGTCACCGCGCGCCGAGTCGAAGCCCATTGCGTCCTTGACCAGCTGGTTGACCTGCGCGAGCTTGTCGGCGGTGACCGGCTGCATCGTGGCGTGACCCTTGGCGTCGACCACTCGCATGTAGTTCACCACGACCGCCACCGAGAGACGCTTGATGCCGCCCATCGGCCGCTCGAGGTGCCGCACTGTCTTGTCGAGTTCGTAGTTGGTGGTCGAGTCCTTGCGGTCGCTGACCGGCGTGGTCGTCACGCCGCTCGCGCCGTTCGGTGCGTTGATCGGCGCGGACGCCGGCTGCGGCGGCTGGTTCGACAGCGCGCCCGGTACGCCCGAGGCGGCGCCTTGCGACATTTCGGTGGCGCTGCTCGACTGCTGGCTGCGGATCGCCGCCTGCTGCGGGTTGCCGTTCGGGCCGTAGTTTTCCGAGGTCTGCTCGCTATGCGAGAAGTCGATGTCGGCGCTGACCTGCGAATGCGCGTTGCCCGAGCCGAACAACGGCGAGAGGATCGCGTCGATACGTTGCTGGGTGCTGCGCTCGATCTGCTGGCGGTACTTTAGTTGCGAGGCGTCGAGTCCGCTGCCGGTGGAAGGCTGCGTCAGCAGGTTGCCGTCCTGGTCGAGAATCGTCACGCCCTTGACCGGCATATCCGGCACCGCCGAGGACACCATATGGGTGATCGCCAGCACCTGGCCGTCGTCGAGCGCGCGGCCCGGGTAGAGGTTGACCAGCACGGAGGCGGACGGCGCTTCCTTGTCGCGCACGAAGACGGAGGGTTTCGGGATCGCCAGATGCACGCGGGCCGACTTCACCGACGAAATCGATTCGATCGTGCGCTCCAGCTCGCCTTCCAGGGCGCGCTGATAGTTGATCTGCTCGGCAAACTGGCTGATGCCGAATTTCTGGTTGTCCATCAGCTCGAAGCCGACCGAACCGCTCTTGGGCAGACCTTGCGACGCGAGCCGCAGACGCATCTCATGCACCTGTTCGGCCGGCACGAGGATCGCCCCGCCCGCATCGGAGAACTTATAGGGAATGTTGGCCGCTTGCAGCGCCGTGATGATCGCGCCGCCGTCGCGGTCCGACAGATTGCTGTAGAGCACCTTGTAGTCCGGCGCCCGCGACCACAGGAACAGGCCCGCCACCACGGCGACCAGCAGCGCGACGGCGAAAATCAACGGCGCGCGCGGGTTGCCGCGCATTTGCGCGAGGCCTGACAGACGTTGACCAAAGTTGCCGCCGAGGTTGCCCGAAAGGCCGCCCAGGTCCGCGCCGCCGCCGGCCTGGCCGGCGCCGGCCGCACCGGCGCCAGGCTGCGCGCCGGCGAGGCCCATGCGGGCGTCGGGGTTGATCAAAGAGTTGGCTGACGAATCCATGCGTCGGGTTTCTCCGGGATGCCTTTTGCGTTCTGCCGCTTACCGCGCCGAGGGTCGGCGGGCGTGCGGACAGAGACTTTCACCATTGAAATTATCCGTGGCGCGGCTCAACCCGATTGCTTGAATAGAGCCGGGTTTCCCCCCTAGTTTCGGGGCTTTCCCGTATGGCTGCGGCGCTATGCTTTCGTCCAGATCGGTACGGTTCTGGCATGCCGGTCGTCATTCCCTGGAGAAAACATGACTTTCCCCGTGAACGCGCTCTCGTCGGCGCTGCAACAGATGCAGTCGATGGCGGCGCAAGCGGCCGGCGGCAGCAATGCCGTCGCCGACACCTCCGGCGCGGCAACGCCCACCGGTTTTGCCTCGGCGCTGAAAGCTTCGCTGGACAAGATCAGCGGCGATCAGACCAAGGCGATCGGCGAATCGAAGGCGTTCGAACTCGGCGCGTCCAACGTGTCGCTCAACGACGTGATGGTCGATATGCAAAAGGCCAACGTGGGCTTCCAGTTCGGCCTGCAGGTGCGCAACAAGCTGGTGTCCGCCTATAACGACATCATGCAGATGTCGGTATGAGCGCGCCTCGGGCGGCAAGGTTCGTCCGCCCGCCCGAACGCGTGCACGCCGTGTGGCCCTCGCGGGCCGCGCCATTCGGCCCCTTAATCCTCCTTACACCGGCCTAAAGCTTTCCGGCTGCCTATCCGATAACCAGATACAGGCAGCGATCGGGGTGCGGCAACGTGCCCGGATAGGGAGCCACGACCCAACCGCAGTGCAAGACAGGAGGAGCGCCGATGTTTTCCCCAGGACACTCTGGAGCCAATGCGTACGCACGCGTCGGCGTCGAGACAGGGGTGATGGGCGCGAGTCCGCATCGTCTGATCGTGATGTTGTATCAGGGCGCGCGGCAGGCCATCGCGCAGGCGCGCATGCATCTGCAGCAAGGCAATGTGCCGGGTCGTGGAGAGGCGATCGGCAAGGCGATCCAGATCGTCGAAAGCGGGCTGCAGCAGTCGCTCAACCTTGAGGCGGGCGGCGAGATTGCGGAGCGGTTGAATGCGCTATATAGCTATATGTCGCGCCGGCTGCTCGAAGCCAACATAAAACAAAGCGAGGCGATGCTGGTCGAGGTGGATGGCCTTCTGGCGACACTCGAAGAGGCATGGATCGGGATTGCCCCGGAGATCGCGCGGATGGCAGCTCAGCCGGCCGCGGAAAGCATGAGATGACATCGAACGCAGAATACTTCGCCCGATACGAGGCGATTGCAGCGATTTCCTGCCGCATGTTGATGGCTGCCCGGCGCGCACTGTGGAACGATCTGGTCCACTTGCAGGAGGAATACCGCCATCTGGTGGAGTCGTTGCGGGACGCCGAAACCGGCGTGAAGCTCGACGAGGGGGAGCGCCTGCGTAAATACGCGCTGATCCGCCAGATTCTCGCCGACGACGCTGCAATCCGCGATCTGGCGAATCCGCGCATGGCCAGTCTGTCGGCGCTGTTCGCCGGACGGCCGACTCACGTGCTCAAGGAGTTGTACGGGGCGCGCTGAGTTTCGCCGCGCGCACCGCCTCCGTCTCTATTCATCTGGCTGACTGACTCTATTTGAGCGCGCCGCCGCCAATGTGACCAAGGAATCGGCATGAACGGAATCGACACGGCCGTCGCTTCGCTGCTCGCGAACCGCGTCGACAGCCTGCTCAACATTGCTCCGGGCAGCGCGGCCGCGTCGCAGACCGGCGCGGCGGGCGTCGATACCGCGCCCACCACCTCGACGCCTATTGCCACGCCGGCCCCGCAGGCTTCCGCGCAAACTGCGCTGTCCGCCGTCGCGCTGACGCTCAACGCGATCCTGCGCTCGGGCGGCGAGGCCACGCCCGCCGTGCTCGGGCAAGCGCCGATCTGGCCGGCTGCGCCGGCGCTCGATGTCGAAGTCGGCGCGTTACCGCTGTTCAACTCGCCCGCTGCGGCAACGGCTTCCGCCGGGACCACCGCCAATCCGAATGGCGCTGCAAGCGCTGCAAACGCGGCCACCGCGAGTGTGGCGGCAACCCAGGTGCCGGTCACGGCGCTCGCAGCCGCGCTCGAACAGACGGTCGGCGATAGCGGTCTCTTCTACGAAGCTCATCTCGCGCAATGGCTGGCTGGCCAGCGTCCGCCGGCTTCGCTGGCCGGCGAGGCACAAAACAAGCTGGTGGCCGCCGCCGCGCAATTGCCGCTCGACTGGGCGAACGACGCCGGCGAGGCGTCCGCCGCCAATCCTTCCGCGCGGCAGGGCATGGGCGCGGCGCCGAATGCCTCACCGAACGGCCCACCGAACGGCGCACCGAACGGCGCACCGGACGCCGGCGCCGCCGGCCGCGCGATGCCGTCGATCCAGACTGCGCAGGCCGCACGATTCATGGCCGGCGAGGTGCTGGCCAGTTCCCTGGCCGACCTGAACGGCCAGCCCGCGCACGCCGGCCTGCATAGCGCGGCGGCGCAACCGGCCGACGGCAGCTCGTCGCAGAATTCGCAGTCGATGGCGGCCGCGGTTCATCCCGCGACCGTGCCGCTGGTGCGTCAGCAGCTCGATCTGCTCGCGACGGGCCAGTTTCGCTGGACCGGCGAAGCATGGCCGGGCGCGCGGCTCGACTGGACCATCGAACAGGACGGCGACGAATGGGATCGTAGCGGCGGTGGCGCGGCGAGCGAGGACGACCAGCCGTGGCGCACGCGCCTCACGCTGTCGCTGCCGACACTCGGCACCGTCGATGCGGAACTGACGCTGACCGGCACGCGGCTCATCGCGCGGGTGCAGGCCAGCCCCGGCGGGGCGGCGCGTCTCGCCACGCAGGGCGAGAGCTTCCGCCAGCGGCTCGCGGCGGCGGGCATCGAATTGAATGGCTTGACGATTCGCGAGATCGGCGGCGGTGCGCCGGTCACCGGCGCCAACGCGGCCGGTGCGGCAGCGGCCGCTCAGGCGGCGGCGTCGGCCTACGTGAAGTCGGCTTCGGCGGCGAGTCCGGCTGCGGCGAGCGCCGACCGGGCCACGACTGTACGCCGCGCGGCACGCTCCGCCCGTACCGAAGCCGCGTCGCCCGACGATTTCGATTGGGACATGTCATGAGCCGCAAGCACCGCCGCAGTGCGGCCGCACTCGTCTACGACTCGCAAGGGGGCGATCCCGCGCCGCGGGTGATCGCCAAAGGCTACGGGATGCTGGCCGAGATGATCGTGCAGCGGGCCAAGGAAGCCGGCCTGTATGTGCACGAGGCGCCTGAAATGGTGTCCCTCCTGATGCAGGTGGACCTCGACGCGCGGATTCCGCCGCAGCTCTATCAGGCCGTGGCGGAGTTGCTCGCGTGGCTGCATCGGCTGGAAAGCGGTGCGGAGAACGAACCGGCGCACGCCGCGAATGCCGATGCACGCGATGTCATCGACGTGGTGGCCACCGAAGTGGACGGCGGCACCGCGGCGCGTTGAGCCGTCGAGCGTCAGAAGCGCATCATCAGTTTCAGCAGCGCGTTCACCCGTTTGCCGTACGGCGGCGAAATCCACCCGCGCGCGTTCAGGCGCGCCTGCGTCAGCACCGGCTTCATCTTCGAGAACGTCACGAAGCCCTCGTAGCCGTGATACGCACCCATCCCGCTCGCTCCGACGCCGCCGAACGGCAGGCTTTCGCACGCCAGATGCATCAGCGTCTCGTTGATCGCCATGCCCCCGGCGATCGTTTCGTGCGTCACGCGGTCGATGGTGGCGGCGTCGTCGGCGTAGAGATACAGCGCGAGCGGACGGGGACGCGCGTTGATCCATGCGATCGCGTCGTCGAGCGTGTCATAAGGGACGATCGGCAACAGCGGCCCGAAGATTTCCTCCTGCATCAGCGCGCACGCGTCCGGCGCATTCGTGACGGCGATCAGCGGATAGCGGCGGCTCGCCGCATCGGGCGAGCTGTCGGTGAGCGCATGCAGTTGCGCGCCGGCAGCTTGGGCTTCGTCGGCGAGACGCTCGAGGCGCGCGAAGTGACGCGCCGAAATGATCGTCGTGTAATCCGGGTTGTTGGCGAAGTTCGGGTACATGCGAGCCATCCGCGCGCGCGCCCGTTCGACGAAGGCCTGCTCCTTGCCGCGCGGCACCAGCACGTAGTCCGGCGCGACGCAGGTTTGCCCCGCGTTGAGCGTCTTGCCGGCGATCAGGTTGTCCACCGCGTTGTCGAAGCGCGCATGCGCACCGATGATGGCCGGCGACTTGCCGCCCAGTTCGAGCGTGACCGGCGTCAGATGCTCGGCGGCGGCGCGCATCACCTCGTGGCCGACCTTGGTCGAGCCGGTGAACAACAGATGGTCGAAAGGCTGCGCGCTGAACGCGGCGGCGAGCGCGGCGTCGCCGTTCACAACCGCGACGTGATCGCGCGCGAAGGTCTGGCCGATCAACTGCTCGAACAGCGCCGAGGTGCGCGGCGTCAGTTCGGACATTTTGATGATCGCGCGATTGCCCGCGGTCAACGCGCTGATCAGCGGCCCGACGGCGAGCAGCACGGGATAATTCCACGGCACGATGATGCCGACCACGCCGAGCGGCTGCGGCACCACTTTCGCGCGCGCCGGCAGCAGCCATTTGTTGGTGCTGCGGCGCTGCGATTTCATCCAGCGCTTGCCATGCCGAAGGGCGGCGTCGATTTCCTCTTTGACCAGCAGGAATTCGGCGAGCAGCACTTCCTGCTTCGCGCGATTGCCGAAGTCGAGGTTCATGGCGTCGGCGAGCGCATCGCGATGGTCGAGCATGACTTTGCGCAGCGCTTTCAGATGCGCCGCACGGGTTTCCCACGACGGGTACGGCGCGCGCAAATAAGCATGGCGCTGATCGCGAAGCAGCGCTTCGAGCGCGGCGACTTCCGGCAGATCGTTCTTCATGTGTGTCCACTCCCTGATGGATTGCGTTGCGCGTGGAATCGCGCTTTTATTGGATGCGTTTGCGCTGCTGCGCGGTGTCACTCAAGCGTGCTGAATGTCAGACAGGAAAAGCGCGTTCGACGATCGCCGCGTGATCGAACGTGGCCGGCAGCGTGCCGTACACGCGGCCGCTCTCGCCGCAGCCGTCGGCAAGACGTGTGGCAATGAACGCCTCGGCGACTTCGCCGGGCGCATGCTCGAGCAGCAACGTAGCCTGCGCGATCAGCACGACCTGTTGTGCGATCCGCCGCGCCGACGCCTCGCGATGTTCGGCCGGTCCGTTGAGCGCGGCGGCGAGCTTGCCGAGCGCGGCGCTCAAGGCCGGGTGCGCCTGAGCTTGTGCCTGCCAGGCGGCGAACAAGGCCTGCGCCGCTTCCGGTTCGCGCTCCATGGCGCGCAGCACGTCGAGGCACATCACGTTGCCGGAGCCTTCCCAGATCGAGTTCACCGGCGCTTCACGATAGAAACGCGCCATCGGACCGGTTTCGACGTAGCCGTTGCCGCCCCAGACTTCCATCGCTTCGCCGGTGAATTCCAGCGCGCGCTTGCAGACCCAGTACTTCGCGGCGGGCGTGACGATGCGCCGCCACGCGCGCTCGGCGAGCGAGGTGGAGGCGGCGTCGGTGGAGTCTTCGAAAGCGCGCGCGAGACGCATGAACAACACCGTCGCCGCTTCCGATTCCAAGGCCAGATCGGCCAGCACGTTGCGCATCAACGGCTGGTCCGCGAGATGCCGGCCGAACGCGCTGCGATGACGCGCATGGTGGATGGCCTGCACGAGCGCCGCGCGCATCAGGGCCGCGCTGCCGATCACGCAGTCGAGCCGCGTGTAATTTGCCATTTCGATGATGGTCGGCACGCCGCGCCCTTCGTCGCCGATCATGACGCCGAACGCGTCGAGAAATTCGACTTCGCTGCTCGCGTTCGAGCGATTGCCGAGCTTGTCTTTCAGACGCTGGATCTGCACGCCGTTTTTTCTGCCGTCCGGCGCGAAGCGCGGCACGAAGAAGCACGAGATGCCTTCGTGATCGTCGGTGCGGGCGAGCACGAGATGAGCGTCGCACTGCGGCGCGGAAAAAAACCACTTGTGGCCGACCAGCCGGTAGGCGGCGCCGCGGCCGCTGCCGGCCGTGGCATAGGCGCGCGTCTGATTGCTGCGCACGTCCGAGCCGCCTTGCTTCTCGGTCATGCCCATGCCGATCATCGCGGAACTCTTGTGTTTGAGCGGCACGTCGCGCGGATCGTGCTCGCGCGCATAGAGCTTGTCGCGCAGCGTGGCGAATAGCGCGGGTTCGCGTTGCAACACGGGGATGCTCGCGAAGGTCATGGTCAGCGGGCAGAGCGAGCCGGATTCGATTTGCGCGTGCAGGAAGTAGCCGGCGCAGCGCGCCACCATCGCGCCGCGTTGCGGATCGGAAAAGGGCAGGGCATGCAAACCCTCGCGGCGCAGAAGCCCAAGAAGCGCATGCCACGACGGATGAAACTCCAGCGCGTCGATGCGCTCGCCGCGCGGGCTATGCGTGAGCAATTCGGGCGTATGGCGGTTGGCGAGGTCGGCGAGCGCCAGCGTCTCGGGCGTGGTGAGCGCCGCGCCGTGCCGCAGCAACGCGCCGCGATGCCACGCGGCGCCGTCGCGTTCGAGGGCGGCGGATAACGCGGCGTCGCTGGAAAAGAGGTTGTAGTCCGCCAGCGGCGGAGCCTGATTGGTCACCTCGTGGGTCTGGCCGAAGCTGTGCGGTTGCATCTGCTGTCTCCGTTCAACGCATGCTCGCCGGCGTCGATCGACGGTGCGCTGTTTAATCGTTGCGTGTCGTGCCGCGCACTGCGAGGACGGCGCGTGCAGCGCCGTGTTTGAATGCCCTGCGCGGCCGCCTGGCGGGCGCCTACGCGTCTTTCATCATAGGGTCGCGGCGGCCCTTCCGTTTAGAGGAATCGCTCTGGCGTGAACCCGCCGCGGCATCCTAACGCTCCCTACAATGCCGGTAAAACACAGGTAGACAAGTGTTCTGCAGTTGCCTGCAGGGGATCGGAGAAAGCGCTTTGATTGGGACCAGTGTAGCGCGCTAAAAGCGTGAAATCGGGTCGACAGTTCAGCGCTCACTCCGATCGACGGAGACAGGGTTCGCGAGCAACGCGGCCCACATGGAGGAGCGGATGCAATACGACTACATCATCGTCGGTGCAGGCTCGGGCGGTTGCTCGCTGGCGAGCCGTCTCGCGGATAGCTGCCCGGACGCGACGATCGCCCTGATCGAAGCCGGCCCGCACACGGACCGCAATCTGTTCGTCAATATGCCGGTCGGCGTTGCGGCCGTGGTGCCGCACAAGCTCAAAACCAACTACGGCTATCTGACCACGCCGCAGCCGGGGCTCGGCGGACGGCAAGGGTATCAGCCGCGTGGGCGCGGCTTCGGCGGATCGAGTGCGATCAACGCGATGATCTACACGCGCGGCCATCCGCTCGATTACGACGAATGGGCGAAGCTGGGTTGCGAGGGCTGGTCGTGGGCAGAGGTGCTGCCGTATTTCCGCCGCGCCGAAGGCAATGAGCGCGGCGCCGATGCGTGGCACGGCGATGGCGGCCCGCTCACCGTCTCCGATCTGCGCTACCAGAATCCGTTTTCGCGGCGCTTCGTGCAGGCGGCGATGGAAGCCGGTTACAAGCCGAATAGCGACTTCAACGGCGCCGAGCAGGAAGGCATTGGCTTCTACCAGGTGACGCAGCGCGACGGGCGCCGCTGCAGCGTGGCGCGAGCCTATATCTACGATCGCGCGCGCCCCAATCTGCACACGATCGCCGACGCGACGGTGCTGCGCGTGGTCTTCGACGGCAAGCGCGCGAGCGGTGTCGAGATCGTGCGCGGTGGCCGCACCGAAACGCTTGCGGCGCGCGCGGAGGTGGTGCTCGCGGCGGGCGCGTTCAATTCGCCGCAACTGCTGATGTGCTCGGGCATCGGGCCGGCGGCGCACTTGCAGTCGCTCGGCATTGCCGTGCTGCACGACGCGCCGGAGGTTGGGCAGAACCTGATCGACCACGTCGATTTCACGATCAACAAACGGGTTGCGTCGATCGAGCCGACCGGTTTTTCGATTCGCGGCATTGCGCGGATGCTGCCGCAGTTCGTGACCTTCATGCGCCACGGGCGCGGCATGCTGTCGAGCAATGTCGCCGAGGCGGGTGGTTTTCTGAAGAGCAGCCCGACGCTCGACCGGCCTGATCTGCAGTTGCATTTCTGCGCGGCGATTGTCGATGACCACAACCGCCATATGCACTGGGGCCATGGTTATTCGCTGCACGTTTGCGTCTTGCGGCCGCATAGCCGCGGCACCGTGACGCTGGCGAGTGCCGATGCGCGCACTGCGCCCGTGATCGATCCGCGCTTTTTCAGCGATTCGCGCGACCTGGACCTGCTGGTGGAAGGCGCGCAGATGGCGCGGCGCATCCTCGATGCGCCCTCGCTCGCGCTGCACGGCGGCACTGAGTTGTATACGCGTCCTGGCCAGTCGGAAGCGGAATTGCGCCGCGTCATCGCCGAGCATGCCGACACGATCTATCATCCGGTGGCGACGTGCCGGATGGGCGGCGACGCCCGGTCGGTGGTCGATCCGCAATTGCGGGTGCGGGGCGTGACGGGGCTGCGGATCGTCGATGCTTCGGTGATGCCGACGCTGATCGGCGGCAACACCAATTCGCCGACGGTGATGATCGGCGAGCGCGCGGCCGAGCTGATCGCGGCGGCTCGGCGCGAGTTCCAGGCGGAGCTGAAGGTGGCGTCCGCGGACGGAATTCGCATGGCGACGAATGCCGCGTGAGTTTAGTCGCCCGCGCCGACCAAAGAGAGCCAGCTCAGCTTCACCGTCGACGCTGGCGGCAAACCAACGGTCATGGCCGGTTGATTCGCTGATCGCGCAAGGCTACGGCGAGGCGCATCCGGTCGCGAGCAACGACACGGCGAGCGGTCGCTTTGCCAACCGCCGCATCGAGTTTGTCGCGCAGCAGTAGTCGCGATTGCGGCGAGTGATGCAAGACATGCCGCCGGCTCCGTGCCGCGGCGGCATGTCCTCATTCGGCGGGCGGTACGGGAAACGGTGTCGTGATGCCGGCCACGCCAATGCCCGGTGCCAGCATGAAATCGTCGCCTGCCTGGCCAGGCAACGCCTCGCGGGCGACTTCGAGCCATGCGCGCGCGGCATGCGACAGGTAGCCATTGCGTCGCCAGCCGATCGCCATTTCCCACGGAATCTCCGGCTCGACCACCGGCCGGCAGGTGAACTTCGCAGGGTCGAGCCGCCGGCAATACGGCGCCGGCAACAGGGCGATGCCGACACCGGCCAGCACGAGCGCCGCCATGAAATCCCAATGTCCGCTGCGCCCGACAATGGTCGGCGCAAAGCCAGCCGAACGGCACGCGTTCAACACCACGTCATTGAGCGCGAGACTTTCGCCGTAGAACACGAACGGCTCGTCGGCGAGTTGGGCGAGCGGCACCTCGTGCAGGTCGTCCCAGCGTGAACCCGCGCGCGTGACGAGCCACAGGAGCTGGCGCGTCACCGGCAGCACGTCGATATTTTCCGGGTCGACGGGTTGCAGCACGCCGCCCAACTCCAGTTCGCCGTTGATCAGCGCCGCTTCGATGGCGCGCGAACCTTGCTCGAACAGCTTGAGCTCGATTTTCGGATAACGCTGGCGGAATGCGGCGATGGCCGGCGTGAAGAGGGAGCCGCCCATCGGCGGAATGCCGATGGTGAGTTGGCCGCGGCCGAGCGTGTCGAGGTCGTTCAGTTCAGCCTGCAACTGCGCGTGCGCCGCCAGCACGTCCTGACCGCGCTGGTAGACGATCCGGCCGGCATCGGTCAGCACCATCTGCCGCCCGTCGCGCAACAACAGCGGGGAGCCGATTTCGTCCTCCAGCGACTTGACCATTTTGCTGATGGTCGGCTGCGTGACGAACATCTGCTCGGCGGCGACGGTGAAACTCTGCTGGCGAACCACTTCGACGAAATACCGCAGCGCTCGTAGTTCCACGATCTCAAACTCCAGAATTCCAAATTGGAATGATCGGAGTGATTGTAAGTCATCGTATTTATGTCGCGGCAAGCCTTAGCGCAGTCTTCACCGACTTTCCTGGCCGCGCGCTCATGACATACCCGGTGCTGGAGTTGCGCTTCTGACTGGGCGAAAGGCCCCTCAGCCATTTCAAGATGCGCTCGGCGGCAAGCGGAATAACATCGACGGTTCTTCACCGTAGACACGCTCATCGCGCCCGTTCATTCATGACTCCCGTTTCGATCATCATTCCCTGCTACAACGGCGCGGCGACGCTCGTTCGCGCTTTGCACAGTTGCCGGATTCAGCCCGAGGCCGCACAGATCATCGTGGTGGACGACGGCTCGACCGATGCCTCCGCCGACCTCGTCGCCCAATGCGGCAGCCTCGACGCGCGGGTGTGCCTGCTGCAGATGCCCTACAACGGCGGCGCGGCGCGAGCGCGCAACTGGGGCGCGATGCATGCGTCGCACGATCTGCTCGCTTTCCTCGACGCCGACGACGAATACCTGCCCGGCGCTGTCGGCGCCGCGAGCACGTTCCTCGCGCAACACCCCAACGAAATGTCCGTGCGTCTTGACGTGGAGTACACGGATTTTCCGCGTGTGCTTACCGCTCATCCCGACTTCGCCGCTCATGCGGCGACGCTCAGCAATACGGTGCCGAGTAGCCTGTTCATTCGCCGCTCGGCGTACCTCGCGCTCGGCGGCTTTCCAATGGACGAAGGGTTTCGCCGCATTGGTGGCGAAGATGGCGCGTTTTCCTGGGCGCTGCGCGATATTTTCGGCAACCCCCGTCTGGATGATGCCAAGCGCGTGCGCATGCATTACCACGCCGGCATTCACGCGGAGCGCTACTTTAGCATTGCGCTGGGTCTGCAAACCGCCAATCCCGACGATACCGCCGATGCCTTTCATCTCTCCCGGCAGTTTCTCGAGACGGCGCGTGCCGGCATCGCGCAATTGCGCGCAGCAAAAGTGATGCTTCACGCTCCCGCACAGGCGGAACCGATCGCGCCGGGGAGCGCTTCATAAGCCGTGGTGGCGGCCGGACCCGAGCGCGCCGCGCCCGTTCTCCCCGCGCGCGCAGCGGCAAAGTCGAAACCCGATCCGCGCCCCGAAGCCATCTCGATTTGCTACAATCGCCAAGCGTCTTCGAGGAGCGTTGCGACGGGTACCGCGAATCAGCATATTCGCCGGCCGCCCGCCAGGCTCGAAGGCTTCAATCGGAGGTCGGTTGCGCAGAGCGCTTTCCCGTCCACCGCATCGAACCGCGCTCACGTCAAATTTCTAGTCAATTTCTTAGAAAGGAGGGCGTGATGAACGCCGCAGTTATCGATTCCCAAACTTCCCAGGATTTCGTTGTTGCCGACATGTCGCTTGCCGACTGGGGCCGCAAGGAACTGAACATTGCCGAGACGGAAATGCCCGGCCTCGTGCAGACGCGTGAAGAGTACAAGGCGCAGCAGCCGCTGAAGGGCGCGCGCGTCGCAGGTTCGCTGCACATGACGATCCAGACCGGCGTGCTGATCGAGACGCTGACGGCGCTCGGCGCGGACGTGCGCTGGGCCTCGTGCAACATCTTCTCGACGCAGGACCACGCCGCCGCGGCAATCGCCAAGGCCGGCACGCCGGTGTTCGCATTCAAGGGCGAATCGCTCGACGAATACTGGGAATTCTCGCACCGTATTTTCGAATGGCCGAACGGCGAATTCGCCAACATGATCCTCGACGACGGCGGCGACGCCACGTTGCTGCTGATCCTCGGCTCGAAGGCCGAGAAAGACCGCTCGGTGATCTCGAAGCCGACCAACGAGGAAGAAGTCGCGCTGTACAAGTCGATCGAACGTCATCTGGACGCCGACCCGACGTGGTACTCCACGCGCCTCGCGCACATTCAGGGCGTGACCGAAGAAACCACGACCGGCGTGCACCGTCTGTATCAGATGGAAAAAGAAGGCCGCCTGCCGTTCCCGGCGATCAACGTCAACGACTCGGTCACCAAGTCGAAGTTCGACAACCTGTACGGTTGCCGTGAGTCGCTGGTCGACGGCATCAAGCGCGCGACCGACGTGATGATCGCGGGCAAGATCGCCGTGGTGGCCGGTTACGGCGACGTGGGCAAGGGCTGCGCGCAATCGCTGCGTGGTCTGGGCGCGACCGTGTGGGTCACTGAAATCGATCCGATCTGCGCGCTGCAGGCCGCGATGGAAGGCTACCGCGTCGTGACGATGGAATACGCGGCGGACAAGGCCGACATCTTCGTGACGGCGACCGGCAACTACCACGTGATCGGCCACGACCACATGAAGGCGATGCGCCACAACGCGATCGTCTGCAACATTGGTCACTTCGACTCGGAAATCGACGTTGCGTCGACCCGTCAGTACCAGTGGGACAACATCAAGCCGCAAGTCGACCACATCATTTTCCCGGACGGCAAGCGCGTCATTCTGCTGGCTGAAGGGCGCCTCGTGAACCTGGGTTGCGCGACGGGCCACCCGTCGTTCGTGATGTCGAACTCGTTCACGAACCAGACGCTCGCGCAGATCGAACTGTTCACGCAAGGCAAGAAGTACGAAAACAAGGTGTACGTGTTGCCGAAGCATCTGGACGAGAAGGTCGCACGCCTGCATCTGGCGCGCATCGGCGCGAACCTGACCGTGCTGTCGGACGAGCAGGCCGGCTACATCGGCGTCGACAAGAACGGTCCGTTCAAGCCGAACCACTATCGCTATTAAGCACGCCGCAGGCGGTTTGACAGCATGACAGTTGGAAGACAGGGCGGCGCATCATGCGCCGCTTTGTTCGCCACGCCGCCTTTTTTCGCGCGTTTTCCCCGTTATCGGACATCCTGCCAAAGGAGCTCTACATGACCTTGCTGCTGACCTGGCTGATCAACGCGCTTGCGCTCCTGATCATCACCTACCTCGTTCCGTCGATTCATATCCGCAGTTTCGGCACCGCGCTGATCGTCGCGGTGGTGCTCGGGTTGATCAATACGATCCTGCGGCCGGTGCTGATCCTGCTGACGCTGCCCGTGACGATTCTCACGCTCGGACTCTTCATTCTGGTGGTCAACGCGCTGTGCTTCTGGCTGTGCGCTTCGCTGCTGAAGGGCTTTGAAGTGTCGGGATTCTGGTCGGCGTTCTTCGGCTCGATTCTGTACAGCATCGTTTCGTGGCTGCTGTCCGCGCTCATTTTCGGCAACCGCAGTCTCGGTTGACCCACTGAATCATGAACCCGATCGAACTTTCATTCGAATTCTTCCCGCCGAAAACGCAGGAAGGCGTCGACAAGCTGCGCGCCACGCGCGCCCAGCTCGCCACGCTCAAGCCCAAGTTCGTGTCCGTCACGTTCGGCGCCGGCGGCTCGACCCAACAGGGCACGCTCGATACCGTCGTCGATATGGCGAAGGAAGGGCTCGAAGCGGCGCCGCACGTGTCGTGCATCGGCTCGTCGAAAGAGAGCCTGCGCGCTATTCTCAACGAGTACCGCGCGCATGGCATCCGCCATATCGTCGCGCTGCGCGGCGATCTGCCGTCCGGCATGGGCGAAGTCGGCGAGTTGCGTTACGCGTCGGAACTGGTGAGCTTTATCCGCGCCGAGTTTGGCGACTGGTTCTGGATCGAAGTGGCCGGCTACCCGGAATACCACCCGCAGTCGCGCTCGCCGCGTCAGGATCTGGACAATTTCGCCCGCAAGGTGAAGGCCGGCGCCAATTCGGCGATCACGCAGTATTTCTTCAACGCGGACGCCTACTTCCGTTTCGTCGACGACGCGCGCAAGCTCGGCGTGGACGTGCCGATCGTGCCGGGCATCATGCCGATCACGAACTTCTCGCAGCTGATGCGTTTCTCGGAGATGTGCGGCGCAGAAGTGCCGCGCTGGATCGCGCGGCGGCTGGAAAGCTTCGGCGACGACCGCGAGTCGATTCGCGCATTCGGGCTGGATGTGGTGACGGACCTGTGCGGGCGTCTGATCGATGGCAAGGTGCCGGGCCTGCACTTCTACACGTTGAATGGCGCCGCTGCGACCAAAGCGATCTGCGAACGGTTGAACACGTAAGATTCGCATCACGTCGTTGAGACGAAACCGTGCGGCTGTTTTTTGCCGCGCGGTTTTTTTTCGCGCTGCGAATGGCGGCCCGGGCGTTCATGCGAATGCGGGGCTCCGCCGTGCGACCGCAGTCGTCATGACGAAACCGATGCTCGTACACCGGTTGCGACGGTTGCTGCCGTGCAACAAACGTAGGCACCCGCGCCAACCTTGCGACGCGTAAGCCCGCATTGAACCCGAATTTTGTGCTGTCTATGATCAAAGCGCAGCTGACGTGGCTGCTGTGCGGAGAACGTAATGACGGTATCCAAGTTGCTGTTTGCAGTTCGCCAAACCTGTCTTCCAGCGCTGAGCGCCTGCGCGGTGCTGACTGCGGGCCTGTCGCCCGCCGCTGCCAATGCGGCCACGCTGCCCGACAAGACCCTCGTGTTCTGCTCCGAAGGCAGTCCGGCGGGCTTCGACAGTGCGCAGTACACCACCAGCGTCGAATTCAGCGCGGGCTCGTACACGGTCTACAACCGGCTGATCGAGTTCGCGCACGGCAGCACGGATATCGAACCGAGTCTGGCCGAAAAGTGGGATGTGTCGCCCGACGGACTGACGTATACGTTTCATTTGCGCCACGGTGTGAAATTCCAGACCACCTCGTTTTTCAAGCCGACGCGCGAATTCAACGCGGACGACGTCGTCTTCACTTATCAACGGATGCTCGATCCGGAGCAGCCGTTCCGCAAGGCGTATTCGGTGCCGTTCCCGTATTTCACCGATCTCGGCCTCGCCAAGAACATTGCGAAGATCGAAAAGGTCGATCCGTACACGGTCAAGTTCACGCTGAAAGAAGTCGATGCGCCGTTTTTACAACAGATTGCGATGCCGTTCGCTTCGATCCTCTCGGCGGAATACGGCGATCAGTTATTGAAAGCGGGTAAAGCGTCGGATATCAATCAATATCCGGTCGGCACCGGCCCATTCATTTTCCGCAGCTATACGAAAGACGATACGATTCGCTTCGACGGTAATCCCGATTACTGGAAGCCGGGTATCGTCAAAGTCAGCAAACTGATATTCGCGATTACCGTCGATCCGGCCGTGCGTCTGCAAAAACTCAAGCGCGGGGAATGTCAGGTGATGGCGTATCCGCGTCCCGCTGATATTCCGGCGGTAAAAGCCGATGCGTCGCTGGCCATGCCGAACCAGGTGGGTTTCAACCTCGGTTATATCGCCTACAACACCACCAAGAAACCGCTCGACAATGTGCTGGTGCGCCGTGCGCTCGATATGTCGATCAATAAGAAAGCGATTATCGAATCGGTCTATCAGGGCGCGGGCCAGGCGGCGACGAACCCCATGCCGCCGACCCAGTGGGGCTACGACAAGAATCTGAAGGACGCCCCGTTCGACACGGAAAAAGCCAAAGCGCTGTTGAAACAGGCGGGTTATCCAGACGGCTTCGACCTGACGTTATGGGCCATGCCGGTTCAACGGCCGTATAACCCGAACGCGCGGCTCATGGCGGAAATGCTGCAATCCGATTGGGCGAAGATCGGCGTCAAGGTGAAGATCGCCACTTATGAATGGGGCGAATATATTCGCCGCGGCCATGCCGGCGAACATGAAGCGATGCTGATCGGCTGGACCGGCGATTATGGCGACCCGGATAACTGGCTCGGCGTATTGCTGGGTTGCGACGCGGTGAACGGCAGTAACTTTTCCAAATGGTGCTACAAGCCTTACGACGATCTGATCAAGAAAGGCCGCGGCACCACCGACCTGCCCGAGCGCACCAAGGCTTATACGGAAGCGCAGGAGATATTCAAAGATCAGGTCCCATTTACGCCGATCGCCCACTCCACGGTCTATCAGCCGATCAGCAAGAACGTCACCGGCTTCAAGATCGACCCGTTCGGCCCGACGCAATTCATGAATGTCGGCCTGAAATAACGCCGGCGGGCCGTTTTTTTGCTTCGGCACCCCTCTGCGGCCGCACGTTCCCGGTAATGCCGGCGTGCGGCCATGCTTATGCCCGATTGGTTTCCGATCGTCAACAGAGGGAATTTCCTCCGCTTGTTGCTGTGAGCCAAGCTCAAGTAATATCGCGCTACGCCGGCGGGAGCCGGCCACGAACCTGGAGGAAACATGAAGCAAAACAATCTGTTGCGCGCCGCGCGTGTTACGACGCTCGTCGCAGCTGCAGCGGCATCGATGGTGGGCGCAAGTGTCGCGCGCGCCGAGATTCCGAATAAAACCCTGGTTTACTGCTCAGAAGGCAGTCCTGCGGGTTTCGATCCGGCCCAATACACCACGGGCACCGATTTCACGGCTAACACGTTCACCGTTTACAACCGTCTCGTCGAATTCGAACGCGGCGGCACCAAGGTCGAACCGGGCCTCGCCGAAAAGTGGGACGTGTCGGCGGACGGCAAGACGTACACGTTCCACCTGCGTCATGGCGTGAAGTTCCAGACCACGTCGTTCTTCAAGCCGACGCGCGAATTCAATGCGGACGACGTCGTGTTCACGTTCCAGCGCATGCTGGACCCGAACTCGGCCTTTCATAAGGCTTACCCGGTTCAGTTCCCGTACTTCACGGACATGGGCCTCGACAAGCTGATCACCGGCGTCGAAAAGGTCGATCCGTACACGGTCAAGTTCACGCTGAAGGAAGTCAACGCACCGTTCATCCAGAATCTGGCGATGGAATACGCGTCGATCCTGTCTAGCGAATACGGCGACCAGTTGTTGAAGGCCGGCAAGGCTGCCGACATCAACCAGTTCCCGGTCGGCACGGGCCCGTTCATTTTCCGCAGCTACACGAAAGACGCGACGATCCGCTTCGACGGCAATCCGGATTACTGGAAGCCGAACACGGTGAAAATCTCGAAGCTGATCTTCTCGATCACGCCGGACGCCGGCGTGCGCGTGCAGAAGATCAAGCGCGACGAATGCCAGGTGATGAGCTATCCGCGTCCGGCCGACATCGCGCCGCTAAAGGCTGAAGCGAACATCGCGATGCCGTCGCAACCGGGCTTCAACCTCGGCTACCTCGCGTACAACGTGTCGCACAAGCCGGTCGACAAGGTCGAAGTGCGTCAGGCGCTCGACATGGCGATCAACAAGAAGGCGATCATCGAGTCGGTGTACCAGGGCGCGGGCCAGGCGGCCACGAACCCGATGCCGCCGACCCAATGGTCGTACGACAAGAACCTGAAGGGCGCAGCCTACGATGCGGACAAGGCCAAGGCGTTGCTGGCGAAGGCCGGCTACCCGAACGGCTTCGACATCACCCTGTGGGCGATGCCGGTGCAGCGCGCGTACAACCCGAACGCCCGTCTGATGGCGGAAATGATCCAGGCGGACTGGGCCAAGATCGGCGTGAAGGCGAAGATCGTCACGTATGAGTGGGGCGAGTACATCAAGCGCGCTCACGCAGGTGAGGACGACACGATGCTGATCGGCTGGACCGGCGACAACGGCGATCCGGACAACTGGCTCGGCACGCTGCTCGGCTGCGAAGCGGTGAACGGCAACAACTTCTCGAAGTGGTGCTACAAGCCGTTTGACGACCTGATCCAGAAGGGCCGCGTCACGTCCGATCAGGGCGCGCGCACCACGGCTTATATGCAGGCGCAGCAGATCTTCGCGCAGCAACTGCCGTTCTCGCCGATCGCTCACTCCACGGTGTACCAGCCTGTCAGCAAGAAGGTCGTGGACATGCGCATCGAACCGCTCGGTTACGCGCGTTTCGATGGCGTCAGCGTCAAGTAAGTCGGCAAGTCATTCGTAAAGCTCACGCAGTACGCTTTTCGCACGGTTAGAAAACTGGTCGAAATGGTCCGGCGACCGGGGTCACAAGCCCTCGTCGCCGGTTGCGTTTTTTCTTCATCAAGACCATAGGGACAAAACCATGTTCCGCTTTGTTTTGCGCCGCATCGGCATGGTGATTCCGACTTTCATCGGCATCACGATCCTCGCGTTCGCGCTGATTCACCTGATACCGGGCGACCCCATCGAAGTGATGATGGGCGAGCGCGGCGTCGATCCCGCCATGCACGCCGCGGCGATGCACCGGCTCGGGCTCGACGAATCCTTGCCCATGCAGTACGTCCACTACATCGGACGCGCGCTGCACGGCGACCTCGGCACCTCGATCATCACCAACACCAGCGTGATGGGCGAATTCCTCGCACGCTTTCCCGCTACCGTCGAACTGTCGATCTGCGCGATGCTGTTCGCCTTGATCGTCGGCTTGCCGGCGGGTGTGTTCGCGGCCTTGCGGCGCGGCACCGTGGTCGATCACGGCGTGATGGGCACGGCGCTCACCGGCTACTCGATGCCGATCTTCTGGTGGGGCTTGATCCTCATCATGGTGTTCTCCGTGAAGCTCGGCTGGACGCCGGTGTCCGGCCGCATCGCGGTCGAATACGACATTCCGCACGTGACCGGCTTCATGCTGATCGACGCGATGATGTCCACCGACGAAGGCGCGTTCAAATCCGCACTGAGCCATCTGATCCTGCCGGCCATCGTGCTCGGTACGATTCCGCTGGCAGTGGTCGCGCGTATGACGCGTTCGTCGATGCTCGAAGTGCTGCGCGAGGACTACATCCGCACCGCGCGCGCGAAGGGCTTGTCGCCGGGGCGCGTGATCGTCGTGCATGCGTTGCGCAACGCGCTGATTCCGGTCGTGACCGTGATCGGTCTGCAGGTCGGCACGCTGCTCGCGGGCGCCGTGCTCACCGAGACGCTGTTTTCGTGGCCGGGTATCGGCAAGTGGCTGATCGACGCGATCGGCCGGCGCGACTATCCGGTGGTGCAGGGCGGTATTCTGATGATCGCCACGCTGGTCATTGTCGTGAACCTCGTCGTCGATCTGTTGTACGGCGTGTTGAATCCGCGCATCCGCCATACGAGGTAAATATGAACCCCCACGCTCACATTTGTTCGCTGCCCCCCGAGGGGGCGCATGCCTCCCTTGAGGCGGCTCGGCGGGAGGCATACTGATCATGGCAGACATTCAAAACACAGTCCCCCAAGCGGTCACTCCCCGGAGTGGCCGCGCTATCGCCGCCCGTGAATTCTGGGCGAATTTCTCGCGTAACCGTGGCGCGGTCGGCGCCGGTGTCATCGTGCTCGTGCTGATCTTTATCGCGATCTTCGCGCCGTTGATCGCGCCGCACAGCCCGATCGAGCAATACCGCGACTTCGTGAAGATTCCGCCCGCATGGCTCGACGGCGGCAACTGGAAGTTCATTCTCGGCACCGACGAAGCGGGCCGCGACATCCTTTCGCGTCTGATGTACGGCGCGCGGCTCTCGTTCTGGATCGGCTTCGTTTCGGTCGTGCTCGCGCTGATTCCGGGCGTCGTGCTCGGTTTGATCGCGGCATTCTTCGAAAAGTGGGCCGACACGCCGATCATGCGCATCATGGACGTGCTGCTCGCGCTGCCGTCACTGCTGCTCGCTGTTGCGGTGGTCGCAATCATCGGCCCGGGCCTCGTCAATACGATGCTCGCCATCGCGATCGTCGCGTTGCCAGGCTACGTGCGTTTGACGCGCGCGTCGGCGCAAGGCGAGTTGCAGAAGGAATACGTGACGGCTTCGCGCGTGGCGGGCGCCAGCACCTTGCGTCTGATGTTCTCGCAAGTGCTGCCCAACTGCACCGCACCGCTGATCGTGCAGGCTACGTTGGGCTTTTCGTCGGCGATTCTCGACGCCGCGGCGCTCGGCTTTCTCGGCCTCGGTGTGCAACCGCCTTCGGCGGAGTGGGGCGCGATGCTGGCCTCGGCGCGTGACTACATCGACAGCGCATGGTGGATCGTCACGATGCCGGGTCTGTCCATCCTGATCTCGGTGCTCGCGATCAATCTGCTCGGCGACGGGCTGCGCGACGCACTCGATCCCAAACTGAAAAGGATGGCGTAATGAAACAGCCCCCACACTCACTTCATTCGCTGCCCCCCGAGGGGGCAAGTCAGCACGCTTCGGGCGGCCGTGCGCGCGCTGACATGTCTAGCCTATTGACCATCCGCAATCTCGCGGTGGACTTCAACGGACTGCCCGCCGTCGACCGGATCAACCTCGATGTCGCGCCGGGCGAAGTGGTCGGCGTGGTCGGCGAATCGGGCTCGGGCAAGAGCGTGACGATGATGGCGCTGATGGGCCTGATCGACGCGCCCGGCAAAGTGACGGCCGACGAAATCACCTTCAACGGCAAGAACCTGCTGAAGGCCTCGGCGAAGGAACGCCGCAAGATCATCGGCAAAGATATCGCGATGGTGTTCCAGGACGCGCTGACCAGCCTGAATCCGAGCTACACGGTCGGCTATCAGATCAAGGAAGTGCTGAAGCTGCACGAAGGCTTGCGCGGCAGCGCGCTGGACAAGCGCGCTTTGGAACTGCTCGACCAGGTCGGCATTCCGGATGCGAAAAGCCGTATCAGTTCGTTCCCGCATCAGATGTCGGGCGGCATGAACCAGCGCGTGATGATCGCGATGGCGATTGCCTGCAACCCGAAGCTGCTGATCGCCGACGAGCCGACCACCGCGCTCGACGTGACGATCCAGGCGCAGATCATGGAACTGCTGATCAAGCTGCAGAAGGAACGCGGCATGGCGCTCGTGCTGATTTCGCACGATCTGGCGGTGGTGTCCGAGGTCGCGCAACGCGTCGCGGTCATGTACGCTGGCGAAGTGATCGAGACCAACCGGGTGCCGGACATCTTCGCCGCGCCGCATCATCCCTATACGGAAGCGTTGCTGGCGGCGATTCCCGAGCACAATGTCGGCGCCGTGCGGCTGGCGGCCCTGCCGGGCATGGTGCCGGGTCGCGACGACCGTCCGAAGGGCTGTCTGTTCGCACCACGCTGCAAGTACGTGGTCGACGACTGCACCAAGGCGCGGCCCGCGCTCGCGCCGATGGAAGGTCACGCTGAGGTGGCGCGCGTGCGCTGCATCAAACCCCTGAACCTGAGCGGCGACGCCAACGTTCACACCCATGGAGGCGCACGATGAACGCAGTACTCGAAACGCGGCGCCAGTCGGACCATGCGGGCGACCACGTACTGGTCGCGGAGCAATTGGCGCGTTACTACACGGTTAAGCGCGGTCTGTTCGCCACCGGCACGGTGAAGGCGCTCAACGGCGTCTCGTTTGCGCTGGAGCGCGGCAAGACCCTGGCCGTGGTCGGTGAATCCGGCTGCGGCAAATCGACGCTCGCGCGTCAACTCACCATGATCGAAGCGCCCAGCGCGGGCCGCTTGCTGATCGACGGTGAAGACGTGGCCGGCGCCGATCACGCGAAGATCGCCGCGCTGCGGCGGCGCGTGCAGATGGTGTTCCAGAACCCGTTTGCCTCGTTGAATCCGCGCAAGACCGTCGAGCAGACGTTGGGCGAGCCGCTCGCGATCAATACGCAACTGAGCCCGACCGAGCGCGCCGAGCGCATCGCGCAGATGATGCGCACCGTCGGCCTGCGTCCGGAACATGCGAAGCGCTATCCGCATATGTTCTCCGGCGGCCAGCGGCAGCGTGTGGCGATTGCGCGCGCGATGATTCTCGACCCGCAGATCGTCGTTGCCGACGAACCCGTGTCGGCGCTCGACGTCTCGATCCAGGCGCAGATTCTGAATCTGTTCATGGACCTGCAGCAGCAGTTCAAGACCAGCTACGTGTTCATCTCGCACAACCTCTCGGTGGTGGAGCATATCGCCGACGATGTGATGGTGATGTACTTCGGCGGCGTGGCGGAGCTCGGCGACAAGAAGCGCATTTTCTCGAAGCCGCGTCATCCGTACACGCGCGCGTTGATGTCGGCCACGCCTTCGATCTTCGAAGCGGATCGCTCGATCAAGATCAAGCTGCAAGGTGAAATGCCGTCGCCGCTGAATCCGCCGTCGGGCTGCACGTTCCATCAACGCTGCCCGTACGCGATCGACCGCTGCCGCAGTGAAGAACCGAAGCTGCGTGAAGTGGATGGCCGCCAGGTGTCGTGTCACCGCGCCGAGGAGGTGGGGGACATGGATGCCTGATGGGTTGGCGGCGCGTCGTCTTGCGCGCCGCTTGCGTGATGGCGACCTTGGTGCTGCTTTCGCGCGGCGCTGGAGGGCGCGTGCACTGACCAGTGCCGCGCTCATCGGCGTTTGTTCTGTCTTTCATCCAGGCACGACAGCAATCGGCGTCGCGCATGCCGCCGGCGCCGCCGCCAATACGCCCGCGCAGGCGGGGCGCCCGGCACTGCCGGTGCCCAATATGCCGGCGCCGCCACGCGCCAGCTTGCCGGGTTTCAATCCGCCGCCCGCCTCGCCGGGCACTACGGCGAGCGGCCCGGTGCGCGCGCAGCCGGCGCGCATGCCGTTCTATGTCGCGACTCGCGGCACGATCACCCTCTACGTGCTGGGCACGCTGCACGTCGGCGACCCGGCTGACTACCCCGCCAATCAGCCCTTCCGCGCACCGATCCTCGGCGCACTGGCTGCCTCGCCGACGCTGGCGCTCGAACTCTCACCCGACGAACTGCTTGTTTCGCAAGATGACGTTGCGAAGTACGGCGTCTGCCGGCGCGACTGTCTGCCCGGTCTGCTGCCCGAGCCTTTGTGGCACAAGCTGGCGCTTCGGCTGCGCGCTAACCCGGCGGCACTGGATGCCATCAAGAAAATGCGGCCCTGGCTCGCTTCGTTGCTGGTCGAAACCTACGATTCTTTGAGCGCCGGTCTGCAGACCGAGTACGGTTCGGAAGCGCAGTTACAGAACGTGTATATCCGCACGCGCGGCAAGATCGTCGGTCTCGAGACATTGCCGCAGCAGATGCGCGCATTCACGGGGCTGACGCTCGCGCAGCAGCGCGAGATGCTGGCGCAGGATCTGGTGCAGACACCGGCGGAAAACGTCGAGGACGTGCGGACCTTGCATCGCCTATGGCGTGTGGGCGATGCGGATGCAATCGCCGCCTGGCAGGCAGCGAAGTCCGAAAAGCTGGCGCGCGACAAGCGCATCTCCGATTCGATCGACAACAAGATCGTCTATGACCGCAACCGGCGCTTCGTGTCGCGAATGCTGCTGATCGCCGCGCCGAACAAGCCGGTGTTCGTGGCGATCGGCGCGCTGCATCTGGGTGGCCGCAAAGGCGTGCTGGAGCTTTTGCGGCAGCGCGGGTTCGTGGTGGAGGCGGGGTGAGGCGTCGCCGGACGTTGTTATGGCGCGGGGTCGATGGCGCTAATGACCCGCGCGACGATTTCGTCAGCGGTGACCTTGTCGAGCGTCTCGATGTAGCGGGCTGAGCCTGCGCTCACACGTGCGTCGATGTCGAAAGTGCGAACCTGATTGCAGACTGCGACGCCGCTCGTGTCGTGCCCAGAGATCGGAACCGCAAGTCCGACGTTGCGGGTGAAACTCCCCGCGCTGGTGATGGGCACGGTCATGCAAACGCCCAACACATTGATCTCGCCAGGTGTGATGACGACGAAACGGTGCCTGTCTTTCCTTTCGCGGCCTGCTACCGGATTGGGATCGATCCAGTATACGTCGCCGCGTCGTGGTGCATTGCGTTTTGCCATTAGCCAAGCTCGCGTCCGACCGACCCGCCATCGCGCGCCCACGCTGTGTCTGCATTCAATTCGGCAATGCTTTCAGAGCCCTCGAGTATTTCGGCTAGCGAGTAGCGCCTACGCGCTGAAGCAAGCGGCCGCGCAATTAATTGTCCGTCTGCGACGTCGAGAGTCATCTGGTCGCCCGCATCGACGTGAAGAAGCTTGAGAAGCGCTGGTGGAATCGTCATCACCAGGGCGCCCCCTGGCGGCGAATTTTCGATATGACAGCCATGATCTCGTTTCCTGTCGGCGATGAGCTGTCGATGTGCAACAAATGTGGCATATTTTCGTGGCTTACCGGACCGTGTGTCACCGCGCCAAAATCTGTCCAACTTTGAAATTTGCTCATTGAGCCTCCTTCTTTAGAGCTTGCGTCACTTCTTCAACCACCGGCATCCAATCCCCCAATACCGCTTGCCGGAACAACCTCATCCCCGGATACCAGGGCGAGTCGCTGCGCGCTTCCAACCAGCGCCAATCGGGATTGGCGGGCAGCAGTAACCACACCGGTTTGCCCAACGCGCCGGCCAGATGCGCGACGCCGGTGTCCACGGCAATCACCAGATCGAGATTCATGATCAGCGCGGCCGTGTCTTCGAAGCTGTTCAGCGCGGCGGTGAAATCGTTGGCACGGAAAGCCGGCGACGCGTCGGCCAACTGCGCATGCGCCGGGCCCTTTTGCAGCGCGTACCAGGCGACGTTCTCCGCCTCGCTGAGCGGGCTCAGGTCGGCGAGCGTCGTCGACCGATAGCGGTCGTTGCCGAATGTGGGACTGCCGGCCCAGACAAGGCCCACCTTTCGCTTCGATTCATTAGCCGTACCGAGCCGTTTGCGCCACGCTTTCGTCTTCGCCTTGTCGGCGAACAGGTAGGGCACGTCCGCGGGAAGGGTTGAGAGATCCAGGTCAAGACAGGACGGCACGCTCATCATCGGCACCCAGAAATCGTACTCACCGTCGGGCTTGCCGCTGTACGCGCGGTGTATGCCCGCCATACGCCCGACCAAAGGCAGCAGAGCCTCGCGCACGCAGAGGTCGACGATTGCGCCGCGCTGCGCGAGCACGCTTGCAAAGCGCAGGAACTGGAAGTGGTCGCCGAAACCCTGCTCGCCGACCAGCAGCAGGCGACGCCCTTCGAGCGGCTCGCCCCGCCATTCGGTCACGCCCGGCACCGCGATCGCGTCGTAGTCGTTCTTGCGCCAGCGCAGCGCGAATTCAGCCCAGCCTTCCTTGTAGTCGCCACGCTTGAGCAACAGCCACGCGAGATTCTGATGCGCGTCGGCGTAATGCGGATCGTGCGCGAGCGCCCGCCGATAGAAACCTTCCTCTTCGTCGAGGCGCCCTTGAGCGCCGATCGAGCCGCCCAGACACACCAGGTGAGTCGGAATCGGTTTGAGTGCGACCGCGCGCCGGTAATGCGATTCGGCGCCGGCATAGTCGCCGAGCTTGCCGATCAGGCTGCCCAGATTCACGTGCGCCTCCGCGTAATTCGCACGCAGCGCCAAGGCTTGCTTGAAGCTGGCGATCGCCGCGCCGTGGTCGCCTTGCGCCTGGTACGTGTTTCCCGCGCTGAAGTGTGCTTCCGCGGAGGTCGGATCGAGCGACAGGACGTGGCGATAGCACGCGAGCGCTTCGTCGAAACGGGCGAGCTTGTTCAGCGCCGTGCCGAGGTTCAGATGCGCGTCGATCAGCGCGGGGTTCGATGCCAGCGCCAACCGGTAGTGCTCGATCGCTTCGAGGAAGGCGCCTTGCGCTTGCAGCGCGACGCCGAAGTTGTTGTGCGCGTCGGCGAAATCTGGCTGGAGTTGCAGTGCCTGGTCGTAGCAGATCATCGCTTCGTCGAGATGGCCGAGCGCGGCGGCCACGAGTCCGCGGTTGCTCCAGCAGGCGGCATCGTGCCGGTCGAGTTTGAGCGCGCGGCTCATCAGGCCGGCGGCGGTGTCGTGGTTGCCGCGTTGATAGTGCAGCACGCCGAAGTAGTGCAAGGCTCCCGTATGGGCGCCATCGAGCGTGAGCGCCTCGCGATAAAACGATTCGGCCGTGTCGAGCCGACCGGCCTGGTGCGCTTCGAGCGCGGCGTCGATCAATGCGGTGAGATAGGCGGTGGGTGGCGGAGCGGCGTGCGTGCGCTCAGGCTGCGATTGATGTTCCATGGAGACCTGCGGGAGAGCGACGGCAGTGCGTGCTGCGTGAGCCGGCGCATGTGGATGGGAGACCATCCAGCATCGTAGAGTTGCCGCTCGTTTCCCGACGATCGGACGCTTCCTAATTCGGTTGCATCCATGTCGTGCAGTGTGACCATTTCACTGACGCATCGCAGAAAAATCCTGCGATGCGTCAGTGTTTATTGATTGCTGAAGAAAAAGTCCTACAAGAACATCAGGAAATTCAGCAGGAAGATATTCACGACCAGCAAGGTCAGCGCGGTCGGGATCTGCACTTTGATCACGGCGTTCTTATCGGGCAATTCCAGCAGCGCGGCCGGCACCATGTTGAAGTTCGCGGCCATCGGCGTCATCAGCGTGCCGCAGTAGCCCGAGAACATGCCGATCGCGACCATCACCGCCGGATTGCCGTGGAACACGCCCACCAGAATCGGCACGCCGACGCCGCCCGTCATCACCGGGAACGCGGCGAAGCCGTTGCCCATCACCATGGTGAAGAGCGCCATGCCGATGCAGTACACGGCCACCGCAATGAAACGATAGTCGAGGCTGATGTAGGCCGTGGTCACGTGTGCGACGGCCTTGCCGACCCCGGCGTCCGAGAACACGAGGCCGAGCATGCCGAGCATCTGCGGCAGCACTGCTGCCCACGACAACGCATCGACCAGCCGGCGCGTTTCCTTCATCGACTGGCCGACGGTGTCGCGCGTCATTACGCAGGCAATCGCGAGCGCGATCACGCAGCCGATCCCGAAACCGATCAGCGTGACGTTGGCCTTCTCGATCAGCGGTACGCCGCCGAACACCAGATGGCTCGCCGAGAGCGTGATGATCACGGTGACGACCGGAATCGTCAGCGCGGGCACGAACAGCTTGTTGCGAAGACGCGCGGCGCTGGCCATGCGCGCTTCGAGCGACAGCACTTTCGGCTTGGCCGCGGTCACGCCGCCGAAGCCGGCAATCAGCGCCATCACGATGACGAGCACACCGACCACGGCCGGCGGCAGCTTGTCGCCGATCAGGAAGATCAGCGCGTAGAGAATCCAGAAACCGCCGGCCGTGAAACGGCGTGGGTGATCCTTGTCCGTGACGATCATGCCGCCGACAACGAGCAGCACCACGCCCAACAGCCAGAACAGATAGGTGATCGAGAGCGTCATGCCTGGTCTCCTGCGGCGGATTGTTTCGGCGAAACGGCAGCCTGGCTCGCCGCGGCGTTGCCGCGCAGTTCGCGTTCGAGTTTGCGGTCGAGCAGATACAGGCGGAAGCCGTGAATGATGAACGCGCAGATGGCGGTCGGAATGCCCCACACGGCGACGTGAATCGGCTCGACGATGATTCCCGCTTCCTTCAGGAAGGTGGTCATCAGCACGATCGCGCCGAACGCCACGAAAATGTCCTCGCCGAAGAAGAGCCCCACGTTGTCGGTCGCGGCGGAGAACGCGCGCAATTTGAAGCGCACGGCGTCGCTGATCTTGCCGAAGCGGGTTTCGGTCGCGCCTTCGGCCATCGGCGCGATCAGCGGACGCACCATTTGCGGATGGCCGCCGAGTCCGGTCAGGCCGACCGCCGCGGTCAGTTCGCGCACCAGCAGATAGACGATCAGAAGACGCCCGGCGGTCGCGGCCTTGATGCCGCCGATCCACGCTTGCGCGCGTTCACGCAGTCCGTGCCGTTCGAGCAGACCGATCACGGCCAGCGGCAGCAGAATGATCAACGGGATATTGCGGGTCTTGATAAAACCGGTGCCGATCTCGGCAAGAATCTTTTCAGGCGGGAAGTGCGCGGCGAGGCCCGTGATAATCGCGGCGACCGCCACGATCAGCATCGGATTGAACCGCAATAAAAAGCCGACGATGATGACGGCCACGCCAATGAGCGGCCATAGACTGACTGTTGTCTGCATCTGGATCTCCAAACAGGGTTTCAACCTTGCCGCTTGTGACGGCTAACGTGGGCCGGCGTCCGGTGGTCCGGGCGCCGTCTTGTTGCGACGGCTCTTGATGGCCGCCTCTGCTTCGAACTACACCTGCACCTGCTGATCGACTGCGGGTACTGCTATGCGCCCTGTACCTGGCAAACGCCCCGCATGAAGCGGGGCGTGGGAAAGGTGCAGAAGGTTTGAATCGCGCTAATCCGGCTCGCGTTTCGGCCGACGCTCAGGCGCGGGCGGCGACTGCCGCATGGACTTCGATGCCGGCGTCCCGCAGCGCGCCACGAATGCGCCGCGCGAACGCCAGCGCATGCGGACCGTCCCCGTGCAGGCAAATGGTCTGCGCGTTCAGCGGCACCCATTGGCCGTCCACGGCCTGCACGCGTTGCTCGCGAATCATGGTGAGCGTGCGCGCCAGCACTTCGTCTTCGTCGTCGAGCAGCGCGCCGGGTTCTTTGCGCGGCACCAGCGAACCGTCAGCGCGATAGCCGCGATCGGCGAAGACTTCCTCGATCGCGGTGAGGCCCGCGTTGCGCGCGGCCGTTACGAGTCCGCTGTTGGCCAGCGCGAACACCGCCACCGACGGATCGAAATCGTGCACCGCCGAGACGATCGCGTCGGCGATCCTGTCATCGCGCGCGGCCTGGTTGTACAGCGCGCCGTGCGGCTTGACGTGCGCAATGCGCCCGCCCTCCGCCTGGGCGATCGCCGAGAGTGCGCCGAGCTGGTACAACACGCCCGCGTAAATCTCGTTGGCCGGCAAATCCATTTCCTTGCGGCCGAAATTTTCCGGATCGTTGAAGCTTGGATGCGCGCCGATCGACACGCCTTTCTGCACCGCCCAGCGCACGCAGTCGTGCATCGCATTGGCGCCGCCCGCGTGCCAGCCGCACGCGATATTCGCCGAGCTGACGAGGTCCAGCAGCGCCTCGTCGGACCCGCTGCCTTCGCCGAGGTCGGCGTTCAAATCGATTTCCATGGAGTTCCCCTACTCAGTATTACAGCGCCGCGACGGCCGACCGGCGCGCGCAGCGTTCTTCATGCATGGCGATCGCCGCGTCGATCTGCCGCAAGTACGTGCGCTCTTCCAGCAAAGCCTGACGCGCCTCGTAAGGCGTCGTCGGAATGAAGCGTACGGATGCGTTCAGGCGAACCTGCGCGAGCTTCCAGAGGTCGGCCTGAATCACCGCGCCGATCTTCGGATAGCCGCCCGTGGTTTGTGCATCGCTCAACAGCACGATCGGCTGGCCGTTCGGTGGCACCTGAATCGTGCCCGGCAGCACGGCGTGCGAAAGCAGATCGGTTTTCTGCGTGCGTTTGAGCTCGGCGCCGGCAAGGCGGTAGCCCATGCGGTTGCTGTTCGGCGTGACGAGCCATTCATCGGACCAGAAGGATTCGTGGGCTTCCTCGGTGAAGTGCTCGTACTCCGGTCCGCGCAGCACGCGGATCGGCACGGCCCACGGCACGCCGGACGGGTGACGCCCACGCCGCAGGGGTTCGTGAACCAGCACGAACTTGCACCACGCGGGCGCCTTCACGCCGAACTCCGGCGCCTCGGGCGTAAAGCCGAGATGGCCGCGCTGAGGCGGCGCACCCACCGGCAGGCGATCGCCGTCGCGTAACGCCCGGCCGCCGAGTCCGCCGAAATGGCCCGCGAGATCGGTGCTGCGCGAGCCGAGCATGGGCAACACGTCGACGCCGCCCGCCACGCACACATAGCCGCGCATGCCGCGCTTCGCCGCGTTCAACACCAGTTCCTGGCCGGCCTGCACCGGCAGGCTCCACCACGAGTAGACCGGTTTGCCGTCGAGCGTCGCGCCGAACTCGGTGCCGGTGATCGCCACCCGCGTGGCGCGCAGAAAGCGCAGCACGGTCGGCCCGAAGGTGATTTCCAGACCGGCCGCATCGGGCCGGTTGCCGACCAGCCGGTTGCCGACTTCGAGCGACAGACGGTCGAGCGCTCCGCCCATCGCGACGCCCAGATGCCGGTAGCCATGACGGCCGAGATCCTGAATCGTGGTCAACAGACCCGCGCGAATCACATCGATCATGCCTGTATCCCCGCGATGGTGAAGCGCACCCGGTCGCCCGGTTGCAGCAGCGTGGGCGGCCGGCGCGCCGGGTCGAACAGCGGCAGCTCGGTGCGGCCGATCAACTGCCAGCCGCCGGGCGACGTGGCCGGATAGATGCCGGTCTGTTCGCCGCCGATACCAACCGACCCAGCCGGTACTTCGAGCCGCGGCGACGCGCGGCGCGGCGTGTGCAGCGCGGCTTCGAGCCCACCCATATAGGCGAAGCCCGGCTGGAAGCCGAGGAAGAACACCACGTAGTCGCCATTCGAATGACGTTCGACGACCTCGCGCACGCTCAAACCCGTGTGATCGGCGACCGTTTTCAGATCAGGACCGAACTCGCCGCCGTACTGCACCGGAATCTCGACTTCACGGCCCGCCGCGGGCGCGTCGCTCACCGCATTCCAGGCCGTCTGCAGGTGGCTTACCAGCGCGTCGCGGTCGGCCTCGAGTGGATCGAAAACCAGCGTGAGGTTATTCATGCCGGGCACCACCTCCAGCACATGCGGCCATTCGCGTGCGGCAGCGGCCGCCGCCCACACGCGACGCTGGCATTCCAGCGTGGCAGGCGGCGGCGCCTCGCAGACTAGCGCGGTATCGCCGAGCGGAAAGATTCTTGGTTGGCTCATGAGTTAACGGCCCAGGTCGAGTCGGAGGATTCGGGCACAGCACACCCTTTGACCGGTTATCGGCATCGGGCAGGCGACGATTGAAGCGTACATTATCAATAAAATATCAACAATTTCTCAATAAGCGTTTTTGCCAGGCTCCCTGGGATCGAGCGCTCGTCGTACACTCCCGACACCTTCCCAATCTGCCTCTCGAGAATCTTTGCCATGTCGCGCCATCCCACCAAGATCGTTTCCTCGGAACATCTCGTGTCTGAGACCAGCGCGGAGCTGTCGGAACTCGAGTACGCGCTCATCATGGCAGGCAACGCCTTCAATCGATGGATGGTGCGCTGCATGTCGGCGGCGGGAGACAAGGACATGACCGCTATCGAGGTCTCGCTGCTGCATCACGTCAGCCATCGCGAGCGCCGCAAGAAGCTGGCGGACATCTGCTTCGTGCTGAACATCGAAGACACGCACGTCGCCACTTACGCATTGAAGAAGCTCGTAGCTAGAGGGTATGTAAAAAGCGAAAAGACCGGCAAGGAAGTGTTCTTCTCGGCAACCGAAGCCGGCCGTGAGCTCTGTCTGAAATATCGCGAGGTGCGTGAGAGTTGCCTGATCTCCACGCTGAAGGAAAGTGGCCTGACCAACGAGCAGATCGGCGAGGCGGCGCAACTGATGCGCAACGCGTCCGGTCTCTACGACACGGCGGCGCGGGCGGCCGCGTCTTTATAACGCGGCCCCGTGTGCGTCCGGGTGGCGCAGCCGCCCGGCGCGGCACCCGCCGAGCGCCTAACCCGCCGGGTGCGGGTAGAGCGCTGCCTCGGTGACGATCAGATCGAGCGGAATGTCGTGGGTTTCGCGCTGCAATGCGGGCGTGCGGCATGCTTCGTAGGCGATGCCCACGGTGATCGGCTTCTTCGCGCCCGGCCACGCCGCCAGCGTGCGATCGTAATAGCCGCCGCCATAACCGAGCCGGTAGCCGTGGGCGTCGAAACCCACGCACGGCACGAACAGCAGTTCGGGTGTCACGATACGCCCCGAAGACGGCTCGGCGATCTTGTGATGGCCGATCTTCATCGGCATGTCGGGCGTCCATGCGTGAAATTCCAGCGGCTCGCCGCGGGCCTTGATCACCGGCAAACTGGCCTCGCGTTGCGCGCCTGCCGCAAGCCAGATCGAGATCGCCGCGCGCGCGTCGAACTCGCCGGCGAGCGGCCAGTAGAATCCCACGCTATTCACGCCGTACTGCTTCAACGCATCGAGCAGGCGCCGTGCGAGCGCGGTATTGCGCGCCGGCTCGGAAGCCGCTTGCAGCCTTGCTTCCAATAGCATTTTACGCAGCGCCTTTTTCGATTCGGCGGCAGGGTTGCATGCTATGCTTGAGTTCAATTCGCGCTCCAGAAACAACGATGTCAAAACGCCTTTACCGAGTATATCGCGCGGCCGGTCTGGCGCTTGCCGCTGCGGCACTCGTCGCGTGCAGCACGGCCTCCGCCGTCAAGCCCCTTCCCCTTTCGCAACTCACGAACGACGACCAGATCTTCGTTCAGCTACGCGAGGCCGCCCGTAGTAACGACGCGGCGCGTGCAGCGCAGCTTGCCAGCATGATTCCGGACTATCCGGCGCCTGCGTATCTGGAGTACTTCCAGATCAAGCCGCAGTTGTTCGATTCGAGTGGGCACGCGCGCATCGACGCGCCTGACGCGCCGGTGCTGAGCTTCCTGCAGAAGTACGACGGCCAGGCGATCGCAGACCGCCTGCGCAACGACTACCTCACGGTGCTCGGCGCGCGTCACGACTGGCGCAACTTCGATCAGCAATACGCCCGCTTCGTCCTGAACGACGACACGCAGGTGAAGTGCTACGCGCTCGAATCGCGCGCCTCGCGCGGCGAAAATGTCGCCGACGCGGCCCGCGCGCTGCTGGTCGATCCGAAATGGTACGGCGACGGCTGCGTGGATCTGATCAACGCGCTGGCCATCAACCAGCAGTTCAGTTCCGCCGACGTGTGGCAACAGATCCGCCTCGCCTACGAACAGAACTACACCAACACCGGCGCGAAGCTCGTCGACGCGCTCAGCAACCAGCCGCCCGACCCGGTGCTGTTCAATCAGGCCGCCAACACGCCGCCGTTGCTGCTGGCGCGCGGCGTCGGGCCGGATACGCAGTCGCATCAACTGGCGTTGCTGGCTATCACACGCATGGCGCGCAATGATCCGGCCATGGCCGCGGCCACGTTCGCCTCGGTGGCGCCGTCGCTGAGTTCGCCCGAACGCGCGATCGGCTGGGGCACGATTGCTTATCAGGCTGCCGCCAAGCAGATGCCGGGCGCGGTGGACTGGTATCGCCTGTCGGTGAATGCGCCGCTCTCGAACCCCGCGTATGAATGGCGCACCCGCACCGCCTTGCTCGCAGGCGACTGGACGATGGTGCGCTGGTCGATCGAACAAATGCCGGCGGCGCTGCGCAACCAGCCGTCGTGGGTGTATTGGCATGCGCGAGCGCTCAAGCAGGCGGGCGACACGACCACGGCCAATCAGGAGTTCGAGTCGATTTCGCAGGGCTACAACTTCTACGGCCAACTGGCGGCGGAAGAACTGGGCCAGAAGATCACGGTCCCGCCAAAAACCGCGGTGAGCGACGCCGAGGTCCAGCAAGCCGGCAACACGCCCGGCTTCGACCTGGCGCAACGGTTCTATGCGCTGAATCTGCGGCTCGAAGGCAATCGCGAATGGAACTGGCCGCTGCGCAACATGAGCGACCGGCAACTGCTCGCCACCGCCGAATACGCACGCCGTATCCAGCTGTATGACCGCACCGTCAACACGGCGGACCGCACGAAGAGCGAGCACGATTTCTCGCTGCGCTATCTGTCGCCGTTCAAGGATATCGTCGAGCGTGATTCGCAGTCGAATGGGCTGGACGTGGAATGGGCCTACGGGCTGATTCGCCAGGAGTCGCGCTTCATCATGAACGCGCGCTCGGAAGTCGGCGCGAGCGGGTTGATGCAGTTGATGCCGGGCACCGCGCAACTGGTCGCGAAGAAGATCGGCCTGGGTCCGATCTCGCGTGAGCAGATGAACGACATCAACACCAACATCCTGCTCGGCACGAACTATCTGTCGATGATCTACAATCAGTTCGACGGGTCCGCCGTGCTGGCCACCGCGGGCTATAACGCAGGCCCGGGCCGTCCGCGCAGCTGGCGGCAATCCTTGCAGCATCCGGTGGAAGGCGCGATCTTCGCCGAGGCGATTCCGTTCCAGGAAACGCGCGACTACGTTAAGAATGTGTTGTCCAACACGGTCTATTACGCGGCATTGTTCGAAGGCCGTCCGCAATCGCTGAAGGCGCGTCTGGGTTATATCGCACCGTAAGCGCCGTGCCGCCGCCGCCTCGTTTCGAGCGGCGGCGCGCCACGCCAGCCGTTGCCGCGGCTTCCACCAGGGAGTCGAAAATGCGACACAAAGCCATTGCGATCATCGGCGGTTCCGGTTTTATCGGCAGCCATCTCGTCAACGCCCTCGTCGAAGCGGGCAAAGACGTGCGGATCGCCACCCGGCGGCGCTACAACGCCCGCCATCTCACCCTGTTGCCTATCGACGTGATCGAAGCGGACGTGTTCGATCCGGTTCAACTCGCGCGCTTTGTCGAGGGCGCCGATTGCGTGATCAACCTCGTAGCCACGCTGCACGGCAAACGCGGCACGCCGTACGGCCCGGAATTCGCACGCATGCACGTGGACTTGCCGACCAAAATCGTGGCGGCATGCGAAGGCAAGGGCGTGCACCGCCTGATTCATATCAGCGCGCTCGGCGCCGACTCGAATGGCCCGAGCATGTACGCGCGCTCGAAGGGCGACGGTGAGAAGGCCGTGCATGCGGCCAATCTGGCGTGGACGATTTTCCGGCCGTCGGTGGTATTCGGCCCCGAAGATCAATTCCTCAACAAATTCGCGTTCCTGCAGCGCATGTTTCCAGTGATTCCACTCGCGATGCCGGACGCCAAATTCCAGCCGGTGTATGTCGGCGATGTGGCAAAGGCAATCGTCAACGTGCTCGATCTGGATGCCGCCAGCGGCCGCACCTACGAACTCGGCGGCCCGACCGTCTATACGCTCGAAGATCTCGTCAGATATTGCGGCGACGTGCTCGGCAAGCATGCACGCATCATCCGTTTGCCGGAAGCGTTCGCGCGCCTGCAGGCGCTGACTTTCGAAATGGCGCCCGGCGAGCCGGTGATCTCGCGCGACAATCTCGATTCGATGAAGGTCGACAACGTGTTGAGCGGACCGCTCGCGCCTGAACTCGGCATCGAGCCGGCCAGTATCGAAACGATCGCGCCGATCTATCTGACCGGCGCGTCGACGCGCTCGCGCTTCGACACGTTTCGCGCCAGCGCGGGACGCTGAATTACCTTCACTCATTCCAGATACAAAGCATGAAGCTGATTATTGGTGACAAGAATTATTCGTCATGGTCGATGCGTCCGTGGCTGCTGTTCAAACACTTCGGCATTCCGTTCGAGGAAGTGCTGATTCATCTGAATCAGCCCGACACTAATGCGAAAGTGCTTGCGCTTGCGCCGTCGGGGCCGGGCAAGATCCCGTGCCTGCTAAACGACGACGGGTCCGCCACGTGGGATTCGCTGGCGATCGCCGAAACGCTGGCCGAACGCTTTCCTCAGCATGCGCTATGGCCGCGCGACGCGGTCGCGCGCAGCCATGCGCGCAGCGTGAGCGCGGAGATGCACTCGGGTTTCGGCGAATTGCGCTCGAACATGTGGATGAACATTCGCGCGTCCTTCCCCGGCAAGAACGCCACGCCGGGCGCGCTGGCCGATATTGCGCGGATCGAGGCGATCTGGCGCGACTGCCTCGACACCTATGGCGGCCCGTTTCTATTTGGCGAGTTCGGCATTGCCGATGCGATGTATGCGCCGGTCGTGATGCGCTTCAGGACCTGGCAGCCGGCGTTGTCGGAAGTGTCCAAAGCTTACGTGCAGCGCGTGAGCGAATTGCCGGCGGTGAAAGTGTGGATCGACGCCGCGCTGAGCGAAACGCATGCGATCGCTTATCAAGACGTATGCCCATGAACATCTATGCAGTAGGCGGCGCGATCCGCGACGAGTTGCTGGGCGTACCGGTGCAGGACCGTGATTATGTGGTGGTCGGCGCGACGCCGGAGCAGATGGTGGCGCAAGGCTACCGTCCGGTGGGCAAGGATTTTCCTGTGTTCCTGCATCCCGAGACACATGAGGAGTACGCGCTCGCCCGCACCGAGCGCAAGACGGCGGCCGGCTATCACGGCTTCCAGTTCTTCTATGCGCCGGACGTCACGCTCGAGGAGGACCTGGCGCGCCGCGACCTGACCATCAACGCGATGGCGCGCGAGGTGCGCCCGGACGGCGAGTTGACCGGCGCGGTGATCGACCCGTTCAACGGCCAGGGTGACTTGCAGGCGCGCCTGTTTCGCCACGTCAGCGACGCGTTTCTCGAAGACCCCGTGCGAATTTTGCGGATCGCGCGGTTTGCGGCGCGCTTTGTCGATTTCACGGTCGCACCGGAGACACTGGCGCTCATGCGCAAGATGGTGGCCGACGGCGAAGTGGACGCGTTGGTGGCCGAACGCGTGTGGCAGGAAGTGTCGCGCGGTTTGATGGAAAAGAAGCCGTCGCGCATGTTCCAGGTGCTGCGCGAATGCGGGGCGTTGGCGCGGATTCTGCCGGAAATCGACGCGCTGTTCGGCGTGCCGCAGCGCGCCGACTATCACCCCGAAGTGGATACGGGCGTGCATGTGATGATGGTGGTTGACCATGCGGCGCAGCAAGGCTATACGCTGCCGGTGCGATTCGCCGCTCTCGCGCACGACCTTGGCAAGGCGACCACGCCCGAAGACGTGCTGCCGCGGCATATCGGCCATGAGGGGCGCAGCGTGGATCTGCTGAAGCCTTTATGCGAGCGGCTGCGCGTGCCCAATGATTGCCGCGACCTGGCGATTCTGGTTGCGCGCGAGCATGGCAATATTCATCGCGTGATGGAGATGGGCGCGGCTGCGCTGGTGAGGTTGATCGAGCGGTGCGATGCGATTCGCAAGCCCGCGCGATTTGCCGAAGCCTTGCAGGCTTGTGAAGCCGATGCGCGTGGGCGGCTTGGGTTTGAGATGCGGGATTATCCGCAGGCCGAGAGGTTGAGAGTGGCGCTCGTCGCCGCGCGTGCCGTGGACGCCGGTGCTGTGGCTAAGCGGCTCGCCGATGCGCCGGCCGGAATCAAGGACGCCGTGCATCTGGAACGAGTTCGGGCTGTGGAAGGAGTTGTTGGGTGAGGGGTTTTTGGCCTGCCGGGCGGGTTTTTGGGTGTTCTTCGGGCTTTGGCCTTTCCTTGTTTTGCTTGTGGTTTATTAGCGTTGCCCCTGTGCGGGGCGGCACCTACTTTTCTTTGCCGGCCGCAAAGAAAAGTAGGCAAAAGAAAGCGGCTCACACCGCTAACTCTTAAGCGGGTCCCTCGCGCAGTCGCGGTTGTGGTGCATCTGGAATCAGTGTTCTCGCACATTACGCCTCAGTGACAAAGCACTCATTCTTCCCGCCTCGCGCAATGCGCTCGCCGGAAGGGGCTGCTTGAAATGCGTTGGTTTCTCTGTGCGCACGGGGAGCCGTCGGCTCCGCCTCGGCGATGTACTGTTGAAGAATTCCGGTTTTTTAGCGTGGTTGCGTCAGGGAAACGTTAGCGGTGACCAGTACATTCGCGGTCGCCGCGGCGCGCGCTTCGCGTCGCGCCGCAGTACCCTCGGAATGCGAACGACACATGCGCCTTTCTTCATGGCCGCGGTGCGGTGCCGCGGCTTTTCGTCAGTGTGCAGTCGTTGTGCGACGTGAAACCGTTTTGAATTGCATTGGCCTGTTATGCGTCCCCCTCGTTGCTCCGATTCGTGCACGGCTATTCGCCGCCGTCCGCGTAGCCTTTGCCAGGAGGTCCGCTGCGTGGCGCGCCGTGATGCGGCTCCGCGGAATTCCCTTCGCGTCAAGTGCGATGACCTGATACAACTCACAATCATTCTCGACTTCGCGTCGGTAGTCCTCCACGGTGTCCAGCAGCAGTTCCAGTAACCTCCGCTGCCGATGTCTTTCTTCTCGCGTCACCGCCGGACTCCTAACTATCGAAGCCGCAAACGTGGCCAGCTTGTCCAGTTGACTTAGCTGCCGGTCAATCATTCCGAAAGCAGATAAGGCCAGTTTTTCGTATTGAAGCGCATCAACGGGTGGGCGCGGCGTAGTGCGTGAATTCTTGACGGATTTAATCATGGCGCGATCTCCCTGAAACTTACTTGGATCGCCCGACACGCGCTTGCAAGGTGGTGAGCGGGCACAGTGACAAGGTTGGCGGCCGTTACCAAACCGGCAGGCCCGAAGGCCTCCCCATCAAGGCCCGCCCATAAGACGCGCTGAGATAGACACACGCCCCCGCCAAAGCGGGCGCGTGTTTGGTAGCAGGCCGCCAAGCCTGGCCGTCGCTGTCTTGACGGCGAATTGAGTTTAAACGTCTTGCTTCGCGAGTGATCACCCATGCGAGCTAAAAGCTGCGCACCAGCACGATTTCCGAAATTTCCCAAGCACGCCCACGCACGAAATACTACGAGGAAGCAGAAACGTCAGGAAAGAACGAAGCGATCGGTTGAAGCCAGACCGCCACGGCGCGCGCAGCGCCGCCGGAAGAATGAGCGCCTTGTCACCGACGCGGAATGTGCGAGAACACAGATTCCAGATGAACCACTACCGGGACTGTGCGAGGGACCCGCTTAAAAATTAGCGGTTCAAAGCGGCTTTCTTTGCCTACTTTCTTTGCCGCGGCAAAGAAAGTAGGTGCCGCCCCGCACAGGGGCAACGCCAATAGACCACGAAGCTAGCAAGGAAAGGCCAACACCCTAGGCGACCAGCCAAAGAACCCACACCCTGGCCAAAACGCAAAAAACCTAACCTACAAAAGCCTGGCAACAATCGACAAGACCATAGAAAGCACCAACGTCGACATAAACGGAAACGGGTACTCCCGCCCAAAGAGCCGCAAGGTCACGTCGCCTGGCATGCGTCCAATGCCAATTTTCCTGAGCCACGGCCAGCAGGACGACAACACCGCCACGGCGATAAACGTAGTCAATAGCCAGCGGATCATGGTCAGCTCCTGAAGGCGGAGTTCACAGCGTGTGCGACCGGTCGCCGCTGGAGAACGCTTGCAGCGTGTCGTCCAGCCCACGCGAGAATGCGATCACCTTGAACAGTTCGCCCATCTCCGCCTCGGACAACAGCTTCTGCACTGCGTTCGCCGCGGGCAAATATTGTTTGGTGTCCGTGGGATCGATCTCCGATAACGCCTCGGTAATCCCCGCATTGAGCAGAAACCGCGCTTGCGACGTAAACCCCAGCAAGTCCGCGCCGGTTTCGACGCCGGCTTCGGCGATACCGGTGAATTCCACGTGCGCCGTGATGTCCTGCAGCCCCGGATAGAGGAAAGGATCGCCGTGCGCCCGGTGCCGGTAGTGGCACATCAACGTGCCTTGCGCGCGCTGCGCATGGTAGTACTCGTGACGCGGAAAACCGTAGTCGATGAAGAAGGCCGCGCCGCGCGTGAGCATCGTGCAGATGGTGCGCGTGAATGCGCTGGCGGCTTCGTGCGTTTCCGTCACGTAGTCTTCGCCGGCTGCGTCGATCTCAGACAGCAGCGCGAGGTCCGCCGCGGCGGACACAGGCCGGTCGTCGAAGGTGAACGCTTCGCCGCGCCATGCCACGCCGCGCTCGTGCCAGGCGCCGCCGGTAAAGGCGAATAGCCGCACAGGCATCGCGTCCAGCACCTCGTTGCCGATCACCACACCGTCGAACCGCTCTGGTAAAGCGTCCAGCCAACGCACTTTGGCGGCGAGCGCGGGCGCGGCGGCTTCGATCGTCTCGCGTTGGCGCTCGCGAAGCTCACCCGAAAGATCCACGATCGAGTAGCTGTCGAATTGCGCACCCAAAGCGTCGAGCGCTTCGAGCAGGCCGGCGGCGAGCTTGCCCGTGCCGGCGCCGAATTCCATCACGTCACGCGTGCCGCTCGCCTGCAAGGCTTCCGCGACCGGGCGCGCCAGCGTCGCGGCGAACAGCGGCGACAGTTCCGGTGCGGTGACGAAGTCGCTGCCGTCGTCGCCGCGCAGACCGAATTTGCGGGCGCCGCCGCTGTAATAGCCCAGTCCCGGCGCGTACAGCGCGCGTTCCATGTAGCGGTCGAACGGCAGCCAGCCGCCGGCGGCTTCGAGCTCCGCACGGATCTGCGCGACCAGCGCTTCGGACTGCGCAAGCGCGCTAGGGCCGGGAGCAGGTAAACTATCGGGTTGGTGAGCTTTCGGATTCATCCCCGCATTGTAAATGACCGCCTCTCTGGACACCGTCTCCGCCCGCGCGCCTGACACGCCGCGCGTCGTGCTGATTACCGGCGCCGCCCGCCGTATCGGGCGCTCGCTCGCGCTCGGCTTCGCCGCGCGCGGCTGGGACGTGGCCGTCCATTACGGCGCCTCGCGGGCGCAAGCCGAAGAACTGGTCGCTGAAATCGCCGCGTTGGGCCGCCGGGCGGTCGCGTTGCACGCCGAATTGGGCGACGAGGCGCAAGTCGAACGGCTTTTGCCGGCTTGTATCGACGCCTTGGGCCGGCCCTCGTGTATCGTCAACAATGCGTCGCGCTTCGAGGAAGACACGGCGCAAACCGTCGGTTACGAGCTGCTGCTGAAGCTGACCGCAATGAACGTCGGCGCGCCGCTGGTGCTGGCGCGCGGGTTGTACGAATTGACGCCGGAGGCGGCGCGCACGGACGAAAGCCTGCGCAGCGTCGTCATCAACGTGCTGGATCAGAAGCTGTACAACATGAATCCGGACTACCTGTCCTACACGCTGACCAAGGCGGCGTTGCAGACAGCCACGGTCGCGCTGGCTCAGGCGTTGGCGCCGAAAGTGCGCGTGGTCGGGCTCGCGCCCGGCCTGACGATGCAATCCGGCGATCAGACGCCGGACGGTTTTGAAGCCGCTCACCGTACTACGCCTTTGGGCCGCGCGTCGCGGGCCGAGGATATTGTCGCCGCCGCACTGTATCTCGCGGATGCAGCGGGCGTGACCGGAACGACGCTGGTGGTCGACGGCGGGCAGCACCTCGTGCCGCTGCCGCGCGACGTAATGTTTTTGACGGGCGCCTGAAGCGCGCGCGGCCATTCGCCAGATGGGCGGCCGCCGCGCTGTGAAGCGCCCCTTTGCGTGCTCCGCACGCTTTTTTCGACTGGAACGAACATGTTTGCCGCTCTTTCGCATCCCCGGCTCGCCGATTGCCGCCGGCTCTTTCTGCGCAATTACGAAGTGCACATCAACATCGGCGTGCACGACTTCGAAAAGCGCGGCGAACAGCGCGTCGTGATCAACGTCGAACTGTACGTGCCGCTCGCGCTGTCCACACCGGTTCAGGACAAGCTGGACGAAGTGGTCGATTACGACTTCATGCGCTCCACCATCTCGCGCCGCGTCGAGCAAGGCCATATCCACTTGCAGGAAACGCTTTGCGACGATCTCGTGAAGACCATGCTCGAACATCCGCAAGTGCGGGCCGCGCGCGTGTCGACGGAAAAGCCGGATGTGTATCCCGACTGCGACGCGGTAGGCGTCGAAGTCTTCCGTATCAAAGAGGATTGAGCCATGAATGCTCCGCAAATCCTGAACGGCGCCACGGCCGCCGCAGCCGCTGACGCAACCGGCGCCACGCCGGCCGCCGCGCGTGCGAAGTCGCCGCTCACGCGCCGCGAACAGAAAGAGGCGTACGAGAACAACAAGCTGTTCAAGCGGCTTGCGCGCCAGGTTGGCGAGGCGATCGTTGATTTCAACATGATCGAGGACGGCGACAAGGTCATGGTGTGTCTGTCCGGCGGCAAGGACAGTTACGCGATGCTCGAAATCCTGATGCGGCTGCGCGAGCGCGCGCCGATCAACTTCGGCATCGTCGCGGTGAATCTCGACCAGAAGCAGCCGGGCTTCCCCGAGCACGTGCTGCCCGAGTACCTGAAGCAACTCGACATTCCGTTTCACATCGAGAACCAGGACACGTACAGCATCGTCAAGCGGCTGGTGCCCGAAGGTAAGACCACCTGCTCGCTGTGCTCGCGGCTGCGGCGCGGCATTCTGTACCGCGTGGCGGGCGAACTCGGCGCGACCAAGATCGCGCTCGGCCATCATCGCGACGACATTCTGCAAACGCTGCTGCTGAACATGTTCTACGGCGGCAAGCTGAAGGGCATGCCGCCCAAGCTGCAATCGGACGACGGCAAGAATATCGTGATCCGCCCGCTCGCCTACGTGAAAGAAACCGATCTGGAGAAGTACGCCGAGTTGCGCGAATTCCCGATCATTCCGTGCAATCTCTGCGGCAGCCAGCCGAATCTCAAGCGCGCGGAAATGAAGGCGCTGGTCCGCGACTGGGAGAAGCGCTTCCCGGGCCGCATTGAAAATATGTTCAATGCGTTGTCGAACGTGGTGCCTTCGCATTTGATGGACCACAAGCTGTTCCCGTTCGCTGGCCTGCGGGCAACCGGCGAGGCCGATCCGCAAGGCGATATCGCGTTCGACGAAGAGCCGTGTTCGACCGATGCCGGTAATAGCGCGACGCTCGGTGGAGCGCAATCGATTGCGATCGTCCAGTTTGACGATCTTTGACCAAAACGCCCGTGGAATGGGCGTCTCCGCCCATTTCAGCTTGCAACGAGGCCGCGACAGCGGCCTTTTTCGTTAGAGGGTGCGTGTTAGAATCGTCGGCTCCAAACTCGTCTATTTGCCGTGCCATGAACATTGTGATTTTGGCGGCAGGCACCGGCAAGCGCATGCGGTCCGCGCTTCCCAAGGTGCTGCATCCCCTGGCCGGTCGGCCGCTCCTCGCTCACGTCATCGAAACGGCTCGCACGCTCAAGCCCACGCATCTCGTGGTGGTGATCGGCCACGGTGCCGAAGCGGTGCGCAAAGCCGTCGCCGCGCCGGACGTGCAGTTCGCCGTGCAGGAACAGCAGCTCGGCACGGGCCACGCGGTGCAGCAGGCGTTGCCGCTGCTCGATCCGTCCGCGCCCACGCTGGTGCTGTATGGCGACGTGCCGCTCACGCGCGCCAGCACGCTGCAGGCATTGACCGAGCGCGCGGGGCAGGGCGGCTACGGCGTGCTCACTGTCACGCTCGCGGACCCGAGCGGCTACGGCCGCATCGTGCGTGATGCAGAAGGCAAGGTGGCGCGCATCGTCGAACAGAAAGACGCTACGCCCGAGCAGCTTAAGATCGCCGAGATCAACACTGGCATCATCGTCGCGCCGACCGAGCGTCTGGGCGGCTGGCTTGCCGCGTTGAAGAACGACAATGCGCAAGGCGAGTTCTACCTGACCGACGCGGTCGAGATGGCGATCGAAGCCGGCCTTGAAGTCGTCACCACGCAACCGGACGACGAATGGGAAACGCTCGGCGTGAACAGCAAGCAGCAGCTTGCCGAACTCGAGCGGATTCATCAGCACAACGTGGCGGATGCGTTGCTGGTCGCGGGTGTGACCCTTGCCGATCCGGCGCGTCTGGACGTGCGCGGCACGCTCGAATGTGGCCGCGATGTCTCGATCGACGTGAACTGCGTGTTCGAAGGCCGCGTCACGCTGGCCGACAACGTCACCGTCGGGCCGAACTGCGTGATCCGCAATGCGAACATTGGCGCCGGCACGCGCGTCGACGCATTCACGCATATCGAAGGCGCCGAAGTCGGCGCGAATGTCGTGCTCGGACCGTACGCGCGCCTGCGCCCCGGCGCGTCGCTGCACGACGAGTCGCATGTCGGCAACTTCGTCGAAGTGAAGAACGCGGTGCTCGGTCACGGCTCGAAAGCGAACCACCTCACGTATATCGGCGACGCGGATATCGGTGCGCGTGTGAACATCGGCGCGGGCACCATCACCTGCAATTACGACGGCGCGAACAAATTCCGCACGATTATCGAAGACGACGTTTTCGTCGGGTCGGATACACAACTGGTCGCCCCGGTGCGTGTGAAGCGCGGCGTGACGATCGCGGCGGGCACCACGGTCTGGAAGGACGTCGAAGCTGACGCGCTGGTCCTGAACGACAAGACGCAAACGAGCAAAACGGGCTACGTGCGCCCGACCAAGAAAAAGAGTTGATGGGCGTGACGCGCGCACAAGGCGCGCTCCTTGAAACCCGGCACTAGCACTGAAAAGGAATGAGCCATGTGTGGCATTGTCGGCGCGGTAGCGCAACGTAATATCGTTCCGGTCCTGATCGAAGGACTGCGTCGTCTCGAATATCGCGGCTACGATTCGTGCGGCGTGGCCGTGCTCGGCGCCGACGGTCCGCGCCGTGCGCGCAGCGTGGCGCGCGTAGCCGATCTCGACGAGCAGGTGCGCGAGAGCCATCTCGAAGGCATCACGGGTATCGCGCATACGCGCTGGGCGACGCACGGCGCGCCGGTCACGGACAACGCGCACCCGATCTTCTCGAAAGATGCACTCGCGTTGGTACACAACGGCATCATCGAGAATTACGAAACGCTGCGCGAAATGCTGCGCGGCAAGGGTTACACGTTTGTCTCGCAGACCGACACAGAGGTTATCGCGCATCTGATTCACAGCCTGTATCGCGGCGATCTGTTCGCGGCTGTGCGTGAAACCGTCGGGCAATTGCACGGCGCGTATGCGATCGCTGTGTTGCATAAAGACCAGCCGCATACGGTGGTCGGCGCGCGGCAGGGCTCGCCGCTGGTGGTCGGGCTCGGCCAGGGCGAGAACTTCCTCGCTTCGGACGCGCTGGCGCTCGCGGGCAGCACCGAACGGTTCATCTTCCTCGAAGAAGGCGACGTTTGCGAACTGTCGCTCGAGGGCGTGCGTATCGCCGATCGCGACGGCTATGAAGCGCAGCGCGAAGTGCGTCAAGTTGCGGCATATGGCGGCGCGGTCGAACTCGGCCCGTATCGCCACTTCATGCAGAAGGAAATTTTCGAGCAGCCGCGCGCGATCACCGACACGATCCCGCAATCGGATTCGTTCGATCCGTCGCTATTCGGCGAGGGCGCGGGCAAGGTATTCGCGGAAATCGACAGCCTGCTGATTCTGGCGTGCGGCACGAGCTACTACTCGGGGCTGACGGCGAAGTACTGGCTCGAATCGATCGCAAAGATTCCCACTCAGGTGGAAATTGCCAGCGAATATCGCTACCGCGAGTCGGTGCCGAATCCGAAGTCGCTGGTCGTGGTGATCTCCCAATCGGGCGAGACGGCGGACACGCTGGCGGCGCTCAAGCATGCGCAGGAACTCGGTCATCAACACACACTGGCGATCTGCAACGTCGGTACGAGCGCCATGGTGCGACAGACCGAGTTGTCATTCCTCACGCATGCGGGTCGCGAGATCGGCGTTGCATCGACCAAGGCGTTTACAACGCAACTGGTCGCGCTGTTCGTGCTGGCGGCGACGCTGGGCAAACTGCGCGGTCGTGTGAGCGAAGAGCAGGAAGCTGAATATCTGAAGCAACTGCGCCACTTGCCGGCTGCGTTGAATAGTGTGCTGGCGCTGGAGCCGCAGATCATCGCGTGGTCGGAAGAGTTTTCGCGCAAGGAACATGCGCTGTTCCTTGGGCGCGGTCTGCACTACCCGATCGCACTGGAAGGCGCGCTGAAGCTCAAGGAGATCTCGTATATTCACGCCGAGGCTTATCCGGCCGGCGAACTGAAGCATGGGCCGCTTGCACTCGTGACCGAAGCCATGCCGGTGGTCACGGTGGCGCCGAACGACGCGCTGCTGGAAAAGCTGAAGTCGAATATTCAGGAAGTGCGAGCGCGCGGCGGTCAGTTGTATGTGTTCGCCGACGCGGATACGAAGATCGTCAACGACGAAGGCCTGCATGTGATCCGGATGCCGGAACACTATGGTCTGCTGTCGCCGATCCTGCATGTGGTGCCGCTGCAGTTGCTGGCGTATCACACGGCATGTGCGCGGGGTACGGACGTGGATAAGCCACGGAATCTCGCGAAGTCGGTCACGGTGGAGTGAGGGAGCAGGTGCTTGCGTCGCGACGTGGCAATCCGGATTAGAAGTCGTTACACAATGCCAAAATTTCCGCCGGAGAAGTCGTTACACGGCTGCAAGCGCTTGATTTTGCAACGTAAACACTTCTAATCCGGCGACACCAAATCGCCCGCTTTCGATGGAAAAATTCCGAAAAAGTGTTGAGGAATGAATTCTTCGAGCGGGCGGACCGGCGCTTCGGCGCCGAGTCTCTCGCTTCACCCCGTTTCAGCATCTTTCCACCTCGACGGGCACGCCTTAGTTGACGGTGTACTTTCTGTTCCAGGTCTTTGCTTGGCTTAGTTACTGCGCTTGAATTCACGACGAGACAGAGCATGGTAGAACGGAAGAAAACCGGGTTTCCATTTTCGGTTCAAATGCCGCCCCTGGCAGGCCGGCAGTCGCGAAGCGGCTCCAAGGCGTCGAGGCAGTTCGTCATGCCGCCCGAAATCCGCAAGATGTACGAAGGCGAGCTTGCCATCTTCAAGGCACAACTGGAAGCCGGCGCTGGGCTGGTCGCCGACGAGGCTCTGCGTGAGTTTCAGCGCGACTACCAGAATCGCGAAATGCAAATGGGCCCGCAGGGATTGCCGACCAACTTCCAGTTGTGTCGCGATTTCTTCGTTCGTGCGCGCCCCGGGCAGCCTTATCGGCTGTTCCCCGAAAAGGACTTCATCGTCAGCTTTGAGGACTTCCTCGATTTCATCACGGATGCGAGCTCACCGGCTTCGAGCTTGGCGCTCGCATACACACTCACCGAAGGCTTTATTTACAACATCAATTCGAGCGATTTTCCTGGAGCGTTGCTGCTATCGACTCGGGATGCACCGTCGTTCGGTTTCCGTGCTGCGAGCATGATAAGACGCGGCAATGAACTAACGATGCTGCTCTCGCTGGCAGAACAGCCCGAGCTTGATGTCATGGCCGACCTTGAGAACGGACTCGGTGAGGAGCTGAACGTACGGCCCGAGAGGCAAGCACTTCTCGAGCATGACGAGTTGCGCAAAGAGAAGTACGGGGACAATCGGATAGTCGCCATTGAGGGTACCGACTTGCTACCGTCCCTCGCGGCGGTGCGCTTCGACCTAAAAAATCGAGTTTTTGCAGGACGGTGTTTCCTTCGCGACATGGGCGACCGCTGGAGCACGAAGACCGACGTGCTGGATGCCTTTGCCGGTGAACTAGAAGAAGACCATCCTGGCTTCCAAAACATGGTCAGTGATTTGGACCGATACAGCACCGTTTGGGAGATGGCCAAGGCGCTTACACTGCTGCCCGCTTATCTCGACGCGAAAGTTACGCTTATAAAAACGGAGAAACGCGAGACCCGAATCGCGAAATTGCCGTTATCTAGGCGGCGGGAAATCGAGCGCGCGCCGATGTCGCACCGCAAGCAGTTTCGCAACATCTCGGCTATTCGGGTGATTCGTCCTGAATCGGAAACGTTATCGGGTCGCACGTTCAGCCCGCCACAGTTTCAGATTGCTGTCGATGGGTTTTGGCGTGCATTTAAGGACCCTGACCAAGCTGGCAAGGATGCTGAAGGCCTGCCGGTCACAGGTCGCACTTGGGTGCGTGCACACGTTCGGCACAGGGACCGGCCAGCCCCGTCCGAAATCAAGACTATCTACGTAAAGGCATCCCTCTCCGATGCACGCCGTCGCATTGAAGAGTACCGCCGGCGCATGGCGAAGCAGCCGGGTGCAGTCGTTCCCGAGCCGCTCGACATCGTGTATCCGATTCCAACAGCGGCTTCGGTTTCCGGCGAGTCACGGTCTGGAAAGCATGGCGCCTACGTGTACATCATGCGCTGTCAGGCGCATCTCGAGCACCTGTACAAGGTAGGTTTCACGGACCGTGACCCGGAAATTCGTGCGCGCGAACTTTCGTCTACAACTGCGACGCCGTCTCCGTTCGAAGTGGTTCGGGCTTGGCCGGTGACAGAGGGTCTGGCAGCCGAACGCGCAGCGCATGCAGCACTGAGCGCGGTGCGGCATTCGGCCACTCGTGAGTTTTTCCAGACGGCGTTTTCCGACTTACAGCACGTCGTGGAAGCGGCAATCCGTCCATGGCTTCTTCAGACTACATAGCGCTCAAAGCGCCTACGCGTTGCGCCTGTCGCTTTTTGTCGACAGGCGCGATTCTCGGGCCGACGGTGTAGGTACGTAATGAGCTGGCTCCCGCGGCTCCGGCCTCGGTTCCTCCCACTTCACCCGCAGCGCATTCGCACTTAGCATCACCGCGCCGACTGCACCTACTCCGCGGCGCCACGGCGCGCAATCATTTCAGCGCCGCCACCGCCTTCCGTAGGTGGTCACGCGCCGCGTCAATCTTGTCGGGGTGCGTTTTCTCGTTCAGGTCAGCACGGTCCTTCTCGCCCAGGAAATACGCCACGCGGTTCGATTCCTCTTTGCGTGGATGCGGGATGCCATGAAGCACGCGTTCTTTGTTCATGAAGCCTTCCTTGGTTAGCCATTCGACGCCTCTCGACGCGGCGGCTCCCACCGTGATGAAGATTGCTTCTGGCATGGCTTTGGCCATTTTCCCGAAGTAGTTTCGCATTTGCAGGCGCAGCATCGGGTCTGTTTCGGGATGCCACCCGGCCCTGAAGTTTTCGCCGTTTTTAAACACGGGAAACTGGAGCACGGACGACACCTGCAACAAGTCTGTTGATTTTCACGCAGTCTTAACCCACCGTTTTCATCTAAATCTGACCCACCCAGGGACAGCGTAGTACATCTATTCCGGTGTGGATAACTCTTCGTTTCCAGCCGGTTTTGCTGCTCTTTTTCTCGTTGCCTTTGCCTTGGCAGAACTGGTCCTGAAGCGCCACGATTCATTGCCGGTCTCGACGATGTGGCAGTGATGCGTAACCCGGTCCAGCAGCGCTGTCGTCAGCTTTGCATCCCCGAACACGGTCGCCCACTCGCCGAAGCTGAGATTGGTGGTGATCGCGACGCTCGTATGTTCGTACAGCTTTGAGAGCAGGTGGAACAGCAAGGCGCCACCGGTCTGGCTGAATGGCAAATAGCCCAGTTCATCGAGAATCACCAGGTCGACGTACATCAGCTTGTGAGCGATCTGGCCTTGTTTGCCGGTGGATTTCTCCTGCTCCAGAGCGTTGGTCAGCTCGACGGTCGAGAAGTAACGCACACGCTTGCCGTGGCGCTGTACGGCCTCGATTCCGATTGCCGAAGCGAGGTGCGTCTTGCCGGTGCCGGGGCCGCCGATGAACACAACGTTGTGTGCGCTCGCAAGGAACGACAGTTCGCTGAGTTCACGAACCAGCGCTTCATCAACTTGCGCCTGTGCGAAGTCGAAGCCTTTCAGGTCGCGATGAGCCGGGAAGCGTGCGGCGGTCATCTGGTAGGCGATCGAGCGCACCTGCCGTTCGGCGGTCTCCGCCATCAACAGCTGCTTCATGAAGCGCTCCGGCTCGAAGTCAGTGTGACGCGCCTGTGCCAGCAGCTCCGGCCAGGTGCTCGCCATGCCGTGCAGTTTGAGGCCCTTGAGCTGGGCAATGATGTCGTTAGACATGACGATCCTCCGGTGGGTTGGCGCGTAGTGTCTCGTAGCGGCTCACGTCAGCCGCCGGCTCTTCCTTGAGCTGGAGTTTCGTATCGGCGAGGCTGGCACTCGTGACGGGCGCCTTCAGCCGGCTCAGCACGTTCAGGACGTGCTCGCCACTTGGACGCCCTGAATCCAGCGCAGCTTGCACAGCGAGCAGCACGGCATCGAGTCCGTGTTCGCGCACCGCTGCGAGCACCTGCGTCATGACGCGATCGCCGCCCGGGTGTTTCAGCAAGTGCCGCTGCAACAGCTGCAGCGGCTGCGGCATCGTGATGAACGGCGCCCCGTTGCGTAGCGCGCCGGGTTTGCGCTCGACCAGCGTGATGTAGTGTCGCCAGTCGTAGAAGGTCATGTGCCGTTCGAAGCTGCGTTCGTGGCGAGCGATCTCCTGGGCGCCGGCAACGACGCTGAGATACGCTGGATAGCAGCGCACGCTCACCAGCTGGTTCGTGTACTCGGTGGGCACGCTGTAGCGGTTGCGCTGGAAGTGGATCAGGCTGGTCGACGAGACCCGCAGGGTCTGCTCGACATAGCCGTCGAATGGCCGTGGATTGGGCATCAGCCGGGTGCGCTCGTCCTGCAACACGTCCTCGACTGTCAGCTCGGGCCATTGCGGGTGCCGCATGTGCCAGGCTTCGCGACACTGGCCGGCAACCCATTCGTTCAGGATCTCCAGCGTCTCCCAGCGCCGTAGCGCCGCTTCGTGCCAGATCTGCCGTCGGCGGTCCTGAACGTTCTTCTCGACGATGCCCTTTCCCAGCCTGCCGCCCGGTTACAGAAATCCGGCTCGAACAGGTAGTGACTGCACATCGCTTCGAAGCGCGCGTTGACTGCACGCTCCTTGCCGCGGCCGACCTTGTCCACGGCAGTCTTCATGTTGTCATAGATGCCGCGCCGGGGCACACCGCCGAATGCGGCGAATGCACGCGCGTGCGCGTCGAACAGCATCTCGTGACTCTGGGTTGGATAGGCGACGAGCCAGAACGCACGGCTGGCATTGAGTTTGACGTGGGCGACCTCCAGGCGCCGCCGCAGCCCGCCAATGAAGGCATATTCGCAGCTCCAGTCGAACTGGAAGGCTTCGCCGGGTTCGAAGGCGAGTGGCACGTAGGCCTTCCTGCGCGGGGCTTCGGCCTGCTCCTCGTGCCAGCGCCTTACGAACGCGCTGACGCGGCCGTAGCTGCCCGCGTAACCCTCGCCGCGGATCGCCTCGAACATGAACCGCGCGGTGCGCCGGTCGCGCTTCGGGCGATGACTGTCCGCCCGCAGCCAGCCCGTCAGTTGTGCGGCCCATTCGTCGACGACGCTCGGGCTGACGCGCTTTGGATACTTTGGCTCGACAGCATCGGTCTGCCGCAGCCAGCTGCGCACCGTGTTTCGGGACAGGCCCGTTCGCCTCGCAATCTCGCGCAGCGGGACCTTCTCGCGGAAATACATCCGCCTGATCTTGGCCAATATGCCCACCGTGATCACCTCTGTATCCCCTGCTCAAAAATTGAGCAGGATATTCAATCACGTGGGTCAAAATTCGATGAAAATTACGGCCCTCAGTGGGTCAGTTCTACATGGACATCAACAATGACGCGAACCCAACTGCGTCAGTCCATGGTCGCGGTATGGGCTTGGCTACGTCGTCACGACGGACACTGGCTCCGCGCCAACCAGGTTCCAGCCCGTCGACCCTTGGGGAGGCGAGTGCGTCAGGAACTGCCAGCCTTCGTAGTTCGCGCCATCTCAGAGAGCGCTGTCGACCGGCGCGCTCATACCGGCGGTCGGGAACCGCTTCCGTCAGCGTACCAATTCCGGCTTGCATACGGCATGGGTGACTTTCTCTTTGAGCGCGCCACTGCGGACTCGACAGCCGTCGGGAACACTGCCCAACTACCTGGTCGCAAAGAGGTGTTCGTGCACCGTCGGGTGACGCGGGCAATGGAAGAGCTCGCGCGACTCGCCAAGCCGCTCGACATCGCCTCCGTGGCACGTACGGCGCGATTGCGCATCACGACGGTACAAGCCGTCATTTGCAATACCGATTCCAGATTTCATGCAAAACCGAGAACTACATCGGCCGGCTTTCGGCCTGTCCATCGCAAGGAGCGAGTTGTTTCCACTGTATCTTCGACGACTCAGGGTCGTGTCCAATCACAATCTGAATCGCAGCAAAGTGTGGATGCTACCGAGCCGGATGCGACGAGTGATAAACCTGCTTGGACAAAGCGTCGGAACAATTGAAGAGGTAATCAAGCACAACACGTTGATTCCCCTCGCATCTCGATTCATTCGTCCAGAGGACACGGAGAGCATCGTGTCTCATTTCATCGAAGGGCCTAGGGGTGGACTCGCATCAAAGGTTGGAATGGCGGGCGAAGCCTCAGGTTGGTCAAAACATCGCCTTCTCCGTTGCGTCGAATGCCTGAAAGAAGACATTGGCAGTTGTGGCAAGCCTTTCTGGCGGCGGGACCATCTGTTACCCGGCCTGCTTTTTTGTGGGAAGCACAGGGTGCCGCTTCAAGTTCCATGCGAAGTATGCGCTAACTATGCCAGCTTTTCTGAACGGACGTTGCATGCAGGACACCATTGCGGCTGCGGGCTCACGCCGTTGCTTGAAGCCACTCAAATGACGGACGCGCAGTCAGAAAGTGAAATCGGACTTGCGCGAATTGCCTCGCAACTCCTCGACTCAGACTATTTGCCAACGCTTGACTTTCGACGCGTTGCAAAGGAAACGAGTCGAGCAGCCGTCGAGCTCGGCCTAGTCCGCGACGGAGAAAGTCGTTATGCGAGGATACGCGAATTCTTGTCGGACTCGCCGTTCAACGCCTTGCTGCGACGAACCGGAATCTTTGCTGCGTCCAGGACCAAACTCACTCGAATCTTCAACGGCGATTCTTGCATGCGACATCCACTTTCTGCACTTACGTTGCTTACCTCGCTCGTCGGCAGGTGGCAAACGGTAGAGCTGAGAGTGACCGCCTCGAACATTGACGAGGAAGCCTCCACGCGCGTCAATCTCGCGCGTAAAGTAAGGCTAGAGGAAGGACTTCCAGAGCTGTCACCGGACCGTATCGCTAGAGATTTTCAGCGGTACAAAGAGCTGCATGCTATTCACCCCGGACTGAACCATACCCAACTGAGAGGACGCTTCTCCACTAAGTCGAGACGATACCTTACCGTCGAACGGGTGCGAAACGCGGGTGTCGAGGTTCTACCCCGTCCGAAGCAAAAGAAAAGTGATTCGGACTTGGTTGACGAACTGATTGCCCATATCAAGAACCGCTCGTTGCATCTTTTGGCAACCAGGTATCCGGAACGCATCACCGGGCGCGTGCTGATGGAAACCTTTCGACGACCCAAAGTATTCGAGCAGAAAGGGATGAAGGCGAGGCTCCCACGAGCCTATGAAACATTGACAGAGTTACGTGAAACCGACGCTGCGTGGCGCGAACGCATGAAGAGGGAAAAATCCATCACGAAGGCGCAGCGCCGAAAAGGCCAAGAGTCACGCACGAAGGTCAACACTACCGAAAGCGCAAATGAGCAAGGGGCCTGACATGAATCTTCGAACCGTCTACACCAGCTATGGGAACAGAAACTCCAGGCTGAAATCATCACTCGGCACGGCTGCATCGGAATGGCACGACCCAAACTTCGAGTACGACGAGGATGTTGAGCCCGTCGTCGTCCCAGAAAAGAAGACTGGGTTTCGCATCTTCGATTTGAAGCCTCCGTATCCCGCGCCGTCTTTAATTAAGCTTCCGAAGCGCGACGTATTCGGCTGGCCTCATGGCGACGAGTACACGCCGCTGCTCAAGGCTCGGACCCCCTCGATGAGTACACGGGCGGTGATGCCTGGGTTCAAGTTGGAGCGGCTGCATCAGGCGCTGTCGACGGCCGAGCTGCGCGTTTTGACGAAGCTCGCATTCCATCCGGGTGTACTCGACTTCCGTGAGCAGTACGGCATCGTAGACGAGAAGGCGTTCTGGCGAGCTGAGCTGAATGGCAAGCGGATGCGGCGCTTGAATCTGATGACTATCGACGTAATCGTGACGTACTTTTGCCCGCGCGACCTGAAGCTGAAATATCACGCAATCTCTATCAAGGCTCGGGGGTACATCCCTGATGAGAAGGAACTGAGACGCGAGGAACGTGAGCGTAAGGCTATGGAGGAGCGAGGCTGGACGTGGGAGCTGATTATTGGTGATGAGGTTTCTATGGTCGAGTTCGGCAACCTCCAGCTCCTCATGGGTTTTGCCGTCCATCACCACCTCCCCTCACTTTATAGCGTTGCCGAGAGCTTCGCGAAGGTCGTTATCCGGTGCAGCAATCGTGGTAGCCTCGATGCCGTGTTACTACGCGTCGCACGCACCATCGGCATTAGTCTCGATGATGCATACGTCAGATTCAGCGCCGCGGTCGCATACGGTTTTCTCACGCTCGACCATCGTTACGACTTCCGACCTGCCAACCGTCTCGAACTTATTCGAACCGGTCGCCACGCGACAGTGAACTCGTAATCAATCATGTCTACACGAACTGACCAAAGCGATGAGGTCTTACCGCTATCCCAGCTGAAACCTCGGATAGCAGATGCGGCGGCGCTCCAGCGGCTACTGATGCCACAGGAAGAGTGGCCCAAAGGCCTTTGCCGCTTTGATATGTTCGCACGCTTGCGCGACGGCGATGCGCGATACCGAGCCATGTGCTGGAATCCAGTCGACAGACAACTCTACGTCCTGAAGCTCGTTTCCAAAGGCTCGCCTCAGGGCCCTGGAGATTGGAAAGTGTGGACAGCAGACGCGCCCGATTCTCCACTCAAAGACATTAAGCGTTTGGCCGTGGATGGCGTTCCAGAGTACATGAAGCTGCCGCTGAACCTGCTTCCCCCAGATTTACAGAAGGCGCGTAATGGATTTGCGCGACGCCGTCAGATTCTTGAAGCGTTCTGCATGATTGATGCTGGTGGTCATGGCAATCGAGAGGACTATGTTTTTAACGACCAGATTGTTACTGATGGTAGCGCACTCAAGGAAGCAATGCGGTTTGTCATTTCCGCCATCGGGCAGCATCGGGGCTATGCCACTCAGATAAGAAAGTTGTTCCATCAACATTGCCATTTCAACGGTCATGAGAATTCTATGCTCGCCCAACACGCCGGGAAGGGCGTGACAGGTAAGAGGACACGTCTTGTCAATAAACCTGGAGCACTGACTCATGCCGAAAAGCAGGACAGGCTAAGGAGCGAGGCAACCGGCACTCCAAGACGAATTAAGCGCCTTCCCGTGAGCGAAGATGAAAAAGAAACAAAATTTCTTAAAGCGCTTCGACGTTATTGGGTCAAGGAGAAGTGGCCGCTAACTAAGACATATCTGCGGTTGTGCGAAGAGCACTACGCGGATGTCAGAGATGAGCTCCGTCCGACCTACGACACATTCTGCAGAATCTCAAATCAGGAACTAATTCCCAAATACGATTTGTTCGCGGAGCGGAACGGCCCTGCCGTTCATAACGCCAATTTCGCCGTTCTGTCTGGTACAGCGACCGACTACACGCAAGGAAAGATTGAAACGGTCGACGTCGACGGCTGGACACCAAAAGTCGGCATACGAGCGAAGGTCAAGGGCAAGTGGAAGAAAGTCTACGTACGAGTCCTGTTCGCCGTCGCGCGTAACTCGCGCGCGGTTTTGGGAATCGAGGTAATCCTCACGGGTGAAGATTCGATTGCATATCGCAGGTGCATCGCGTCCTGTTTTACGGACAAGTCTAAGCTTGCTCAGCGTCTCGGACTTAGGTCACCCGAAGGGTTGCTGCATGGGAATATCGATGGGGTCTTCTTCGACAACGGCGCTGGCCCGTCCGGGCAAAACGCAGTTGTCGTGTGTAAGCAGATGAGACTCCGGCTTGCAATTTCTCCTCCTGCAAGCGGACAAACGAAAGCGTGCGTCGAGAGCCTCAACGGGTGCATGCAGAACGCGTTGTTGGACTTGGAGGCCGCACATACGCGTAAACATGACCCGCTTAGCAGAGAGGAGCGTCGGAAAAGGCTGTTGACTCGGGGAACGTCTCTGGGGCGCTTCATTTATTCTGTCTACGAAGCGGTGGCGGTACACAACCTCACCGCTTACCGACCGCAACTGCGGAGCCACGAAGACTTCATTGACGGCGAGACGAGCACGCCGAAGAGGCTTTTTGAATCCCAACAGCGTGAGCGCAGAGGAGATGCGCGAAAGCAGTGGTCAGAAAGAGAACTTCTCGCCAGATTTATCGCTTGGGAGCCGTACACGATTCGCAACGGTAAAGTACATTTTGAAGGCGTCCGCTACTCATCGGACAACCTGAAGGCCTTTGCTGAAGAGCAGACTAAGTACGGCCGGTCATTGGAAGTCTTCGTGAAGCGCTTCGCCGCAGACCCTCTTTACCTTCTTTGGAAGCGCGAGGGCGGCGATGTGGTGGAATCGTTAACGGTTATTCGTGAGGACTTGGACCGGGTGCAAAAACTCACTTGGCAGGAGCTATCGCTGACCAAACAGGCGGACGCTATGCTGGAGCTCGAAGGCGACCAGACAAGGCGCAAAGCCAAAAATCTGCTAACCGTCGAGCAGCACAGCGGTGTTGCCGACGCGGTGCGTCATCGCACTGCAAACGGGGACATACACGACCTCGCAGGCACCTCCGCGGTCAACGCTAAAGCGACCGCAATCATCCAGAACAATCGCCGTTGGGAAGAGCGGGAGGCGGCCGCGTTCGGGCTAGGACAGCGTAACGTATCTCCTTCTCCTCCGGAGCGGTCTATCGGGACCAAGCCCCCGAACGCCGAGTATGCGGCATGGTTGCAAGCTAGAAAGGCCGCTCGAGAAAACCAGTAGCGGGAGCCAGAGGAGTGGTAAAGGCATCAAGCTGTGCGGCGACCGCGATGGCAAGGTCGGACCTTGGGCGAGCGAGATAGTCGTTCTTTGTCTGTGGTCGCCAATGTGAAGAGGGCACGGCGCGAAATCGGAGTTATGCCCGGAAAGGCTTACCAGGCGGGCGTAACCGATTCTAATCCAAAGGCTCGGAAAATTCATTCACTGTCTACTTTCGGCTGCTGTCTCGACACAAGAAGCGATTACGCGTCGGAGTAGAACTTTGATTATTCAGAAAATTTCCGGTCGGGTCGTCTGCGGGTGCGTTGTGTAACGACTTCTAATCCGTGTTGCCACGACGACTTGCGAGCGACGCAAGCAAAGCCGCTGTGACCCACGTCGCCGCCTTTCTATTCATGCCCCACTCCGATCCCTCCACGCAGGCTTACTGCTTCTGTGGGACGGGGAATTTCCAAGTGCCGTCAAATACTGACTGCCCCGGACCGTAAATCCGGGCGATGACGTTGTATGCGCCCGTGGGTGCGGGCAGCCAGTTCGATTCCTTCTCCTTGCCGGGCGAGTCGTGCTGAACGTAGATATCGAGAGAACCGTCGGCACCGTATTTCAGGCCCTTCGTGCGGTCACCAATCGAATAACGATTAATGGAATTCGCCACGAGATGACGTCCGGGCAGGTCGTACATTGTCATCGACCAAAAGAACTTCGCGGGCGGCAAGTCCTTCTTGTCAAAGTGAATGACATACGGCTGGGAACCTAGCAACTGTTCGCGGTCTGCATTGACGCGCGTGCCTACGTAGACGGCTTCTTCCTTGGTGTTGCCGTAGATGCCCATGGCCGCGGCGACAGCCCTCTTCATATAGTCGCCGTTCATCTCCTGCCGGGAGCCAAAGATGTCGTAGGAACTCGTCGTATGCTTTTCCGCATCGGCTAGCGCAGCTTTGCCATCCGCCACACCTGCTTCGATAGCTTGCCGTATATCAACTGGCAGCGCGGAAGCATCAAAGGGTCTGCCGGGCGCGATACCAATCTTTGAAAACCGCTCCATCAGTTCGACTTCCGACGGCGCAGGTGGCTGCGTGTATTGCAGCAGGAAATTCACGTATGAGATGAAGTCGATGGATGTCGCCTTCGGCTCGTCCCACTTCGGAAAGGCCACCTTTGGAACAGAGGGCGGTGCCTTGGCATGCTCAAACGAAGAAAGCGGCGTGAGCCGGTACTGCTTCTGGATAGCCTGCATGGCGCTCACGTCGCCGGGGCCATTTAATGCTGTGCGTCCCAGCGTCAGAATGAAGTCGGTCTCCGAACGGAAGACCTTGTCGATACCTTTGGGCGTCTCGCCGTGCCAGTTCGGTCCCGCAAACAGGTAGTGGCCGCCTTGGTTGCCCGTCGTTCGCGAGCCGACGTAGGCGAAGTTATAGGTGAACAGGTCAATCCATTGAAAGACAAAGTATCGATTCTCGGGTACCGGAGGAACAGTCAGCACCCAAGGCTCTCGCCTGAGGTCGAGCCATGCCCATGAATAAGGCGTGTCGTTATTTGGAGTGACGATTTCCTTGTTCTCAGGGCCATAGGGCTGCGAATAGTTTCTGAATTTTCCAAATCCTCCCACGTAGGCCTTGGCAGTAGGGTCAATCGCCTGCTCGTACATCGTCTTGTAGTTGTAAAGCATCGGATATGCATAGATGAACGCATCCTTTGCAATCGTCCTGGCTTCCTCAGGAGTTGCCGTTACCGAGGTCGCTGCCGTTGTTGCACTGGCTGGAGCGGAGGTGAGACAGCACATTCCCATGGAAATCAATAAGCATGTCGAGGTGGAAATAAAGAGCTTGGAAAGTTTCACTATTTAACCTCTCAGAGTCGCTTCGTTATTTTCCGAATGTCAGGTTCAGCCCGGCGAATAGGGTGAACTGAGGTACCCCGGCGCCAGAGTGGGCCACCGAATACTGAGGTTCGATAAATGCGTTATAGATGGTCGAGCCGCTCTTCCATGCTTTGCCCGCACCGAGGCCGACTGGAATGTAATACGTACCACGCTGGAGGTCGAAGGTCCATATGCCGGTTGACCGGATATACCATCCGTCAGGCAGATTAAAGATACCGAATGGCTGGGCCGTGAGCGATTGTGTTGTGGGTCGCCCGCTCTGGCCAGCGAAGGAATGCTGCCACTGTACAAGCGCGCCGAGCAGACGCGCCTTCGTGGCACTGACGGCGACCGCGGCAAGTCCCGCCTGCCATTTCCCTGTTCCCAAGCTTGGGTCCGTGGCGGTCGGCGCCGTAATCAGCGGCCCGACACCTATCTGGATATCCGACTGCGATAATAAAAAAATGTCGAACAGATTGATGTCGCCAAGGCCCGTGTTGTAGCCGCCCGAGGCGTCCGGGCGAGTGCTGACCGGCACCGTCGCCCGGAAAATCTGTGGGACGCCAATGGGCCCAATCGGGCCGACCGGAACTGTCGGCCGCAAAAGTAAATCGTTGGTGTGACCGCTGATCCCGAACAGGCTTGGCGTGAAGTAATTCTGTATGTTGAACGAGGGCGCCGCATTGAGCGGGTTATTGCTCTTGTTCGCGTCGTCCGCTGAGCTTTGTGCGATGGCACTGCTTGCGAGCATGCCGAACAATATCGCGCAAAGAGACTGGCTGCGTAGATTGGATCTTCTCATCGTTTAAATCCCGGAGAAACGACCGCTGAACGCACAATGCCCTATCCTGTTTGGGATCGCATGCTGGAAAAAACACCCGCCAGGTCTTTCTTCGTGCCTATGGTTGCCTGCAAACAACCTTACTCCCGTACCAATTCCACCGCTGCCGCCGAAACAAACTCGGCGCGCACGCTATCGCCGACTCTCAACTGTCCAAGCGGAATCCCCTTTGCGGCCCTGAGTTCCTGTTGATGTTTCGGGCCACGCAGCGTCACCATGCGGTTCTTCCGATCGATCTTCATCACGGTCGCGACCACCTTCACGCTATGCGCCGACGACGCATAGCCTGCCGAAGCCGGTATCGCAGCCGTCGTCTCCACGCGTTCGCGCACACCCCTGGTGGACAATCTGTCGATGCTAAGCAGCAGCGCCTGCTGGTACGCAACGTTGAGCTTGTCGCCGACTCTGAGCCGACTGACATCCGCGAGAGCGGGATTGACGTCCACGTCCGCCAGGTTGCCGCGCGGGCCGCGCAGCGTGACGCTATTCGTGGTGGTGTCGATGGCGACCACACGGACTTGAGCGTGAATGAGCTCGGCGCGTGCGAGCGCCTGCTGCCCGGCGTGGGCATCGGCGTCCTGAGCGAAGCTGGATTGACAGGGCGCAACGGTGAGAATGCTCACCAGCGCGGCCGCCCGCCACATGACAGCGGCCGATGAAGCGAATCTGCGCGGACAGGTCATTCGCTGCTCCCGAAGTGATCATCACGATCGATTAACGCAAGCGCGCAACGCAATCGATAAACCCCAGCGATCAACGCAAAAACGGCGACCTCTCGCGCCTACAACTCCGGGCGCGCCAGGTCGCTGGCGACAATGTGTTCGCCATACACCTGCGCCGCCGCGATCGCTTCCAGCTTGGTCGCATACGGCCCGAGCTCTGGCGCGCCGTCGAACGGAAAGAGCACGCGTGCGTCGGTGGTTCGAACCACTTTCAACACGCCGAAAAAACGCTTGTATCCGGCGAGCTTCGACGTTGCTGAAATTTCAAAATCGTCCTCGGACGTCGCGGGGACGCTGGGAATAAATGCGGTCTTGGCCATACCTGAAAACATCGCTTGTTCAATGGGCCGACAGCGGCAAGAACGCCAAGCCTACACCCGGTTGTACCGGGAAAACATTCGCCGGCGGGTTTCATTGTCTCAAATCCCGGCGGATTCGGCCGGTGCGTCCACAAGCGAACCGGCGAGCGGCCGTCGATCAAGCCGGTCGCCGGCATCGTCAGGCGCGTTTATGTGCCGCGCGAGATGACCGTTATATGGCAAGAATGTAGCGTGATTCACGGCTGCGTCATACGCGCTGCATAAAGTTTGTCCCCACTAAAAACGCCAATACAAAGGGGCACTCCATGTCACAACGCAGCGGCTTGCGTGCATTCTTCATGGTCGCTTGCGCGGTCCTGATCGGCCTGATCGTCGCCGCGTGCGGATCGTCGTCCTCGTCGCTCAAATTGAGCGGCCAGCAGCAGATCCGCCACGTTTTCGTCATCACGCTCGAGAACGAAAACTATGCGACCACCTTCGGTGCGAACAGCAAGGCGCCGTATCTTTCGCAGACGCTCGCTTCGCAGGGCGCGATGGTGCAGCAGTACTACGGCACGGGGCATGTGAGCCTCGACAATTACATCTCGATGATCAGCGGCCAGGCGGCGACGCCGGAAACGGATAACGACTGCATCACCTATCAGGACTACAAGCTCACGGGCATGACATCGGACGGCCAGGCGATCGGCTCGGGCTGCGTCTACCCGGCGAGCGTCAAGACGTTGCCGGACCAGTTGAAGGCTGCGGGCTACACGTGGAAGGGCTATGAAGGCGACATGGGCAACGACCCGACGCGTGAAGCCGCCACTTGCGGCCACCCGACGCTCAACACGACCGACCTGACGCAGTCTGCCGAAGCGCCGAGCGCCGCCGTGCCGCTGGGCGACCAGTACGCGACGCGTCACAACCCGTTCATGTACTTCCACTCGATCATCGACTCGGCGGACTGCGGGCAGAACGTCGTCAATCTGAACAAGCTCACGACCGACCTGCAGTCGGTCTCGACCACCGCCAACTTCAACCTCATCACGCCGAACCTGTGCGACGACGGCCACGACGCGCCGTGCGTGAACGGCCAGCCGGGTGGCCTGACGAGCGCGAACACGTTCCTCCAGAAGTGGGTGCCGATTATCACGGCGTCGCCGGCGTTTCAGCAGGACGGTTTGCTGATCATCAACTTCGACGAAAGCAGTTACGCGACGGTGACGCAGTCGGGCACGAGCGAGGATCTGATTTTCACCGGCGCGACCTGCTGCAGCCAGCAGCCGGGGCCGAATCTGCCGTCGTTCCCGCAGACGTCTTCGCTGACGTACAAGGGTTTGACGATCAACCTGACCAAGCAGAGCTTCGGCGGCGACCAGACCGGCGCGGTCATGATCTCGAAATTCATCAAGCCGGGTACGGTATCGACGGTGCAGTACAACCACTATTCGATGCTCAAGAGCATTGAAGACATCTTCCAGCTGGACCACCTCGGCTACGCGGGCCAGGCCGGCCTCGTCGGGTTCGGCAGCGACATCTTCACGAACCTGTAAGCGATTCGATGCTGTCTTCTGCAATGCGATTGACCGCGCGCGCCGGCGTGAATTGGGCGGCGCGTGCCGCGCTGCTCGGCGCCGCGCTGATGTCCGGTGCGGCCGCGGCAGCGCCGGCCGCTACGAACCCCGCCTATAGCGACGCCGCCGCGCTCGGCAAGCTGATGTTCTTCGACGCCTCGCTGTCGGCCTCGGGCAGGATGTCGTGCGCGAGCTGTCATAGCCCGTCGCATGCGTATGGGCCGCCCAACGGCCTCGCGGCACAGCTGGGTGGGGCGGACATGCACTCGCAGGGCACGCGCGCCGTGCCGAGCCTGCGCTACGTGCTGAACCGCACGCCGATGTGGAGCCACGCGCAGGCTGCCAGTCTGTCCGAGCGTCTGAGCGAAACGGACAACGCGCCGGTGGGCGGTTTCGGCTGGGACGGGCGCTTCAACCGTTTGCGCGATCAGGCGAGTTTCCCGCTGTTCAATCCCAACGAGATGGCCAACACGGATCCGGCGGCCGTGCTCGCAAAACTGGAGCACGCGCCCTATGCGGCGCGTTTCAAGGAAGTGTTCGGTCAGAACATCTTCGTTGATCGCGCCAAGGCGTTCACGCAGGCCATGTACGCGATCGAGCGTTTCGAGCTGGAAGACCCGAGTTTCCGTCCGTACACGAGCAAGTTCGATTACTATCTGGACGGTAAATTGCAACTAACGGCACAAGAATTGAGAGGCAAAAAGCTGTTCGACAATCCCGAGGGTGGCAATTGCGCCTCCTGCCATATCGACCAGGTCGGCGCCGACGGCTCCCATCCGCTTTTCACCGACTTCAACTTCCAGGCGCTCGGCGTGCCGCGCAATCCGGAATTGCGGGCCAACTCCGATCCGAAGTACTTCGATATGGGGCTGTGCGGACCGCTGCGCACCGATCAGTCGAGCGACAAAAGTAATTGCGGGCTCTTCAAATCGGTCTCGCTGCGCAATACGGCGACGCGTCAGGTGTTTTTCCACAACGGCCGGTTCCATACGCTGAAGGACGCGCTGCGCTTCTACGTGCAACGCGACACCAATCCGGCGAAGTGGTATCCAGAAGATGCGCACGGCAAGATCGACAAATTCAACGACTTGCCCGTCGCGCTACGCGTCAACGTCGACACGACAGACGAGCCGCTCACACGCAAAGCCGGCGAGCGTCCGGTCTGGTCGGAGCGCGATATCGACGACGTCGCCGCTTTCCTCGCCACGCTGAACGACGATTACGTTCCAAAGCCGAAACCAACGCATTGAACGCGAAAGAAGCACGAGCGGCCGTAATTCCTAAGACGAATTTCTGCTCGTTCTGGGTCTAATTTGGGGGCAGAGCTATAATGGCCGGATCCCTTTTTCTTTCCCGTCCTCCGTTATGAGCCGGTTACTTTGCCTGATCGTGCTGTCGCTCGGCCTGATGCAGACCGCGGCGGCGGACGAAAACACCGAGCGAATGTCCGCGTATCTCACGCATAAATTCGGCTTGGCAAAGGAAAAGGCTGAAAAGATTTCCGACGCGGTGCAATCCGCCGCCTCGAAATATTCCCTCCCGCCGGCGCTCCTGCTGGCGATCATCTCGATCGAATCCCGCTTCAAGGAAAAGGCCAAGGGCGCCAACGGCGCGACCGGGCTGATGCAGGTGGTGCCTGGCGCGCATCGCGGGCTGCTGAGGAACGTCAAGGATCTCACCGAGCCGACCGCGAACATCGAAGTGGGTTCGGCGATCCTGTACGGCTACATGCGCTCGGCCAACGGCGACATGAACGCCGCGCTCAAGAGCTACGGCGGCTCGCAGGCCTACGCGCAGAAAGTGAGCTTGAAGGTTGAAGATTTCGCGGCGGTCGCCACGCCTCAAGACTCTGATCGACAGGCGGATGCGCAGGCCGTCGCGTGCGCGGCGCAACCCGCGCCCGACCATTGCGCTGCGCTGGATAGCTGGGCCGATGCGTTCACGATTCCGGCCGTCAGCGCCGCCGGGAAAAATGGCGCGACCGCGTCGTCAATGGGACTTCCCGCTACGTCGCACTGAGCGACATCCCGTTTTTGCTGTTTCTTCTCTCACGGCGTCGCGGCCGTGGTAATGCGTTGTCACGTCCCGCGATATGCCGGAGTGCGTGCTTTTTACGCATATTTGGCAACCGCTCTACAATGCATTCCCATTCGCGCTCACGCGGCGTCTCTTCCGATCGACCATGCCGACCTCGTTTTTTAAAGCCCCTGCCGCCGCGCTTGCCGGCCTGCTGACCCTTGCCGCCTGTAGCAGCGCGCCACAGCAGAAATTCCAACAGGAACTGTTCGAAACTGGCGCGAGCCCGTATGCACGCAATTTCAATTCGAGTGCGACGGATACCTGCGAGGCCGCGCGTCGTGCGCTATTGAGCCAAGGCTATCTGACGACGATGACGCGTAACGACACCGTCGATGGCACCAAGAATTTCCAGCCGACCGGCGATAGCCACGTGGTCGTCGAATTTCACGTGGTCTGCACGCCCGGGGAAGAGGCGAGCGACACCAGCATCGTCTACGTCAATGCCGTTCAGAACGGCTTTGCGCTGAAGAAAAGCGACACCTCGGCGAGTGTCGGGCTGAGTGTGCTGGGTTCGCTGTCGCTGCCGATCCGCTCGAACAGCGATGCGATGGTCAAAATCTCGAGCGAAACGATTCCCTCGGGCAAGTTCTACGACCGGTTCTTCGGCCTTGTCGATCACTATCTGCAAACGGTGGTGCGCACGCAGCCGGTCGCGAGCAGCCGCATCGAGACGCGCCTCCTGCCGGTGCCTGTTCAAGCCGCGGCTCCAGCGCCTGTTCCCGAGATGCCCGACGCGATCGGCACGGCGGCGTCCGTGCCACCGGCGAGCGGAGTCGGCGTGGCGCCTTGAGTGATCTACGGGAGTTCGCCGGGTGGAGGTTGAACAAGCGCTGATCAGCCTTCAATCTCACCGCGAAGCATCACTTATCCTATGTTTTTTACTTCATACGTATATATATGTAGTAATAGTTAACAAGGGTTAACCCCTTCTGTGGATAACTCCCAAATGTTCCGTCACATCAATGTCATGCAAACTCCATAACCCTGCGGAACACGTCTGTAGAAAAACTACAAACCTGGGATAAGTTCGATGGCGCCTGGCTGATGGGCCGTCTTATCAAGATTCCGCACACAGGCTGTTCCACGCGCTATCCCGAAGTTATTCATAGGGAACTGTGGATAACTCGCCTTCGAGCCCCTTTCTTCAACTGCTGCCGGGCAGGTTTTTCAACTTCGCCATGCGCTCGCCACCGTACAGACCGCAGCCGCCCAGACGCGCACATTGAAGACGGACGGTACAAAGATTGCGTCTCTCTTTTTGCAAGCGCGACTGTTGCTATTTAGTCAAAACCATTTCGGTAACGGCCGATCCAGGCATAGAGTTAAAGTGTTTTCTGAAGTTAATGGTGCGGTGCGGGGGTGTGGAATGAAACGTAGAACAGCACGACAGCTTGTCCGTCTTCTCTCGGATATTCGACATGCCACCCATTGCAGCACGCTACGGGCGGCAGCCACCAACCGGGCCATTACGCTCGCATCCGCTGAACACGACGCGGACGTTGCAGATAGCGACGACAATACCGATCCCACGCGCGACGCGCATCGAGACAAGCCAGCCCGGAGCGGATCATGAGAATGGCAAGCGAACAGTCGCTGCGGTTTCTAGTGGAAAAATGGCTTGCGCCGGAGCCTTCCGTGCCGGTTCATGTCACCGAATTCAGCCGTACCCGCCTGGGTGGCCGCCGCTATGTACGCGTCGAGACGTCGCTCGAGGCGGGCTCACGCGGGTTGTTCTTCTTTCGTCACGACGACGGCTGCTGGTGTGTATTTCCGCCCACCGCGGACACGCCGGCTTTGTATGCGCAGTCGCGAGCTGCGTAAAGACGGCCAGCAATACAGCAACGCCGACCGCCTACGCAAATAGCTCGCACTCTTCGACACGCGATAGGTCGACCGGCTACATCCTCAAGCCGATGAATTCAGGACGATGTACGAGGCAAGCGTTCACGCCCGCGTCGCCATGCCGGCATCACCTGACACACGATCAATCCCGCCAGCATCAGCGCGCACCCGAACAGCGCGCGCGCCGACAGTGTCTCGCCAAGCACGAGCCAGGCCGCTAGCGCTGCGAACACGCCCTCCATGCTGAAGATCACCGCCGCATGCGACGGCGCCGCATGCTTTTGCGCGACCACCTGAATCGTGTAGGCGATGCCGACTGACAGCGCTCCGCCGTACAAAATGGTCGGCGCGGCACGTGTAATTACCGCCAGACTGACCGGCTCGACGGCGAGACCGACAACAAGGCACGCTAGCCCACACGTCACGAACTGCACGAGCGCGAGCATGAGCGTGTCATGACGTAGCGCGAAGCGCCCGACCAGCATCATCTGAATGGAGATGACGAGCGCGCCGGCCAGTTGATACCAGTCGCCGTACAGCATCGAAAACCGCTCGTTCACGCTCAGAAAATACATGCCTACCGCCGCGAGCGCCGCACCGAGCCACGTCCCGATTCCCGTGCGATGTTTGAACAGCACGCCCAGCAGCGGCACGATTACCACGTACAACGAACTGATGAAGCCCGCATTGGCGACCTTCGTGTATTGCAGGCCGATCTGTTGCAACGAAATCGAGGCGGCCAACACCACGCCGAGCAGCACGCCGGCACCTAAGAGCTCGCGAGCGACACCGGGTTCGCGCTTCGACAGTTCGGCCAGCGCGGAGCGCCGGACACAAACAATCAGCGTCAGCACGACGAGTGCGCCGAGCAGGAAGCGCAGTCCCGTGAAGAGAAACGGTCCGATCGCGTCGAGACTCAGGCGTTGCGCGACGAACGCTGAGCCCCAGATCATCGCGGCGATCAGCATCAGCATATTGGCGTGCAGGTGTTGGCGGGTTTCGGCTTTCAAAGGTGGTCTTTCAGGTTCGATGGGATGACAACGCGTTCGCGGCTGACTGGCGGCGTCGACTCGATGAGCGCGTCGCCGTTCGGCCGCAGACATGATACGTGTGCACCGCGAGGGCTGATGTCCGGACATCCCGCAGTATCGGCATCTTCGAGCAGACGCACGCGACCTTGAATGATCCGATCGATCCATAGTCGTTCGCAGCGCGCCCGACTCGGGCGATAATCGCGCGACGGCCAACAGTTCAGTACACGACTGACCCAGCGAGCCGGCTGATTTTCAGGCAAACGCAATGGATGAGAAAGACTGGATCGCCGGCGCGGCCAAAGCGCTGGCGATCATCGAAGCATTCGATGAAGAGCACGCCCGCATGACACCGACCATGGTGGCTGGGCGCGCGGGCCTGTCGCGCACGGCGGCGCGTCGCTATCTGCTGACGTTGCGCGAACTCGGCTACGTGGACACCGACGGCAAACTATTCTGGCTCGCGCCGCGTGTCTTGCGGCTCGGCCAGTCGTATCTGGATTCAGCGCGCTTGCCGCGCACCGTGCAGCCGTTTCTCCAACGTATTACCGCAACGGTGCAGGAAACCGCGCTGGTGGCGATTCTCGATGAACACGACGTGGTGTATGTGGCGCGCAACGGCGTGAACCGGGCGATGGCGGTCGGCTTCGTGCTCGGCTCGCGCGCGCCCGCGCCGTTGTCGTCGGCGGGACTGGTTTTGCTGGCGTTTCAGGCGCCGGAGAGCATCGAGCAGTGGCTCGCGTCTTACCCGATCAAGGTGTTCACGCCTCACACCTACTCGACGATCGAACAGTTGCGTGATGTGCTCGGCGAAATTCGCCGCAATGGCTACGTGGTCACCGACCAGCAACTGGAGTTGGGCGTACGCGGCGTCGCGGTGCCGTTGCGCGATCGGCATGGTTCGGTCGTGGCGGCGATCAGCGTCAGCATGCCGATCGGACAGGAGTCGGCGAACGCCGCGTTGCATCGCGTGTTGCCGACCCTTCTGGAGAACGCCAGCCTGTTGCGCAACCTGGTTTGATGCGGTCTAGGTGAATCCCCTGGTAGGCGGCGCTTGACGAGTGAAAGCGTGTCGAAAGCAAGCTGTCTCCCGGAAAATACATATCGAGTTTTGGGCATGACAAACCGCCTACACTGCGTAATACTCTCCCGCGGGGAGCGGGAAGGCGCCTCAAGCCCTGTCTGCTTCACCGTGCAGCTTATTCATTCACATTGACTCAGTCGTCCAGGTTTGGGGAACAACACATGAAAAAAGTTATCGTCTCGCTCGCAGCCGCTTCGATCGCGCTGGTTTCCGTTCAAGCTTTCGCACAAGCGTCGGACGCAGCAGCACCGGCTGCTGCAGCAAGCGCGCCGAAGAAGCATCACGTCAAGAAGCTGAAGACGCACGGCAAGCGCGCTCCGGTTTCGGCAGCCGCTTCGGCAGCTGGCACGAACGACAAGGGCACGCAAAACTAAGCTGCGGCCCGATTTTTCGGGCCAGCCTCGCCGGTTGACCGTTCCGTGCTGCTTGTCGGCAGGTGCAATGTGAACCGGATAAAGGCGTCGCAAGCAAAAAGGCCAGAGCTCGTGCTCTGGCCTTTTGCATTCCGGGCGCGGTTGTCGCGGCGATTAGCCTGCGAGTCCACGCTTGATGACTTCGTTCAGCAATCCGCTCATTCCTTCGGGATGGGTCGCGGCCCGCTCTTTCAGCTCGGTCACCAAATCGCCGTTCAGCTTGCACGCGAATGCGACCAGGCCCTGCGCCTGATCGAGCTTGCGCTGTTCGCGGCGATCGAGCTTCGGCTCGGCGGCCGCGGCTTTGCCGAAACGGTCGGCCGTCGACAGCTTCATTGCATTGTTCAGCTTGAGTGCCTTGTTCTTTTCAAGGTCGGTCTTTTTCATCGCCATACGGAAGGCCTCTGCCAGATAAGTAATCCCGCATTGTACGCACCGCGCCGGACGTCGGGCGAGCGCGCGGCGCCAGGGGCTTCACCTGCATCGATCGCCGCGCAAAGTGGGATCCAGAGTAAGCACCTCAATCGGAGCTCAGGCAGACCGGCCAGGCGCGGCCGCCACGCTGTCCATCAGCGCGCGCATTCTCTGCCAATGGGTGCCTTCCCAAAACACGCGACGGCACACGTCGCAGGTAACGAACTGTGCATGCCTTTCCAGCACGCCGTCGGGAGCGCGCGTGCCGACTTCCTCCTTGGGGATGCGCCGTAGCGGCACATTGCACATCAGACACAAGCGAAACGGTTGCGCGCTGCCGGCCAGATCGAGCCGTTCAAACACTTCGCGCAATTGTTCGCGTGGTCTGAGCGTGCGGACATAGCAGCCATGCGTGATGCTGCGGCGTTTCAATAACTCGCGGTCACGTGTCAGGACGATGCGCTGTTGCGCGGCGGCCAGCGCTTCGATGTCGGCGTCGGGAAAGTGGTTGTCGTACAGCGTATCGAAGCCGGCAAGCCGCAGGAGCGGCGCGAGGCCGCCGAGATGCGCGTCGGCGATGAAGCGCACCACGCGCAGCGGCCGTTCGCGCACGCGCAGAAGCGGCTGGATGTCGAGCGCTTCAAACTTCGGATACACGGCTATGCGATCGCCGTCCGAGAGCGGATGATTGAAACCGACCGACTCGCCGTTGACCAGAATCAGCTCGACCTCGGTGTGCGGCACGCCGAGCACCTCGATCATGTGCTTGGCGGTGGCGCCCGGCGCGCAGGCATAACTGAACGCGCGCCGGCGTAGCGGGCGCGCGAGAAAATCGTTCAGCTCCTCGTAGAAGCGGAATGTCGCGGTCACCATCACCGCAGTATCGCACCGTGTTTCATTGCGTGCTGTCCTGCACGTGTCGCATGGGTGTGCTTTACTTCCAGTTCTTTAGAAGACGGAGCGACAGATGGACATCGGTTTTATCGGTCTCGGCGAGATGGGCGCCGCGATGGTTGCAAACATTTTGAAAGCCGGGCATCAGGTGCGCGTGTGGAATCGCTCGCCGGAACGTGCGCAGCCGCTCGTCGAAGCAGGCGCGCGGATCGTCGCGACGCCGGCCGAAGCGTTTGCGGGCGACGCCGTGTTCTCGATGCTCGCCGACGATAGCGCGTTGCGCGAGGTCATCACCGCCGCCCTGCTGGAACATGCTCCGCGTGGACTGATTCACGTGAACATGGCGACGATCTCGGTCGCGCTGGCCGAGGAACTGGCGACGGCGCACGCATCGCGCGGCGTTCACTACGTGGCCGCGCCGGTGTTGGGCCGGCCCGATGTCGCTGCGGCGGGCAAGCTGACCATCGTGGCGGGCGGACCGGCCGAGTCGATCGACCGTGTTCAGCCGATTTTCGACGTAATCGGCCAGAAAACCTGGCGCATCGGTTCGCTGCCGCAGCAGGCGAATGTCATGAAGCTCGCGGCTAACTTCATGTTGGGCGCGGCAGTCGAGACGCTCGGCGAAGCGGCCACTCTGGTAACCGGGCACGGTCTGGCGATGCAGGATTTCCTCGACGTGATTACGAGCGGCCTGTTTCCGGGCCCGGTCTATTCGGGCTACGGCAAGCTGATCGCGGAGCAGCGCTACGAGCCGGCGCTGTTCAAGGCGCGTCTTGGCCTGAAGGACATGCGTCTGGCGCTGGCCGCGGCTGAGGCCGTGACGACGCCGCTGCCGATCGCCAGCGTAGTGCGTGACAGTCTGATCGAAGCGGTGGCTCACGGCGACGGCGAGAAGGATTTCGCCGTGCTGGGCCAGGTCGCCGCACGGCGAGCAGGGCGCTAAGAGGCACTGACATGCAGTGGTGACGGACCCGGGCGGGCATAATAGCCGCCCGATCCTATTTCGCCGTGATTCCCATGAGCCTGCATACCTGGTGGTTGTTCGTCGCCACTGTCTTTGTCGTTTCCGCGATTCCCGGTCCGAACATGCTGCTCGTGATGACGCACGGCGCCCAGCACGGCTTGCGCCGCTCCAGCGCCACCATGGCGGGCTGCCTGTCGGCGCTGGTGCTGATGCTGGCGGTATCGGCGGCGGGGCTTGGCGTGTTTCTCGAAGCCTGGCCGGCCATGTTCAACGCGCTGCGGATGATCGGCGCGGCCTACCTCGTGTATCTCGGCATCAAGGCATGGCGCGCGCCGGCCGACGAAGCCGCCGCCGGCAACGCCGACGAACTGGCCGCCAGGCCCGCGCGTTCGCGCCTCGCGCTGTTCCGCAACGGGTTCCTCGTCGCGGGCAGCAATCCGAAGGCGATTCTGTTTGCCGCGGCGCTGTTGCCGCAATTCATCGACGCCGCTCAGCCCAAGCTGCCGCAATTTGGTGTGCTCGTGGCGACTTTTGCCGTGATCGAGGTGAGCTGGTATCTGGTGTACGCGGGGTTTGGCACGCGCATTGGCGCGAGATTGAAGAGCCGCAGCGTCGCCAGAATGTTCAATCGGCTGACCGGCGGCGTGTTCGTGGGATTCGGCGCGATGATGGCGCTGGTTCGCCACTGAGCGGCAAGGACAGCGCCTTCGACAACGGGGGAGCACAAGACACCTGGCAGGCTGTTGCATTTTTGCAACGTTGAGGGTCTACCCTAATTTGCATGTTGCGCCGCACCAAAGCATTTGCTATATTCTGTCTTGTCTCCTCCATGTCTCCTCTGATATGGATTCAGCCCGCCCAATTAGGCGGGCTTTTTTTTGCCCTGAATTTTTTGCCCTCGGTTCGAGGCATCCCCGAAAAACACAAGCCGGCTGGCCCTTGCGCAGGGCCGCCGGCTTTGTTGCGTCGGCACGGAACTCAGAACTTGTACGAGACGGCGAGGAAAGAAATGATCGGATCGGCGCTCAGGTCCGCCTTCGAGACCCCCAGCTCCGTGCCATCCGCCGCCTTGATGATGACCGACGAGGTCGTCTTCAGCGGGATGTAGGTGACCGACGCCACGAGCCCCCAGTGATCCGTGATGTTGTACGCGAGCCCCGCGTTGAACACCGGCGCCCACGACGACGACGCCTTCGCCGACACCTGCGTCTGCCCCGGCTTGCCCGCACCGGCCGCCAGTACCGCGCCGAGGTTGTTCTGCGTCGACTGGACGAAGTTCTGGCTCAACTGAATGTCCGAGAACCAGTTGTACGACACACCCACGCCGACAAACGGGCGGAACTTCGCCGTCGGCTCGTTGAAGTAGTACTGGAACAGCAGCGCCGGGCTCCACTGGCGCACGCTCTTCACGATCGGATTGGCCTGCGGATCGCCCAGATCCTGTTGACCGAGCGCGCCTGCCGGTCCCGGCGGTTTGATGACGCCGTGCCCATAGATCTTGAACACCGGCGGCACACCGGCCACGGTCGTCACGGCAATGTGATCGGTGAGGTAATGGCTGAACACCAGGCCGACGGTATCGGCGTTACCGGTCGACAAACTCGTACCGGCCGAAGTGAACGAGCTTGGCAGGCGCAGCGGCGTGTTGATCGGCGTCGGCGCGACGTTGGTGGTGAGCGGCGTGCTCGAATCCTGCGGCATCACGTGAAACCAGCCGAGTACCGCGACGTTGTCGCCCGCATGTTGGGCGTGCGCGCCGGCTGACAGGCAGGCGACCATTAACGCGAAACAGATTCTTTTCATGTTGTTCCTCCTGAGGCGCGCGTGAAGCTGATCGCGCGCGGCAAGCGACGGCAGGTCCGCGACCGCGCCGGTGCGCTGCTTATTCGGTGGGCGCCGGCTGCCGCGCTGTGACGCCGCTGTGACGCCGCTGTGACGCCATGCGGCAGCCGGGACGCGAACGCCACGTTGCAACGTGGCGGCGCGTGCGGCGCCCATTACTGGACGAAGGCGCCGATCGTGAAATACGGCGAAGCCGCGTTGGTCAGATCGAGGTAGCCGAACACCCCGCCCGTGAAGATCATCTTTCCGGTCGGCGTGCTGCCGGTCGAGGCGCCCACTCGCGTCGTCGTCACTACGCCCGGCACGGCTTGCGTGAAGTCCAGATTCAGCGCCGTCGCGAGCGATGCCTGCGACGCGTTGAACGGATCGAGCAGCGTAGCCTCGGTGCCTTCGAGCGCGGTGGTGCGGTAGTCGAACTGGCTATCCACGCCGATGTACTCGCCGTTTTGCGAGTTCACCGTGATCGCGCTTCGCGGCGCCAGAATCGAGATGCCCGACTCGTCGTCGGCGTAAGGCCCGAGCGCGCCGTTTTGCGGCACGGTCACCGACGAGTTCGCCGCGCCCGTTCGCACCAGAATCGGCACCAACTGGTTACGCAGCTTGCCGACGATCATGTAGCCGCGCGCTTCCGGGGTCGTCGCGAGGGTGGGCTTCGCCTGGCCGAGGAAGTTGTTGGTCTGGAACGCGCCGCTGCCGTCCGCCGACTGCGCGAAGTTGCCGCCGGGTTGCTGACACTTGCCGGCGTTGATGCCGGAATTGTCACACTCGGTCCACGTGCCGTCTGCGTTGATCGTGATCTTCGAATCGACCGCGACCGGCGCGAAGTTTTGCGATGGTACCTGGTGATAGCCGAGCTGGTTGTACGTGCCGGCCACGTTTGCCAGATTCGTTTCAATGGACGAGAAGCCGATGAACGGGTAGTACGGGAACTTGGTATCCGGCACGGCGCCTACGCCGAGAATCCCGCCGAACGAAATTTCCGCGCCCGGGATCGTGCCACCCGCCACGCCTTCGCCGACGAAAATCCGCGCCGGACGATTCGGGTCGAGACTCGCGCCGTTCAGGCGGAATGCGCACTGGTTGAGCTTGTTGGTCGGCAGCAGGGTTTCCTGGGTGAGCGTGCCGCTGGCTGACTGCCCGGCGCGCGTCGGGACGACAGTGCCGGTGGTTGCCGGGATCGGCGACTCGATGTAATTGATCTGCCAGGTCATCTTGGTCGTGTCGAGTTGCAGCTTGACCAGTTCGCCGTCACCGCCGCCGCCCGTGAATACCGTGCCGTAGTCCAGCGACGCAGGGCACAGCCGGACTTCCGTCACGGGCCCGTCACCGCCGCCGCCGCCACCACACGCCCCCAGCAACGGTGCAGCAAGAGCGAGCACCGAAAGGATTCTCCATTTCATACCGCCTCCAGAATTTTCTCGTTGTGTGTGGCCGGCTCCCAGTCCAGCCACCTGATTTATTTATGTCTCGTACTGCGAACTGCCGGTCCGTTGTGACTTACTTGCTGATTTGCGCGCCGATACCGAAGTAAGGTGCGCTCGAAGCCGTGCTGTTGAGTTGCGACGTCGGCGCTACGCCGCCATTGACGGTCCCTTGAATCTCGATCGCATAGAGGCCGCCCGAAGCGATCGCGAGGCCTTTTTGACCGTTGGCCTGCTGGACACCGACCAGTCCGGGACTCGGCAGGCCGTAGCCCAGACCGAAGCCGTCTTCCGCCGCCGAAGTCGACGGGTTGATGAAGGTGCCGACGCCGCCCTGGATCAATGCGGCGGTGTACTTGAAGTTGGAGTCGGCACCTACGTAGCCGCCGTCGAACCCGCCGGACGCAAGCGGTGTAGCCGCGGCCAGCATCGCGATGCCGGATTCGTCGTCGACCTTGGCGTCGGAGTGCAGCAATACCGCGGTGCCGAGGTTTACAGAGCCCGTGCGAATGACGAGCGGCACCGTTGCGCCGTTGATCTGGCCGAGGATCATGTGCGCCTGAGCCGACACGCCGCTCGGCTGGTTCAGTGGCGGCAGCTTGAGCTGAGTGCCGATCTGCGGCGCATTCTGGCTGTCGAAGTAGCCGCTGGCATTGGCGGTCCACGCCGTGCCCGTCGTCAGGCAGCCGCTCGCGCTCGGCGTAAATGCCGCGTTGGCCGGATTCGAGCCCGTGCAGTTGCCGGCCGCGTCGAAGGTTTCGACCGTGTTGGTGGCGGTCGCCGCGTACGAGCCGGACGGCACGAGGTGATACAGGAGACCGTTGTAAGTGCCGGCCAGCTTGGTGATATCGGCGGTCGTGCTGGCAAATCCGAGGAACGGGTAGAAGTCGAAGTGCCGGTTCGGTACCGCGCCGACGTGATCGATGATGCCGGGAATGATGGTCAGGCCGTCGTACTCGACAGTTGCGCCCGGAATGCCGCCGCCGGCCACGCCCTGGCCGACCAGAATCATCGGCGGGTTCGGGTTGTTGACGAAGTCGGGCGTCGTGTAGGTCGTGCCGTTCGCGGGCGCGGTGCCGGTGCCTTTGCCGAGAATGAAAGCGCAGCGGGTTTGCTCCGCGGTCGGCAGCATGCCGGTCGGAGGATGGATCACTGCACCGGTAATCTGTGTGCCTTCGCGCGTGATCGTGACGTCGGCGCTGGTCAGCGGGATCGGCGACTTGAGCCACTTCAGCGAGTAGGTCATCGCTGTCGCGTCGATGTTGAGTTGCACGACTTCGCCGCTACCCGCTCCGCCGAGGAACGTGCTCTTGACGATGTCGGCCGTGGCGGGACACAACGCAGTCGCACCGGCGCTCGAGGTCGGCGGACCTTGCACGCCGCAGCTCGCGCCTGAGCATTGCGCGGGGTTGACCGGGCCTGGATTGTCGGCCTTGCCGCCACCGCAGGCAATCAGGAATGGGGCCGTGGCAATGGCCATCGCCAGGCCTCGAGTAATGGCGTGCGACATGCTGCTGTCTCCCTTCATGTAATTGTGCGAGCTAATTTCGCTGTGCGGATAATGGCTGTCAATTGAATGAGCCGTCTAAAAAGACTGATTCAAACAGCGTTCCTTTTCCCGGACGCGCACCGCGTGGACACTGGCGGCCCTTTTAAACAAAAAATGATTTTTCGACCTGGAGAGGACATCGTTGCTTCGCCGCACTGCCTTGCCAGGCAAGCGTTACAGCAAAATGGCTCTATGATCTTCGAACGACCGTTCGCGAAAAAATCCGGAGTTTCCCTATGCGGAAAACTATGCTGTGGGCGTGGTTCTCAGGAATGAATTACCGGCAGTTTCTCAAGCAGTCGGATTTTTATTTTTTAAGTAATGCGGGCTACTACCGATTAACTGCGGGAAATGGAATTGAAATTGGCGGGATTTAAAACAGAAAGGCCGATCCTGGTGGACCGGCCTTTTTTGTGACTCGACGGCGCATTGCCGCCGGTAGCGCAGGGTTGATCAGCGTTTCAAGCCGCTGTCTTCGCTGGCGCCGATCGCGAGGTTCATGCACTGGATCGCCGCGCCCGACGCGCCCTTGCCCAGGTTGTCCAGACGCGCGACGGTCACGAAGCGTTCTTCGTTGCCGAACACGAACAGGTCGACGCGGTTGGTGTCGTTGTTCGCCTGCACGTCGAAGAAGCCGCTGTCGAGGTTTGCTTCCGCGTCGAACGGCGCAACGTGCACGAAGGCCTCGCCCGCGTAGTACTCGGCGAACAGCGCCTGCACGTCTTGCGGTGTGGCCTTCTTCGCCAGCTGGTTCGGCGAGAAGAAGGTGGTGACCGCGAGACCCTTGTAGAAGTCGCCGACGATCGGCGTAAAGACCGGCGCCGACTTCAGGCCCGTATGCGCGGCCATTTCCGGCAGATGCTTGTGAGTCAGACCAAGCGCGTATGGACGCGGGCTCTTGAGCTTGTCGTTGCCGCCGGCTTCGTAGTCGGCAATCATTTTCTTGCCGCCGCCGCTGTAGCCGGTGATCGAGTAAGCGTGCGCGGCGAACTCGGGAGCCACCACGCCTGCTTCGACCAGCGGACGCATGGCGAGCACGAACGCCGACGCATGGCATCCCGGCACCGCAATGCGTTTCGCCGTGCGCAGACGCTCGCGCTGCGAGCGTGCCAGCTCGGGCAGGCCGTAAGCCCAGTCGGCGGAAGTACGGAACGCGGTGCTGGCATCGATCAGCACGGTGCGATCGTTCTCGACCAGCGAAGCGGATTCGCGCGATGCGACGTCGGGCAGGCACAGAAACGTGACGTCGGACGCATTGATTAGACGACGGCGCTCGTCGAGGTCTTTGCGCTTCGCTTCTTCGATACGCAGGATCTCAACGTCGGCGCGTTGCGACAGGTATTCGAAAATCTTCAGGCCGGTCGTACCTTCCTGTCCGTCGACAAAAACTTTCGTGCTCATCTCGATCTCACTGGCTTGCTGGAAACAGGGCGCGACACCGCGCCGGAACGTTATTTTAAGACCTGATGGCGGCCGACGTGCAAAAGGGGTGAAAAAACGACGATGCACGCCGAACATGACATCGGCGTGACCCGTTGTGCGGCAGATGCCAGCCGATGTCGGCCGGATCGCGGCAATCCGTGCGTCAGCGGGCGGCGGCGATCCAGCGTGCCGTGACGCCGGCCACCCGTGCGCCGAACATCCGCGCGGTTTCCAGGTCGCCGGCGGGCGGTGCTTCTTCCGGCGATGCATCGGCCGGTGACTGCGTGAGCAGGCCGGTCGAGCCGCCCACATAGTTCAGGTCGTTGCGGGTCGCCGCCTTGGTGTTGGACGGCATCATGCCGGTGCCCGCCCAGATCATGCCGTGCTGCATGGCCAACGTGACGAAGTACTGGATCGTCGAGAACTTGTCGCCGTTCATGGTCGCGGAGTTGGTGAAGCCGGCCGCGATCTTGTCCTTCCACGTCTGTCCGAACCATGGCTTCGAGCTCGCGTCGGCGAACTTCTTGAAGTCGGCGGAAGGGCCGCCCATGTAGGTCGGCGCGCCGAAGATGATGGCGTCGGCCGCGGCGAGTTCGGCCCAGGCCGCCTCGTCGATCTCGCCGACCGGCAGCAATTTCCCGTCCGCGCCGGCTTCGAGGGCGCCCGCCAGCACGGCCTCGGCGACTTTCTTCGTGTGGCCGTAGCCGCTGTGATAAACGATGACGATCTTCGACATGTAACACTCTCCAGCAAAATGAACGAGGATGGGTGAGGCACGGCAATGGTGCGCAGTGGTGTCGGCGCTGCCCCGGCAAGCATGACGCGTACCGTCGTGCTGCACATTAGCGTGCGCGAATGACAGAATTTCGGCGCGGGCGGCAATACGACGCAAGCCGTGCGCCAAGCGAGGCTCCGGCCGGCGCTCGTGCGCCTGGCTTGCGCGCGCTGCAAGGCGCGAGTCTAGCGACCGTAATTGACCACGAGCCGAGCACTGCCAAGTGTGGCGGTGCTGATCTCGTGGTCGAACATCAGCGCGGGGCGGCCTTGCGCGAGGCGCAGGTCGGCGCTGCTGAGCGCATAAACGGTGATGATGTAGCGATGCGGTTTGCCGGGCGGCGGACATGGACCGCCGTAGCCGTCGGTATCGAAATCGTTGCGCGCTTCGACCGCGCCCAGTTTGCTGAGGAACCCGGAAGAACTCGCATTCTCCGGCAAGCTGCCGACCGTAGCCGGAATGCCCGCAACGGACCAATGCCACCATCCGCGGCCTGGCGCATCCTGATCGAACATGGTGACCGCGAAGCTGCGCGTGCCGGGCGGAGCGTCGTGCCAGGAAAGTTGTGGCGAGCGGTTGCCGCCTTTGCAGTCGTCCTGATTGAAAACCTGAGCGGCTTCCACGGTGCCGCCCGCCCGGAAGTTGGCGCTGGTCAACGCAAACGCACCCTCTGCGAAGGCGTATGGCCCGTGCGCCACCCATAACGCGAGCCCGAGCATAGCGCAGGAAAGAAGCGGCAAACGGCGCAACGGTGAAGCATTCGAAACGACCAGGCAACGCGAGCGCATGTGCCGGTTCTCCAGTGAGGGCGCGAGGCGGTAGCGCTCGCGAAAGTTATTGTCCCTATTTTGTTCCCCAAGGTCGGTCCAAGTCTAACATTAGCTCTGCTACGCACCATTGTTGCGCAGTCCGGTGGAATATACGGGCCAGAATCGGCTATAGTCGGAGGAATTGTCCGCGCGAACGCAGGCCGCGTCCTCATCCGTTTACGAAATAGAAAACAAAGGCATGTCAGAAGTTCTGGAGAGTGTTTTATCTGTCGAGGGGAGGGCAATGCAAGATCCTGTCAGGGTCGTGGTCGCTGACGACCACCCGGTTATTCTGTTCGGGGCCGAGCAGGCTTTGCTCAAGTTTCCTGGTCTGCAAGTGGTCGCGCGTGCGCGGCAGTCAACCGAATTGATCAAGGTGCTGCAAACCATGGCTTGCGACGTGCTCGTCACGGATCTGGCCATGCCTGGTGGCCAGTATGGCGACGGCTTGCCGCTGATTGGCTATCTGCGCCGCAATTTCCCTAACCTTCCTATCGTCGTCCTGACGATGCTGGAGAATGCCGCGTTGCTAAAGCGGCTGAGCGAACTCGGCGTCACCTCAGTCGTCAACAAGTCGGACGATCTAAGCCACATTGGGCTCGCGGTGCAGCACGTGAGCCGCAACCTCGAGTACATGAGCCCGTCGGTCAAGGCTTCGTTAGATGCGTTGCGCATGAATGCCGGCGGCAAGAACGACGAAGTCATGCTGTCCAAACGTGAGCTGGAGGTGGTGCGTCTGTTCGTGTCCGGCATGACGATCAAGGAAATCTCCGAGCAACTCAACCGCAGCATCAAGACGATCAGTACACAGAAGAACACCGCCATGCGCAAACTCGGCATTGAGCGGGATTCCGAATTGTTCCAGTACGCGCAGAGCAATGGCTTGCTGAATCTGTCGTCGCATTCGGCGGAAGAGCCTGGTGGAACGTCTTAAGTTCGTTTGCTTTTGCTAAGGCAAAAATAGAAAAAGGGCGCCTGTCGATAAGACAGGCGCCCTTTTTTATTCAATCCGCGTCAGGCGGCGAGGCTTATTGCGGCGTCGAGGTCGCGCCACCGTGTGCAGCAGACCATTCAGCCGGTGCGTGCAGGAATTTCTCCACTTCGTCGAGCGTCTTGGTGTCGAAGTACTTGTTTTCCTTCGCGACGCGCAACACGTCCCACCACGTGGCGAGCGCGTGCAGATCGACGTCGATGTCTTTCAGCACCGACACGCTTTCCTTGAAGATGTTGTAGTGGAACAGCACGAAGCAGTGGTTCACCGTCGCGCCGGCGGTGCGCAGCGCGTTGATGAAGTTGATCTTGCTGCGGCTGTCCGTGGTCAGGTCTTCGACCAGCAGCACGCGTTGACCTTCGGTCAGCAGGCCTTCGATCTGCGCGTTACGGCCGAAACCCTTCGGCTTCTTGCGCACGTATTGCATCGGCACCATCAGGCGATCGGAGAGCCATGCCGCGAACGGGATGCCAGCGGTTTCGCCACCAGCGACGGCGTCGATCTGCTCATAGCCGACGTCGCGCAGAATCGTGGTCTCGGCCATTTCCATCAGGCCGCGGCGCACGCGCGGATACGAGATCAGCTTGCGGCAGTCGATATAAACCGGGCTCGCCCAGCCGGACGTGAAAATGTACGGTTTCTCCGCGTTGAAGTGCACTGCCTGTACTTCCAGCAGCATCTTGGCGGTCGTGTCGGAGATCGTCTGGCGATCGAAGCCTGTCATGGGCGGATCCTTGGGTGTGAGCGGGGAGAAGCGGGCGCGGAGCCCGGTGGCGCAGCAAGCGGGGTATGCCGCACCATGTTGGGCGGCGCCTTGATAGGCAAATACGCAGCCGGTCAGCGGAGTGCGGGCCGGATTTTGCTACGCGCGCAGGCCGACATTTTACCCGAAATGAGTCCTTCCGAGGAGGCCGTCTCGCCTGCCTGCTGCGGATGACGGCGATAACGGCCGCGCTGCGCCGGCTTGGCGGGCACTGAAGGGACGCGCCGGCAGGCCCGATCCGCTCGCGCTTTTTGGTTCGCTTGTGAGCCGCCAGGGGCGCCTTTACACTCACGCGAATTTATCGGGCGCGTGCCGCCGTCGCCGCCACCGTTGCCCATTTGACCTACGGAATGCTTTCAATGAATGCCGCCCCTTCCTCCACCGAGACCCGCGCATCCGCGAAAGAGGGCTATGCCGGCCGTGCGCTGATCGCCTCGGTGCTCGGTTACGCGATGGACGGCTTCGATCTGCTGATCCTCGGCTTTATGCTGCCGGTGATCGCCGCCGATCTGCATCTGAACACCGCGCAAGGCGGCTCGCTCGTCACGTGGACGCTGATCGGCGCGGTGGCGGGTGGTGTGATCTTCGGCGTGTTGAGCGACTATTTCGGCCGCGTGCGCATGCTGACATGGACCATCCTGATCTTCGCCGTCTTCACCGGCTTGTGCGCGTTGGCGCAGGGCTACACCGACCTGCTGATCTATCGGACTATCGCCGGGATCGGGCTCGGCGGCGAGTTCGGCATCGGCATGACGCTGGTGGCCGAAGCCTGGCCGGCGTCGCAGCGAGCACGCGTGTCGTCCTATGTCGGGCTGGGATGGCAACTCGGTGTGCTGGCGGCAGCCTTGCTGACGCCGCTGCTGTTGCCGCTGATCGGCTGGCGCGGCATGTTCGCGCTCGGGCTGCTGCCGGCCGTGGTGTCGTTCTTTGTGCGGCGCCGCGTCGAAGAGCCGGCGCTTTTCACGGAGCGCGCGGCGCGCGGCAGGCGCAAGCTGCCGCTGAAACTGCTGGTGACCGATGGCCGCACCACGCGCGCCAGCCTCGGCGTGGCGATTCTCTGTTCGGTGCAGAACTTCGGCTATTACGGTCTGATGATCTGGCTGCCGAGCTATCTGTCGAAAACCTTCGGCTACTCGCTGACCAAATCCGGGCTGTGGACCGCCGTGACGGTTCTGGGCATGGCGTGCGGCATCTGGCTGTTCGGCATCGCCGCCGACCGCTTTGGCCGCAAGCCGACCTTTCTGTTCTACCAGGCGGGTGCGGTGGTAATGGTCTTCGTCTACGCGCACCTGAGCACGCCGGTGGCGCTTCTGATCGGCGGCGCGGCGATGGGCGTGTTCGTCAACGGCATGATCGGCGGTTACGGCGCGTTGATTTCCGAACTCTACCCGACCGATGCGCGAGCCACTGCCCAGAATGTGCTGTTCAATCTCGGCCGTGCGGTAGGCGGTTTCGGGCCGGTGGCCGTGGGCGCTTTGGCCGCGCGCTACTCGTTTGCTGCGGCGCTCGCTCTGCTCGCGTCGATCTATTTGCTCGACATCTTCGCGACGCTTTTCCTGATTCCCGAGCGACGCGGCGCCGAGCTCGAATGAGCGCGAACAGCTCGCGTATGACCTGCGAATGACAAGCGGCCAGAAGTCCGCCGAATGCGGCGCTGCAGCATGGCAGGCCGTTGTTTCGCGGATGGCGAGCAGCGTTAACCACTCAGTCCATCGACGCTTTCGGGGTGTACACTAACCGACCCGCTAAGCACTCCGCACCGTCCCGTCCTCCGGTGAGGTTCGACGCCGCGCCCAACCGGCGCATGCGAAAGCCGCGTCGGTCGATTATCGATTCGATAGATGTAAGCGACGCCAACTGTGCGGTGTGCCGGGCCCGATTATTTACGTCTCGCAGGTCAAAAAATGGACGAACAACTCAAGCAAAGCGCTCTCGCATATCACCAGAACCCGAAACCCGGCAAGATTTCGGTCACGCCCACCAAGCCGCTGTCGAACCAGCTCGACCTGTCGCTCGCCTACTCGCCGGGCGTTGCCGCCGCCTGTATGGCGATCTTCGAGGAGCCGCTCGACGCGCAGAAGTACACCTCGCGCGGCAACCTGGTCGGCGTGATCACGAATGGCACGGCCGTGCTCGGCCTCGGCAACATCGGTCCGCTCGCCGCGAAGCCGGTCATGGAAGGCAAGGGTTGCCTTTTCAAGAAGTTCGCCGGCATCGACGTGTTCGACATCGAACTCTCGGAGTCGGATCCGGACAAGCTCGTTGAAGCGATCGCCATGCTCGAGCCCACGCTCGGCGGCATCAACCTCGAAGACATCAAGGCGCCCGAGTGCTTCTACATCGAGAAGAAGCTGCGTGAGCGCATGAAGATTCCGGTCTTCCACGACGATCAGCACGGCACGGCGATCATCGCGTCGGCGGCGATCCTGAACGGATTGAAAGTGGTCGGCAAGAAGCTCGACGAAGTGAAGCTGGTGTGTTCCGGCGCGGGCGCGGCAGCGATCGCGTGTCTGGATCTGCTGGTGAACCTGGGTCTGTCGAAGAAGAACGTTCTCGTGACCGACTCCAAGGGCGTGATCTACGAGGGTCGCGGCAACCTGGATCCGTCGAAGGAACGTTACGCGGCGAACACCGAAGCACGCACGCTCGCCGACGCGATTCGCGGCGCCGACGTGTTCCTCGGCTGCTCGAGCGCGGGCGTGCTGAAGCCGGAGATGGTCGCCGAGATGGGCACGCAGCCGCTGATTCTCGCGCTGGCGAATCCGGAGCCGGAAATCCGCCCGGAAGATGCGAAGAAGGTTCGTCCGGACTGCATCATCGCGACCGGTCGTTCGGACTACCCGAACCAGGTCAACAACGTGCTGTGCTTCCCGTTCATCTTCCGCGGCGCGCTGGATGTCGGCGCCACCACGATCACGGAAGAAATGAAGCTCGCCTGCGTGCGCGCGATCGCTGAACTGGCCGAAGAAACCGATCAGGGCGATGAAGTCGCAAAGGCGTACGAAGGCCACTCGCTGGAATTCGGTCCCGAATATCTGATTCCGAAGCCGTTCGACCCGCGCCTGATCATCAAGATCGCGCCGGCTGTCGCCCAGGCGGCAATGGATTCGGGCGTTGCGACCCGTCCGATCAAGGACATGGACGCGTATCGCGAAGAACTCGGCACGACGGTGTACCGCACGGGCATGGTAATGCGCCCGGTGTTCGCCGCGGCGAAGTCGGAACCGGCGCGCATCGTGTTCGCCGAAGGTGAAGACGAGCGTGTGCTGCGTGCCGCGCAATTCGTGCTACTGGAAAAGATCGCCAAGCCGATTCTGGTCGGCCGTCCGTCGGTGATCGAGATGCGTCTGAAGAAGATGGGCTCGAAGTTGAAGTGCGGCGAAGACTTCGAAGTCGTCGATCCGGAAGACGATCCGCGCTATCAGCAATCGTGGCAGGCTTATCACGAACTCGGCGCGCGCGAAGGCGTGACACCGGACGTGGCGAAGGCCGCGATGCGCAAGTTCAACACGCTGATCGGCGCGATCCTCGTGCGCCTCGGCGAAGCGGACGGCATGATCTGCGGCATGATCGGCCAGTACCACACGCACCTGAAGTTCATCGAGCAAGTGCTGGGCAAGGCGGAAAACGTTCAGAACTTCGCGGCGATGAACCTGCTGATGCTGCCGGGCCGGAATCTGTTCATCTGCGATACGTACGTGAACGAGACACCGACCGCCGAGCAACTCGCCGACATGACGCTGCTGGCAGCGGGTGAGATCGAGAAGTTCGGCATCACGCCCAAGGTCGCCTTGCTGTCGAACTCGAACTTCGGCAGCGCGCCGTCTTCGTCGTCGCAACGCATGGCGGCGGCTCGCAAGCTGATTGTTGAACGTGCGCCCACGCTCGAGATCGACGGTGAGATGCACGGCGACGCCGCGTTGTCGGAAGCGGTGCGCAAGGCCGCATTCCCGGGCACGACGCTGAGCGGCGAAGCCAACCTGCTGATCATGCCGAACGTGGAAGCGGCGAACATCACGTACAACCTGTTGAAGATGATCGGCGGTGAAGGCGTGACGGTCGGTCCGTTCCTGCTGGGCGCGGAGAAGCCGGTGCACATTCTGACGCCGGCGGCGACCGTGCGCCGGATCATCAACATGACGGCGGTGGCGTCGGCCAACGCGCGTAAGCCGGTGAACGCGAAGTAATGCGCATGCTTTGAGGATCGAAACGGCGCCTCGTCGAGGCGCTCGCGACGAACCTGCGAAAACGCCACGGAAGTTGATTCCGTGGCGTTTTTTTCGTGCGCGTGCACATGCATGCGTATGCACAGCCGCGCTGTCGTCCCAAACATTCTTACTGTGTTTTCGCGCGTTTGGGAATGCTCCTATTCGATTGCCAGCGACTCGTTTGTAAAGTGACTTCTGAAGCACAGCACATCACGACAACCGCGGAACAGTCGGCGGGTCAGTCCTCGCTGTCGTCGTGTGCCGCGCTTCGTCTTGTAAATGTTCGTTGTGTAGCAGGAAGTAGCAGTACCGCCCGGTCTCGCGCACATGCATGACGTGTCGAAGCTGGAAACAAAAAAAGGCGACTGTCCGCGAGGACAGCCGCCTTTCTCATTTGAGCCCGACGAGTCGGCTCAGGTGAACACGATCACGCCGCGTGTTGCGTTGTTCCGGTCGTCGGCGAGCGCCACCGCGCCAGCAACTCGTTCCATTTGACGCGCACGCCCTTCAGATTGTTCTCCTTCACGTGACCATAACCGCGGATGCCGTCCGGCAGATTCGCCAGTTCCACAGCCAGCTCGCGCTTCTGCACAGTCAGGCCGCCGATCAGTTCCCGCACCAGCGCCTCGTACTCGGCGATCAACGCCCGCTCCGTGCGTCGCTCTTCTGTCTTGCCGAACACATCGAACGCCGTGCCGCGCAGGAACTTGAACCGGGCCAGCACATGCATCGCGCTGAAGACCCAGGGACCGTACTTCTTCTTCACCAGATGGCCCTTGGCATCCTTTTTCGAGAACGTCGGCGGCGCGAGGTGAATGTGGAGCTTCCAGTCGCCTTCGAAATTCGCCTTCAGCTTTTCGATGAACGCCGGATCGCTGTACAGACGGGCGACCTCGTACTCGTCCTTGTAGGCCATCAGCTTGTGCAGATTCTTCGCGACCGCCTCGGTGAGCGGCAACTGGCCGTCGCTCGAATCGAGCGCCGACTCCGCCGCGCGCACTTGCGACACCAACCCGCGATAACGGTCGGCATACGCGCTGTTCTGCCACGCCGTCAGGTACTCGGCGCGTTTGTCGATCAGCGTGTCGAGCGCCTTCGGCGTATGCAGCGAGATGATCTTGCTGCTCATCGCTTCCGCTGCGGCGCCGCGCCCTTGCGATTGCGCGAGCTTGCGTACCCCGGCCAGATCGTGCGCTGCACGGCGGCCCCATTCGAACGCTGCCCGGTTTTTTTCGATCTGGACGTTGTTCAGCTCGATGGCGCGCATCAGCGACTGATAGGTGAGCGGCACCCAGCCGCGTTGCCACGCGTAGCCGAGCACGAACGGATTCGTGTAGATCGCGTCGCCGAGCAGAGCGACGGCGAAGTGATTCGCGTCGACCGTATCGACACCGTCGTCACCCGCGCCGGCCCGCACATCGGCTTCCGTGCTGCTGCCCGGGAAGCGCCAGTTCGGGTTCTTGATGAGCGCGGCGGTCGGCGTATGCGCGGTATTCAACACGACGCGTGTGCGGCCGGCCTGCATGCGCGACACGCACTCGTCGCTGGCGGTGACGATCGCATCGCAACCGATCACGAGACTGGCTTCACCCATGGCGATACGCGTCGCGTGAATGTCGGCCGGGTTCTTCGCGATCTGCACGTGGCTCATCACGGCGCCGCCTTTCTGCGCGAGGCCGGTGACGTCGAGCACCGTGACGCCCTTGTTCTCCAGGTGCGCGGCCATGCCGAGCAGCGCGCCGATCGTCACGACACCCGTGCCGCCGACACCCGTCACCAGCACGCCGTAAGGACGTTCCATGGAGGGCAGTTCCGGTTCCGGCACCGGCGGCATCGCGTCGCCGACAATACCGGAGGCAGCCTTGGGCTTGCGCAACTGACCGCCTTCAACCGAGACGAAGCTCGGGCAGAAGCCGTTCACGCACGAAAAGTCCTTGTTGCAGGTCGACTGATTGATCTGGCGCTTCGTACCGTACTCAGTATCGAGCGGCTCGACCGACAGGCAGTTGGACTTCACCGAGCAATCGCCGCAGCCTTCACACACGGCCTCGTTGATCACGACGCGGCGCGCCGGATCCGGATAAGTGCCGCGTTTCCTGCGGCGGCGCTTCTCTGTCGCGCAGGTCTGGTCGTAGATCAGGATCGTCGTGCCGGCCACTTCACGCAGTTGGCGCTGCACCTCGTCGAGTTTGTCGCGATGATGCACGTCGATACCCGGCGCAAGGCCGACGTTCGCAGAGTACTTCTCCGGCTCATCGGTGACGATCACGATTTTCGTCGCGCCTTCTGCGGCGAGCTGGTGGGTGATCTGCGGCACGGTCAGCACGCCGTCGACCGGCTGGCCGCCCGTCATGGCGACCGCGTCGTTGTAGAGAATCTTGTAGGTAATGTTCACCTTCGACGCGATCGCCGCGCGAATGGCCAACAGTCCGGAGTGGAAGTAGGTGCCGTCGCCGAGATTGGCGAATACGTGCTTGTCGTTGCTGAACGGCGCCTGGCCGATCCACGCGACGCCTTCGCCGCCCATCTGGCTGAAGGTGCTGGTGTTGCGGTCCATCCAGACCGTCATGTAGTGGCAGCCGATGCCGGCCATCGCGCGCGAGCCTTCCGGCACGTTGGTCGACGTATTGTGAGGGCAACCCGAGCAGAACCACGGCTTGCGTTCGGCTTCGACGCGCGGGCGTGCCAGCGCCTTTTCCTTCGCTTCGATCACGGCGATGCGCGTGGCGATGCGAGCGCGCACGTCGGACGGCAGGTCGAATTTGTCGAGCCGGGTGGCGATGGCCTTCGCGATGATCGCCGGCGAGAGTTCGTAGTGCGCCGGCAGCAGCCAGTTGCCCATCGGCACCGACCATTCGCCGCCCGCGCCGTCCTTTTCGTCGAACTTGCCGAACACGCGCGGGCGCTGTGCGTCGGGCCAGTTGTATAGCTCTTCCTTGATCGCGTATTCGAGAATCTGGCGCTTTTCTTCGACCACCAGAATTTCATCGAGGCCGCGCGCGAACGCCTGCGCGCCTTGCGCTTCGAGCGGCCAGACGCAGCCGACCTTATATAGGCGGATGCCGATGCGCGAACACGTTTCGTCGTCGAGACCGAGGTCGGTCAGCGCCTGACGCACGTCGAGATAGGCTTTGCCGCCGGTCATGATGCCAAAGCGCGCATGCGGCGAATCGATTTCGACGCGGTCGAGCTTGTTGGCGCGCACATAGGCGAGCGCCGCGTACCACTTGTAGTCGAGCAGACGCGCTTCCTGCACCAGCGGCGGATCCGGCCAGCGGATATTCAGGCCGCCCTCAGGCATCGCAAAGTCTTCCGGCAGGACGATCTTGGTGCGGTGCGGATCGATATCCACCGATGCCGACGATTCGACCACATCGGTCACGCACTTCATCGCGACCCACAAGCCGGAATAGCGGCTCATTGCCCAGCCGTGCAGGCCGAAGTCGAGATATTCCTGCACGTTCGAGGGGAACAGAACCGGCAGGCCGCACGCTTTGAAAATGTGTTCGGACTGGTGTGCCAGCGTGGAGGATTTGGCCGCATGATCGTCGCCGGCGAGGACCAGAACGCCGCCGTGTTGCGCCGAGCCGGCCGAGTTGCCATGTTTGAAGACGTCGCCGGAACGGTCGACACCCGGGCCTTTGCCGTACCACATCGAGAACACGCCATCGTATTTGGCGCTTGGGTACAGATTGACCTGCTGCGAACCCCAGACGGAGGTCGCCGCGAGGTCTTCATTGACGCCTGGCTGGAATACGACCTGATGCGCGGCGAGATGCTGTTTCGCCTTCCACAGGGATTGGTCGAGCCCGCCCAGCGGCGATCCGCGGTAACCGGAGATGAAGCCGGCAGTATTGAGCCCGGCGGCCCGGTCGCGTTCCTGCTGCAGCATCGGCAGACGCACCAGCGCCTGGATGCCGCTCATGTATGCGCGGCCGCGTTCGAGGGTGTATTTGTCGTCGAGCGTGACGGAAGACAACGCGGCTTCGAGCGAGGCTCGCTGACCTGCGTCTAGCGGGGCATTCATTATGTGTACTCCTCCAACCAGTTTGGGATCACCAAAACTTTTTTTGAGCCCCGGCATCTTGTGAATGCGGAGGGCCGGGGCCGCCATATTGACGTGTTTTAAGTGATGGTAGCACTGGTGAAAACCCGCCGCAGGTCCTTCGCAAATGCCGCGTCCCGGCGATCTTGACTGGGTCTTGCGACGTTTTGCGAGCGATGCCGTTAGTGCTTGCGCAAATGCCTGTAACAAGCTGTAAAAACTACAAATTTGCGGAACCGTAGTTGAAATTGCTGTCTAACACCCCACCTGCGAGCAATGTCAGCGCAACGCTCCGCATTCTGCGGAGCTTCACGACAGCAGGGCAGTTAGAAAAGGAGTACGCATGAACACGAGAAACATTCAGACCTTCCTGATGGTTTCGGCCGCATTTTTCGCCATGAGCGCACCGGTGCGCTCGAACTCGGGCAGCGCAGGAGCGCTGTCGAACGCAGTCACGCGCACGGCGCAGGTCGCGCCCGCACGCATCGCCATGGGTAGCGTCACGCGATCCACCAAGGCCGACGGGCAAGACCAGAATTCGTGATACGCCGCTCATGCGGTGTGTCGGTTAAATAACCGGCCGTTGTTCCATCAAGCCACGCAGGGTCCGCTTGAGGCAACGGCATCAATGAAAAGGGCGAGGATCGTGAGATCCTCGCCCTTTTCATTTGCTATCAATCCATTCCTGCGCAGCCAGTGGCGTCAGGCCTTGTCTTGCACTACGCCACGGCGAATCTGATCCAGTTCGATCGACTCGAATAGCGCCTTGAAGTTGCCCTCGCCAAAGCCCTGATTGCCCTTGCGCTGAATGATCTCGAAGAAAATCGGGCCGATCTGGTTTTCCGTGAAGATCTGCAACAGCAAATCGTCGGGCGCGCCGTCGATCAAAATTTTGCGTTTGCGCAGTTCGTCGAGTGGCTCGCCGTGATTCGGCACGCGGCGATCGACCAGTTCATAGTACGTGTCGATGGTATCGAGCAGCGAGATGTTCGCGGCGCGCAAGCCGTCCACCGTACGGTAGATGTCGTTGCTGCCCAAGGCAATGTGCTGAATGCCTTCGCCGTGATACGCGTCGAGATATTCCTGAATCTGCCCGGCGGTGTCCGAGCCTTCCTCATTGATCGGAATGCGGATCTTGCCGCACGGCGAGGTCATCGCCTTCGACTTCACGCCCGTCACTTTGCCTTCAATGTCGAAATAGCGCACTTCGCGGAAATTGAACAGGCGCTCGTAGAACTCCGCCCACTCCTGCATGCGGCCGCGATGCACGTTGTGCGTCAGGTGGTCGATGTAGGTCAGGCCATGGCCGACCGGGTTCGGGTTCGCACCGGGAATGGGCTCGAAGTCGACATCGTAAATGTCGATGTTGCCCACGCTGTTCGGTTCGGCGCCGTTCTTGCCGCGCCAGCGGTCGACGAAATAGATCAGCGAGTCGCCGATACCTTTGATCGCCGGGATATTCAGCTCCATCGGGCCGGTTTTATTGTCGAAGCCCCAAGCGCCTTTTTCCAGCGCCTGCTGGTACGCCTTGGCGGCGTCCTGAACCCGGAAAGCGATTGCGCAGATCGACGGGCCGTGCAGACGCGCGAAGCGTTGCGCGAACGAATCCGGCTCCCCGTTGACGATGAAGTTGATTTCCCCCTGGCGATACAGCGTCACGTCTTTATGGCGATGCCGCGCGATGGCGGTGAAGCCCATCTGTTCGAACAGTTTGCCCAGCGCCTTCGGATCCGGTGCGGTGTATTCAATGAACTCGAAACCGTCGGTGCCGAGCGGATTTTCCCAAGTTGCAACCTGCATTGTCTGTCTCCTGATATGCACCGGCGCGCGGCGCGAGCGGGGATGCGCGGTTAAGCGCGACCGAATGGCGCAAGTGTAAAGGCCTGCCTGCGGCGAAAACTTGCGAACTTAATCGTGTCTCGATACGCTTGCGCTAGTTTCTAGCTCAATAACGTGAAGGGACGGCAGAAAATGGCCGGCATGGAGATAGACGCCATCGATAGGCGGATTCTGGCAATCCTTCAGGAGAACGGCCGGCTGTCAAATCAGGAGATCGCCGAGCGCGTGAATCTGTCGCCGAGTCCGTGTCTGCGGCGTATCCGGCGGCTGGAAGAGAACGGTGTGATCCGCGGCTATGTCGCGTTGCTCGATGCGCAGCGGCTCGGGCTCGACTTGCTCGCGTACGTCAATGTGCGGTTGGAAAAGCGCGGTGGTCCGGCGCTCAGTCCGCGCGGCGACGCCACGCACGCCGATCTGTTTCGCGCGGCCGTTCAGGCGTGGCCCGAAGTCGTCGCCTGCCATGCGATGACCGGCGACATGGACTATCTGCTGCGTGTCCAGGTGGAGGATATGGCGCACTTTTCACGCTTCGTGCAGGACCAGTTGCTGCACCATCCGTCGGTGATCGACGTGAAAACGAGCTTCTCGCTCGAAACGATCAAGGAGACGACCGCACTGCCGATTTTGTGAGTACGACAGGACACGACGCGGCGGCGCGTGCGCGGGTCACGGCAAACAAAAAGGGCGGCCAGAAGGCCGCCCTTTGTTATTCCGACGCGTGAGGCTATCAGGCTGCGGCTGCAACCGCCGCAGGCATGAGCGTTTCGAACAGCTTGGACGCGTGACGCGCCTGGCGCTTCAGCGCGTAGTCGAATACCGCAGCCTGCTCTTGCAGCATTTCGGCGATGATGCTCGATTGGTCCGCCGGCGGCAGCGTCAGATAGGCATCTGCCTCGCCGTACGAGTATTCGATCTTCATGCCGGCCTTCTTCGCGATGTGCATCATGGTCGAATTGCGCGACAGGCAGTGCATGTAAAGCGTGGTGACGTGTGTATTGCGGCTGCGAATGGCGGCGCGCTCAAAGAGCTTCGAGCCGATACCCTGGCCACGAACGCTTTCCAGCACGGACACGCCAAACTCGGCCGTACGCTTGTCGCCTTCAGCCGGCAGATAGGCGAGGTGGCCGACGCCGGTCAATTGCAACTGGTTGTTGAAGACGCCGAAAACGGTGTCGCGCGTGAAGTCGATCGCGCGGACATAGTTCTCGATGACGTGGTCCGGCACGATCTGGCCGAAGCGCAGCAGACGGTCGTCTTCGTCGAGCGCGAGGAAGTGGGTCAGCAGGCGCTCGCGGTCGACGGCGGTGAGTTCGCGGACCAGAGCTGGTGCACGACCGGCGGGCTGCGTCAAACGATCGTGCGCGACGATCGGCTCAGCGGCGCGGGGTGTAATCAAGTTCATGGTCGGGTTCTCCTTTTAATCGAACGGCGTGGTGCACTGCAAAAGCGATTTTAGCCGAAATGCATGCCGATCACTAGGGAAAACCCGTATCTAAATTTGAATGGAGTGCCTAAAAAGTTTGCGCCCTATTTATATGTAATTGATTTTTATAGGTAAATAAATTGGATGAACGGTCGGGGTCAGATACTACCCGACGGCGACTTGAGCCCATTGTTTCGTATGAATATTGTTGCGGTGCGCAATCAGGCAGGATTCGAGCTCAATCCGTGGTCCACCATGCCGACCACCTGCTCGGCGAATTCGCGGTAACCGAGGCGGCCGTCCGGCTTTAGCCACGTGAACGTCCAATTGATCATGCCGAACACCATCATGGTGAGCGCGGTCTGGTTTTCGCGCGTGGCGCGCTCCGGGTAGGCACGCGCCAACTGCCGCGCGAACGCCGCAACTACGTCGCGCTGGCGGTTCAATATCACTTCGCGCTGCGTGTCGACCAGATACTTCACATCGTTCAGCAACGCGACGTGCCGGCTATGGGATGTCTCGTATTCCGACAGAAACGCCCGAATCAGCTCGGCGAAGGTTTCCCGCTCTGACAACCCACGCCGTTGGCTTGCGCCTTCCACCTCGGCGATGATCAGCATGAGCCGCTTGGTGTAACGGTCCAGCAGATCGAACAGAATGGCTTCCTTGCTCGCGTAGTAATGGTAGAGCCGTGCTTTCGAGGTGCCGCTCGCGGCCGCTAGGTCGGCCATCGAGGTGCTGGGGTAGCTGGTTTGCGCGAATTTGGCCGCGGCGAGTTCGAGAATCTGTTCGCGTTGGGTTTCGTGGTCGGGGGCGCGGGTGCGGGCCATAATCGTTGGTTCTATTAGTGTGGACAGGGGGCGAACGCCGCGCACAATTCCAGCGTGCGCCATGCGTTTGCGTCGCCGCGCAGCTTGATGCGCCGGGTCGCGGCCAATTCGCGGATGCGCCACAGCGCAATGCTGTCGCTGACCAGAAATCCGAATTCGGCGCTCATCAATTCGGCGGCGACGCGCGCGGCGGGCTGCCAGTTTTCCGTGACGTGCTCGAGGATGAACGCATCCAGTTCCGCGAAGCTGCCGCTCGTGAACGTGTTGTCGCGCCAGCGCCGCGTTTCGCCGTTCGCGTGTTTGACTTCCTGCCATTCGAGCGCGAGCCGGCTGATGCGCAGCACGGAAATCGGCGCGGCATCGGGCAGTCGTTCTTGCAGCACCGCTGGCGCGAACATGCCGACAGAGGTCGCGCGGTCTTTGCGGCTGTGCGCCCACGCGCCCGGATCGGTGAGGTCGCGAATCGACAGACGCACCTCGTTCAAACGCTGCGGGCTGTTGCGCAAGTGATAACAGACGCGCCGCAGCATCAATTGATCCGACGCGCTGTCGCCGTGCCAGACCACCACATTCGCGTCATCGCGCGCGACATTCTCCAGCGCCGCGGCCTGCTCGCGGAATTCCCGAAGGAAATCGCGCCGGGTGTCCGCGCTCACGCGCTCCCAGAAGTCCGCGCGCACGTCGGGTCCGTCGTCGACACCACGCAGCGGGCCGACCGCGAGATCGTCTCGGAGCGCGTGCACGCGTTCATCGCGGCCCGCATCCCGCAAGGCGGTGCGCAGTGACTCGGCGGCGACGTCGCCGTTGGTGAGGTGGATCGTGCTCATCGGCAGTGGCGTAGGGCAGTTAACGACATTAGGGGCCGCTCATCGGCCGGAACGGGAGTCCGGTCGCGAGCGGCCCCTAGTGTAAGCGGATCGCGGAACTGCTCAAAGCGCGGCTCAACGTTCGTCGTAGCTCACCACCACGCGGTCGCTGACCGGATGACATTGGCACGTGAGCACGAAACCATCACGGATTTCGTGTTCTTCGAGCGTGTAGTTCTTTTCCATTTTCACTTCGCCTTCCAGCACCTTCGCGCGGCAGGTGCAGCAGACGCCGCCCTTGCAAGCATAAGGCAGCGCGAGGCCGGCGCGTAGGCCGACGTCGAGCACGCTCACGCCCTGATACGGCAGGCGCAGCTTGCGGCGTTTCCCGTCGAGCACGATTTCGAGGTCGGCGGCCGGCGTGTCTTCGGTGATTTCGACCGCCGGCACGCCCGCTTGCGGCAGCGGCGAACCGAAGCGCTCCACGTGCACCTTGTCCGACGGCACGCCGGCGGCTTTCAGCGCGGCCTCGGCGGCGTCCATCATCGGCGCGGGGCCGCAGATGAAGGCTTCGTCGATCGCGTCGGCCGGCAGGAGATTCTCAATGAAGGCCGCGCACTTTTCCTGGTCCAGCACGCCGTTGAAGAGTTCGACGTCCTGCAGGTCATCGGACAGCACGTGATAGAGCACGAAGCGGTTCATGAAGCGGTTCTTCAGATCTTCGAGTTCTTCCGCGAACATGATCTGATCGACGCTGCGGTTGCCGTACACGAGCGTGAAGGTGCTGCGCGGTTCGACTTCGAGCGTCGTCTTGATGATGGCCAGCACCGGCGTGATGCCCGAGCCGCCCGAGAAGGCCAGATACTGTTGGCCCTGATCGGCGTTCAGGTGGGTGAAGAAACGGCCGTCCGGCGTCATCACGTCGATCGTGTGGCCGGGCTGCAGCGTGTCGAAGGCGAAGTTCGAGAACCGCCCGCCACGCACGCGCTTGATGCCGATACGCAGTTCGCCGTCGCGGTCGTAATCGGTGACGCCGACGCAGATCGAATACGAACGGCGTGTTTCCTCACCGTCGATGTGCGTCTTCAACGTAACGAACTGGCCTTGCGTAAAGCGATACTGTTCACGCAGTTCAGCGGGGACTTCGAAGGCGACCGAGACCGAGTCGGCGGTTTCGGGCCGCACTTCGCGGATACGCAGCGGATGAAATTGCGGGGTGGCCATATCAGTATGGTTTGAAGTAGTCGAAGGGTTCGCGGCAGTCGAGGCAGCGGTACAAGGCTTTGCAGGCGGTCGAGCCGAATTGCGCGAGACGCTCGGTATGCGCCGAGCCGCACCGTGGGCACGACGGCGCGGGCAGCGCCCGTGGCACGAAGCGCATCACTTTTTCCTGCGCGGGCGCGGCCGAACCGCAATTGCCCGTGGGCGGCGCGATGCCATAGGCGCGCAGTTTTTCGCGCGCGTCGGCGGTCATCCAGTCGGTGGTCCACGCCGGCGCGAGCACGGTGGCGATCCGATACGGCTTGAGTTCCGCCACGTCGAGCGCATGCGCGACGTCCTCGGCAATCTGCGACATTGCCGGGCAACCGGAATAGGTCGGCGTGATCACGACTTCGAGCGTGCCGTCGGCGGCGCGCCGCACGTCGCGCAGGATGCCGAGCTCGCGAATCGACACCACCGGAATCTCCGGATCGGGCACCGTTTCGAGCACGGCCCACGCGCGTTCGAGCGCGGCATCAGTCATGCCGGTCGTATCGGTCGGGCCAAAGGCGGTCGAAGTCGTCATGGTCGGTTTACCAGGTGGCGCCAGGGTGCTGACGCGCAAGGCTCTGCATTTCGGCGAGCACGAAACCCATGTGCTCGGAATGCTCGCCGTGCTTGCCGGTGGTGATGTGCTTCACGGGTTCGGGCAGCTTCAAGGTGGCTTCGTCGAGTGTGGCGCGCACGTCGTCGAGCCACGCTGCTTCGAGGTCCGAGGTCAGCGGGCCGATACCGGCTGCAGCGACTGTCTCCTCCACCGCATCCGTACTGAAGAATTCGCGGGTGTAAGGCAACAGATAGTCCAGCGCGGCTTGCGCGCGGCGATGCGACTCCTCGGTGCCGTCGCCGAAACGGATCAGCCATTCGCGTGCGTGATGCACGTGATAGCTGGTTTCCTTGATCGACTTCGACGCGATCGCCGCCAGTTGCTCGTCGGAGGACGCCGTGAGCGCCGTCCAGAGATGAGCCATCAGCGTCGAGTAGAGGAAATTGCGCACGATAGTGACCGCGTAATCCTTCTCGGCCTTCGCGGTAGCCGACAGTGGCCCGACGTGCGGCAGCTCGGCGAGCGTGTAGTTGGCGAACTCGCGCTCGGCACGAAAGTAAGCGTAGTCGTCTTCCGTGCGGCTCTTGCCGGTGAGCTGCTGCTCAAGCGAGGCGGCGTGCGTGTAGAGCAGGCGCGCCTGGCCGATCAGGTCGAGGCTCATGTTCGACAGCGCGATGTCCTCTTCGAGGATCGGGCCGTGGCCGCTCCATTCGGTATTGCGCTGACCGAGGATCAGCGCGTTATCCGCGAGGCGCAGCACGTATTGGAGATGTTGAGGCGTGATGTCCATGGCCGCGCTTACATGTGGTTGACTTCGTCGGGGAGCGTGTAGAACGTCGGATGGCGGTAAATCTTGTCGCCAGCCGGTTCGAACAGCTCCGCCTTGTCTTCCGGCGCGGACGCCGTGATCGCCGAGGACGGCACCACCCAGATGCTCACGCCTTCCTGGCGGCGCGTGTAGACGTCGCGCGCCATGCGCAGCGCCATCGGCGCGTCGGCGGCGTGCAGGCTGCCGCAGTGCTTGTGGTCGAGTCCCTGCTTGCTACGCACGAAGACTTCCCAAATCGGCCATTCCTTGTTCATTGCAGATCTCCTGATTCGTTCTCTGGCGTGCCGCGCGGTTCAGGCGGCGTGCTGTTGTGCGCGCTGGCGCTGCTTGTCGGCGTGGGCGAGGGCGGCTTCACGGACCCAGGCGCCGTCGTCGTGGGCTTTGACGCGGGTAGCGAGACGCTCGCGATTGCACGGGCCGTCGCCATTCACCACACGCCAGAATTCTTCCCAGTCGATGTCGCCGTAGTCGTAATGCCCGCGCGCTTCGTTCCACTTCAGGTCCGGGTCGGGCAACGCGACGCCGAGCACCTTGGCCTGGTCGACTGTGGCGTCGACGAATTTCTGACGCAGATCGTCGTTCGAAATGCGCTTGATGCCCCATTTCGACGACTGGCTGCTGTGAACCGAATCCTTGTCGCTCGGGCCGAACATCATCAGCACCGGCCACCACCAACGATTCACGGCCTGCTGGACCAGCTCACGCTGGGCTTCGGTGCCGGACATCATCGACATGAGCGCGTCGAAACCCTGGCGCTGGTGAAACGACTCTTCCTTGCAGATGCGGATCATGGCGCGCGCATACGGGCCATACGTGCAACGGCACAGCGGAATCTGGTTCATGATCGCGGCGCCGTCCACCAGCCAGCCGATCACGCCGACGTCCGCCCATGTGGGCGTCGGGTAATTGAAGATGCTCGAATATTTGGCTTTGCCCGAGTGCAGCGCGGCGATCAACTGGTCGCGCGACACGCCCAAGGTTTCCGCCGCGCTATATAGATAGAGGCCGTGGCCGGCCTCGTCCTGCACCTTGGCGAGCAGAATCGCCTTGCGCTTCAGGCTCGGCGCGCGCGTGATCCAGTTGCCTTCCGGCAGCATGCCGACGATTTCCGAATGCGCGTGCTGCGAGATTTGCCGTACCAGCGTTTTGCGATAGGCCTCCGGCATCCAGTCCTGAGCTTCGATCTTGCCGTCGGCGGCCATGATCGCGTCGAATTGCGCCTGCTCAGGCGAGTTCGCGCCCGCATCGAGCGGAGCGACATTGCCGGGAATATCCAGGGATTGCGTGTACATGGGGACGCTCTCTGCGGAAAGTTGTCTGTGTGCGCACAGTATAAGCCAACCGACCGGTCGGTTAATAAATTTTTTGAGATGGGTCGATCGGGTCAATAGGGGTGAGGCGGTTTCGCCTTCAGGCGTTTCGTCGGCGCCGATGCCCCGTGCCGACGCTAAACCTATAAAATTGCGAATTGGCCGCAATTTGCGGCCTTCCTGCATCCCCCGGTACTCATGTTACGTCTAAGCGAAATCAAACTCCCGCTCGATCATCCCGAGAGCGCCCTCGAAGCCGCCGTGCGTGCGCGCCTCACGGAACTCGGCGTGGCCGCGGACGGGCTCATCCGATACACCGTGTTTCGCCGCGCGCACGACGCCCGCAAGCGCGCCGACATCAAGCTCACGTATATCGTTGACGTCGAGGTCACGGATGAAGCGGCCGCGCTCAAGCGGTTAGCCGACGTGCCTCACTGCGGCGTGACGCCCGATATGACCTACAAGTTTGTCGCTAAAGCGCCCGCGCAGATGACCGCGCCGCGCCCGGTGGTGATCGGCATGGGGCCGTGCGGGCTGTTCGCGGGGTTGATCCTCGCGCAAATGGGCTTCCGCCCGATCATCCTCGAGCGCGGCAAGGCCGTGCGCGAGCGCACCAAAGACACGTTCGGCCTGTGGCGCAAGTCCGTGCTCAACCCCGAGTCGAATGTGCAGTTTGGCGAAGGCGGCGCGGGCACCTTCTCGGACGGCAAGCTGTACAGCCAGATCAAGGATCCGAAGCACTACGGCCGCAAGGTGCTCGACGAATTCGTGCGGGCCGGCGCGCCGGAAGACATTCTGTATCTGAGCCGGCCGCATATCGGCACGTTCCGGCTGGTGAGCATGGTCGAAAAAATGCGCGCGACCATTCACGAGCTGGGCGGCGAGGTGCGTTTCGAAACCCGCGTCGATGATATCGAGATCGATCAGGGCAAAGTGCGCGGGCTGAAGCTGTCGACCGGTGAAACGCTGCGCTGCGATCATGTGGTGCTGGCGGTCGGCCATAGCGCGCGCGACACCTTCCAGATGCTGAGCGATCGCGGCGTCTATATCGAGGCGAAGCCGTTTTCACTCGGTTTTCGCATCGAACACCCGCAGGGTTTGATCGATCGCAGCCGTTTCGGCAAGTTTGCCGGCCACAAGCAGCTCGGCGCCGCCGACTATAAGGTGGTGCATCACTGCAGCAATGGCCGAGCCGTCTACAGTTTCTGCATGTGTCCCGGTGGCACCGTGGTGGCGGCGACGTCCGAGCCGGGCCGCGTCGTGACCAACGGCATGAGCCAGTACTCGCGGGCGGAGCGCAATGCCAACGCGGGGATCGTGGTCGGCATCACGCCGGACGACTATCCGGGCGGGCCGCTCGCCGGCATCGCTTTCCAGCGCAAATGGGAAGAGCGGGCGTTTGAGCTCGGCGGCGGCAACTATATGGCGCCGGGCCAGCTCGTCGGCGACTTCATTGCCGGCCGGCCGTCCACCTCGCTGGGTTCGGTGGTGCCTTCGTACAAGCCAGGCGTGCACCCGACCGACCTGAGCACCGCGCTTCCGGATTACGTGATCGAGGCCATTCGCGAAGCGTTGCCGCAGATGGACAAGAAGATCGCCGGCTTTGCGATGCACGACGCGGTGCTGACCGGTGTCGAGACGAGAACGTCGTCGCCGATTCGTGTGCGGCGCCGGGACGACTATCAGAGCATGAACGTCGAAGGTCTGTATCCGGCTGGTGAAGGAGCGGGCTACGCCGGTGGGATCTACTCGGCGGCGATCGACGGGATCGAAGTCGCTGAAGCGCTCGCGCTGAAGATGAGCGGTGCGCAAGCGGCCTGAGTCAAGCGGGAGCGAAACGCCGTCGCGCCCACCCGCGACGGCCGCGGCGATCGGGCACAATGCACGTTTTGCCTCGAACCGACCTCCCGAATGAGCTTTCGCACCTTGGCTGCCGCATGCGGCGCGGCACTGTTTGTCCAATTTGCCGGTTCCCCGACTGTTTTCGCCGCCGACGCCCCGGCACATTGGGTCACCGCATGGGCGACCGCGCTGCAACCCATTCCACAGCGCGCGGACTTGCCGCCGCTCTATCGCGCACCGGAAGTCGCCGGGCGCACGGTTCGTCAGATCGTCTATCCGACCCTCTCTGGAAGGTCGGCGCGTATCCACCTTAGCAACCGGTACGGCAAGACTCCGCTCGTCATCGAAGATCTGCGCATCGCACGCTCGGCGGGCGGCGCGGCGACGGCTGGGACCGGCGACACGCGCGTGACGTTCGGTGGCAAGAGCACGGTCTCGATTCCGCCCGGCGGCGAGCTGGAGAGCGACCCGGTCGCGATCGATATCGCTGAAGGTTCGCCCTACGCGGTCAGCGCCTTCTTGGGGCCGGAGCAGCGGATCGTGGCGTGGCATCGCGTATCGAACCAGGTGAATTACGTTTCCGCGCCGGGCAATCATGCGGCGGACGCGTCTGCGCAAGCGTTTCGCGGTCGATTTACGCAATATGTGTGGGTGACGGGGTTGGCGGTCGACGCGGCGCCTGCATCTGCCGCTGTTGCCGCCATCGGCGACTCGATTACGGACGGCATGCGCTCCAGCCTGAACCAGAATCGACGTTGGCCCGACGCGCTGGCTCGCCGTTTTGAGGCTACCGGCGACCGTTCGACCGCGATCGTCAATCTGGGCATCAGCGGCAACCGCCTGCTGAGCGACTCTCCGTGCTATGGCGACGCTCTGGCGAAGCGCTTCGAGCATGACGTGCTTGGGCGCCCGGGCGTCAAGACGGCGATTCTGCTGATCGGCATCAATGACATCAATTTCGCGGCGATGCCGCCGCATGGCGGTCTCGACTGCGACTTCCCGCATACCTCGGTGACGGCTGCGGACCTGATCGCCGGATATCAGCGCTTGATCGCCTCGGCTCGGCACGCCGGCGTGAAGGTCTTCGGCGCGACGTTGACGCCGGCATCCTTGCCGCCGCAGCGAGAAAGCATCCGGCTTGCCGTCAACCAATGGATTCGGAGCAGTCACGCCTTCGACGGCGTGGTGGACTTCGACGTTGCGCTGCGCGATCCGGCGCAGCCGGATCGCCTGCAGCGTGGCTTTGATAGTGGGGACCACATCCATCCGAGTGACGCCGGCTATGCAGCAATGGCCGACGCCATTCCCTTGGACGCGGTAGTGAAATCGACTCGCAACTGAGACGCCAAAAAAGAATTCGGTCAAACCCTTGTCATATGGCCGATGTTCGCCTAAGATTCGCCTCCTCGTTTGCGAACGAGGGCCGCGGCAGAAACCAGCGGCCGTAGCGCCAACAAGGTTTTAAGCGAAAGCGAAAAAATGTTGTTGACGAAACGAAAAAGAGCCTTCATAATCTCGTTTCTCTGCTGCTGATGCAGCGACGCAGAACGAAGCGGTGCCGGGTAGCTGGAAGTACGGTGCTGGTTCGGTAGTGGATGCGGACTCGATCTTTAAAAATTAACAGCCGATAAGTGTGGGCGCTTGATGCGCGATGCGAGGTGGATCTTTCGGGATCTGCCGGCAAGCAAAAGTATCAAGTCTCACACAGTAATGAAAGGAAGGTTTGACTGTCGCAAGATGGTTGGATCATTCGTCAGTACGTTGAGTGAGCGACCGGTTCTTAACGGAACCGAAAAACAGTAACAGGTTTGAACTGAAGAGTTTGATCCTGGCTCAGATTGAACGCTGGCGGCATGCCTTACACATGCAAGTCGAACGGCAGCACGGGGGCAACCCTGGTGGCGAGTGGCGAACGGGTGAGTAATACATCGGAACGTGTCCTGTAGTGGGGGATAGCCCGGCGAAAGCCGGATTAATACCGCATACGATCTGTGGATGAAAGCGGGGGATCCTTCGGGACCTCGCGCTACAGGGGCGGCCGATGGCAGATTAGCTAGTTGGTGGGGTAAAGGCCTACCAAGGCGACGATCTGTAGCTGGTCTGAGAGGACGACCAGCCACACTGGGACTGAGACACGGCCCAGACTCCTACGGGAGGCAGCAGTGGGGAATTTTGGACAATGGGCGAAAGCCTGATCCAGCAATGCCGCGTGTGTGAAGAAGGCCTTCGGGTTGTAAAGCACTTTTGTCCGGAAAGAAAACCTCGTGGTTAATACCCGTGGGGGATGACGGTACCGGAAGAATAAGCACCGGCTAACTACGTGCCAGCAGCCGCGGTAATACGTAGGGTGCAAGCGTTAATCGGAATTACTGGGCGTAAAGCGTGCGCAGGCGGTCCGCTAAGACAGATGTGAAATCCCCGGGCTTAACCTGGGAACTGCATTTGTGACTGGCGGGCTAGAGTATGGCAGAGGGGGGTAGAATTCCACGTGTAGCAGTGAAATGCGTAGAGATGTGGAGGAATACCGATGGCGAAGGCAGCCCCCTGGGCCAATACTGACGCTCATGCACGAAAGCGTGGGGAGCAAACAGGATTAGATACCCTGGTAGTCCACGCCCTAAACGATGTCAACTAGTTGTTGGGGATTCATTTCCTTAGTAACGTAGCTAACGCGTGAAGTTGACCGCCTGGGGAGTACGGTCGCAAGATTAAAACTCAAAGGAATTGACGGGGACCCGCACAAGCGGTGGATGATGTGGATTAATTCGATGCAACGCGAAAAACCTTACCTACCCTTGACATGTATGGAACCTGGCTGAGAGGTCAGGGTGCCCGAAAGGGAGCCATAACACAGGTGCTGCATGGCTGTCGTCAGCTCGTGTCGTGAGATGTTGGGTTAAGTCCCGCAACGAGCGCAACCCTTGTCCCTAGTTGCTACGCAAGAGCACTCTAGGGAGACTGCCGGTGACAAACCGGAGGAAGGTGGGGATGACGTCAAGTCCTCATGGCCCTTATGGGTAGGGCTTCACACGTCATACAATGGTCGGAACAGAGGGTCGCCAACCCGCGAGGGGGAGCCAATCCCAGAAAACCGATCGTAGTCCGGATCGCACTCTGCAACTCGAGTGCGTGAAGCTGGAATCGCTAGTAATCGCGGATCAGCATGCCGCGGTGAATACGTTCCCGGGTCTTGTACACACCGCCCGTCACACCATGGGAGTGGGTTTTACCAGAAGTGGCTAGTCTAACCGCAAGGAGGACGGTCACCACGGTAGGATTCATGACTGGGGTGAAGTCGTAACAAGGTAGCCGTATCGGAAGGTGCGGCTGGATCACCTCCTTTCTCGAGCTAACGTGTCAATGTGTTGAGCGCTCACGCTTATCGGCTGTGAAATTTAGACAGACTCAGGGGTCTGTAGCTCAGTCGGTTAGAGCACCGTCTTGATAAGGCGGGGGTCGATGGTTCGAATCCATCCAGACCCACCAAAGTCTTGTCTGGTGTGCTGATCGATAACCTCTGGGGTATCTGTATGACTGGGGGATTAGCTCAGCTGGGAGAGCACCTGCTTTGCAAGCAGGGGGTCGTCGGTTCGATCCCGTCATCCTCCACCAATCCTCAATGCGTAGCGTTCTGTGAGAAAGCAGAGCGTTGTGCATTGGCGATTGAGCCAGTCAGAGTGATACGCGGTTATAGCAACTGCGATATCGGCTGTCGTTCTTTAACAATCAGGAAGAAGTAGTAAAGAGATTCACGAAAGATCACTTAGAGATGGGTGATTGAGTAGGTGAATCAGGGTTGTGATTGTATCAATGTATGAAAAGGTGATCGAAAGATTGCCTTGGAATACGGCGCAACACGAATACTCAACCTGTAGCGATTGTGGCGAGCGTGTGATTCCCAGTGGATCACACATGAGACACACCCGTTATAGGGTCAAGCGAACAAGTGCATGTGGTGGATGCCTTGGCGATCACAGGCGATGAAGGACGCGGTAGCCTGCGAAAAGCGGTGGGGAGCTGGCAAACGAGCTTTGATCCACCGATATCCGAATGGGGAAACCCGGCCCGTATGGGTCATCCGTAGCTGAATACATAGGCTACGTGAAGCGAACGCGGTGAACTGAAACATCTAAGTAACCGCAGGAAAAGAAATCAACCGAGATTCCCAGAGTAGTGGCGAGCGAAATGGGACCAGCCTGTACTCTTTATCTTCATTGTTAGTCGAAGGCTCTGGAAAGTGCCGCCATAGCAGGTGATAGCCCTGTAGACGAAAACAGCGAGGAAGAACTGGGTGTACGACAAGTAGGGCGGGACACGTGAAATCCTGTCTGAAGATGGGGGGACCATCCTCCAAGGCTAAATACTCGTGATCGACCGATAGTGAACCAGTACCGTGAGGGAAAGGCGAAAAGAACCCCGGGAGGGGAGTGAAATAGATCCTGAAACCGCATGCATACAAACAGTCGGAGCCTCGCAAGGGGTGACGGCGTACCTTTTGTATAATGGGTCAGCGACTTACATTCAGTGGCAAGCTTAACCGATTAGGGCAGGCGTAGCGAAAGCGAGTCCGAACAGGGCGTTCAGTCGCTGGGTGTAGACCCGAAACCAGGTGATCTATCCATGGCCAGGATGAAGGTGCGGTAACACGTACTGGAGGTCCGAACCCACTAACGTTGAAAAGTTAGGGGATGAGCTGTGGATAGGGGTGAAAGGCTAAACAAACCTGGAAATAGCTGGTTCTCTCCGAAAACTATTTAGGTAGTGCCTCGTGTATCACCTTCGGGGGTAGAGCACTGTCATGGTTGTGGGGTCCATTGCGGATTACTACGCCATAGCAAACTCCGAATACCGAAGAGTGCAATCACGGGAGACAGACATCGGGTGCTAACGTCCGGTGTCAAGAGGGAAACAACCCAGACCGCCAGCTAAGGTCCCCAAATATTGCTAAGTGGGAAACGAAGTGGGAAGGCTAAAACAGTCAGGAGGTTGGCTTAGAAGCAGCCATCCTTTAAAGAAAGCGTAATAGCTCACTGATCGAGTCGTCCTGCGCGGAAGATGTAACGGGGCTAAGCAATATACCGAAGCTGCGGATGCACATTTATGTGCATGGTAGGAGAGCGTTCCGTAAGCCTGCGAAGGTGCATTGAAAAGTGCGCTGGAGGTATCGGAAGTGCGAATGCTGACATGAGTAGCGATAAAGGGGGTGAAAGGCCCCCTCGCCGTAAGCCCAAGGTTTCCTACGCAACGTTCATCGGCGTAGGGTGAGTCGGCCCCTAAGGCGAGGCAGAAATGCGTAGCTGATGGGAAGCAGGTTAATATTCCTGCACCATTGTTAAATGCGATGGGGGGACGGATCGCGGAAGGTTGTCCGGGTGTTGGAAGTCCCGGTCCTTGCATTGGAGAAGGCGCTTAGGCAAATCCGGGCGCGTAATTCAAGGGTGTGAGGCCATTCACTTCGGTGAAGAAGCAACTGGAAGTGGTTCCAAGAAAAGCCTCTAAGCTTCAGTTTAACAAGACCGTACCGCAAACCGACACAGGTGGGCGAGATGAGTATTCTAAGGCGCTTGAGAGAACTCGGGAGAAGGAACTCGGCAAATTGGTACCGTAACTTCGGGATAAGGTACGCCCCTGTAGCTTGACTGGCCTGCGCCAGAAGGGTGAAGGGGTTGCAATAAACTGGTGGCTGCGACTGTTTAATAAAAACACAGCACTCTGCAAACACGAAAGTGGACGTATAGGGTGTGACGCCTGCCCGGTGCCGGAAGATTAAATGATGGGGTGCAAGCTCTTGATTGAAGTCCCGGTAAACGGCGGCCGTAACTATAACGGTCCTAAGGTAGCGAAATTCCTTGTCGGGTAAGTTCCGACCTGCACGAATGGCGTAACGATGGCCACACTGTCTCCTCCCGAGACTCAGCGAAGTTGAAGTGTTTGTGATGATGCAATCTCCCCGCGGCTAGACGGAAAGACCCCATGAACCTTTACTGTAGCTTTGCATTGGACTTTGAACCGGTCTGTGTAGGATAGGTGGGAGGCTTTGAAGCGTGGACGCCAGTCTGCGTGGAGCCGACCTTGAAATACCACCCTGGTTTGTTTGAGGTTCTAACCTTGGTCCGTTATCCGGACTGGGGACAGTGCATGGTAGGCAGTTTGACTGGGGCGGTCTCCTCCCAAAGTGTAACGGAGGAGTACGAAGGTACGCTAGGTACGGTCGGAAATCGTGCTGATAGTGCAATGGCATAAGCGTGCTTAACTGCGAGACCGACAAGTCGAGCAGGTGCGAAAGCAGGTCATAGTGATCCGGTGGTTCTGTATGGAAGGGCCATCGCTCAACGGATAAAAGGTACTCTGGGGATAACAGGCTGATACCGCCCAAGAGTTCATATCGACGGCGGTGTTTGGCACCTCGATGTCGGCTCATCTCATCCTGGGGCTGTAGCCGGTCCCAAGGGTATGGCTGTTCGCCATTTAAAGAGGTACGTGAGCTGGGTTTAAAACGTCGTGAGACAGTTTGGTCCCTATCTGCCGTGGGCGCTGGATATTTGAAGGGGGCTGCTCCTAGTACGAGAGGACCGGAGTGGACGAACCTCTGGTGTACCGGTTGTCACGCCAGTGGCATCGCCGGGTAGCTATGTTCGGAAGAGATAACCGCTGAAAGCATCTAAGCGGGAAACTCGCCTTAAGATGAGATATCCCCGGGGCTTCGAGCCCCTTGAAGGGTCGTTCAAGACCAGGACGTTGATAGGTCAGGTGTGGAAGCGCAGTAATGCGTTAAGCTAACTGATACTAATTGCCCGTAAGGCTTGATCCTATAACAGGTGTGTCTTGCGATGATCGTTAGTGCTTCAGCACTTACGAGCATCCCACCCCCGAAGGGGGCAGGGACGCCACACACGGTTGAGATCAGTGTTGTGCCAGAAACAACACAACCCCAAGCTTGCCTGGTGAGCATCACCAGAAACTACTTCTTCCAGATTGGTTGGGCTGTCCCCAGAGACAGCGCAGCAACAAGTCATGCCTGATGACCATAGCGAGTCGGTCCCACCCCTTCCCATCCCGAACAGGACCGTGAAACGACTCCACGCCGATGATAGTGCGGATTCCCGTGTGAAAGTAGGTAATCGTCAGGCTCCCCAGCAGCATCAGAAACCCCACCCCGAAAAGGTGGGGTTTCTGCGTTTACGGCCGCGCTGAAAACACTATATAAGTGAGAGCCTTGGGTTTGGAACGGTCAAGCAAGTCTTGACAACAAGCGGTTGTTCCCCCATAATCATCAGTTCTCTGCGGAGGGGTGCCCGAGTGGCTAAAGGGGGCAGACTGTAAATCTGTTGGCTTACGCCTACGTTGGTTCGAATCCAACCTCCTCCACCAGAATGCAAGTTGCAGCAGTTGTTTGGGAATCCATGGATCCTTGCGGGTGTAGCTCAATGGTAGAGCAGAAGCCTTCCAAGCTTACGACGAGGGTTCGATTCCCTTCACCCGCTCCAGCAACACAGAAGTAGCGCCCATGTGGCTCAGTGGTAGAGCACTCCCTTGGTAAGGGAGAGGTCGGCAGTTCGATCCTGCCCATGGGCACCAGAAGTACTCGGTGATTGTTTGCGCCCGGCGCAACGTACGGAAAAATCCTCTTAGGAGTCGAAAATGGCCAAGGGTAAGTTTGAGCGGACCAAGCCGCACGTGAACGTCGGCACGATCGGTCACGTTGACCACGGCAAGACCACGCTGACGGCAGCGATCACGACGGTTCTGACGCAGAAGTTTGGCGGCGAAGCGAAGGCATACGACCAGATCGACGCGGCGCCGGAAGAAAAGGCACGTGGTATCACGATCAACACGGCACACGTCGAGTACGAAACGGCCAACCGCCACTACGCACACGTCGACTGCCCGGGCCACGCTGACTATGTGAAGAACATGATCACGGGCGCAGCGCAGATGGACGGCGCGATCCTGGTGTGCTCGGCCGCTGACGGCCCGATGCCGCAAACGCGTGAGCACATCCTGCTGGCGCGTCAGGTTGGCGTTCCGTACATCATCGTGTTCCTGAACAAGTGCGACATGGTGGACGACGCTGAGCTGCTGGAGCTGGTCGAGATGGAAGTTCGCGAACTTCTGTCGAAGTACGACTTCCCGGGCGACGAAACGCCGATCATCAAGGGTTCTGCCAAGCTGGCGCTGGAAGGCGACAAGGGCGAGCTGGGCGAAGTGGCGATCATGAATCTGGCCGACGCGCTGGACACGTACATCCCGACGCCGGAGCGCGCAGTTGACGGCGCATTCCTGATGCCGGTGGAAGACGTGTTCTCGATCTCGGGTCGCGGCACGGTGGTGACGGGTCGCGTTGAGCGCGGCGTTGTGAAGGTTGGCGAGGAAATCGAAATCGTCGGTATCAAGCCGACGGTGAAGACGACCTGCACGGGCGTGGAAATGTTCCGCAAGCTGCTCGACCAGGGTCAGGCAGGCGACAACGTCGGTATCCTGCTGCGCGGCACGAAGCGTGAAGACGTGGAGCGTGGCCAGGTTCTGGCCAAGCCGGGTTCGATCAACCCGCACACGCACTTCACGGCTGAAGTGTACGTGCTGAGCAAGGATGAAGGCGGTCGTCACACGCCGTTCTTCAACAACTACCGTCCGCAGTTCTACTTCCGTACGACGGACGTGACGGGCTCGATCGAGTTGCCGAAGGACAAGGAAATGGTGATGCCGGGCGACAACGTATCGATCACGGTGAAGCTGATCAACCCGATCGCGATGGAAGAAGGTCTGCGCTTCGCAATCCGCGAAGGCGGCCGTACGGTCGGCGCAGGTGTGGTTGCCAAGATTCTCGAGTAACGCCAGACAGTTCTCGTTGATCGGTAGTTTCGGGGTTGGCGGTGTCGTCAACCCCAAAATGGTTTAGGGGTATAGCTCAACTGGCAGAGCGTCGGTCTCCAAAACCGAAGGTTGGGGGTTCGATTCCCTCTGCCCCTGCCAACTCTCGCGCCTTATGTGGCGCTTCGTTAAGGTGTTATGGTGAATCCTTCCGTCGAAACTGTAAATACATCCGGCGATAAGCTGATGCTCGTCGCGGGCGTATTGTTAGTCTTGGCCGGGTTCGTGGGGTTCTTCTGGCTTGGTGGCCAGGAATGGTACGTCCGCGGAGCCGCCTTGGCTGTAGGTGCGATCGCGGGTGTTGCAGTCGGTCTTCTCTCCGCGCCTGGCAAGGGTTTCATCGCTTTCGCCAAAGACTCGTACAAGGAAGTCCGTAAGGTTGTTTGGCCTACCCGCAAAGAGGCTACCCAGACAACGCTCGTAGTGTTCGGCTTCGTGTTCGTCATGGCGATCTTTCTCTGGGTTAGCGACAAATCCATTGAATGGGCGATTTTCTCGGTGATTCTGGGTTGGAAATGATATGAGTGATACTCCGGCATCCCCGAGCGGCAAGCGTTGGTACGTCGTGCACGCCTACTCCGGTATGGAGAAGAGCGTGCAGCGTGCGCTTCAGGAGCGTATCGAACGTGCCGGCATGCAAGACCAGTTTGGTCAAATCCTCGTTCCGACTGAAGAAGTGGTCGAGGTAAAAGGTGGTCACAAATCGGTGACCGAGCGTCGTTTCTTTCCGGGCTACGTGTTAGTCGAGATGGAAATGACCGACGAGACGTGGCACCTCGTGAAAAATACGGCGAAGGTGACGGGTTTCGTAGGTGGTGCGCGTAATCGCCCGAGTCCGATCTCTCCGCGCGAAGTCGAGAAGATCATGTCGCAGATGCAGGAGGGCGTGGAGAAGCCACGTCCGAAGACCCTGTTCGAAGTCGGCGAAATGGTGCGAGTGAAGGACGGTCCGTTCACGGACTTCAACGGTAGCGTCGAAGAAGTGAATTACGAAAAGTCGCGCGTCCGTGTTTCCGTTACAATCTTCGGCCGCGCTACGCCGGTCGAGCTGGAATTCGGCCAAGTCGAAAAGCTGTAGTCCAGAATTCTACGGAGCGCACCAGTCGGTGCGCTCCGTATTTCGCGCTTACGGTCCGCGTAATGGCCGTTGAGGAGCGTCAGTATCCGATTTTCCGGGGAACACGCGCTACTACTCACTGAACAACCGCATGTGCCCATGTGGTGTTCCAAAGAGGTTTTCAACATGGCAAAGAAAATCATCGGCTTTATCAAGCTGCAGATTCCTGCAGGTAAAGCCAATCCGTCGCCGCCGGTCGGTCCGGCACTGGGTCAACGCGGCCTGAACATCATGGAGTTCTGCAAGGCGTTCAACGCGCAGACCCAGGCACTGGAACCGGGTCTTCCGATTCCGGTCGTGATCACCGCGTTCGCGGACAAGAGCTTCACGTTCGTTCTGAAGACGCCGCCGGCAACGGTTCTGATCAAGAAGGCGGCGAAGATCGACAAGGGTTCGAGCAAGCCGCATACCGACAAGGTCGGCAAGATCACCCGCGCTCAAGCTGAAGACATCGCCAAGACCAAGATGCCCGATCTGACGGCAGCTGATCTGGACGCAGCGGTTCGTACGATCGCTGGTAGCGCCCGCTCGATGGGCATCACCGTGGAGGGCGTGTAAATGGCTAAGCTTTCAAAGCGTCTGCAAGCATTTGCAGCCAAGGTTGATCGTCAAAAGCTCTACGCGATTGACGAAGCTCTGTCACTCGTGAAGGAATGCGCAAGCGCGAAGTTCGACGAGTCGATCGACGTCGCAGTGCAACTCGGCATCGACGCGAAGAAGTCGGACCAAGTGGTTCGTGGTTCGGTCGTTCTGCCGGCTGGTACCGGTAAGTCGGTCCGTGTCGCCGTTTTCGCACAAGGCGAAAAGGCTGAACAGGCTCGTGCGGCTGGCGCTGAAGTCGTCGGTATGGAAGACCTCGCCGAACAAGTCAAGGCCGGCAAGCTGGACTTCGACATCGTGATCGCTTCGCCGGACACGATGCGCGTTGTCGGTACGCTCGGTCAGATCCTCGGCCCGCGCGGCCTGATGCCGAACCCGAAGGTCGGTACGGTTACGCCGGACGTCGCGACTGCGGTGAAGAACGCCAAGGCTGGTCAGGTGCAATTCCGTGTCGACAAGGCCGGTATCATCCATGCCACGATCGGCCGTGCTTCCTTCGAGCCGACGGCTCTGCGTAGCAACCTGAACGCTCTCGTCGACGCGCTCCAAAAAGCGAAGCCGGCAACGAGCAAGGGTGTTTATCTGCGCAAGGTTGCACTGTCGAGCACGATGGGCGTCGGCGTTCGCGTCGATCAGGCATCGATCGCAGCGCAGTAATAGAATTCATCGCCTCGGCGAGAGTCGAGGCGGTTTTATGGGCTTTGGGCGGTCGCAAAGTGGCAGTCTGCATTGAGCGACCGGTTGTCAAAGACCGTTGGCGGGCACGCAGCAGATAGGCGGGTCCTTAATGTAAAGCCAACGCAGATGGCGAACCCGAAAAGGTTTTGTAGTGATGAAGCCGGTCGATGTCCGCAGCAATGCGAATATTGGGCGGTTGAGATACTCCTGACTGGTCGGACGCCGTTATTGAACGCGGTACACAAGGCGCACGCTGCGTGTATCGAATCTGGAGGTTAACCGTGCCACTTAACAAAGAAAGCAAGCAGGCCGTCGTCGCTGAGGTTGCCGCGCAAGTCGCGAAAGCCCAGACCGTGGTTCTGGCTGAGTATCGTGGAATCGCGGTTGGCGATCTGACCAAGCTGCGCGCGAAAGCGCGTGAGCAACAGGTTTACCTTCGCGTGTTGAAAAACACGCTGGCGCGTCGCGCTGTTGAAGGTACCCCGTTTGCTCCGCTGGCAGAGCAGATGACTGGCCCCCTGATCTACGGCATCTCGGAAGATGCAATTGCTGCTGCTAAGGTCGTCAATGACTTCAGCAAGAGCAATGACAAGTTGGTCATCAAGGCTGGTTCCTACGAAGGCAAGGTGATGGACAAGGCTGGCGTGCAAGCGCTGGCGAACATCCCGAGCCGCGAAGAACTGCTCTCCAAGCTGTTGTACGTTATGCAAGCACCTGTTTCCGGCTTTGCGCGCGCTCTGGCCGCGCTGGCAGAAAAGAAACAAGGCGAAGAAACCGCTGCGTAATGCACTTCAGTCGAGCGTGATTGATCGCTGGCTGTATCCGAATTCAATTTAGGAGTATTTCAAATGGCAATCGCAAAAGAAGACATCCTCGAAGCCGTAGGCTCGATGTCGGTTCTGGAACTGAACGAGCTGGTTAAGGCGTTCGAAGAAAAGTTTGGCGTGTCGGCAGCTGCTGTTGCAGTGGCAGGCCCGGCAGGCGGCGGCGCTGCTGCTGCTGCTGAAGAGCAAACCGAATTCACGGTCAACCTGACGGAAGTCGGCGCGAACAAGGTTTCGGTCATTAAGGCTGTTCGTGAACTGACGGGTCTCGGCCTGAAGGAAGCGAAGGACCTGGTCGACGGTGCACCGAAGCCTGTTAAGGAATCGGTACCGAAGGCTGCTGCTGAAGAAGCCAAGAAGAAGCTGGAAGAAGCCGGCGCGAAGGCTGAAATCAAGTAAGTTTCAGCGCGCTGTGCGAAGGCTGGCGGTTTTCCACCGCCGGCCTTTTTGTGCTTTGTGGGGACCACGTTTTTGCCAGCTAATTTCGGCAAAAACTGAAGCCCCAGAAGCCAAAGAAAACCGCCATTCGGCAACATTGACCGGCGATTCTCTTTGTCTTCTGAAGCGACTGCAGAAGGCAAGTTTGGTCGGGTAGCGGGCAACATAGGCATCCGCTGCCGTCAGCCAGCGGTTGGTAGCGGCCAACCACCAAGCTTCTAGGCTCGTTCAAGCCATCGGACGGCCATCGGGTCTCAGTCGGTGAACACTCGGGTTGTCTCATCAAGGTATCCTGCCTCGACAACAATGCCCGCCGTGATTCGGAGATCGTATGCAATATTCCTTCACCGAGAAGAAGCGCATTCGCAAGAGTTTTGCGAAGCGCCCCATCGTTCACCAAGTACCTTTCCTGCTGGCTACCCAGCTTGAATCATTCAGCACGTTTCTGCAAGCAGACACGTCGTCGACGCAACGCAAGCCGGAAGGCCTGCAAGCTGCGTTTACCTCCGTTTTCCCAATTGTTTCGCATAACGGGTTCGCTCGTCTAGAGTTCGTCAGCTACATGCTGTCGCCGCCGGCATTCAACATCAAGGAATGTCAGCAGCGCGGTTTGACGTACTGTTCGGCCCTGCGCGCGAAAGTGCGTCTCGTGCTGCTCGACAAGGAATCGCCGAGCAAACCGGTCGTGAAGGAAGTGAAAGAACAGGAAGTGTACATGGGCGAAATTCCGCTCATGACGCCGACGGGTTCGTTCGTCATCAACGGCACGGAACGTGTGATCGTTTCGCAGTTGCACCGTTCGCCGGGCGTGTTCTTCGAACACGACAAGGGTAAGACGCACAGCTCGGGCAAGCTCCTGTTTTCGGCACGTATCATTCCTTACCGCGGTTCGTGGCTCGATTTCGAGTTCGACCCGAAGGACGTGCTGTACTTCCGCGTCGACCGTCGCCGCAAGATGCCGGTCACGATCCTGCTGAAGGCAATCGGCCTCACGCCGGAACAGATCCTCGCAAACTTCTTCGTGTTCGACAATTTCACGCTGATGCCGGAAGGCGCGCAGATGGAATTCGTGCCGGAGCGTCTGCGTGGTGAAGTCGCGCGTTTCGACATCACGGACCGTGATGGCAACGTGATCGTCCAGAAGGACAAGCGGATCAACGCGAAGCACATTCGCGACCTCGACAACGCCAAGACCAAGTTCATCTCGGTTCCGGAAGACTATTTGCTCGGCCGCGTGCTGGCGAAGAACGTCGTCGACGGCGACACGGGTGAAGTCATCGCTAACGCGAACGACGAAATCACGGAAACCGTGCTCGAGAAGCTGCGCGAGTCGAAGATCAAAGACATCCAGACGCTCTACACGAACGATCTGGATCAAGGTCCGTACATCTCGTCGACGCTGCGTATCGACGAAACCGCGGACAAGATGGCCGCGCGCATCGCGATCTACCGCATGATGCGTCCGGGCGAACCGCCGACCGAAGAAGCGGTCGAGGCGCTGTTCAACCGTCTGTTCTATAGCGAAGACGCATACGACCTCTCGAAGGTGGGTCGTATGAAGTTCAATCGCCGTGTCGGCCGCGACGAAATCGTCGGACCGATGACGCTGCAAGACGACGACATCCTCGCCACGATCAAGATCCTGGTCGAGCTGCGTAACGGCAAGGGCGAAGTGGACGACATCGACCACTTGGGCAATCGTCGTGTGCGTTGCGTCGGCGAACTGGCGGAAAACCAGTTCCGCGCGGGTCTCGTGCGTGTCGAGCGTGCTGTGAAGGAACGCCTCGGCCAGGCCGAAAGCGAAAACCTGATGCCGCACGACCTGATCAACTCGAAGCCGATTTCGTCGGCGATTCGCGAGTTCTTCGGTTCGTCGCAGCTGTCGCAGTTCATGGACCAAACGAACCCGCTGTCGGAAATCACCCACAAGCGCCGTGTTTCGGCACTTGGCCCGGGCGGTTTGACGCGTGAGCGCGCTGGCTTTGAAGTCCGTGACGTGCACCCGACTCACTACGGTCGCGTGTGCCCGATTGAAACGCCGGAAGGTCCGAACATCGGCCTGATCAACTCGCTCGCTCTGTACGCGCACCTGAACGAATACGGCTTCCTCGAAACGCCGTATCGCAAGGTCGTGGACAGCAAGGTGACGGATCAAATCGATTACCTGTCGGCGATCGAAGAAGGCCGTTATGTGATCGCTCAGGCGAACGCGGCCGTGGCGGAAGACGGCTCGCTGACCGACGAACTGGTGTCGTCGCGTGAAGCAGGCGAAACGCTGATGGTCACGCCGGACCGCATCCAGTACATGGACGTGGCGCCGTCGCAGATCGTGTCGGTGGCAGCATCGCTGATTCCGTTCCTCGAGCACGATGACGCGAACCGCGCATTGATGGGTTCGAACATGCAGCGTCAGGCTGTGCCGTGTCTGCGTCCTGAAAAGGCCGTGGTCGGTACGGGTATCGAGCGCACGGTGGCAGTCGACTCGGGTACGACGGTTCAGGCATTCCGCGGCGGTGTGGTCGATTATGTCGACGCAGGCCGTATGGTGATCCGCGTGAACGACGACGAAGCCGTTGCTGGCGACGTCGGCGTGGACATCTACAACCTGATCAAGTACACGCGTTCGAACCAGAACACGAACATCAACCAGCGCCCGATCGTGAAGGTCGGCGACATCGTGTCGCGTGGCGACGTGCTGGCTGACGGTGCATCGACCGACCTCGGCGAACTGGCTCTCGGCCAGAACATGCTGGTCGCGTTCATGCCGTGGAACGGTTACAACTTCGAAGACTCGATTTTGATCTCGGAGAAGGTGGTTGCCGACGACCGTTACACGTCGATCCACATCGAAGAACTGAACGTCGTTGCTCGTGATACGAAGCTCGGACCGGAAGAAATCACGCGCGACATCTCGAACCTGGCTGAAGTGCAACTCGGCCGTCTCGATGAGTCGGGCATCGTCTACATCGGCGCAGAAGTCGAAGCAGGCGACGTGCTGGTCGGCAAGGTCACGCCGAAGGGCGAAACCCAGCTGACGCCGGAAGAAAAGCTGCTGCGCGCGATCTTCGGTGAAAAGGCTTCGGACGTGAAGGACACGTCGCTGCGCGTGCCGTCGGGCATGAGCGGCACCGTGATCGACGTTCAAGTGTTCACGCGTGAAGGCATTCAGCGCGACAAGCGCGCGCAACAGATCATCGACGATGAACTGAAGCGCTATCGCCTCGACCTGAACGACCAGCTGCGTATCGTGGAAGGCGACGCGTTCCAGCGTCTCGCACGTATGCTGACCGGCAAGGTCGCGAACGGCGGTCCGAAGAAGCTCGCGAAGGGCACGAAGATCGAACAGGCTTACCTGGAAGATCTGGATCACTACCATTGGTTCGACATCCGCCTCGCGGACGAAGAAGCAGCGGCACAGCTCGAAGCGATCAAGGACTCGATCGAACAGAAGCGTCACCAGTTCGATCTGGCGTTCGAAGAAAAGCGCAAGAAGCTCACGCAAGGCGACGAACTGCCGCCGGGCGTGTTGAAGATGGTCAAGGTGTATCTGGCAGTCAAGCGCCGCCTGCAGCCTGGCGACAAGATGGCCGGCCGTCACGGTAACAAGGGTGTGGTGTCGAAGATCGTTCCGATCGAAGACATGCCGTACATGGCCGACGGCCGTCCGGCTGACGTCGTTCTGAACCCGCTCGGCGTGCCGTCGCGGATGAACGTGGGTCAGGTTCTCGAAGTGCATCTGGGTTGGGCCGCGAAGGGTCTCGGCTGGCGTATCGGCGAAATGCTGCAGCGTCAGGCGAAGATCGAAGAACTGCGCGAATTCCTGACCAAGATCTACAACGAGTCGGGCCGCGCCGAAGAGCTGGACAGCTTCACGGACGACGAGATCGTCGAACTGGCGAAGAACCTGCGCGAAGGCGTGCCGTTCGCAACGCCGGTGTTCGACGGTGCGACGGAAGAAGAAATGTCGCGCGCGCTGGATCTGGCATTCCCGGACGACATCGCGAAGAACCTCGGCATGACGCCGTCGAAGAACCAGGTGCGTCTGTACGACGGCCGTACGGGCGAAATGTTCGAACGTACGGTGACGGTCGGCTACATGCACTACCTGAAGCTGCACCACTTGGTCGACGACAAGATGCACGCGCGTTCCACGGGCCCGTACTCGCTCGTGACGCAGCAGCCGTTGGGCGGTAAGGCGCAATTCGGTGGCCAGCGTTTCGGTGAAATGGAAGTGTGGGCGCTCGAAGCGTACGGCGCATCGTACGTGCTGCAGGAAATGCTGACGGTGAAGTCGGACGACGTGACAGGCCGGACCAAGGTTTATGAAAACCTGGTCAAGGGTGATCACGTGATCGACGCCGGCATGCCGGAATCCTTCAACGTGTTGGTGAAGGAAATCCGCTCGCTCGGTATCGATATCGACCTCGACCGCAACTAATCGGACTACGGAGAGAAAGCAATGAAAGCTCTGCTCGATCTATTCAAGCAAGTCCAACAGCCTGAAGTTTTTGACGCGATCAAGATCGGTCTGGCTTCGCCGGACAAGATCCGTTCGTGGTCGTTCGGTGAAGTGAAGAAGCCGGAAACCATCAACTACCGGACGTTCAAGCCGGAACGCGATGGTTTGTTCTGCGCGAAGATCTTCGGGCCGATCAAAGACTACGAATGCCTTTGCGGCAAGTACAAGCGCCTGAAGCATCGTGGCGTGATCTGCGAGAAGTGCGGCGTTGAAGTGACGCTGGCGAAAGTGCGTCGCGAACGCATGGGCCACATCGAACTGGCCTCGCCGGTTGCGCACATCTGGTTTTTGAAGTCGCTGCCGTCGCGTCTGGGCATGGTGCTCGACATGACGCTGCGCGACATCGAACGCGTGCTGTATTTCGAAGCATATGTGGTGATCGATCCGGGCATGACGCCGCTGAAAGCGCGGCAGATCATGACGGAAGAGGATTACTACAACAAGGTCGAAGAATACGGTGACGAATTCCGTGCCGAGATGGGCGCGGAAGGCGTGCGCGAACTGCTGCGCGCGATCAACATCGACGAACAGGTCGAGATGCTCCGCACTGAACTCAAGAACACGGGTTCGGAAGCGAAGATCAAGAAGTACGCAAAGCGCCTGAAGGTGCTCGAGGCTTTCCAGCGTTCGGGCATCAAGCCTGACTGGATGGTGCTCGAAGTGCTGCCGGTGCTGCCGCCGGAACTGCGTCCGCTGGTGCCGCTGGACGGCGGCCGCTTCGCGACGTCGGACCTGAACGACCTGTATCGCCGCGTGATCAACCGTAACAACCGGTTGAAGCGTCTGCTCGAACTGAAGGCGCCTGAAATCATCGTCCGCAACGAAAAGCGGATGCTGCAGGAAGCCGTCGATTCGCTGCTCGACAACGGTCGTCGCGGTAAGGCCATGACCGGCGCGAACAAGCGTCCGTTGAAGTCGCTCGCTGACATGATCAAGGGTAAGGGCGGTCGTTTCCGTCAGAACTTGCTCGGTAAGCGCGTTGACTACTCAGGCCGTTCGGTGATCGTGGTCGGCCCGACGCTCAAGCTGCATCAGTGCGGTCTGCCGAAGCTGATGGCGCTCGAACTGTTCAAGCCGTTCATCTTCAACAAGCTCGAAGTGATGGGTGTCGCTACCACCATCAAGGCTGCGAAGAAGGAAGTCGAGAACCAGACGCCGGTGGTGTGGGACATTCTCGAAGAAGTCATTCGCGAACATCCGGTCATGCTGAACCGTGCGCCGACGCTGCACCGTCTTGGCATTCAGGCTTTCGAGCCGGTGCTGATCGAAGGTAAGGCAATCCAGCTGCACCCGCTCGTTTGCGCGGCGTTCAACGCCGACTTCGACGGTGACCAGATGGCTGTTCACGTGCCGCTGTCGCTGGAAGCGCAGATGGAAGCGCGCACGCTGATGCTGGCGTCGAACAACGTCCTGTTCCCGGCCAACGGCGATCCGTCGATCGTGCCGTCGCAGGATATCGTGCTCGGTTTGTACTACGCGACCCGTGAAGCCGTGAATGCTAAGGGCGAAGGCCTGACGTTCACCGGCGTTTCGGAAGCGCTGCGTGCCTACGAGAACAAGGAAGTCGAGCTCGCCTCGCGCGTCAACGTGCGGATCACCGAAATGGTCCACAACGAAGACAAGTCGGAAGGTGCGCCGGCGTTCGTGCCGAAGATCACGCTTTACCCGACCACCGTCGGCCGTGCAATCCTGTCGGAAATTCTTCCGCCGGGCCTGCCGTTCTCGGTGCTCAACAAGCCGCTGAAGAAGAAGGAAATCTCGCGCCTCATCAACACCGCGTTCCGCAAATGCGGTCTGCGTGAAACGGTGATTTTCGCCGACCAGTTGATGCAGTCGGGTTTCCGTCTGGCAACGCGCGCTGGTATCTCGATCTGCGTCGACGACATGCTCGTGCCGCCGCAGAAGGAAACCATCGTCGGCGACGCCGCGAAGAAGGTGAAGGAATACGACCGTCAGTACATGTCGGGTCTCGTCACGTCGCAAGAGCGCTACAACAACGTGGTCGACATCTGGTCGGCAACGTCGGAAGCGGTCGGCAAGGCGATGATGGAACAGCTGTCGACGGAACCGGTCACGGATCGCGACGGCAACGAAACGCGTCAGGAATCGTTCAACTCGATTTACATGATGGCGGACTCGGGTGCTCGTGGTTCCGCGGTTCAGATTCGTCAGCTGGCCGGTATGCGTGGCCTGATGGCGAAGCCGGACGGCTCGATCATCGAGACGCCGATTACGGCGAACTTCCGTGAAGGCCTGAACGTGTTGCAGTACTTCATCTCGACCCACGGCGCACGTAAGGGTCTGGCTGATACGGCACTGAAGACGGCAAACTCGGGTTACCTGACGCGTCGTCTGGTCGACGTGACGCAGGATCTGGTGGTGGTCGAGGACGATTGCGGTACGTCCAACGGCGTCGCCATGAAGGCGTTGGTCGAAGGCGGTGAAGTCGTCGAAGCGCTGCGTGACCGTATTCTCGGTCGCGTGACGGTGGCTGACGTCGTCAATCCGGAATCGCAGGAAACGCTGTACGAAACGGGCACGCTGCTCGACGAAGACGCGGTCGAAGAAATCGAACGCCTCGGCATCGACGAAGTGCGCGTGCGTACGCCGCTGACTTGCGAAACGCGTTACGGTCTGTGCGCAGCCTGCTACGGCCGCGACCTGGGCCGCGGCTCGTCGGTCAACGTCGGCGAAGCAGTTGGCGTGATCGCTGCGCAGTCGATCGGCGAACCGGGCACGCAGCTTACGATGCGTACGTTCCACATCGGTGGTGCGGCATCGCGTGCGGCAGTGGCTTCGTCGGTTGAAGCGAAGTCGAACGGTACGGTGCGTTTCACGGCAACGATGCGTTACGTCACCAACGCGAAGGGCGAGCAGATCGTCATCTCGCGTTCGGGCGAAGCCATGATCACCGACGACCACGGTCGCGAGCGCGAACGTCACAAGGTGCCGTACGGCGCGACGCTGTTGCAACTGGACGGCGCGCAGATCAAGGCCGGCACGCAACTGGCAACGTGGGATCCGATGACGCGTCCGATCATCACCGAGTGGGGCGGTACGGTGAAGTTCGAAAACGTCGAAGAAGGCGTGACGGTTGCCAAGCAGATCGACGATGTGACGGGTCTGTCCACGCTGGTCGTGATCGACGTGAAGCGTCGTGGTTCGCAAGCTTCGAAGACGGTGCGTCCGCAGGTCAAGCTGCTCGACGCGAACGGCGAAGAAGTCAAGATCCCGAACACCGAGCACTCGGTGCAGATCGGCTTCCAGGTCGGCGCTCTGATCACCGTGAAGGATGGTCAGCAAGTGCAGGTCGGTGAAGTGCTGGCACGTATCCCGGTTGAATCGCAGAAGACGCGTGACATTACCGGTGGTCTGCCGCGTGTGGCTGAACTGTTCGAAGCACGTTCGCCTAAGGACGCGGGTATCCTGGCGGAAGTCACGGGTACGACGTCGTTCGGTAAGGACACGAAGGGCAAGCAGCGTCTCGTTATCACGGACCTCGAAGGCAATCAGCACGAGTTCCTGATCGCGAAGGAAAAGCAGGTTCTCGTGCACGATGGTCAGGTCGTCAACAAGGGCGAAATGATTGTCGACGGTCCTGCCGATCCGCACGACATCTTGCGTCTGCAAGGTATCGAAGCGCTGTCGCGTTACATCGTGGACGAAGTGCAGGACGTGTACCGTCTGCAAGGCGTGAAGATCAACGACAAGCACATTGAAGTGATTGTTCGTCAGATGCTGCGCCGCGTGCAGATTACGGACAACGGCGATACGCGTTTCATCCCGGGCGAACAGGTCGAGCGGTCGGATATGCTCGACGAGAACGACCGTATGATCGCGGAAGACAAGCGTCCGGCAACGTACGAAAACGTCTTGCTCGGTATCACGAAGGCCTCGTTGTCGACCGATTCGTTCATCTCGGCGGCATCGTTCCAGGAAACGACCCGCGTGCTGACCGAAGCGGCGATCATGGGCAAGCGCGACGACCTGCGTGGTCTGAAGGAAAACGTGATCGTCGGCCGTCTGATTCCGGCTGGTACGGGTCTCGCGTTCCACAAGGCACGTAAGAGCAAGGAACTGTCCGACCGCGAGCGTTTCGATCAGATCGCAGCGGAAGAGTCGTTCGAATTCGGTACGCCGGAAACCCCGGCCGCCGAACAGCAGCACTCAGGCGAGTAAGCTCAGGTCAGTAGGTCCAGGCGGTGCAAGCCGCTTGGAACTCTAGCCAGCGAAGCCGCTCAGTTTCGACTGAGCGGCTTTTTTTATGCGCTTTCTTTTTGTGCGCTTGCCCATGCTTTGTTAGCCCGAATGGCTAACGTTGCAGTAAAGCGCGGGCGCAGCACGAATGCGTTGGTAAAATTCGTGTCACCGGCATCACGCTGCTTCTCTCAAATTCATGTCCCGTCCGCTCGAAATCCTCAACGAAGTCTTCGGTTACCCCGCGTTCAGAGGACAGCAGGGCGAAATTGTCGAGCACGTCGCCGGCGGCGGCGATTGCCTCGTGCTGATGCCGACGGGCGGCGGCAAGTCGCTCTGCTATCAGATTCCGTCGCTGGTGCGCCGTGAAGGCGGGTTCGGAACCGGCATCGTCGTTTCTCCGCTGATCGCGCTGATGCAGGATCAGGTGGCCGCGCTTACGGAAGTGGGTGTGCGGGCGGCGTATCTGAATTCGACGCTGTCGAGCGCAGAGGCGATGGCGACTGAGCGCGCGTTGCGCGACGGTGAGATCGACCTGCTTTACGTGGCGCCGGAGCGTTTGATGACGCCCCGTTTCCAGGAGCTACTGGAGCGTACGCGCATCGGGTTGTTCGCCATCGACGAAGCGCATTGCGTGTCGCAATGGGGGCACGATTTCCGGCCGGAATACATCCAGTTGTCGGTGCTGCACGAGCGGTTTCCGAACGTGCCGCGCATCGCGCTCACAGCTACCGCGGATGCCATCACGCGGGACGAGATCATCCACCGCCTCGCCTTGGATGACGCACGTATTTTCGTGTCGAGCTTCGACCGCCCGAACATCCGCTATCGCATTGTCGAAAAGGACAACGCGCGTACCCAGTTGCTGGACTTCATCCGCGCGGAGCATTCGAAGCCGGACGGCACGACTGACGCTGGCGTCGTCTATTGCCTCTCGCGTCGCAAGGTCGAAGAGACTGCGGAGTGGTTGAAAGAAAAAGGGATGCGCGCGCTGCCGTATCACGCCGGTATGGAGTTTGAAATCCGCCAGAAGCATCAGGAGATGTTTCAGCGTGAAGAAGGAATCGTGATGTGCGCGACGATCGCGTTCGGCATGGGCATCGATAAGCCGGATGTGCGCTTCGTGGCTCACCTGGACTTGCCGAAAAGCGTCGAAGGCTATTACCAGGAAACGGGCCGCGCGGGACGCGACGGCATGCCGGCGAACGCATGGATGGCCTACGGTCTCGGCGACGTCGTCCAGCAGCGCAAAATGATCGACGAATCCGACGCCGACGACGCACACAAGCGCGTGCAAACAGGCAAGCTGGACGCGCTGCTCGGTCTGTGTGAAGCGGCGACTTGCCGGCGAGTGCGACTTCTCGCGTATTTCGGCGAATCGAGCAAGCCGTGCGGCAACTGTGACAACTGTCTTGAGCCACCGGCTACATGGGATGCGACGCGGGAGGCGCAGATGGCGCTCTCGTGCGTGTTCCGTGCTCAGCGGGCGAGCGGTTTTCATTTCGGCGCCGGCCATCTGATCGATATTCTGCGCGGCAACAGCAGCGAAAAAATCCTTCAGCGAGGCCACGAGAAGCTGACCACGTTCGGTATCGGTTCGGCGCTCGGCGAACCGGAGTGGCGTGCCGTGTTTCGCCAGCTTGTCGCGTTCGGCTATCTGACCGTCGACCACGAGGGATTCGGCTCGCTGGTTCTAACCGAGGCAAGCAAACCGGTGCTCAAGGGCGAGCAGAACGTCACGATGCGCCGTTACGTCAAGCCGACGCGTACCCGTCAATCGTCCGGGCGCACCAGTGAGCGCGCCGACCCGACAATCGGCATGGGCCCGCGCGAACGTGCGCGCTGGGAACGGCTGCGTGCGTGGCGCACCGAAACGGCGAAGAGCGACGGCGTGCCGGCATATGTCATTTTCCACGACGCAACGTTGGCAGAAATTGCTCGTAACGGCCCCGATTCCATCGAAGATTTGCGCGGCATTCCGGGTATGGGTGCGCGCAAACTCGACCGTTTCGGCGACGAGTTGCTAGAAGTCGTTGCCGCCGACTGAGCGTTCAGCGAGCGCCTGGGCAGCTCCGCAGGGGTGCGAAACATCGCAACCTGTTGACTCCCTTAGTAATTTCGGAATATTATGCTAGGTTCCGGTTCTTGGAATGCCTGCGCGCGAAGTCAAATCATGCGCTGGCGGACGGGTCCGGAAGTTCGATGCGCAATCGTTTCTGCTTTGCCCGGAAACAGATGCGTCGATTTTGTTCAATTTCAGGAATAAACAATGCCAACCATCAATCAACTGGTTCGCAAAGGCCGCGCGTCGGAAACGACGAAGAGCAAGAGCCCGGCTTTGCAGGACTGCCCCCAGCGTCGCGGCGTGTGCACCCGTGTGTACACCACGACGCCGAAGAAGCCTAACTCGGCACTGCGTAAGGTTGCCAAGGTTCGTCTGACGAACGGCTTCGAAGTCATTTCGTACATCGGTGGTGAAGGCCACAACCTGCAGGAACACTCGGTCGTGCTGATTCGCGGCGGCCGTGTGAAGGACTTGCCGGGTGTGCGTTACCACATGGTTCGCGGCTCGCTGGATACCCAGGGCGTCAAGGATCGTAAGCAGGCTCGCTCGAAGTACGGTGCGAAGCGTGCAAAAGCTGGTAAATAAGCTGGCAAGTAATTAGCCGGTCAGTAGTTTCAGGTCGCCTGCATAGGCGGTAATAGCGGTGGTGCCGGAATCGCCGGTGCTGTCGAGTAAGTGGTCACCCGACCAGGCTGGTAAGTCGTTAGAGATGAATCGGGTTAGTTGGTGGCCGCGGGGCTAAAAATAGCTCCAACTGAAAAGTTAAAGGAAGAAACATGCCGCGTCGTCGCGAAGTCCCCAAGCGGGAAGTGTTGCCGGATCCGAAGTTCGGTAACGTTGATGTAGCTAAGTTCATGAACGTGCTGATGCTCTCTGGCAAGAAGTCGGTTGCCGAGCGTATCGTGTACGGCGCTTTCGAACAGATCCAGACCAAGGGTGGCAAGGACCCGCTGGAAGTGTTCACGGTAGCGCTCAACAACGTCAAGCCGGTGGTCGAAGTGAAGAGCCGCCGCGTTGGTGGTGCGAACTATCAGGTTCCGGTCGAAGTGCGCCCGTCGCGTCGTATGGCATTGGCGATGCGTTGGCTGCGTGAAGCCGCGAAGAAGCGCAGCGAGAAGTCGATGGCCCTGCGTCTGGCAGGTGAACTCTCCGAAGCGGCCGAAGGCCGTGGCGGCGCAATGAAGAAGCGCGACGAAGTTCACCGGATGGCAGAAGCCAACAAGGCGTTCTCGCACTTCCGTTTCTAAGCTTCCCGAACCCGGGTTTAGCAGAAAAAACGGAAAGAAATTCCGGGCGGGTGCGCTTACAAAGCGCCTCGCCCGTTTGTGTTACAGCGCGATGGGTATTTTCTCGCATCGCGTCATCCCAATAGAGGATCAAAGTGGCTCGCAAGACACCTATCGAGCGCTACCGTAACATCGGTATTAGCGCTCACATCGACGCCGGCAAAACGACGACGACCGAGCGCATCCTGTTCTACACCGGCGTGAACCATAAGATTGGTGAAGTTCACGACGGCGCTGCCACCATGGACTGGATGGAGCAGGAGCAGGAACGCGGCATCACGATCACGTCCGCTGCTACCACGGCGTTTTGGAAAGGCATGGCCGGCGACCGCGCTGAGCACCGCATCAACATCATCGACACCCCGGGCCACGTTGACTTCACAATTGAAGTTGAGCGCTCGATGCGCGTGCTCGACGGCGCGTGCATGGTTTACTGTGCTGTGGGTGGCGTTCAGCCCCAGTCGGAAACCGTGTGGCGTCAGGCTAATAAGTACAAGGTTCCCCGTCTCGCGTTCATCAACAAGATGGACCGCACCGGCGCGAACTTCTTCAAGGTTTACGACCAGCTCAAGCTGCGTCTGAAGGCGAACCCGGTTCCGGTCGTGGTGCCTATCGGTGCAGAAGAAAACTTCACGGGCGTCGTCGATCTGCTGAAGATGAAAGCGATCATTTGGGACGAAGCGTCCCAAGGCACGAAGTTCTCGTACGAAGAAATTCCGGCGGAACTGGCTGACTCGTGCACGGAATGGCGCGAGAAGATGGTCGAAGCGGCTGCCGAGTCGAGCGAAGAATTGATGAACAAGTACCTGGAAGAGGGCGAGCTCTCTGAAGCGGAAATCATCAAGGGTCTGCGCGACCGTACGATCGCTTGCGAAATCCAGCCGATGCTTTGCGGCACCGCGTTCAAGAACAAGGGCGTGCAACGCATGCTGGACGCCGTGCTCGACTTCCTGCCTTCGCCGATCGACATCCCGCCGGTTACCGGCGAGCTGGAAAACGGTGAAAAGGGCGAGCGCCGCGCTGCCGACGACGAAAAGTTCTCGGCACTGGCGTTCAAGATCATGACCGACCCGTTCGTCGGCCAGCTGATCTTCTTCCGCGTGTACTCGGGCGTCGTGAATTCCGGCGACACCGTGCTGAACGCGACCAAAGACAAGAAGGAACGTCTGGGTCGTATTCTGCAGATGCACGCGAACCAGCGCGAAGAAATCAAGGAAGTCCGCGCGGGCGACATCGCAGCAGCAGTCGGCCTGAAAGACGCGACGACCGGCGACACGCTGTGCGATCCGCAAAGCCCGATCGTGCTCGAACGCATGATTTTCCCGGAGCCGGTGATTTCGCAGGCTGTTGAACCGAAGACGAAGCCTGACCAGGAAAAGATGGGTCTGGCGCTGAACCGTCTGGCACAAGAAGATCCGTCGTTCCGCGTTCAAACGGACGAAGAATCGGGCCAAACCATTATTTCGGGCATGGGCGAGCTCCACCTGGAAATTCTGGTTGACCGTATGAAGCGCGAATTCGGCGTGGAAGCGACTGTCGGCAAGCCGCAAGTTGCTTACCGCGAAACGATTCGCGGTAAGGCGGAAGACGTTGACGGCAAGTTCGTCAAGCAGTCGGGTGGTCGCGGCCAGTACGGTCACGCGGTCATCACGCTCGAGCCGAATGAGCAAGGCAAGGGCTACGAGTTCCTCGACGAGATCAAGGGCGGTGTGATTCCGCGCGAATACATCCCGGCGGTGGACAAGGGTATCCAGGAAACGCTGAAGGCAGGCGTGCTGGCAGGCTTCCCGGTCGTCGACGTCAAGGTTCACCTGACGTTCGGTTCGTACCACGACGTTGACTCGAACGAAAATGCGTTCCGCATGGCCGGCTCGATGGCGTTCAAGGAAGCAATGCGTAAGGCTCAACCGGTCATCCTCGAACCGATGATGGCTGTGGAAGTCGAAACGCCTGAAGATTACATGGGCAACGTGATGGGCGACCTGTCGGGTCGTCGCGGCATCGTGCAGGGTATGGACGACATGGTTGGCGGCGGCAAGATCGTTCGCGCCGAAGTCCCGCTGTCGGAAATGTTCGGCTACTCGACGTCGCTGCGTTCGCTGACCCAAGGTCGTGCAACGTACACGATGGAGTTCAAGCACTACTCCGAAGCACCGCGTAACGTGTCCGAAGCGATCATCAACGCGAAGTCGAAGTAATCGCGCGGCAAGTCATTCAACGATTAACTTTTTGAAAGAAGAGAAACATGGCTAAAGGTAAATTCGAACGGACCAAGCCGCACGTGAACGTCGGCACGATCGGTCACGTTGACCACGGCAAGACCACGCTGACGGCAGCGATCACGACGGTTCTGACGCAGAAGTTTGGCGGCGAAGCGAAGGCATACGACCAGATCGACGCGGCGCCGGAAGAAAAGGCACGTGGTATCACGATCAACACGGCACACGTCGAGTACGAAACGGCCAACCGCCACTACGCACACGTCGACTGCCCGGGCCACGCTGACTATGTGAAGAACATGATCACGGGCGCAGCGCAGATGGACGGCGCGATCCTGGTGTGCTCGGCCGCTGACGGCCCGATGCCGCAAACGCGTGAGCACATCCTGCTGGCGCGTCAGGTTGGCGTTCCGTACATCATCGTGTTCCTGAACAAGTGCGACATGGTGGACGACGCTGAGCTGCTGGAGCTGGTCGAGATGGAAGTTCGCGAACTTCTGTCGAAGTACGACTTCCCGGGCGACGAAACGCCGATCATCAAGGGTTCTGCCAAGCTGGCGCTGGAAGGCGACAAGGGCGAGCTGGGCGAAGTGGCGATCATGAATCTGGCCGACGCGCTGGACACGTACATCCCGACGCCGGAGCGCGCAGTTGACGGCGCATTCCTGATGCCGGTGGAAGACGTGTTCTCGATCTCGGGTCGCGGCACGGTGGTGACGGGTCGCGTTGAGCGCGGCGTTGTGAAGGTTGGCGAGGAAATCGAAATCGTCGGTATCAAGCCGACGGTGAAGACGACCTGCACGGGCGTGGAAATGTTCCGCAAGCTGCTCGACCAGGGTCAGGCAGGCGACAACGTCGGTATCCTGCTGCGCGGCACGAAGCGTGAAGACGTGGAGCGTGGCCAGGTTCTGGCCAAGCCGGGTTCGATCAACCCGCACACGCACTTCACGGCTGAAGTGTACGTGCTGAGCAAGGATGAAGGCGGTCGTCACACGCCGTTCTTCAACAACTACCGTCCGCAGTTCTACTTCCGTACGACGGACGTGACGGGCTCGATCGAGTTGCCGAAGGACAAGGAAATGGTGATGCCGGGCGACAACGTATCGATCACGGTGAAGCTGATCAACCCGATCGCGATGGAAGAAGGTCTGCGCTTCGCAATCCGCGAAGGCGGCCGTACGGTTGGCGCAGGTGTGGTCGCCAAGATTCTCGAGTAAAATCGCGGATTGACGTATTTGCTGTAAGTGGTGCCCGGAGCCGGGCGCCCGCCCTCAGCGGGCATCCGGCTCTACGTTCTTTTACTGTCTGGCGGTGCAATATCGCCTCGCTCTTTCCAAGGAATTGTCATGCAGAACCAGAAAATCCGTATTCGCCTGAAGGCTTTCGACTATCGCCTGATCGATCAATCGGCTGCTGAAATCGTCGACACGGCAAAGCGGACTGGCGCAATCGTTCGTGGTCCGGTTCCCCTGCCGACCCGTATTCAACGCTTCGACATCCTGCGTTCGCCGCACGTCAACAAGACGTCGCGCGACCAGCTCGAAATCCGTACGCACCAACGTCTGATGGACATCGTCGATCCGACGGATAAGACCGTTGACGCATTGATGAAGCTGGACCTGCCGGCTGGCGTGGACGTGGAAATCAAGCTGCAATAAGGCTTCAAAGCGTTGCCTGGCGTACCTGGCAACGCTAAGTCATTGATTGCTTGCGGAAAACGAGAGGCCTCGCTATAATAGTGGGCTTTTCGCGCATTTGCGCAAAAAAGTCGGTGTGCTGCAGCATGAATTCATGCCCGAAACGGCACCGGCATTTTGTAAATTAGCCCCGACCAATCGCAGTCGGGAATGGAGAAAACGATGAGCCTTGGACTCGTAGGTCGCAAGGTTGGCATGACCCGTATCTTCACGGCAGAAGGGGATTCGATTCCCGTTACCGTGCTGGACGTGTCCGACAACCGCGTGACGCAGATCAAGACTGTTGAAACCGACGGCTACACGGCCGTGCAGGTTGCATTCGGTACGCGCCGTGCATCGCGCGTGACGAAGCCGTTGGCCGGTCATCTCGCCAAAGCCGGTGTTCAAGCCGGTGAAATCCTCAAAGAATTCCAGATCGATGCTGCCAAGGCTGCCGAGTTGTCGAACGGCACCGTGGTCGGTCCCGACCTGTTCGAAGTAGGCCAGAAGGTCGACGTGCAAGGCGTGTCGATCGGTAAGGGCTACGCCGGTACCATCAAGCGTTACAACTTCGCATCCGGCCGTGCATCGCACGGTAACTCGCGCTCGCACAACGTGCCGGGTTCGATCGGTATGGCGCAGGATCCGGGTCGTGTTTTCCCGGGTAAGCGCATGACCGGTCACATGGGTGACGATACGGTAACCGTGCAAAACCTCGAAATCGCTCGTATCGACGCTGACCGCAAGCTGTTGCTGGTCAAGGGCGCCGTTCCGGGTGCGAAGGGTGGCAAGGTATTCGTTACGCCGGCCGTGAAGACGCGTGCCGTGAAAGGAGCGAAATAATGGAACTTAAGCTCCTGAATGCCAATGGTCAGGAAGGTGCAGGCGTTAGCGCGTCGGACGTCGTGTTCGGCCGCGATTACAACGAAGCCCTGATTCACCAGGTGGTGGTGGCGTATCAAGCGAATGCCCGTAGCGGTAACCGCGCGCAGAAGGACCGTGAGCAAGTCAAGCACACGACCAAGAAGCCGTGGCGCCAGAAGGGTACGGGTCGCGCCCGTGCCGGTATGTCGTCGAGCCCGTTGTGGCGCGGCGGTGGCCGGATCTTCCCGAATTCGCCGGAAGAAAACTTTTCGCACAAGGTCAACAAGAAGATGCATCGCGCAGGTCTCTGCTCGATCTTCTCGCAGCTGGCCCGCGAAGGCCGTATCTCGGTAGTCGACGAGCTGACGCTCGAAGCGCCGAAGACGAAGCTGCTGGCCGAAAAATTCAAGGCGATGGGTCTCGACTCCGTGCTGGTGATTACCGACACGGTTGACGAAAACCTGTACCTCGCGTCGCGCAACCTCGCCCATGTGGCAGTTGTCGAGCCGCGTTACGCCGACCCGCTGTCGCTGATCTACTTCAAGAAGATCCTGATCACGAAGGCTGCGGTCGCCCAGATCGAGGAGTTGCTGTCATGAGCGAGATTCGCAAGAACGATCATCGTTTGATGCAGGTCCTGCTCGCGCCGGTGATCTCCGAAAAGGCGACGCTGGTGGCCGACAAGAACGAGCAAGTCGTGTTCGAAGTCGCGCCCGATGCCACGAAGCAGGAAGTGAAAGCTGCAGTCGAGCTGCTGTTCAAGGTGGAAGTCAATTCCGTCAACGTGCTGGTCTCGAAGGGCAAAGCCAAGCGCTTTGGCCGCTTCATGGGCAAGCGCAAGGACGTGAAGAAGGCGTATGTCTGCCTGAAGCCCGGCCAGGAAATCAACTTTGAAGCGGAGGCCAAGTAATCATGGCAATCGTTAAAGTTAAGCCGACTTCGCCGGGCCGCCGTGCGATGGTCAAGGTGGTCAACAAGGATCTGCATAAAGGCAAGCCGTTCGCACCGCTGCTCGACTCGCAATCCACGACCGCCGGCCGTAACAACAACGGCCACATCACGACCCGTCATAAGGGTGGTGGTCACAAGCATCACTATCGTGTCGTCGATTTCCGTCGCAACAAGGACGGTATCGCAGCGAAGGTCGAACGCCTTGAGTACGATCCGAACCGTAGCGCGAACATTGCGCTGGTTCTGTACGCAGACGGCGAACGCCGCTACATCATCGCTCCGAAGGGTATCACCGTCGGTCAGCAACTGATGTCAGGTTCGGAAGCGCCGATTCGTGCAGGCAACACGCTGCCGATCCGCAACATTCCGGTCGGTACGACGATTCACTGCATCGAAATGCTGCCTGGCAAGGGCGCGCAAATGGCGCGTTCGGCTGGTACGTCGGCGATGCTGCTGGCTCGTGAAGGCATCTACGCACAGGTCCGCCTGCGCTCGGGTGAAATCCGCCGCGTCCACGTTGAGTGCCGCGCGACGATTGGTGAAGTTGGCAACGAAGAGCATAGCCTCCGTCAAATCGGTAAGGCTGGCGCGAACCGCTGGCGCGGTATCCGCCCGACGGTGCGTGGCGTTGCAATGAACCCGGTCGATCACCCGCACGGTGGTGGTGAAGGCAAGACGGCTGCAGGTCGCGATCCGGTGAGCCCGTGGGGCACACCTGCTAAGGGTTATCGCACCCGCAGCAACAAGCGCACGACGAGCATGATCGTCCAGCGCCGTCACAAGCGTTAAGGAGTAGGCAATGGCACGTTCTGTAAAAAAAGGTCCGTTCTGCGACGCCCATTTGCTGAAGAAAGTTGAGGCGGCAGCAGCTTCGCGGGATAAGAAGCCGATCAAAACCTGGTCGCGTCGCTCGACGATCCTCCCGGATTTCATCGGTCTGACGATCGCCGTTCATAACGGCCGTCAACACGTTCCGGTGTACATCTCGGAAAACATGGTCGGCCACAAGCTTGGCGAGTTCGCACTGACCCGTACGTTCAAGGGTCACGCAGCCGACAAGAAGGCTAAGAAATAAGGGGCTCATGATGGAAGTGAAAGCAATTCATCGCGGTGCCCGCATCTCGGCGCAGAAAACGCGCCTTGTGGCTGACCAGATCCGCGGTTTGCCGGTCGACAAGGCGCTGAACGTTCTGACGTTTTCGCCGAAGAAGGCTGCGGGAATCGTGAAAAAGGTCGTGCTGTCGGCGATCGCGAATGCGGAGCATAACGAAGGCGCCGATATCGATGAGCTCAAGATCACGAGCATCTACATCGACAAGGCTGCGTCGCTCAAGCGTTTTACCGCGCGCGCTAAAGGCCGCGGTAACCGCATCGAGAAGCAATCCTGTCACATCACTGTGACGGTCGGGAATTAAGGGGTCATACGATGGGACAGAAAATTCATCCGACTGGCTTCCGTTTGGCCGTCAGCCGCAATTGGGCGTCGCGTTGGTACGCGAACAACAACAATTTCGCGGCGATGTTGCAGGAAGACATCGGTGTTCGTGAATACCTGAAGAAAAAGCTGAAGAACGCGTCCGTCGGCCGCGTTGTGATCGAGCGTCCTGCAAAGAACGCCCGTATCACGATTTTCAGCTCGCGCCCGGGTGTCGTGATCGGTAAGAAGGGTGAAGACATTGAACTGCTGAAGTCCGAGCTGCAAAAGCGCATGGGCGTTCCGGTTCACGTCAACATCGAAGAAATCCGCAAGCCGGAAACCGATGCGCAACTGATCGCGGATTCGATCACGCAACAGCTCGAGCGCCGGATTATGTTCCGCCGCGCGATGAAGCGTGCGATGCAAAACGCGATGCGTCTGGGTGCTCAAGGCATCAAGATCATGAGCGCTGGCCGCCTGAACGGTATCGAAATCGCTCGTACGGAATGGTATCGCGAAGGTCGCGTGCCGCTTCATACGCTGCGTGCTGATATCGACTACGCAACGTCGGAAGCAAAGACGACGTACGGCATCATCGGCGTGAAGGTGTGGGTCTACAAGGGCGACACGCTCGGCCGCAACGACGCACCGGTGGTTGAAGAAGTCGCCGAAGAAAAGCGTCCGCGCCGCAACGCACGTCCGGGTGGCGATCGCCGTCCGCGTCGCGATGGTGAAGGTGGTGGCCCGGCAGGTGCACGCCGTGGCGCTCCCCGTCGTGCTGGCGGTGCCGGCGACGGCGGGAAGACTGGAGAATAACGATGCTGCAACCGAAACGCAGAAAGTATCGCAAAGAGCAGAAGGGTCGTAACACCGGTATCGCTACCCGCGGCAACGCGGTGTCGTTCGGTGAGTTCGGCCTGAAGGCTATCGGTCGTGGTCGCTTGACCGCGCGCCAGATTGAAGCGGCACGTCGTGCAATGACGCGTCACATCAAGCGTGGTGGCCGCATCTGGATCCGCATCTTCCCGGACAAGCCGATCTCGCACAAGCCGGCTGAAGTACGGATGGGTAACGGTAAAGGTAACCCTGAGTACTACGTCGCAGAGATTCAACCGGGCAAGATGCTGTACGAAATGGACGGCGTAACCGAAGAGCTGGCACGCGAAGCGTTCCGTCTGGCTGCAGCTAAGCTGCCGCTCAAGACGACGTTTATCGTGCGTCAGCTCGGCGCCTAAGGAGCAAATGATGAAGGCTTCCGAACTTCACCAGAAAGATCAGGCCGCGCTCAACAAGGAGCTGTCGGACCTGTTGAAGGCGCAATTCGGCCTGCGCATGCAACTCGCGACCCAGCAGCTCACGAACACGAGCCAGCTGAAGAAGGTTCGTCGCGACATCGCACGTGTGCGGACCGTCCTGACTGAGAAGGCGAACCAGAAATGAACGATAGCGTAAAAACCTCGCTCAAGCGGACGCTGGTCGGCAAGGTCGTCAGCAACAAGATGGACAAGACGGTCACCGTGCTGGTTGAGCACCGCGTGAAGCACCCGATCTACGGCAAGTACGTTGTGCGTTCGAAGAAGTACCACGCGCACGACGATGCGAACACGTACAACGAGGGCGACCTCGTTGAAATCCAGGAAACGCGTCCGATTTCGAAGACGAAAGCTTGGGTTGTGGCTCGCCTGGTCGAGGCTGCTCGCGTCATCTGACGCCGCAATGTTGTAGAAGTAATTGAAATCGCAGTAAGTTTCGCTTGCAAGACCGAGATTATTTGTTATAATCTCGGTCTTCCCTCTTTTATGGGAGCCCCGTCGCGGGCGAAGTTGGTGGGGGAAGCGGATCGGGCGCCAGTCTGTTCCGAAGGATTCACCGGATTGCGATGGCGGGTTTCGTTTGCCGTCGCTGCTGTTCATACCCAAGCAGCCGATTGGCTGACGGGACCAAGACTGACCGGGTACGCCATGGTGGTGTGGCCGGATTAAGTTGGGAAAGATAAACCATGATCCAGACCGAAACTCGGCTTGAAGTGGCCGACAACACGGGTGCACGTGAAGTCATGTGCATCAAGGTGCTCGGCGGCTCGAAGCGTCGTTATGCCAGCATTGGCGACATCATCAAGGTGACCGTCAAAGAAGCAACGCCGCGCGGGCGCGTGAAGAAAGGCGAAATTTATAACGCCGTGGTGGTTCGCACCGCCAAGGGCGTGCGCCGTCAGGACGGCTCGCTGATCAAGTTCGATGGCAACGCCGCTGTGTTGTTGAATGCCAAGCTCGAACCTATTGGCACCCGTATTTTCGGGCCTGTCACGCGCGAGTTGCGCAGCGAACGATTCATGAAGATCGTTTCGTTGGCACCTGAAGTGCTGTAAGGAGTCGCGATGAACAAGATTCGCAAAGGTGACGAAGTTATCGTCATCACCGGCAAAGATAAAGGCAAGCGCGGCGTCGTGCTGTCCGTTGGCGAAGGCAAAGTGATTGTCGAGGGTATCAACCTCGTCAAGAAGCACGTCAAGCCGAACCCGATGAAGGGTACGACGGGCGGTGTGGAAGCCAAGACGATGCCGCTGCAAATTTCGAACGTCGCATTGGTCGACGCGAATGGCAAGGCGTCGCGTGTAGGCATCAAGGTCGAGGGAGACAAGAAAGTCCGTTTCCTTAAAACGACCGGTGCCGAGCTGAGCGCCTGACGCTGCGGAGTAAAAAAATGGCTCGTTTGCAAGAGTTTTACAAAGAAAAGGTTGTACCCGGCCTCATCGAGAAGTTCGGTTACAAGTCCGTGATGGAAGTGCCGCGCATCACCAAGATCACCCTGAACATGGGTCTTGGCGAAGCCGTTGCTGACAAGAAGATCATCGAAAACGCCGTTGGCGACCTGACGAAGATCGCAGGCCAGAAGCCGGTGATCACGAAGGCACGCAAGGCAATCGCTGGCTTCAAGATCCGTCAAGGCTATCCGATCGGTGCAATGGTCACGTTGCGTGGTCAAGCAATGTACGAATTTCTGGACCGTTTCGTGACGGTCGCGCTCCCCCGTGTGCGTGACTTCCGTGGCGTGTCGGGTCGTGCATTCGATGGTCGCGGCAACTACAACATCGGTGTGAAAGAGCAGATCATTTTCCCCGAAATCGACTACGACAAGATCGACGCACTGCGTGGGCTGAACATCAGCATCACGACGACTGCGAAGACCGACGACGAAGCAAAGGCTCTGCTCGCCAGCTTCAAGTTCCCGTTCAGAAACTGAGGTTACCGTGGCTAAACTGGCACTGATCGAACGTGAAAAGAAGCGTGCTCGCCTGGCCGCTAAGTACGCTCCCAAGCGTGCAGAGCTGAAAGCGATCATCGGCGATATGAGCAAGTCGGACGAAGAGCATTACGCAGCACGTCTGGAACTGCAACAACTGCCGCGCAACTCTAATCCGACCCGTAAGCGCAATCGTTGCGCAATTACCGGTCGCCCGCGTGGCACGTTCCGTAAATTCGGGCTGGCGCGTAACAAGATTCGCGAAATCGCGTTTCGCGGCGAGATCCCTGGCCTGACCAAGGCGAGCTGGTAATAGGAGAAACGTAAATGAGCATGAGTGATCCTATCGCCGATATGCTGACTCGCATCCGCAATGCGCAGATGGTTGAGAAAGTCTCGGTGACTATGCCCTCGTCGAAAGTCAAGGTTGCGATTGCGCAGGTCCTGAAGGACGAAGGCTATATCGATGATTTCGCAGTGAAGTCCGAAGGTGCGAAGTCTGAATTGAACATCGTGTTGAAGTACTACGCTGGCCGTCCGGTCATCGAACGCATTGAACGCGTTTCGAAGCCTGGTCTGCGTGTGTACCGCGGCCGTAACGACATCCCCGTGGTCATGAATGGCCTCGGCGTGGCAATTGTGTCGACGCCGAAGGGCGTGATGACGGACCGCAAGGCGCGTGCAACGGGCGTTGGCGGCGAAGTCATCTGCTACGTCGCTTAAGGCCGAAAGGAGAGAAACATGTCTCGAGTAGGTAAAAGCCCGGTCGCGCTGCAAGGCGCAGAAGTGGCCCTGAGCGACGATCGCATCACCGTCAAGGGCCCGCTGGGTACGATTACGCAGGCGGCAAACCGCCTCGTGAAAGTGGTGAACGACAACGGCACGCTGAATTTCGAGCCGGTTGACGAAAGCCGCGAAGCGAATGCGATGTCGGGCACGATGCGCGCACTGGTTGCGAACATGGTGAACGGCGTGACGAAGGGTTTCGAGCGCAAGCTGACGCTGGTTGGCGTTGGCTACCGCGCACAGGCGCAAGGCGACAAGCTGAACCTGTCGCTGGGTTTCTCGCACCCTGTGGTGCACCAGATGCCGGAAGGCGTCAAGGCTGAGACCCCGACGCAAACCGAAATCGTGATCAAGGGGATCAACAAACAACAAGTTGGCCAGGTCGCTGCAGAAGTGCGCGGCTATCGCCCGCCGGAGCCCTATAAGGGCAAGGGTGTGCGTTACGCCAATGAGGTTGTGATCCTCAAAGAAACGAAGAAGAAGTAAGGGTGCGCAATCATGGATAAGACTCAATCTCGCCTGCGCCGCGCTCGTCAGACGCGTATCAAGATCGCTGAGCTGCAGGTCGCGCGTCTCGCCGTGCATCGCACGAACACGCACATCTATGCGCAAGTGTTCTCGCCGTGCGGCACCAAGGTGCTCGCCAGCGCGTCGACGCTCGAGGCCGAAGTGCGTGCGCAATTGGCTGATCAAACGGGCAAGGGCGGCAACGTCGCTGCTGCCACGCTGATCGGTAAGCGCATCGCAGAAAAGGCTAAGGCTGCCGGCATCGAATCCGTCGCCTTCGACCGTTCGGGTTTCCGTTACCACGGCCGCGTGAAAGCGCTGGCTGATGCGGCGCGCGAAGCCGGACTCAAGTTCTAAGGGAAGAATTCGTCATGGCAAAGATGCAAGCGAAAGTTCAGGCTGACGAACGCGACGACGGCCTGCGCGAAAAGATGATTTCGGTCAACCGCGTGACCAAGGTTGTGAAGGGCGGCCGGATTCTCGGTTTCGCCGCACTGACCGTGGTTGGCGACGGCGATGGCCGCATCGGCATGGGCAAGGGTAAAGCGAAGGAAGTTCCGGTTGCTGTTCAAAAGGCAATGGAACAAGCTCGCCGTAACATGTTCAAGGTGCCGCTGAAGAACGGTACGTTGCAACACGAAGTGCATGGTAAGCACGGCGCATCCGCAGTTCTCCTCGCTCCGGCGAAGGACGGTACGGGCGTGATCGCTGGTGGCCCGATGCGCGCAGTGTTCGACGTAATGGGCGTGCAAAACGTGGTTGCTAAGAGCCACGGTTCGACGAACCCGTACAACCTCGTTCGTGCAACGCTCGACGGTCTGCGCAAGCAGTCCACGCCGGGCGACATCGCGGCGAAGCGCGGCAAGTCCGTCGAAGATATTCTGGGCTAAGGTGGACACCATGTCTGATAAAACTGTCAAGGTCCAGCTCGTCAAGAGCCTGATCGGCACCCGTGAGACGCACCGTGCAACGGTGCGTGGCTTGGGCCTGCGCCGACTCAACTCGGTTAGCGAGTTGCAGGACACGCCGGCTGTGCGCGGCATGATCAACAAGGTTTCGTACCTCGTTAAGGTCATCAGCTAAGCGGCTGACCAGGACTCAAGGAGTTGATAATGGAATTGAATAACCTGAAGCCGGCTGAAGGCTCGAAGCACGCTAAGCGTCGCGTCGGCCGTGGTATCGGCTCCGGTCTGGGCAAGACGGCTGGCCGCGGTCACAAGGGTCAGAAGTCGCGCTCAGGCGGCTTTCACAAGGTTGGCTTCGAAGGCGGTCAAATGCCGCTGCAACGTCGCCTGCCGAAGCGTGGCTTTACTTCGCTGACGAAGGAATTCGTTGGTGAGGTGCGTCTCTCGGATCTGGAAAAGCTGCCGGTCGATGAAATCGATCTGCTGGCTCTGAAGCAGGCCGGCTTGGTCGGCGAGTTGATCAAGAGCGCCAAGATCATCGCGACGGGCGAGCTCAAGCGCAAGGTCGTTGTGAAGGGTCTGGGTGCGACGAAGGGTGCGCGCGCTGCTATCGAAGCAGCCGGCGGCTCTTTTGCCGAGTAACGCGCAAGCTAATTGCCGTCACTAGCATTTGCATCGGAGAAGGTACTTGGCTAACAGCCCGAGTCTCGCAAAACCCGGTCGCGGCGCGGCGAAGTTCGGCGATCTGCGTCGGCGGGCAGTGTTCCTGCTGCTGGCGCTGATCGTCTACCGTATCGGCGCGCATATTCCGGTGCCGGGTATTGACCCGGACCAGCTGGCAAAGCTTTTCCAAAGCCAGTCGGGCGGCATCCTTGGCATGTTCAACATGTTTTCGGGTGGCGCACTTTCGCGGTTCACGATTTTTGCGCTGGGGATCATGCCGTATATTTCGGCGTCGATCATCATGCAGTTGCTGGCGATTGTCTCGCCGCAGCTCGAAGCGCTGAAAAAGGAAGGGCAAGCGGGTCAACGGAAGATTACGCAGTACACGCGTATCTTCACGGTCCTGCTGGCGACGTTCCAGGCGTTCGGCATTGCCGTGGCGTTGGAAAATCAGCCTGGCCTGGTGATTGATCCGGGAATGGTTTTTCGGTTGACGACGGTCGTGACGCTGGTGACCGGCACGATGTTCCTGATGTGGCTGGGTGAGCAGATCACGGAGCGCGGGCTTGGCAACGGTATCTCGATCATTATTTTCGGCGGGATTGCAGCGGGCTTCCCGAATGCAATCGGTGGTCTTGTTTCGCTGGTGCAAACCGGTTCGATGAGTCCGATATCCGCGATTATTGTCGTCGCGCTGATTGCTGCTGTGACGTATCTGGTGGTGTTCATCGAACGCGGCCAGCGCAAGATTCTTGTGAACTACGCAAAGCGGCAAGTCGGTAACAAGATTTACGGCGGTCAGTCTTCGCATTTGCCGCTGAAATTGAACATGTCGGGCGTGATTCCGCCGATCTTTGCATCGTCGATCATTCTCTTCCCGGCAACCATCCTGAACTGGTTTAGTTCGGGGTCGCGTACCAGCTGGTTCGCAGACACGTTGCACAACGTGGCCGAAGCCCTTAAGCCCGGTCAACCCGTGTACGTGTTGCTGTACGCGTTGGCGATCGTTTTCTTCTGTTTCTTCTACACCGCACTGGTGTTCAACAGCAGAGAGACGGCCGACAACCTGAAAAAGAGTGGCGCTTTCGTCCCAGGCATCCGCCCGGGCGATCAAACGGCCCGATACATTGACCGCATCCTCACGCGTCTGACGCTGGCCGGTGCGATCTACATCGTGTTCGTTTGTCTGCTGCCCGAGTTTCTGGTGCTGCGCTGGAACGTGCCGTTTTATTTTGGTGGAACGTCGCTGCTGATCATTGTCGTCGTCACAATGGATTTCATGGCGCAGGTGCAGTCGTACGTTATGTCGCAACAGTATGAATCGCTGCTGAAGAAAGCTAATTTCAAAGGCGGCGGCGTCCCGATGCGTTGAAAGGACTTATGGCCAAAGACGATGTGATCCAGATGCAGGGTGAAGTCATCGAAAACCTGCCTAATGCTACCTTCAGGGTGAAGCTGGAAAACGGCCATGTCGTATTGGGACACATATCTGGGAAGATGCGGATGCACTACATCCGGATCTTGCCGGGCGACAAGGTGACGGTTGAATTGACGCCTTACGATCTGTCGCGTGCGCGGATCGTGTTCCGGGCGAAGTGATTTGAAAAAAGGGTAATATCATGAAAGTGATGGCATCGGTTAAGCGCATTTGCCGCAATTGCAAGATCATCAAGCGCAAAGGCGTTGTGCGCGTGATTTGCAGCTCTGATCCGCGCCACAAACAGCGTCAAGGCTGAACGCCGCGCTTTTGCTTGCGCTTTTTGTTTGAGGAAAAACAATGGCTCGTATCGCAGGGGTTAACATCCCGAATCACCAGCATACCGAAATCGGCCTCACGGCTATCTACGGTATCGGCCGCACGCGCTCGCGCGACATTTGCGTCGCTGCTGGTGTGGCATTTTCGAAGAAGGTCAAAGACCTGAACGACGCAGACCTCGAAAAGCTGCGTGAAGAAGTCGGCAAGTTCATCGTTGAAGGCGATCTGCGCCGTGAAACGACGATGAACATCAAGCGCCTGATGGATCTCGGCTGCTACCGTGGCGTTCGGCATCGTAAGGGCTTGCCCCTGCGCGGCCAACGTACGCGTACGAATGCCCGTACGCGCAAGGGTCCGCGTCGTGCAGCGCAATCGCTGAAGAAGTAAGCGGAACTGACAGTTACAGGAAAACGTAATGGCTAAGGCTTCGAACAACTCCGCGGCGCAACGCGTTCGCAAGAAGGTCAAGAAGAACGTCGCCGAGGGCGTGGTTCACGTTCACGCGTCGTTCAATAACACCATCATCACGATCACTGATCGTCAAGGCAATGCACTTGCTTGGGCAACGTCGGGTGGTCAGGGCTTCAAGGGTTCGCGTAAGTCGACCCCGTTTGCAGCCCAGGTGGCAGCCGAATCGGCTGGCCGCGTGGCGATGGAATACGGCGTGAAGAACCTCGAAGTGCGGATCAAGGGCCCCGGTCCTGGCCGTGAGTCGGCGGTGCGCGCGTTGCATGGTCTTGGCATCAAGATCACCGCGATCTCCGACGTGACTCCCGTCCCGCACAACGGCTGCCGTCCGCCGAAGCGTCGTCGTATCTAAGACGCTTGTTTTGCCAGCGCCTGTTGCCGCCCTGCGCGGCGGCAGGCTGCTTGCGCTATTGAATTGACTAAGCCCACCGTTCGACCCAAAGGGTTCGGACTAGCGCGAATGCATGCATTCGCGTGATTAATCATAGAAGGAATCAACGTGGCACGTTATATCGGCCCTAAGGCCAAGCTGTCCCGCCGTGAAGGCACTGACCTTTTCCTGAAGAGCGCCCGTCGTTCGCTCGCTGACAAGTGTAAGCTTGACAGCAAGCCCGGCCAGCACGGCCGCACCTCGGGTGCACGTACGTCCGACTACGGCACGCAGTTGCGCGAAAAGCAAAAAGTAAAGCGCATCTACGGCGTCCTCGAGCGCCAATTTCGCCGTTACTTCGCTGAAGCTGACCGCCTGAAGGGCAACACGGGTGAAAACCTGCTGCAACTGCTCGAATCGCGTCTGGATAACGTCGTGTATCGCATGGGCTTCGGCTCGACGCGCGCTGAAGCGCGTCAGCTGGTGAGCCACAAGGCGATCACGGTGAACGGCGTTGTGTCGAACATCCCGTCGATGCAAGTGAAGGCTGGCGACGTAGTTGCTGTCCGCGAACAGAAGAAGAAGCAGGCGCGTATTCTTGAAGCGCTGTCGCTGGCTGAGCAAGGCGGTCTGCCGAGCTGGGTCGCTGTTGATTCGAAGAAGTTCGAAGGCACGTTCAAGCAGAAGCCGGAACGCAGCGACATCGCTGGCGATATCAACGAAAGCCTGATCGTCGAATTGTATTCGCGGTAATCGGATTAACGGCCGGGGCACCTCGATTGCGCTAAGCAAGGGGGCGTCTCGGCTGTTTATTTTCAGGTTGTTACCGGTCAGCCTTATCGGTGTAACGAGCCGAGGGTATTGAAAAGGAAAACCTATGCAAACCAGTTTGTTGAAGCCCAAGATCATCGCTGTTGAATCGCTTGGTGAGAGCCACGCGAAAGTGGTCATGGAACCGTTTGAACGCGGTTACGGCCACACCTTGGGTAACGCGCTCCGGCGCGTGCTGCTGTCGTCGATGGTGGGCTATGCGCCGACCGAAGTGACGATCGCAGGCGTCGTGCATGAGTATTCGACGCTCGACGGTGTGCAAGAGGATGTGGTCAACCTGTTGTTGAACCTGAAGGGCGTGGTCTTCAAGCTGCATAATCGTGACGAAGTGACGGTTACGCTGCGCAAGGAAGGCGAAGGCGTTGTCACCGCTGGCGACATCGAACTCGCGCACGATTGCGAAGTGATCAACCCGGATCACGTGATTGCGCATCTGTCGAAGGGCGGCAAGCTCGACGTGCAGATCAAGGTCGAAAAGGGCCGCGGCTATGTGCCGGGCAATGTGCGTCGTTATGGCGAAGAGTCGGCCAAGATCATCGGCCGTATCGTGCTGGATGCGTCGTTCTCGCCGGTTCGCCGCGTGAGCTATGCCGTGGAAAGCGCCCGCGTCGAACAGCGTACCGACCTCGACAAGCTCGTGATGAACATCGAAACCAACGGTGTGATTTCGCCGGAAGAAGCGATCCGTCAATCGGCGCGCATTCTGGTCGATCAACTGTCGGTCTTCGCTGCTCTGGAAGGCACCGAAGCAACGGCTGAAGCGCCGTCGCGCGCGCCGCAGATCGATCCGATCCTGCTGCGCCCGGTTGATGATCTCGAACTGACGGTTCGTTCCGCGAACTGCCTCAAGGCCGAGAACATTTACTACATCGGCGACCTGATCCAGCGCACGGAAAACGAGCTGCTCAAGACGCCGAATCTGGGCCGCAAGTCGCTGAACGAAATCAAGGAAGTACTGGCGTCGCGTGGTTTGACGCTCGGCATGAAACTCGAGAACTGGCCGCCGGCTGGTCTGGACAAGTAATCCCGGGGCAGAACCCCGTCGCTGCACTGGCAAAGACGCGGATTTTCCTTTAAAATCCGCGTCTTGTCTTTTTTCACTACCGGCCCGTGCACTCGCTACCGTTGGGAAACCGCGGGAAGTTCGAGAGCGATAGAAGAGCTGGACCAAAACTTTGAATCGAAGGAATTAACATGCGTCACCGTCATGGTTTGCGGAAACTGAACCGCACGAGCAGCCACCGTCTGGCAATGCTCCGTAATATGTCCAACTCGCTGATCGAGCACGAAGTCATCAAGACCACGCTGCCGAAGGCGAAAGAACTCCGTAAAGTCGTCGAGCCGCTGATCACGCTCGGCAAGAAGCCGTCGCTGGCAAATCGTCGTCTGGCATTCAACCGCCTGCGCGATCGTGACTCGGTCACGAAGCTGTTCGAAGTTCTGGGCCCGCGTTACGCTACCCGTCCGGGCGGCTACCTGCGCGTGCTGAAGTTCGGCTTCCGCGTTGGCGACAACGCTCCGATGGCACTGGTCGAACTGCTCGACCGTCCGGAAGTTGAAGAAGTCGAAGTGCAAGAAGCTGAGTAAGCTTTTTAGCATCAAAAGAAAGCCAGGCGCCAAGCCTGGCTTTTTTGTTTCCAGCGCCATAACGCGCGCGCCAGAATGCGGTGCGCGCGGCCATCTGCCGCATCGCCGCCGCGGCGCCGTCTGCGGTAGGGCAAGGCTAGGTGATACGATATCGGCACCTGAATCGTGCCTGGCCGGAGCCATCTGTGAGCGTGAATGTGACCTTGATTCTGACGACGGTGCCTGACGCGGCCGTGGCTCAGAAGCTTGCTGCGGATGCCTTGGCCACACGGCTATGCGCCTGCGTCACGCAGCTAGGTGCCGTGCAGTCCAGCTATCACTGGCAGGGCGCGATCGAAACGGCGCACGAGATCCAGTTGCTGTTCAAGACTAGCGCGGCGCGTGCGCTTGAACTCGAGCAGTTCATTCAGGCTCACCATCCCTACGACACGCCGGAGATCCTCTCGTGGCAAGCGACGGCATCGGCCGCGTACGGCCAGTGGATCTCTGCTGAAACTCAACGTACCCTCCATGTTTAACGGTCTCGACCGACGCGCGCGCAATGCGCTGCGTACGCTATTTTTCCTAGTTGGTTGCGTGATTTTTGCGCAGTTCGGCACGCTGGCTCGTGCTGCGGATGACTTCCTTGATCCGGCGGTCGCCTTCAAATTCAGCGCGAAGGAGAGGCCCGGCGAAGTCGACGTGACCTACAGGATCGCGGATGGCTACTACATGTACCGCGAGCGCTTCGCCTTCGCGACCCGCAACGGAACGACCACGATCGGTGAGCCGCAATTGCCCGCCGGGCACGTCAAGTTCGATCAGACCTTTAACAAGGACGTCGAGACGTATCGGAACGAATTGACGATCCGGATTCCCGTTAAGCAAGCGGCCGGACCATTTGATCTGGCGGTGACGTCGCAGGGTTGTGCCGATGCCGGCATCTGCTACCCGCCTATGGAGCGCGTGTACCACGTCAGCGGCGCGGCTCTGCAACCGGCTGGCAGCGCGCAAGGCCCGAGCGCCAATGGTGCGCAACAATCGGCCGCCGCAAGCACCTCATGGTTTGAGCGTGCCACCAGCGCGGACTACGCGCAGTCGCTGCTGCAAGGCGGCGGCTTCTTCGCGATCGTCGGACTTTATTTCATCGCCGGCGCAGTGCTGAGTCTGCTCCCTTGTTCGTATCCGATGATTCCGATTCTTTCGGCGATCATTATCGGAGAAGGTGCGCGAGTGACACGTGCTCGCGGATTTTCGCTGTCGGCGGCCTACGTGATCGGTATGGCGCTCGTGTACACGGCGCTTGGCATAGGCGCAGCGCTGATCGGGCAAAGCCTCGGCGCGTGGTTGCAGAATCCGTGGGTGCTGGGTGCTTTTGCCGTGCTGCTGACGATTTTCGCGCTGACCCTGATCGCCGGCTTCGACATCGCGCTTCCGCAGCGTTGGCAGGACGGCGTCTCGCGCGCATCGGCGGGACGCTCCGGAGGCAAGTTTGCAGCGGTTGCCGTGATGGGCGGGCTGTCCGCACTGGTGGTCGGCGCCTGCATGACCGCTCCGCTCTTCGCAGTGCTGGCGTTCATTGCGCATACGGGCGACGCGCTGCTCGGCGGCGCGGCACTATTTTCGATGGGACTTGGCTTGGGCGTGCCGCTGCTGATTCTCGGTCTTGGCGCGGGCACGCTGTTGCCGCGCGCCGGCGCATGGATGGACGGCGTCAAGGTGTTCTTCGGCGTGGTGTTGCTCGCGGCGGCGCTGTGGATCGTCTGGCCGGTGCTGGGCGCGGCGGCGACCATGCTCTTGAGCGCGCTCTGGTTGCTGGTCGCCGCTGTCTCCCTCGGTTTGTTCGCGGCACCGGCCGCGCAGGCTTCCGTGTGGCGCCGGCTCGGCCGCGGTATCGGCGTCGCGCTGGCCGTCTGGGCAGCGGTCCTGCTGGTCGGGCTGGCGGCGGGTTCATCGGATCCTCTGCGCCCGCTTGCCGTCCTGGCGGCGCGCGGCGGCGAGGCGGGCGTCGCGGGCGCTTCGAATAAGCCGGGCAGCGCGCCGCAGAGCGATCTGACGTTCGCCCAGGTTCGGTCATCGAATGAACTCGACGAGGCTGTCAAAACGGCTGCACAGCCCGCTATGCTCGATTTTTACGCCGACTGGTGCGTCAGCTGTAAAGAAATGGAGAAATTCACCTTCAGCGACGCTCGTGTCCAGGCGAAATTGAAGCAGATGAATCTGCTGCGCGCCGACGTCACCGCCAATAACGCCGACGATCAGACGTTGCTCAAGCGTTTCAGCCTGTTCGGGCCGCCGGGGATCATCTTCTTCGATCGGAGTGGCAAGGAAGTGCTGCGCGTCGTCGGATATGAGTCAGCGGATAAGTTCTTGCGCAGTCTGGACCGGGCGCGTGAGCCCGGGGCATGACGGCTTATGAGGGGCCCGCTACGGCGCCTGGCGTGTCTGCGGTAGTCAGCGGCACGCGGTGACCGTAGGGCGCGTCTTGCAGCCGCGGCGAAAAGCCGAAGCGGATCACCACGATCGCCGGCTCGTCGAGAGCCGGCGTATCGCTCAATCGGATTTCGGTTCTGATTCGCGGCCGGCTGGAGACTTCCCTGAAACGGGGAATTGAGCGCGCAACGCAGCGTGTCGAGCTGAATGTCGAGGGCAAGACGATCGCCGTCGAATTCGATTAGCGAGTACCCATGCACCGCGAGACGCGAACTAACCATGACTTCGCAGAGACTGACGGTGCGCGCCGACTCAAGCGTCAAACAAAAAACGGAGGCTCGACTCACCGGCCGGCCTCCGTTTATCCCAACGTCTGAGCCGCCGCGAAAGGCGGCGTGTCGGGTTACTTCTGCGAACGCAAAATCCGCGCGGCATCCAATGCGAAATAGGTCAGCACACCATCCGCGCCGGCCCGCTTGAACGCCAGTAGCGATTCCATCATCGCCTTGTCATGATCGAGCCAGCCGTTCTGCGCGGCCGCTTTCAGCATGGCGTACTCGCCGCTCACCTGGTACACGTACGTCGGGAACTGGAACTCGTCCTTCACGCGGCGCACGATATCCAGATACGGCATGCCTGGCTTGACCATCACCATGTCCGCGCCTTCGTTGATGTCCGCTTGCACTTCGCGCAGCGCTTCATTCGAATTGGCCGGGTCCATCTGGTAGGTCATCTTGTTGCTTTTGCCGAGGTTCGTGGCGGACCCTACGGCATCGCGGAACGGGCCGTAAAACGCCGACGCGAACTTGGCGGCATAAGCCATGATGCGAGTATGGACGTGATCTTCGCTCTCGAGCATCTCGCGGATGGCGCCGATGCGGCCGTCCATCATGTCCGACGGCGCGACGATATCGACGCCCGCTTCAGCCTGTGCACGTGCCTGCTCGACCAGAATCTCGACTGTCTCGTCGTTGATGACGTAGCCGGCTTCGTCGAGCACGCCGTCTTGGCCGTGGCTCGTGTACGGATCGAGTGCGACATCGGTCAGGACGCCCAGTTCGGGGAAGTTCTTTTTGAGTTCGCGAACCGCGCGCGGAATCAGACCGGCCGGGTTGGTTGCTTCGCGGCCGTCAGGCGTTTTCAGTGCAGGTTCGATGGCGGGAAACAGCGACAGCACCGGCACGCCCAATTCGACGCATTGCTCGGCCACGCCCATCAGCAGATCCACCGAGACGCGCTCGACGCCCGGCATCGACGGAACGGCTTGCCGCACGTTCGTGCCTTCGACGATAAAGACCGGGTAGATCAGATCGTTGGTGGTGAGGATATTTTCCCGCATCAGACGACGCGAGAAGTCGTCGCGGCGCATGCGGCGCGGACGGTGGTGGGGATAGAAGCTCATAGACGAATCGAAGAAACGTGGATGTGTGGAGTGGCCAAGTAACGCCTGTCTCCGCTGCCGGAAACTTTTCGAGACAATGGTATATCATACCGATCGAGCAAGGCGCCTTGCGCTGACCTCCCCGCTTCTCCTCCCTGAGCGGGTGCCTGTCGTTTTTTCGATTAGGCTGTTTGACCCGCCGTTAAAGCGGCGGGTTTTTTTATGGGCGGCCGCAATAGCGTTTTCTCCTATCCGGCGGCGCTCTCCTCGCTTACTGAGGCGCGTCTGCTTCGCCCTTCGCGTCGGGGATCAGCCAGCTTTCGATCAACTCGTGCGCTTCGTCGATACCGACGCGTTTGAGCGCCGAGAACAACTGGGCAGTCAATTCCCCGCGATAGCCGGCGGCGCGATATTCAGCCAGACCCTTCTGCGTTGCGCGCAGCGCATTCACGCTTTCCTGGCGGGTCAATTTGTCGCACTTGGTGAGCAGCGTGTGGATCGGCTTGCCGGTCGGCGCGAACCATTCGATCATGCGGCGATCCAGATCCGTCAACGGGCGGCGCGAGTCCATCATCAGGATCATGCCGCGCAATTGCGAGCGCGACTGCAGATAGGTGGACAGCAGCGCTTCCCAATGCGCTTTGGCCGCGCCCGGCACTTCCGCGTAGCCGTAGCCCGGCAGATCGACCAGATGCGCGGTCGGCTCGTCCGCCTTGCCCACCGAAAAGTAATTGATGTGCTGCGTGCGGCCCGGCGTCTTACTGGCGAAGGCCAGCCGCTTCTGATTACACAGAATATTGATGGCCGTCGACTTGCCTGCGTTCGAGCGCCCCGCGAAGGCGATCTCGGGTTGCGAAGTGGCCGGCAGATCACGCAAGTGATTGACGGTCGTGAAAAAGCGGGATTGGTGGAGCAGGAAGGACATGATCAGGCCAGGATTCGAGACGCCGGGGAACCCGGAGTGGGGACGGGTCAAGCCCGACTGGCGTCTTAGCGATTAGCGAGTTATTGTACAATACGATGGTTTACTGAAAACCTGAGGGGGCCAGCCCACGTGCCTTGGCGGCTCCTGGCGGTCACTCGGTCGCCGTCGTATTTTGCAAAACCTTCAAGAAAAACGCCGGGCCTGGCGCGATGCGGCAGGTTTGGGGGCTCTCTAAAAATCCCACAAGACGAGACAGGGTGTGCGAATGAATCGACTGAGCAAGACTCTGATGGTGCTTCATGTAGCGGCAGGTCTTTCAGGTTTGGCAATTCAGGCACGAGCAGCAGATCCGGCAAAGCCGGACGTCAATCGGGGGCAGGCAATCGCGGTGCAGGTTTGCGCGTCGTGTCACGGCGCGGACGGCAACAGTGCCGGCGGCGCGTATCCGAAGCTGGCGGGCCAACACCCTGAGTATCTCGTCAAGCAGCTCAAGGATTTCAAAACGCAGCCGGGCGCCAAGCAGCCGGCGCGCAACAATGCGATCATGGCGGGCATGGCGGCGGCGCTCTCCGATCAGGACATGGTCAATGTCGCGGCTTATTTCGCGGCGCAGACCCCGAAGCCTGGTTACGCGCACAACAAAGACACTGTTCCGCTAGGACAGAAGATTTATCGCGGCGGGATTGCCGACAAGGGCGTACCGGCATGCGCAAGCTGCCACGGGCCGACCGGTCAGGGAATTCCGTCGCAGTATCCGCGGCTGTCGGGACAGTGGTCGGAATACACGGTGGCGCAGTTGCTGGCGTTCACGCAAGGTCCTGGCGCACGGAACAACAACGAGGCGATGCATGCCATTGCAACGCGTCTGTCGGACAGCGAGATCAAGGCTGTAGCCGATTACATCGCGGGCTTGCACTAGGAATAGGAAGCCCGTACGCAAGTGCAACCGGCCCGGCGAGGCCGGTACCAAACAAGAAAAGGGTGGGGGCGTCGTGCCTACGACAGCCCTTCACCCTTTTTTGCTGTTCAGTCGGAGTATGAATGAGCGTCACCACGTCGGGTTTGCAGTCGAAGTCGGGCAATCGCATTACGCGCAGCGTCATCGAAGTCTTGAGTTCGATGCGTTTTGCCATTTCGTTGCTCGTGATTCTGTCGATCGCCAGCATTATCGGCACCGTCCTCACGCAGGACGATCCGTATCCCAATTACGTCAATCAGTTCGGCCCGTTCTGGGCGGACATCTTCCGCTCGCTGAGCCTGTACACGGTGTACAGCTCGTGGTGGTTCATGCTGATTCTCGGCTTCCTGATGGTGTCGGTGTCGCTGTGCGTGATCCGCAACGCGCCGAAAATGGTCGCCGACGCGAAGAGCTGGAAGGACAAAGTCCGCGAAGGCAGCTTGCGCGCGTTCCATCACAAGGGCGAGTTCGCGGTGCAGGGCACGCGTGCAGAGACCTCGGCCGCGCTCGCCAAACTCTCGGGCAGGCTCGGCTACAAGTTCGTCACGCGTGAGTCCGAAGGCGCGACCCTGATCGCCGCCAAACGTGGCGCGCTGACCAAGTTCGGCTACATCTCGGCTCACCTTGCGATCGTGGTGATCTGTCTGGGCGGTTTGCTCGACAGCAATCTGCCGATCAAGCTGCAAATGTGGCTATTCGACAAGTCGCCGATCCGCGCCAACACGGTGATCAACGAGATTCCGCCGGAACACCGTTTGTCGCAATCGAATCCCACGTTCCGCGGCTACGCATGGGTTCCGGAAGGGCAGCACGTTTCCACGGCGATTCTGAACCAGCCGGACGGCTCGCTGATCCAGGACCTGCCGTTTTCGATCGAGCTGAACAAATTCATCGTCGACTATTACTCGACGGGCATGCCGAAGCTGTTCGCGAGCGACATCGTGGTGGTGGATCACAAGACCGGCGCGCGCGTGCCGGCCCGCGTCGAAGTGAACCAGCCGTTCACCTACGACGGCGTGTCGATCTATCAGTCGAGCTTCCAGGACGGCGGCTCGCAAATGCAGATGACGGCCTACCCGATGAGCGGCGCCAGCGCGAAGAGCGCGCCGTTCGGCGGCACGATCGGCGGCAATGCGCCGTTGAGCACGGCCACGCCGCTTGCGGACGGCCAGACGGTGGAATTCACCGATTTCCGCGCGATCAACGTCGAAAACATCCAGAACGGCAGCGGCCAGACCGATGCGCGCGGCGTCGCGGCGCACCGCACGTTGAAAGAAGCGTTCGACGAGCGTCTCGGCTCCGGCGCCAAGACCTCGAAGCCGCTCGATCTGCACAATGTCGGCCCGTCGGTGCAATACAAGGTGCGCGACAAGGACGGCCAGGCGCGCGAATACAACAACTACATGCTGCCGGTAGACGTCTCGGGCGAAAAGATGTTTCTCGCCGGCATGCGCGTGAATCCGGACGATCCGTTCCGCTACCTGCGCATTCCCGCCGACAGCGGCGGCACGGTCAAGGACTGGATGAATCTGCGCGCCACGCTGGAGGATCCGGCCATGCGCGCCTCGGCCGCTCACCGTTTCGCGCTGCGCTCGGTGCCCGGTTCGAACACCGAATTGCAGCAGCATCTTGAAGAAAGCGCGTTGCGCGTGCTGACCCTTTTTGCTGGCGCGGATAACAGTATCAAGATGCCGAACGGCCAGCCGGTCGGCGGCTTCCAGGCGATTGCCGGCTTTATCGACCATTCGGTGCCGAAGGGCGAGCAGGAAAAGGCGGCCGGGTTGCTGCTGCGCATGCTGGAAGGCTCCACGTGGGATCTGTACCAACTGTCCCGCCAGCAACTCGGCGAGCCCGAAGCGGTGGCCAATGCAGACGCCAGCCGCTTCATCCAGAGCTCGATCAACGCGATATCCGACAGCTTTTTGTATGGATCGCCGGTCTACTTGCAGCTGGACTCCTTCAAGCAGGTGCAAGCTTCGGTATTTCAGTTGACGCGCGCGCCGGGCAAAAAAGTCGTGTATCTTGGCAGCCTGCTCCTCGTGTTGGGCATCTTTTCGATGTTCTATGTCCGCGAACGGCGCCTGTGGTTCTGGCTCAAAGACACGGATCACGGCACGAACGTCGTGATGGCGATGTCGAGCGCGCGCAAGACGCTCGATTTCGAGAAAGAGTTCGTTCAGACGCGCGACGCCGTAGGCGCCGCACTGGGCGCCAAACTCACTGAAGCATCCGACGCCGCCAGCGCTTCCGACAAATCCGGCAACGCCGGCGCGCCGTCCGCAAGCTCACAAGATTCGACCCGGTAAGATCATGGACTTGACTCAGGTTTCCTCCTCCTCCTCTTCACCCTCGCGGCCCAAGAAGGCGCCCGCGAGTGAAGCGCCCAACCTTGCCCAGTACGACGAGCGGCCGTTTCTGAAACGGCTCGGTATCGTCGACTGGCTGTTTGCCCTCGCGATGGTCGCGGGCGCCGGGTTTGCGCTATCGCGCTACCACCCGTTCATGAATTACTACGACAAGCTGGTGCTCTGCTGCGCCGTGCCGGTGTTCGTGGTGCTCGGCTGGCGCTGGAAACCGGTGCGCCCGCTGATGGTGGGGATCGCGGCGCTGTCGCTGCTGGCCATCCAGATCTATCACGGTGATCTGAGCCGCGCGGACAACGCGTTCTTCCTCAAGTACTTCCTGTCGAGCCAGTCCGCGATTCTGTGGATGAGCGCGCTCTTCGTGTTCGCCACCGTGTTCTACTGGATCGGCCTGCTGTCACGTTCGCCGACCGGCGCGGCGATCGGCTCGAAGATGACGTGGGCGGCCGTGCTGATGGGCTTTGTCGGCCTGATGGTGCGCTGGTACGAGTCGTACCTGATCGGCGCGGATGTGGGTCATATTCCTATCTCGAACCTGTACGAAGTGTTCGTGCTGTTCAGCCTGATCACGGCGCTTTTCTACCTGTACTACGAGCAGCACTACAACACGCGGGCGCTTGGCGCGTTCGTGCTGCTGGTGATCAGCGCCGCGGTCGGCTTCCTGATGTGGTACTCGGTGGCGCGCGACGCGCAGCAGATTCAGCCGCTGGTTCCTGCGCTGCAAAGCTGGTGGATGAAGATTCACGTGCCGGCCAACTTCATCGGTTATGGCAGCTTCGCGCTGTCGGCCATGGTGGGCGTCGCGTATCTGGCCAAAGAGCGCGGCGTGCTGGCTGACCGCCTGCCGGCGCTCGAAGTGCTCGATGACGTGATGTACAAGTCGATCGCCGTCGGTTTTGCATTCTTCACAATCGCGACGATTCTCGGCGCGCTGTGGGCCGCTGAAGCCTGGGGCGGCTACTGGAGCTGGGACCCGAAGGAAACGTGGGCGCTGATCGTCTGGCTGAACTATGCAGCGTGGCTGCATATGCGCCTCATGAAGGGGCTGCGCGGCACGGTCGCGGCATGGTGGGCGTTGACCGGCCTGCTGGTGACGACCTTCGCCTTCCTGGGCGTCAACATGTTCCTGTCGGGCTTGCATAGCTACGGCAAGCTGTAAGATTTGCCGCTCTGACCCGACTGAAAACCGCCGTGTGCTGCGCACCGGCGGTTTTTTTATGGCTGGCGGAATATTCGCTGCATCCAGAGTGTTCGCCCTGACAGTACCTATGGATGACGGGACGGACGCCCGGACGAGCGATCATCACTATGGCCCCGTAAGATGCATAGACCGATGGGCCGGCAAGGAGCACCACGATGTGGATCAAGCGTAGCGACAGAATTCAACTCAACGGCGACGACATTGCGCGCAGCGAAATCACGCCGCAGCGTGTCTTTCAGAACCGTCGGCGCGTGTTGCAGGCGGCCGGCGCGGCGGCGCTCGGCAGTTTGATCGGCGTGAACGGCGAGGCGTTGGCGGCTTACACGTCGCCGGATCCGAAGGCGCAAAAGCTGGCGGCGAAAACCAACACCCGATTCGTCGCGCTCGACAAGATCACGCCGTACAAAGACATCACTACGTATAACAACTACTACGAATTCGGCACCGACAAGGCCGATCCCGCGCACAACGCCGGGACGCTGCGGCCGCATCCGTGGAAGGTGAGCGTCGAGGGCGAGATCAAGAATCCGAAGGTCTACGACATAGACGAATTGCTCAAGCTCGCGCCGCTCGAAGAGCGCGTGTACAGGTTGCGCTGCGTGGAAGGCTGGTCGATGGTGATTCCGTGGATCGGCGTGCCGCTCTCGGAGTTGATCAAGCGTGTGCAGCCGACTGGCAACGCCAAATACGTGCAGTTCATCACGTTGGCCGATCCGTCGCAAATGCCCGGGCTGTCGACGCCCGTGCTCGATTGGCCGTACTCCGAAGGTCTGCGCATGGACGAAGCAATGAATCCGCTGACGTTGCTCACCATGGGCCTCTACGGTCAGGTCCTGCCCAATCAGAACGGCGCGCCGGTGCGCGTCGTGGTGCCGTGGAAATATGGCTTCAAGAGCGCGAAATCACTGGTGAAAATCCGTTTCCTCGACAAGCAGCCGCCGACCAGTTGGAACACGTATGCGTCGAACGAATACGGCTTTTATTCGAACGTGAATCCGAATGTCGATCACCCGCGCTGGAGTCAGGCGACCGAGCGGCGTATCGGCGAGGACGGTTTCTTCACACCCAAGCGTAAGACGTTGATGTTCAACGGTTACGGCGATCAGGTCGCATCGCTTTATCAGGGCATGGACCTGAAGAAAAATTTCTGAGCGACGCGAGCATGGCTTCCGATACGCAACCTGTTACCCAGACCGAACGCACAGTGCCACGTGCGCAGGCGTCCGCGTCCGCGTCGAACGCGAAGCGGGCGGCAACCGGGGCGCGCTGGATCGTGCCGGCCAAAGTCGTCGTATTCATCGCGGCGTGGTATCCGCTTGCGCGTATCGTGGTGTTCGGCTTGACTGACCGGCTCGGTGCGAATCCGATCGAGTTCATCACGCGTTCGACGGGTCTGTGGACGCTCGTCTTTCTCTGCATCACGCTGGCCGTGACGCCGTTGCGGCGGCTCACCGGCGTCGCCGCATTCGTGCGCTTTCGCCGGATGCTTGGGCTCTACGCGTTCTTTTACGCGACGCTGCATTTCACCACTTACCTGTGGTTCGACAAGTGGTTCGATGTCGCCGAGATTATCAAGGACATCGGCAAGCGGCCGTTCATCACGGTGGGGTTCGCGGCATTCGTGTTGCTGATCGTGTTGGCCGTGACGTCGCCGCGCGCGATGGTGCGCAAACTCGGGCGCCGTTGGCAGATGCTGCATCGGTTCATCTATGCGATCGGTGCGCTCGCGATCCTGCACTTCTGGTGGATGAAGGCGGGCAAACACGATCTGATCTTGCCGAAGATTTACGGTGCGATCATGGTGGCGTTGCTCGGCTGGCGTTTGCTTGTCTGGTTGCGTGACAGGATGTCAAAGGCGCGTTGACCCGCCGCGAACCCCGGCCGTCGATCAAGCAAACAAAAAAAGAGGCGATGCCGCAGCGGCATCGCCTCTTTTACGTTGCGCACCGATTGACGCGAAGTATGACGTTTACGCCGGCAAAATCGTTTCGCCCGCAAACAGCTGTTGCACCTCTTCGCGCGCGCGAACCACATGCACCTGTGTACCATCAACCATCACCTCGGCCGCGCGCGGACGGGTGTTGTAGTTCGAGCTCATCACAAAGCCGTATGCGCCGGCCGAGCGGATCGCCAGCAGATCGCCCGGTTCGACCGCCAGCAGGCGTTCGCGGCCGAGCCAGTCGCCGCTCTCGCAAACCGGACCGACCACGTCATACACGTGAGCCGGCACATCGCGCTTCACGACCGGGTCGATTGCGTGATACGCCTCGTACATGGCAGGACGCGCCAGATCGGTCATGGCCGCGTCGACGATCGCGAAATTCTTTTCCGCGCCCGGCTTTAGAAACTCGACGCGCGTAAGCAGCACGCCGGCGTTGCCGACCAGCGACCGACCTGGTTCGAAATACACTTCGCGATGGCCGTGGCCGCGCGCTTCGATGCGATCCAGCACGGTGCGCACGAATTCGCCGATTTCCGGCGGCGTTTCGTCGTCGTACGTGATGCCGAGACCGCCGCCCACGTCGATATGGCGAATCTTCACGCCGTCCTGCTCGATCTGCTCGACCAGTTCCAGAACCTTGTCGACCGCGTCCAGATACGGCGCGACCTCCGTGATCTGCGAGCCGATATGGCAGTCGATACCGACCACCTCGAGATTCGCCATCGCCGCGGCTGCCTGGTACGTGGCGCGCGCGTCTTCGAAGGCGACGCCGAACTTGTTCGACTTCAGTCCGGTGGAAATATAGGGATGCGTCTTAGCGTCGACGTCCGGATTCACCCGCAGCGAGACGGGCGCCTTCTTGCCCATTTCGGCGGCGACCGCATTCAGGCGGTCCAGCTCAGGGATCGATTCGACGTTGAAGCATTTCACGCCGGCTGCGAGTGCGTCGCGCATTTCGTCCGCGTTCTTGCCGACGCCGGAAAACACCGTGTTTTCCGCTTTGCCGCCGGCGGCGAGCACGCGTGCCAGTTCGCCGCCCGAAACGATGTCGAAGCCGGCGCCGAGGCGCGCGAACACGTTCAGCACCGCGAGGTTGCTATTGGCCTTGACGGCGACGTGCACGCTCGCGCGGCGGCCGGCGCAAGCACCTGCGTAGGCGTTCCACGCAGCGGTGAGTGCGGCGCGCGAATACACGTAGAGCGGCGTGCTGAACTGCTCGGCGAGAGAGACGGCGGACACGCCTTCGGCGTGCAGCACGCCGTCGACGTAGTCAAATGCGGATCGAGTCATGCGAAAGTCTTATTGAGCGGGGGTGACGGCAGAAGCAGGCAGCGGCGCCGACGGAGCGGATGCGGCGGAGGTGGGCGGCGCGGCGAGTTCGTTTTCCGGCGCCAACGAAAGCGGTGTGCCGGAGGTATCCGGAACGGTGCTCATGTCGGTGGATGTTGCCGGGGCTGAATGTGCGACCTCCGGCGGCGTTTGCGTGCGATCGATCGGCTTGGCCGGTAGCGGCGGCACGGTGGGCAAATAGAGCGAACCGCGTTGTCCGCAGCCAGCGAGTGCACAACCTGCGAGAATGGCTAAAACCGCTACAATCGCGCGGCCGGGCGCCGCCGCGCGCATCCGAGATACGACTCGCATGACTGTCCCTGAATAAATAATCGATGGAGTTTAGCATGTCCGATAGTGAATACCTGACCCGCGCGGAAGCCGCGCTAGCCGCCATCGAACGTGCGCTCGACGACACCGATGCCGACATCGAACTCGAGCGCAGCGGCAACGTCCTGACCCTCGAATTCGAGAACCGCTCGAAGATTATCGTGAACCTTCAGCCGCCCATGAGCGAGATCTGGATCGCCGCGAAGGCGGGCGGTTTCCACTTCCGATTCATCGACGGCGAGTGGCGCGACACGCGTAGCGGCACGGAGTTTTTCGCCGCACTGTCGGAGTACGCGACGCAGCAAGCCGGCGAACCGGTTCACTTCGAAGCGTAGAAACCGCGGGACGAAGTGCGCCGCTCAAGCGGCCGAATCGATCGCCCAGACCGCACAAGAAAAACGGCCGCGCATGATTCGCGCGGCCGTTTTGCTTTTTGAGCGACTTCGAGCGGATGCGTCAGTGTCCGCGGAACAGATTCATGATGTCCTGCTTCTCCTGCTCCCCGACCTGCTCGGGCGCTGCCGCCGACGCGCCGCTCGCTTCGGCATCCAGCGCCGCTTGACTGATGCCGACCGTGGCGACGAAACCGTGTCCCGGCGTGAAGTCGTCGAAATACAACTCCGCGCCGAGTTCGGTCAGGCCGTCGGGCATCGGCATCTTGTACTCCGGCACGCCTTTGAGCGCCCGCCCCATGTATTCGACCCACACGGGCAACGACAGGCCGCCGCCAGTCTCCTTGTCGCCGAGGCTGCGCGGGTTGTCGTAGCCGATCCACGCGATGGCCGTGAGCGTGTGCTGATAACCCGCGAACCACGCGTCGCGCGAATCGTTGGTCGTACCCGTCTTGCCGGCGAGGTCGGCGCGCTTGAGTGCATTGGTCTTGGCACCCGTGCCGCGTTGCGCGACGCTTTGCAGCAGGCTGTTCATCACATACGCATTACGCGGTTCGATGGCGTGCGGCGCGCTTTGCGCAGCCACCAACGGTTGCGCGTGCGCGACCACGATGCCGCGCTGATCGGTGACTTCGGCGATCAGATACGGGTTGATCCGATAGCCGCCGTTGGCGAACACCGAGTACGCGCCCGCCATCTGCAGCGGCGTGACGAGACCTGCGCCCAGCGCCATTGGCAGATAAGCCGGATGACGATCCGCGTCGAAGCCGAAGCGCGTGATGTACTGCTGCGCGTACTTCGTACCGATCTGGTTCAGAATGCGGATCGACACCAGGTTTCTCGACCGCTGCAACGCGGTGCGCATGGTCATCGGACCGTCGAAGCCGCCGCCGTAGTTCTTCGGCTCCCACGCCTGGCCGCCGGTTTCAGCCGCGCTAAAGAAGAGCGGCGCGTCGTTGATCACGGTTGCCGGCCCGAGCCCCTTTTCGAGCGACGCCGAATAGATGAACGGCTTGAAGCTCGAACCCGGCTGACGCCACGCCTGAGTTACGTGATTGAACTTGTTCTTGTTGAAGTCGAAACCGCCGACCAGCGCGCGGATCGCGCCGTCTTGCGGGACCACCGAAACGAATGCGCCTTCCACCTGCGGCAATTGCGTGATCGACCAGTTGCCGTCGTCGTTCTTGATGAGCCGGATGATCGCGCCCGGCCGCACACGTTGATTCGGCTGCGCGCGCGGCCCGAGAGCGAATTGCACATAGCGCAGGCCGTCACCCTGGATCGTCGCGACATTGCCGTCGATAAACGTGACCTGCACCTGCTTCGGACTCGCGGCGGTGACCACGGCGGCAATGATCTCGCCGTTGTCCGGGTGCTCGAGCAGCGCGTCGTCGATGGCCTGCTCACGGTCGTCGGCGTCGGAAGGCAGCTCGATGAAGGCTTCCGGGCCGCGATAACCGTGGCGCCGTTCGTAGTCCATCAGACCTTTGCGCAGCGCCCGATAAGCGACGTCCTGGTCGGCCGAATCGATCGTGGTCACCACGTTCAGTCCGCGCGTATAGGCTTCTTCGCGATACTGCGCGTACATCATCTGACGCACCATTTCTGCGACGTATTCCGCGTGCACGCTGAATTCCTTGCCCGCGCCCTTGACCACGAGCGGCTGCCTGCTCGCTTCGTCGTACTGTTCCTGCGTGATGTAGTGCAGCTCGTACATGCGCTGCAGGATGTACTCCTGCCGCACCTTGGCGCGCTTCGGGTTGACCACCGGGTTATACGCGGACGGCGCCTTCGGCAGCCCGGCCAGCATGGCGGATTCGGCCAGCGTCAGATCCTTCAGGTCTTTGCCGAAATAGACGCGCGCCGCGCTTGCGAAACCGTAGGCGCGCTGACCGAGATAGATCTGATTCATGTACACCTCGAGAATCTGATCTTTGGACAGCTTCGACTCGATCTTGTACGCGAGCAGCATCTCGTAGATCTTGCGCGTGTAGGTCTTCTCGCTGGAGAGGAAGAAGTTGCGCGCCACCTGCATGGTGATCGTGCTCGCGCCCTGGGTGGCGTGGCCATTGGTCAGCGCGACGATGCCCGCGCGCGCAATGCCGGTGAGGTCGACGCCGCCGTGATCGTAGAAGCGCGCGTCTTCAATGGCGAGGATTGCCTTCTTCAGACTATCGGGCACGTCCTGAATATGGACGATGTCGCGCCGTTCCTCGCCGAACTCGCCGATCAGCACGTGGTCGGCTGTGTAGATACGCAACGGCACCTTGGGACGGTAGTCGGTCAACGCATCGAGCGACGGCAGATTGGGCGTGGCGACGACGAGCGCATAGCCGAGCACCAGCAGCACGCACAGAATGCCTGCGACGATCAGACCCACGAAGCCGATGATGAGCTTCAGCCACAGCGGGCGTTTGCGCTTCTGCGGCGCGGGCGGCGGGGACGTAGGAGACGTGGATTGCATATGGGCACCAAAAAACAGTCCCGCGATTATAGCCGCCAGGCTTTTCAGCTTTCGGCATGCTTACTGACACGTCTTCACAAGTCTGCGCGCCGCGCGGGAATGACCTCACTGTAGTCCCTTTGATCGCCTGCGGGACGCGCATTCCTCAACGTTAGCCATTTGGCTGAGTGTCGCGCGGCGCCGCGTCTACGCACAATTCCTCCTCATCACTCGCGTTCGAATGGTTCGTCGCGTGAGTCAGAGGGAGGGCTTCATGGCATTAAAAAGATCCTGGCTTCAGGCAGTGCAACCCGGTGCGCATCGTTATGCCGCGGGGATCGATGTGGGTTCGCAGGCCGTGCGCCTTGTCGTGCTCAGTCATCGGGCGCGCCCGCCTGCAGCACTGCATATCGAATACGTGAGCACCGTGCCGCTTCCCGCCGGTGCCATGGCCGGCGCCGAAATCGCCGACCGGCATGCGGTGGCGCGTGCCTTGCGCGACGCGTTTGCCGGACTGCCGCACGCGTGTGCGACGCGCGCCTTGCGATGCGCGATGGCGCTGCCCGCGTCGGCTACCGTGACCGCCACGGTGCCGCTCGCGCGACTTGCCGCGCAGAGCGGTTGCGCGGAAGACGGCGGGCGTCAGCTGGCTGAACTCGAGCCGGCGGTGATCAGTGAAGTCGAGCGCATTGCGGGCCTCGAACGGCATGCCCTTGCTGTCGACTGGTATGTCGACGAAACGCCTTCGCCAGTGCGCTGCGTGACTATCGCCGCCACCGCGCGGCAACATCTCGAAGCGCGAATCGAATGCGCGGCGATCGCCGGCATCTCGCTCACCGCCATCGACGGTGAGCCGCATGCCGCGTTGCGTGCCATGCGCTATGCGGCGAGTTATGAACTCGATCCGCACGAACCCTATGTCGCGTTGTGGATCGGCACGGACGGCGTGTATGGCTGGCGGATCGTCGACGACGGCATCGCCGGCGAAATGCGCTACCCGGCACCGGAACACGCCGATCTCGCCGATGCGTTACGCGACCTGGCGCACGGTCCCGAACTCGACTGCGCGTTGTTGAGCGGTGAGGTCGATCTGCTCGACGGCGTGGGTTTCTCGACCGCGGATATCGCGGACGTGCTGGGCTGCTCGGTGCTGCCGTTCGAATGCGCGGTGCTGGGCGGCCACGAGCGGCCGTTGAGCGACCCGCTGTTGCACGAGCCGTCCGGTGCGGTCGCATTCGGGCTTGCGTTGCGCGGGGTGCTCGAATGACGGGCGGCGTGTTGCACGCGGCGGTCTCGAACTCGGGGACACCGTTACGTGGCGCGCGTTTCGCACGAGGGTGGCTCGGCGGTTTCAACTTACTGCCTTACCGGCAACGCAACGCGCGGCTCGCGCGCCGGCGGTGTCTGCTCGAATGGATTGCCGCCGCTTTCGCCGGTTGTGCCGCTGTCTTCGCATTGGCCGGCTGGCAGGCGGTCGAGCGAGCGCGCCTCGATGCACGGCGCGAGTCGATCGAGCGATCGCTCGCGCAATTATCAGCGCCGCTCGCTGAGCACGCGGCATTGCTCCGCACGCGTGACGAACAACGCCAGCACGTGGCACGCGCAAAGAGTTTGTCCGACCCGCTCACGCATTTACGCGATCTGTTCGATGCGCTGAGTTTCGAGCCGGGTGACGGCGTGCTGTTGCAGCAGTTGCGCCACCGTGAAGATGAGACCGAGTTGCTGGCGAGCTCGCGCGGCCAAATCGCTTCGGCCGAGTGGCTCAAACGCCTGAGTGCGATTCACGGCGTGAAAGGGGTGGAGGTGAGCGACCTGCATAGCTCGGCTTCGCGCGGTGGGGCAGCTGCGCAGACAAGCATGACCGGACCGGTCGAATTCGGCGCGCGTCTGCGGTGGAGCGAGACGGCGCAAAAAACGACCCGCACGGGCGGGTCTGCCGCACAGCGTTCTGTGAAGTCTGAACAATCAGGAGGTGCGAAATGAGTACGGCCTTTGTCGAATTTGGCGGCGTGGCGCGCGCGCGCTTTTCACTTTCTCATTGGATGGCGCGCGCGCGTTTGCCGCTCGATGCATGGAGCGGGCGCCGCCGCTGGGCGGTCGCTTTGCTGATTGCCGTGCTGGTGTTCGGCCTTGGTACACACGGCTGGATTGTCGCGGACCTCGGCGGTGTCGAAGCGAGCCGGGCGGCGTTGGAAGCGGGCAGCCTGCGTCTCGCGAACGCAAGGCGCGCGCTTGCGCAATTGCCAGCGCTGCGCCGCGAAGCCGCCGCGGGTCCGATTGGCGCTTCGCTTGTCTCTTCGCTTGTCTCTTCGCTCGGCACTTCGATCGCGCGGTCATCGGGGCCGTGGAGTTCCGCCGACGACGTAAGCATCGTCTCCGAACTGGCTGCGCAGAATAGCGTCGCGTTGCTCTCGGTGGAGCCTGGCGCCGCGAGCGGAGCGGGTGCTGAGCGCATGCGGCCGCTGCAACTGACTGCGCGCACTGACTTCGTCCATCTCATGGCGTTTATGCGCGGGCTGTCGGACCTGCCGGTGCTGATCGTGCCTGTCGATGTGACCGTCAAGCGCGAGGCCGCCGCACTGTCGGTCAGCGCCACGCTGCGCGTGTTCAATGCGCTGCGGCCCGCGCCATCGGCAGCCTCCGCGGATGCGTTCGCCGAAGACAGTCTCGATTCGGATGACGAAGAAAACGTCGTCTTCTTCGATCCGTTTTCGCAACCACAGATGCAGGCGGCGGCCGAACTGCCCGACGTTTCGCAACTGCGTCTGGTCGGATTGCTGCGCGATCGCGCGCGAGGGCTGGCATTGCTCGATACACCGGACGGCGTCACGGTCGTCGAGTCCGGAGAGCAGATCGGCGCCGAACGTGTCGCGAGGCTGGACGCGTTCGGCATTACCCTCGTGAAGGGCGGCGCGACTCGCACGCTGGCACTGACGGAGACTTCGTGATGAGACTGGCGAAGCCGTTTCCCTTTGCGTCTTCGGGCGTCGATACGTGTGCGTCGGCAGGCCGGCAAGTGTGCGTCGGTCTATGGGTCAGCGCGGCGCTGGCTGTCGGCGTTGCACGGGCGTCGACTCAACCGCTGCCGCCGTTGCCTCCCGAGATGCCGCTCGATGCGGTGGTGACGCCGCTCGATGTCTCGTACGACGTACCGCCGCTGCCAGGCGACGCTTCCGCCGCGGTGCCCAATCCGTTCCGACAGGACGCCGCAGGCGATGCTGACGCATCGCGTGCGAGCGCGGCGGCCGGCGATGCTCACGCGGATGCGCCGTCCTCCGACGCGCGCGCTGCCGACGCCACCAACGCCGACGCCACCGACGCCAGCAATGCCTCCGCCTCCGCCAGCGACACCATCGCCAGCGACGCCACCACCGCCACCAACGGCCCGGTTCCGCAGCGACGGCAATCCAATGCCGCGGCTCGCGACAATGCCACCGGCTCCGCCGCGCTCGAAGGGCCTCCGGTGCCGCTGCCGCCGCTCGCGCGTCTGAGCGGCGAGCTGCGCAGTGCCGCCGACGCAGGCCTCGCCCCCGACGACAAACCGATCTCGATGAATTTTCAGCGTGCAGAACTCGGCGCCGTGCTCAATGCGTTTGCCCGGTTCACAGGATTGAACATCGTCGCGAGCGAAAGGGTGCGCGGCGCTGTCTCGCTGCGGCTCGACAAGGTGCCGTGGCGCACCGCGTTCGATACCTTGCTCGACGTCAACGGCCTCGCGATGGAGCGCCATGGCAACGTGATCTGGGTCGCGCCGATTGCCGATCTGGCCGCGCGCGAGCGGCAGCGCTTCGAAGCGCACGCCCGGGCCGCCGATCTCGAGCCGCTCGCGAGCCGCACGTTCGAGCTGCACTATGCGCACGCCGAGGACGTCAGGCGGCTGCTGACCGGTTCCGGCGCCCAGCGGGTCCTGTCCAAACGCGGTGCCGCGACCGCTGATCCGCGCACCAATCTGCTGTTCGTGACCGATCTCGAAGCGCGCCTCGCGCAGATTGCGGCACTGCTCGCCTCGATTGACCGGCCGACGCGCCAGGTGTTGATCGAAGCGCGCATTGTCGAGGGCGAACATGGTTTTTCGCGCAACCTCGGCGTGAAACTCTCGATGGCGGCCAGCAATACCGACGGCACCGCGAGAGGTTTCACCGACGCCGTCTACGATCTGTCGGCCCGGCCGATTACAGGCTTCGACGCGGCGACCGCTGGTCTGACGTTATTCGCCGCCGGCGCGACGCGGTTGCTGAACATCGAGCTGAGCGCGCTCGAAGCGCAGGGGCGCGGCGAAATCGTCTCGAGCCCGCGCGTGGTCACGGCGGACCGGATGAAGGCAGTCGTCGAGCAGGGCACCGAATTGCCGTATCAGGCGAAAGTGGGACAGGGCGTGTCGGGCGTGCAGTTTCGCCGCGCTACCCTCAAACTGGAGGTCGAGCCGCAAATCATGCCGGACGGCCGGGTGGTGCTGGACCTCGACGTCGCCAAAGACAGCGTTGGCGAACAGACCGACGCCGGGCCCGCGATCAACACCAAACACGTGCAAACGCGCGTCGAAGTGGAGGATGGTGGTACGGTGTCGATCGGCGGTATTTACGCGACCGATGACCGGGACGATGTGACTCGGGTGCCGGTTCTGGGCAAGATACCGGTTTTAGGTGCGCTTTTCCGCCATCGGGCTCACCGCGACCACCGCAGCGAACTGGCTGTTTTCATCACGCCGCGCGTCGTTCAGACAAATTAGGGCACGCTCCCGCCGTTACCGGGAAAATGCTGGGCCGCCCTGGGTTTTTTGCTCCGCCGGACGTTCGCTTTGGGGATTCCCCGTTGTGGCGGCTGGCGCGAAGCGACAGGGCGGGCGGCGTTCCCAGGCGGCGCGCAGGCTCGACAAGGCAGCCGCTTTGCCAGTAAGCTGCGGCACGAACCATACCGGATTAGCCAGAGGACACCGTTGCAAGCGCGGGACGCACACGCCAATGTATTTTTCGTAGGGCTCATGGGGGCAGGAAAAACCACCGTGGGCCGGGCCATTGCGCGCCGTCTCGATCGCCCCTTCTTCGATTCCGACCATGAAATCGAGGCACGCACGGGCGCGCGCATCCCGGTGATCTTCGAGATGGAGGGCGAAGCGGGCTTCCGCGAGCGCGAAGCGAGCGTGATTTCCGACCTCACCGCGCGCGACAATATCGTGCTCGCGACCGGCGGCGGCGCCGTGCTGCGGCCGGAAAACCGCGAGGCGCTGCGAAATCGCGGTCTGGTGATCTATCTGCGCGCCAATCCGCACGACCTGTGGCTGCGCACCCGGCGCGACAAAAATCGCCCGCTTTTGCAGACCGAAGACCCCAAAGCGCGTCTCGAAGCACTCTACGAAGTGCGCGACCCGTTATATCGGGAATGCGCGCATTTCGTGATCGAAACCGGCCGGCCTTCGGTCAACGGACTCGTCAACATGGTTCTGATGCAGCTCGAGATGGCCGGCGTCGCCAAACTTCCTGCGTCATAATGGACCGTATGATTACCGTCAATGTCGAACTGGGCGAGCGCGCCTACCCCATCCATATCGGTGCCGATCTGATCGGCCAGACCGCGTTGTTCGCGCCGCATATCGCCGGCAGTTCGGTCACCATCGTCACCAATGCCACCGTCGACCCGCTTTATGGCGACACGCTGCGCGCCGCGCTGGCGCCGCTTGGCAAGCAGGTCTCCACGGTAGTTTTGCCGGACGGCGAGGCATACAAGAACCTCGAAACCCTGAACCTGATTTTCGACGCGCTGCTTGGCGCCCGGGCCGATCGCAAGACCACGCTGATCGCGTTGGGCGGCGGCGTGATCGGCGACATGACGGGTTTTGCGGCGGCCTGCTACATGCGCGGCGTGCCCTTCATCCAGGTGCCGACCACGTTGCTTTCGCAGGTGGACTCATCGGTGGGCGGCAAAACCGGCATCAATCACCCGCTCGGCAAGAACATGATCGGCGCGTTCTATCAGCCGCAGGCCGTGATCGCCGACATCGGCGCGTTGCGTACGCTACCGGCGCGTGAACTGGCGGCGGGCGTCGCTGAAGTGATCAAGACCGGCGCCATCGCCGACGCGGGTTTCTTCAGCTGGATCGAAGCCAATATCGAAGCATTGAATCGCTGCGAACCCGCGGCGCTCGCCGAGGCGGTCAAGCGCTCGTGCGAGATCAAGGCGTCGGTGGTCGCGCAGGACGAACGCGAAGGCGGACTGCGCGCCATCCTCAATTTCGGCCATACCTTCGGCCATGCGATCGAGGCCGGTCTTGGTTACGGCGAGTGGCTGCATGGCGAGGCGGTCGGCTGCGGAATGGTGATGGCGGCAGATCTGTCCGTGCGGATGGGCTATCTCGACGAAGCGGCGCGCAAGCGTCTGGTCGACGTGATCGTCGCCGCGCATTTGCCGATCCGGGCGCCGGCGCTCGGCGACGCGCGCTATGTCGAACTCATGCGGGTCGACAAGAAGGCGGAAGCCGGCGCGATCAAATTCATTCTGTTGAAGCGTTTCGGTGAGACGCTGATCACCCAGGCGCCCGATGCCGAGGTGCATGCCACGTTGGCCGCCGCCGTCTGAATCGCGCGAGGCATCCAGCAACGCATCACGCACCAGCGTCACGAGGCGCCGCCCATGTTTCGGAGAACCCGGTGACTGACAGGCGCAGCGACGTTGTAAAGCATGACCCGGCGGCACGCGCGGCGACAACCGGCGCGCCGACGCAGGAAGCACTCGAAGCCCATCTTGCGCCGTACGCGGCGCATTCCGCGCAATCGCGCGGCCGTCGCTATCCGGAAGCCGCGCCCAGCGCGCGCACCGAATTCCAGCGGGACCGCGATCGTATCGTCCATTCGACGGCATTTCGCCGGCTCGAGTACAAAACGCAGGTCTTCGTCAATCACGAGGGCGACCTGTTTCGCACGCGTCTGACTCATAGCCTGGAAGTGGCGCAGATCGCGCGTTCGGTTGCACGCAATCTGCGTGTGAACGAGGACCTCGTCGAAGCCATTTCGCTCGCCCATGATCTTGGCCACACACCGTTTGGCCACGCGGGTCAGGACGCGCTCAACGAATGCATGCGCGAACATGGCGGCTTTGAGCACAATTTGCAGAGCCTGGCGGTGGTCGACGATCTTGAGGAGCACTACGGCGCGTTCAACGGCCTGAACCTGTGCTTCGAAACGCGTGAGGGTATTCTCAAGCATTGCTCGCGCGAGAATGCGCGGCGGCTGGGTGCATTGGGCGAGCGCTTTCTCGAGGGGCGGCAGCCGTCCGTCGAGGCGCAGATCGCGAACGTTGCCGACGAGATCGCGTACAACAACCACGATGTCGACGACGGCCTGCGTTCGGGCCTGCTCACCGTGGAGCAGCTCGCTGAAGTGGAGTTATGGCAGGTGCACTACGAGGCGGCGCGCAACGACTTTCCTCAGATCGAGGGTCGGCGGCTCATTCACGAGACGGTTCGCCGCATCATCAATACGCTGATCGTCGATCTGATCGATACGACCAAGCTGAATCTCGAACGGCATGCGCCGGCGTCGCTGGATGCCGTGCGTTCATCGCCCGCGCTCGTCGCGCATAGCAAAGCGATTGCCGCGCAGGCGGCCGCGCTCAAGCGTTTTCTGTTCAAAAATCTGTACCGCCATTATCGCGTGATGCGCATGGCCAACAAGGCGCGCCGCGTCGTCGCGGGTCTGTTCGACGCATTCACCGACGATCCGCGGCTGTTACCGCCGAGCTATCAGTCAACGGACGCATCGCAGCAACCGCGGCTGATCGCCCATTACATCGCGGGTATGACGGATCGCTATGCGGTCAAGGAGTACCAGCGCCTGTTCGTGATTGACGATAACTGATCAGGCGTCGTTTGAGGTTTGCGTGCGGCTGGGCTGTCTTCTTTGATGTTCGCGTCCGCCGCATGTTTTTACGCGCGCCGCACGTTGCCTTCACGTCGACCGCACACACGGAGACGCTCTCCGTGCCGATGGAGCGGCTGAGCGCACGTACACGAGCTGATGACGTACACGAGCTGATGACCGCGCAGGCAAGCTGATGACCGAGGGACGCGAGCCGCTGACCGCGCGTACCCGAGTTGAGGAGCGGTACGCACGCAAGCCGCTGACCGCACGCACTCGGGCCGCTGATCGCACCTACGCGAACTGCTACCCGCACGCATGCGACTTGCTGACCGCACGCCCCTAAGCTACCGACCTACGCACCCGAGCCAGCATCGCCCTCCGGCGACAGCCCGCCTCAGCAGGAATCGCCCGTTCGAGGCGACCCCGCTCGTCGTCTGCTCGCGCTTTAGCGCAACCGCGAAGCGAACAGCGCGCCGGCAATCAACGCCACGCCGCCGACGATCGCAATCGTCTGCCACGGATTTTCATGCACGTAGTCGTCGGCATCCGAGATGGCGACTTCGGCGCGTTCGCGCACGGCTTCGCGCGTGTCGTTCAAGCGGGCGCGCGCTACCTCGAGTTGCTTGCGAAGTTTGCTGCGCAGCGCCACTGCATCGGCCTGGGTGCCGTCCGCCAGCGTCGATTCGAGTTCCGACATTAGCGTGCGCAGTTCGCCTGCGATATCTTCGGCCGCATGGCGGCTATGGCGAGCGATACGCCGCGCACGGCGGCTGGTGCTGGTCCAGGATTCGCCGAGGGCGTCTCGTGTATTCGGAAGTGCAGTCATGGTCGCTCCGTCGATGAGGTGAAAGGGTCCCGCGCGTTGTCACGAAGACGCACTCTCACGTCTGAACGCGGGAAACACCCGGTGAACGCAACTTTGGTGCCAAACCCGGAGGCCCCATCCGCCGTGGCGCGGGCGCATATTCGTCAGCACATATTGCACTGGCTGGCGCGATTGCGGGTCAAATTTACAAACGCTTGCGCCTCGCCACGGCTTTGCCTGCAAAGGTGGCAAAGGAGACGCGTTCGGCGCGCGCCAAAAAGTAAAACGCCGCCATGGGATGCATGACGGCGTTGTCCAAGCCACGAAAATTCGACTACCCTAACTCAACGGCCCCTAATTTTTCCGAAGCGTTAGAAACGGTAACCGATATTGACGTAGGAAACGATCGGGTTCAGTTTGATCTTGGTTTGCGATTGCACATTCAGCGTGCCGACGGGCGTGTTCGCAGCAGTGTTGAGCTTCGCGGTCGTGCTGAGCGGCAGGTAGGAAATCGATACGCCCGCGAACCAGTGCTGGTTGAAGGCGTAGGTGAAGCCGGCATTAAACACCGGCTCCCACGAACTATCCGTAGTGACGCTGGTCGGACCATGCAGAACGTTTGCCTCGAATGCGCTGTTGGTGATCTTTTCGTCGGTGAACCAGATGCGGCTCACGCCAACGCCGAGATACGGCCGGAACCTGGCGGTCGGGGCATTGAAGTAGTACTTGAACAGCAGAGTCGGGCTCCACTGTTTTGCCTGACCCAGCTTGCCGAATTGTGCGAGGCTGCCCGAACCTTCCAGGTCGAACGAAGGCGGTATGCCGATCACGAACTCTGCTGCGATGTGGTCGGTGACGAAGTAGCCGGCAGTGAAACCAAGGGTGTCGGCTGAACTGAGTGTTGCACCGGTATTGGCTTCAGTGATGTTGGTCGGGCTACCACCAATGCTTGTTACTTTGAGCGGCTCGCTGCTCGATTGAGGCGCAAGATGGAACCAGCCCGTCGTGACGAAAAAGCTTCCGGCCGATTGCGCGTGAGCTGCCGTTGTCATGCAGGCTAGCGCCGCGATCCCCGTTACGGCCTGTTTTAATTTCATAAGTGCTCCTCCAAAAAAGGCCCGCTCATTATGACGAGAACGTTTGAAACAAACCATACGCGGCGGTTAGAGCTTTCTCCCTAAGCTCCGCGCGGTTTCTGGCTCTGCCGCGCCGCGTCTAACCTTGCGCGGATGCGGTTCTTCGGACCTTCGGGTATGTACCAACGCGACTATTGGATACTCCAGCATGGCACGGCTTGCACGTCTCTATGTCCCTGACCAGCCGCAGCACGTCATCCTCCGCGGGCTCGATCAGCAGCCCGCATTCGTCGACGACCAGGACTACGAGCTTTTCATCGATTGTTTGAAAGCGGCTTCACGCGACCACCATCTGTCCATCCACGCGTATGCGTTGATGCCAGGCGCGGTGCAACTGCTCGTCACGCCGACCGAGGAGTCGAGTCTGCCGAAGGCGATGCAGGCGGTCGGGCGCCGATACGTGGCGCACTTTAACAGGCGCTATGCGCGCCGGGGCACGTTGTGGGAAGGGCGCTACAGAGCGACGGTGATCGAAGGCGAGCGCTACTTTCTGCTGGCGAGCCGTGTCGTCGAGATGTGCCCGGTGCGCGCCGGGCTCGTGAGCGCGCCGGAAGATTACCGCTGGTCGAGTTACCGCCATCACATCGGCCTGACACTCGACAGCCTGATTACGGATCATCCGCTGTACTGGTCGCTCGGCAATACCCCATTCGAACGGCAGCGCGCGTACCGGGAACTGTGCGAGCAGCCGCTCGATGAACGGGAAGCCAGCCAGCTTCAGCAGGCCACCCTGAAAGGCTGGGTTCTGGGCAGCGACACCTACCGCGAGTGGGCGGCGCGGGCCGCCAACCGGCGTGTATCGCCGCTGCCACGCGGGCGGCCGCGAAAGGTGCGCGAGACGCCGCAACAGCAATAAAACGTTTCGCATCAAAGGGCTGCATCGAAACGGCATCTCCGCATGCCGTTTTCTTTTGCACGTTTTGGATGTGGCACCAATAAAAAATAGCCGCAATGCACCAACTTGATAATTGGGGTTCAATCATCACGTTTTATTTGCTATTCCATTGATTCGTCGCGTATATTCCGAATTCCGGCGCTTTTTGACACGCGTAGCATCGAGCGTTGAGCGCGCCGTCGCGGTTGTGAATCGCACTGCGGCAATAGAAAAACGGTTTAACGGCCTGTCCGGCCCCTTACAGACGGTGTCCCCATGAACGACCACCAGCAACCGATCCACCCGGTTCCCGCCGCGCAAGGTCTGTACGACCCGCAAAACGAGCATGACGCCTGCGGCGTCGGCTTTGTCGCTCACATCAAGGGCAAGAAAAGCCACGAGATCATCGAGCAGGGCCTGAAGATTCTCGAGAACCTAGACCACCGGGGCGCCGTCGGCGCCGATCCGCTGATGGGCGACGGCGCGGGCATCCTGATCCAGATCCCGGACGGCTTCTATCGCGAGGAAATGGCCAAGCAGGGCGTGGTGCTGCCGCCGCACGGCGAATACGGTGTCGGCATGGTGTTCCTGCCGAAGGAACACGCGTCGCGTCTCGCCTGTGAGCAGGAACTGGAACGCACGGTGAAGGCGGAAGGCCAGGTCGTGCTGGGCTGGCGCGATGTGCCGGTCGACCACACCATGCCGATTTCGCCTACCGTCAAGGCGAGCGAGCCGCTGATCCGCCAGATCTTCATCGGCCGTGGCAAGGACATCATGGTGACGGACGCGCTCGAGCGGAAGCTGTACATCATCCGCAAGACCGCCAGCCACCGCATCCAGGCGCTCAAGCTCAAGCACGGCAAGGAATATTTCGTGCCGTCGTGCTCGGCGCGCACGGTCGTCTATAAGGGCCTGCTGCTGGCCGGCCAGGTCGGCGTGTACTACCGCGACCTGCAGGACGAGCGCACGGTCTCGGCGCTGGCGCTGGTCCACCAACGCTTCTCGACCAACACATTCCCGGCGTGGGAACTGGCTCACCCGTACCGCATGATCGCCCACAACGGCGAAATCAACACGGTCAAGGGCAACGTGAACTGGCTCAACGCCCGTACCGGCGCGATCGCATCGCACGTGCTCGGCGACGACCTCCCGAAGCTCTGGCCGCTGATCTATCCGGGCCAATCGGACACCGCCTCGTTCGACAACTGTCTCGAACTGCTGGTGATGGCCGGCTACCCGCTCGTCCACGCAATGATGATGATGATCCCGGAAGCCTGGGAACAACACACGCTGATGGACGACAACCGCCGCGCGTTCTACGAATACCACGCCGCGATGATGGAGCCGTGGGACGGCCCCGCTGCAATCGCCTTCACCGACGGCCGCCAGATCGGCGCGACGCTCGACCGTAACGGTCTGCGTCCGGCGCGCTACATCATTACGGACGACGACCTCGTCATCATGGCGTCGGAAGCCGGCACGCTGCCCATTCCCGAGTCGAAGATCGTCAAGAAGTGGCGTCTGCAGCCGGGCAAGATGTTCCTGATCGACATGGAGCACGGCCGCATCATCGACGACAAGGAGCTCAAGGACAATCTCGCGAACGCCAAGCCGTACAAGAGCTGGATCGACGCCGTGCGCATCAAGCTCGACGAGATCGAGGCAAAGGCCGAAGACGTCGCGACGGAACGCCGCGAGCCCGCCGCGTTGCTGGATCGCCAGCAGGCGTTCGGCTACACGCAGGAAGACCTCAAGTTCCTGATGGCGCCAATGGCGCAAGCCGGCGAAGAAGCAGTCGGTTCGATGGGCAACGACTCGCCGCTGGCGGTCATGTCCAACAAGAACAAGACGCTCTACCACTACTTCAAGCAGCTGTTCGCGCAAGTGACGAACCCGCCGATCGACCCGATCCGCGAAAACATGGTGATGTCGCTGGTGTCGTTCGTCGGTCCGAAGCCGAACCTGCTCGACACGAACAACATCAACCCGCCGATGCGTCTCGAAGTGTCGCAGCCGGTGCTCGACTTCAAGGACATCGCGAAGATCCGCGAGATCGATCAGTACACGGGCGGCAAGTTCAGCTCGTACGAACTGAACATCTGCTATCCGGTGGCGTGGGGCAAGGAAGGCATCGAAGCACGCCTCGCCTCGCTGTGCGCGGAAGCCGTGGACGCGGTCAAGTCCGGCTACAACATGCTGATCGTGTCGGACCGCAAGACCGACCGCGACAACGTCGCGATTCCGGCGCTGCTGGCCACCGCCGCGATCCACACGCACCTCGTGCAGCAAGGCCTGCGCACGAGCACGGGTCTGGTCGTCGAAACGGGCTCGGCGCGTGAAACGCACCACTTCGCGCTGCTCGCGGGTTACGGCGCGGAAGCCGTGCACCCGTACCTCGCAATGGAAACGCTCGGCCAGCTCGCCGCCGGCCTGAAGGGCGACCTGTCGCCGGAAAAGGCGGTCTACAACTTCACCAAGGCTGTGGGCAAGGGCCTGATGAAGGTCATGTCGAAGATGGGCATTTCGACCTACATGTCGTACACCGGCGCGCAGATTTTCGAAGCGGTCGGTCTGGCTGAAGACCTGGTGGTGAAATACTTCAAGGGCACTTCGTCGAAGGTGGGCGGCATCGGCCTGTTCGACGTGGCGGAAGAAGCGATCCGTCTGCACCGCGAAGCGTTCGGCGACAACCCGATTCTCGCCAACATGCTCGACGCAGGCGGCGAATACGCATACCGCGTGCGCGGCGAAGAACACATGTGGACGCCGGATGCGATCGCCAAGCTCCAACACTCGGCGCGCAGCAACTCGTATCAGACGTACAAGGAATACGCGCATCTGATCAACGATCAGACCAAGCGCCACATGACGTTCCGCGGCCTGTTCGAATTCAAGTTCGATCCGACCAAGGCCATCCCGCTCGACGAAGTCGAACCGGCGAAGGAAATCGTCAAGCGTTTCGCCACCGGTGCAATGTCGCTGGGCTCGATCAGCACGGAGGCTCACGCCACGCTGGCAATCGCCATGAACCGTATCGGCGGCAAGTCGAACACGGGTGAAGGCGGCGAGGACGTGAACCGTTACCGCAACGAGTTGCGCGGCATTCCGATCAAGAACGGCGACACGATGAAGTCCGTGATCGGCGACGAAGTGATCGTGGACATTCCGCTGAAGGCGGGCGATTCGCTGCGCTCGAAGATCAAGCAGGTGGCGTCGGGCCGTTTCGGCGTGACGGCGGAATACCTCGCGTCCGCTGATCAGATCCAGATCAAGATGGCGCAGGGCGCGAAGCCGGGTGAAGGCGGTCAGCTGCCGGGCCACAAGGTGTCGGAATACATCGGCAAGCTGCGTTACTCGGTGCCGGGCGTCGGCCTGATTTCGCCGCCGCCGCACCACGACATCTACTCGATCGAAGATCTGGCGCAGCTGATCCACGATCTGAAGAACGCCAACTCGGCGGCCAGCGTCTCGGTGAAGCTGGTGTCCGAATCGGGCGTCGGCACGGTTGCCGCAGGTGTGGCCAAGGCCAAGGCCGATCACGTCGTGATCGCCGGTCATGATGGCGGCACGGGCGCGTCGCCGCTGTCGTCGGTGAAGCACGCCGGCACGCCGTGGGAACTGGGCCTGGCCGAAACGCAGCAAACGCTGGTGCTGAACCAGTTGCGCGGCCGTATCCGCGTGCAGGCCGACGGTCAGATGAAGACCGGCCGCGACGTCGTGATCGGCGCGCTGCTCGGCGCGGACGAGTTCGGTTTCGCGACGGCGCCGCTCGTCGTCGAAGGCTGCATCATGATGCGCAAGTGCCATCTGAACACCTGCCCGGTCGGCGTCGCGACGCAAGATCCGGTGCTGCGTGCGAAGTTCCAGGGCCAGCCGGAACACGTTGTGAACTTCTTCTTCTTCGTTGCAGAAGAAGCGCGCGAAATCATGGCGCAACTGGGCATCCGCAAGTTCGAAGACCTGGTCGGCCACGCCGAACTGCTCGATACGAAAAAGGGCATCGAACACTGGAAGGCGAAGGGTCTCGACTTTTCGCGCGTGTTCTATCAGCCGCAAGTCTCGGCGGAAGTGGCGCGCAAGCATGTCGACGTGCAGGACCATGGTCTGGACAAGGCACTCGACCACACGCTGATCGAAAAGGCGAAGGCGGCGATCGAGAAGGGCGAGCACGTCTCGTTCATCCAGCCGGTGCGTAACGTGAACCGTACGGTCGGCGCGATGCTGTCCGGCACGATTGCGAAGAAGTACGGCCACGACGGCCTGCCCGACGACACGATTCACATCCAGTTGAAGGGCACCGCGGGTCAGAGCTTCGGCGCGTTCCTCGCGAAGGGCATCACGCTGGATCTGGTCGGCGACGGCAACGACTATGTCGGCAAGGGCCTGTCGGGCGGCCGCATCATCATCCGTCCGACCAACGATTTCCGCGGCAAGTCGGAAGAGAACATCATCTGCGGCAACACAGTGATGTACGGCGCGATCGAAGGCGAGTCGTTCTTCCGCGGCGTGGCAGGCGAGCGTTTCTGCGTGCGTAACTCGGGTGCGACGGCGGTTGTCGAAGGCACGGGCGACCACGGCTGCGAATACATGACGGGCGGCACGGTGGTCGTGCTCGGCGAAACAGGCCGTAACTTCGCGGCCGGCATGTCGGGCGGCATCGCCTACGTGTACGACCCGGACAACTCGTTCGCGGGCAAATGCAACAAGTCGATGGTCGCGCTCGATCCGGTCTTGCAAACGGCCGAACAGGAACGCACGGTCGACAAGGGCCTGTGGCACACCGGCACGACCGACGAAGCGCTGCTCAAGGGACTCATCGAGCGTCACTTCCAGTTCACGGGCTCGCCGCGTGCGAAAGCGCTGCTCGAAAACTGGGACGCGTCGCGCCGTCAATTCGTGAAGGTGTTCCCGACCGAATACAAGCGCGCGCTGGGCGAAATGGCCGCGAAGAAGGCGAACAAGGAAGTGCTGGCCGCCTGATTCGCAACGCTGTTCATCAGCAAGACGTCACCTTTAGCCGTACCCGCCGCGTGCGACCGATCCACGGTGCCGCGCGGCGGGTGTAGATCACCCCACCTGATTAGATAGAGAAGAGAACCACATGGGCAAGGCAACCGGTTTTCTCGAGTTCGAACGCCGCCACGAGGCGTACGAAGCTCCGCTCACGCGTGTGAAGCACTACAAGGAATTCGTCGCCGCACTGACCGACGACGAAGCCAAGATTCAAGGCGCACGTTGCATGGACTGCGGCATTCCGTTTTGCAACAACGGCTGCCCGGTGAACAACATCATTCCGGACTTCAACGACCTGGTGTTCCATCAGGATTGGAAGAACGCGATTGAAGTGCTGCACTCCACCAACAACTTCCCCGAGTTCACGGGCCGCATCTGCCCGGCACCGTGCGAAGCGGCGTGCACGCTCGGCATTAACAACGACCCGGTCGGCATCAAGTCGATCGAGCACGCGATCATCGACAAGGCATGGACCGAAGGCTGGGTCGCGCCGTTGCCGCCGAAGCACAAGACCGGCAAGAAGGTCGCCGTGGTCGGATCCGGCCCCGCTGGGTTGGCCGTCGCGCAGCAACTCGCGCGCGCGGGGCACGATGTCACCGTGTTCGAAAAGAACGACCGCATCGGCGGGTTGCTGCGTTATGGCATCCCCGATTTCAAGCTGGAGAAGTGGCTGATCGATCGCCGCATGCGCCAGATGGAAGCCGAAGGCGTGACGTTCCGCGCCAACGTGTTCATCGGTAAAGCGGATTCGCTGCCGGCCTATATCGGCAACACGGCGAAGGAAACCATCACGCCGGATCAGTTGAAGGAAGAGTTCGACGCAGTGGTGATCGCAGGCGGCTCGGAAACGCCGCGCGATCTGCCGGTGCCGGGCCGTGAGCTGGAAGGCATCCACTACGCGATGGAATTCCTGCCGCAACAGAACAAGGTCAATGCCGGCGACAAGGTCGCGAACCAGTTGCTCGCGAAAGGCAAGCATGTGGTCGTGATCGGCGGCGGCGATACGGGTTCGGACTGCGTGGGCACGTCGAATCGTCATGGCGCGAAGAGCGTCACGCAATTCGAACTGCTGCCGCAGCCGCCGGAAGAAGAGAACAAGCCGCTCGTGTGGCCTTACTGGCCGATCAAGCTGCGCACGTCGTCGTCGCACGACGAAGGCTGCTCGCGTGATTGGGCGGTCGCGACCAAGCGTCTCGAAGGCAAGAACGGCAAGGTCGAGAAGCTGATCGCGGCGCGCGTCGAGTGGAAGGACGGCAAGATGCAGGAAGTGCCGAACTCGGAATTCGAAATGAAGGCCGATCTGGTGCTGCTCGCCATGGGCTTTACGCAGCCGGTGTCGCCGGTGCTGGAAGCGTTCGGCGTCGACAAGGATGCGCGTGGCAACGTGCGTTCGTCGACCGAAGGCGACAAGGCGTATTACACGTCGGTGGACAAGGTGTTCACCGCGGGCGACATGCGCCGCGGCCAGTCGCTGGTGGTGTGGGCGATTCGCGAAGGCCGCCAGTGCGCGCGTTCCGTCGACGCGTTCCTGATGGGTCATTCGGAACTGCCGCGCTGAACGTCTCCGGCCGGTTTTTGCGCCTTGGCGCCAAAACCGGCCACTGCTTGCAGGAAGAGGTGGAGACGACACTGTGCCGCGTCAGCGGCGCATCGAGCGGTGAAAAAACAAAGCCGGGCACCTGAGAGGGTGACCCGGCTTTTCTATTTCGGCGCGCAACGACGCTACGTGCCTGAATTGCGATAGCGCGCCAACGTCAGTCCGTCCAGATCGATCTCCGGCTTGCGGTGCGTGATCAGATCCGCGACCACGCGCCCCGAACCCATCGACATCGCCCAGCCCGTCGAGCCGTGCCCGAGGTTCAACCACAGTTTCTCGATGCCGGACGGGCCGAGTAGCGGCGCGCCATCGGGTGTCATTGGACGGCGGCCCACCCAGAAATGTGCGGACGTGGGATTGGCCGCGTGCGGGAACCAGTCGCTGAGCACTTTCATCAGCGTTTGCAGGGCCTGTTCGCGCAAGGTGGTTTCACGATTGCCGAGTTCGGCGGTGCCGGCCACCCGCAGGTTGTCGCCGAAGCGAGTAATCGCCGTTTTCAGCGATTCGTCCATCAGCGCGGCGCGCGGGGCTTTCTCGTCATCGGTGACGGGCAGCGTCGCCGAATAGCCTTTCACGGGATAAAGCGGCACCTTCACGCCGAGCCGCGCGAGCAGCGTGGCACTGTCGACGCCCAGCGCCACCACTACGGCATCCGCGTGCAACATCTCGGCGCCGCGCTCGCTCTCGAGACGCACCGCGCGCACCGCACCGCCTTGCACATCGAGCGACGTGACGCGCGTGTCAAAACGAAAGCGCACGTCGTTGCGCTCGCAGATTGCGCGCAGTTCACGGGTGAAGCGGGCGCAATCGCCGGCTTCGTCGTCGGGCAGATACAGGCCCGCGAGCGGCGCCTGACGCGCCCAGCGCAAGCCCGGCTCGATCTCGACACACTGCGCCGCGCTGACTTCCCGGTGCGCAATGCCGGCGTCACGCAGCACGGCGAGCGCCGGCTGCGCGAGTTCGACGTCGTACTCGCTGCGGAACAACTGCAGATAGCCCTGGCTGCGGCCATAGTCGAACGGATGGCGGCTGCGGAATTCGTGTAGAGACTCGCGGCTGTAGTAGGCAATACGCTGCATGCGCTGCTTGTTGACGCGAAACCGTTCGAGATCGCATTCACGCAGCCAGCGCGCAATCCAGCGCCACTGGGCCGGGTCGAAGGTCGGGCGAAAGATCAGCGGCGAGGCCGGCTTGAACAGGTATTTGAGAATCTTCGCCGGCATGCCGGGCGCGGCCCAAGGCGTCACATAGCCCGGCGCGATCACGCCCGCATTGCCGAAACTGGTGGAGAGCGCGACGTCCGGCTCGCGCTCGATCACGGTGACTTCGCAGCCCTGCTGGCGCAGGTAAAAAGCGGTGGCGACGCCGATCACGCCGCCGCCGAGAACAATCGTTTTCATGTGTGTGTACTGCGGATTCAGGCGGCAGGGCGGGTCGCGCCGAGTACCTTGCCCTTGGTTTCGGGCAGACACAACGCGGCGACGATCACGAGCAGATAGCCCGAGCCCGCCACGATGCCCATTGCCTTCACCAGTGTCATGGTTTGGGACAGTGTACCGACCAGAATCGGAAAGAATGAGCCGAGTCCGCGCCCGAGGTTGTAGCAGAAGCCTTGTCCCGAGCCGCGTATCGCATTCGGATAGAGCTCCGACAGATACGCGCCCACGCCCGCGAAAATCCCTTGCACCACGATGCCGAGCGGAAAGCCGAGCGCGAGCATCATGCCGTCGGTAATGGGCAGCATGGTGTAGACCATGCCGAGCACGAACGAGCCGATGGCGAACAGCACGAACGACGCGCGCCGGCCGATCTTGTCGCACAGAATCGCGCCGACGATATACCCCGTGAACGAGCCGACGATCAGCACGATCAGATAGCCACTCGTGTTGAACACCGACAGATGGCGCACGGTCTTCAGATACGTTGGCAGCCAGGTGGTAATTGCGTAATAGCCGCCGAGCATGCCGGTGCACAGCGCGCTGCCGAGCAGGGTGGTTCTGAGGTGAGCGGCCGAGAAGATTTGCAGGAAGTGCGAGGTGTCGAAACCACTTTCGCGGGCCCGGCGCGTTTCGAGAAAGATATCCGGATCGCTCACGTTGCGGCGAATGTAGATGATCCACGCCGCGGGCAGCAGGCCGATCCAGAAACAGGCGCGCCAGGCGTACTGTTCCGGCAGCAGCGCGAAGAACGCCCAGTAAATGATTGCCGCAGCCGCCCAGCCGAACGACCAGCTGCTTTGCACGGTGCCCACGGCTTTCGCGCGATGCTGAGGCGAGCGAATGGTTTCGGCCATCATGATCGTCACGACCGACCATTCACCGCCGAAGCCGATGCCCTGCAACGTGCGCGTGGTGAGCAGTTGCCAGAACGAATGGGTGAAGCCGGACAGAAAGGTGAACAGCGCGAAGGTGGCGATGGTCCACTGCAGCACGCGGATGCGGCCATAGCGGTCGGCGAGAATGCCGGCGAGCCAGCCGCCCACCGCCGACGAGATCAGCGAACTGGTGGCGATCATGCCGGCTTCGCTCTTGGTCATGCCCCATGTCGCGATCAGCGTCGGAATGAGGAAGGAGTAAATCATGAAGTCGAAGGCATCGACTGCGTAACCGCCGAATCCGGCGTACAGGGTGCGGCGCTCGCGCTGGGTCAGTTCGGTGAACCATTGGAGAGAAGGCATTTTTGTTGTGGTCTCCAGGACTTGTCGGCCGGCCGTGGGCACGAAGGTGGGGTGTTTGTATTCTACGGGGCGGAGGATAGTGGGGCCAGTCGTGCTCAAAAATGGCCCGCGTTCCTTACCAACTACTACCGTGTAACCCAAAATATATCGAGCGTGGTTACACTGCGTCCGCAGCGCCGATGCTGCGACTCGCCTTCTCCGCCTCTCATCTCCGCGCCAGCCACGCCTAATGCCCGCCACCGCAAAAACCTGCTCGCCGTCCCGTCTCTCCGCGAGCACGTTTGTGCGGCCGCCGCAGATATCGGCCCACGAGACCATGGCATCGCGCCGGTGCTTTCTGAAGCGCTCAGCCGGCGTCCTGCTGATCTCCGGCGTGGGCGGCTCGCTGCTGTCCGCGTGCGGCGGCGGCAACCTCAGCGATGATTCGCCGGCAACGCCGCGCCTCGCGTCGGTTAGCAATTTCCGCGACGTCGCCGGAGCGGCACCGTATCCGACCGTCGACGGCAGGCAGATGCGCCGCGGCGTGTTCTATCGCGCGAACGTATTGACGCTGGACGCCGCCGACCAGGCCACGATCGACCGGCTCGGCATTGCATCGGTCTACGATCTGCGCACGCCGGCGGAAATCGCGCGAACCGCCGATATTCTGCCGGGCGGTGCGACAGCCCAGACGCTCAACGTGCTGGGCACCGCCGACTTCGTCGCGCCGGCGCTCGACACGGCGGCGGCCGCGGTCGCGTTCATGGAAGCGCAGGCGCGCGGCTACGTCACCGGCACCGCCCAGCGCGCCGCTTACGGTGGGCTCCTAACGAGTCTGGCCGACGGTGCCGGCGCGCAACTGCTTCACTCCAGCGCGGGCAAGGATCGCGCGGGTTGGGTCGCCGCGCTCCTGCTCAGCATCGCGAACGTGCCGCTCGACGTGATCATGCGGGACTATCTGTTGAGCAACGTCTATCTGGCGCCGTGGATCAAGGCGCAAACCGACGCGCTGCGCGCGCAGGCCGGCGACGCTGTCGCTTCGGCCCGGGCGCCGTTGTTGAGTGTTCAGGAAAATTATCTGCAGGCCGGGTTCGACCAGGTGCAGGCGAGCTACGGGACGATGTCGAGCTATCTGACACGAGGCCTCGGCCTCTCGCAGAGGACGATCGATACCTTGCAGAGCCGCCTCGTGATCTGAACCACAAGAGCCTTGCGTTCACCGAAGGCAAAAAAAACCGCCCCAAACGGCAGGGCGGATAGAGAAGGGCGGCATCGAGGTTGCCGGGGGCGACTATAAAGCCGCCGCGCCTGTGAAAGAGCCTCCAGTAAGGGCGCGTAAGCGCGTCCGGCCGTGCTCACGCCAGCGCCTGCACCACGGGCAATTCGATCCGCACTTCCAGACCGCCCTGCGCGTGATTGCGCACATGACAGCGTCCGCCGCGATCGTGCGCGAGCCGCGCGACGATCGCGAGGCCGAGGCCGCAATGGCCTTCGCCGCCACGCGCGGCGTCGAGTCGCACGAACGGCTTCATGGCGGCCGCGATGCGGTCGTCGGGAATGCCGGGGCCGTGGTCGCGCACGCTGATCACCCAATGGCCATCGTGGCGCGCGGTGCCAATATCGACGGGCGGAGTGCCATGTTCGAGCGCGTTATCGACCAGATTCGTGACCAGCCGGTCGAGCAATGTGCGCGGCAGCGTAAACGACGAACCGGCGCGCAGATCGAGCGTGAACAGCGGCGTTTCGGTGCTGTCGCTGGCGGAGAACTGTTCCTGCAGAAAGTCGTCGACTTCGACCGGCGGCCCGGCTTCGGCGGACTGGCCTGCGAATTCGAGAAACTGCTGGACGATGTTGGTCAGCGAGTCGACATCGCGGATCAAACCGGCGCGTTCGTTTTCCGCCACCAATACGCTCGCGCGCAACTTCAGGCGCGTGAGCGGCGCTTTCAGATCGTGCGCGACGCCGGCCAGCATCACGGCCTGGTCGTCGCCGGCTTCGTTCAGGCGCCGCATCATGTCGTTGAACGAACCGATCAGGTCGCGCAATTCGCGTGGGCCTTGCACCGTCACGGGTTCCGGGCGGCCGCCCGAGCCGAACGCACGCGCGGCGTCGGCGACGCGCGACAGCGGCCGCTGCATCTGCCACGCGACGAACACCGAAAGGATCAATGCGGCGAGCAGCATCGAGATCGATTCGATCAGAAAGCGCGGGCGCGGCGGTACGTCGACCGGCACGACGACCCAGTTCGATTTGCCGGGAAACAGCACCCACAACTGCGGCGGGTGCAGGTCGTCGACGGCGATACGGGTGCCGGGCGGCAGATTCTCGCGCAGATGCCGGCTCAGTTCGACCAGCGGATGATGCGTCGGCTCTTGCAGATGCACGCTAGCCGGCATGTTCCAGGTGGGCACGAGGTGCACGCGCATGGCGGGCGCGAGCGCGGCGCCTTTCATGGGTTCGCCGTTGACGGCTTGCAACACGAGCAGAATGCCGCGCGCGAAGCCGTCGATTTCATGACGCGGCGGCTGCATCACCACCAGCACGAACCAGCCGGCCTGAATCGCGAACAAGACCGCTGCCGAGAGTAACGCCATCCTGCCGAACAGCGTGTTCAGCGGGTTTTTCATGCGCTTGCGGCAGCCTCGTCGGCGAACGGCGTGCCGTCGGCGTCGGGCACGAACACATAGCCTTTGCCGCGCACCGTTTGCACGTAGCAGGGATTGGACGGATCGTCTTCGATCACGCGGCGCAGGCGCCAGATCGGCACGTCGAGGCTGCGGTCGCGGAAAGCGAGGTTGTCGCGATGCACGAGATCGTGAATCAGCACGCGCGAGAGCACCTTGTACGGATTGTTGACGAAGATCTTCAGGAGCGCGAACTCACTGTCGCGCAGCGGCAGCTTCGAATCGTCCCGGCACAGCGAACGGGTTGCGAAATCGAGTTCGAACGGGCCGAACCGATACGGCTTGCGGGCTTCCGGCGCGCTCGTGGTGGACGGCCCACGCCGGCGCAACACGGTGTGGATGCGCGCGAGCAATTCGCGTGGATCGAACGGCTTGGTCAGGTAGTCGTCCGCGCCGAGCGAGAGCCCGACAATGCGGTCGGCCACCGTGCCGCGCGCTGTCACGAAGATCACCGGAATGTCGTCGCCGGCGGCGCGCAGCGCGGTGAGCGCGCGCAGGCCGTCGGTGTTCGGCATCATGATGTCGAGCACGACGACCGACGGCCGTTCACGCTCGAGCCGGCGCTGGAGATGGGTGCCGTCGTGCAGCACGGACGCGTCGAAGCCGTTCGATTGCAGAAACTTGCAAAGCAGATCGCGTACGACCGGATCGTCGTCGACGATGAGGACCTGTGGATTCATGGCGAAATTTTAGACTGGCGCGTGCAACGCGCGTCCGACTCTTTTCTTACCAATGCTTACGTCACGCCGCGCCGCGGCGGGTGATGCCCTTGTCAGGCCCGCCACACAAGGCTCTCGGCATATTTCAGCGCGGCCATGTTCGGCAATGCGCGCAGCCATGCTGCCACTCCCTTCGCATAGCCAACATTCCTCCGAAGAAAGAATCTGTGCCTATTTGAAAGCGACCGCAACAGCGCGCAACGGCTCGTAAGAACCGCCGGAAAGCGCGCTTTCCTTCATGCATCGGCGCTGCCCGCCCGGCGGGATGATTCGTCGTGCAGTACGTTGCGCCGCATGCTGAAAACAGCCTAACGCCTTGGGCCCACGGCAGGCGGCGTGAAATCGAAACCTAGCGCTACGCGAGGCTCATCATGACCGTTCCCAGCAATCTCTCATCCACCCGCTTTTCGTCCCTGGCGGCGACGCCGCCAGCAGGCAGGCCCGCAGCCGCCAACAACTCGGGCTCCGCTGTGCAGCCGCGGGAGTCCGCCGGCCAGGCGCAGCCGTCGCTGCCCGCCGGGCTAGTCGGCCACCATGTCAATACGACAGCCTGACGTCCTGAGGCCCGTGTGTCGACCCCGAGAATCCTTCATCGCTTCATGCGTGTCGCCGCGTGGTTGACGCTCGGCGCGGCGCTGCTGCCCCTGGGTGGCTGCGCCGTCGCCGCGCTGCCGTGCCGGCTGACTTCGGCCACGCTGAAAATCATCCCGGTGGTTGGCCATGCCGCGGCCTCGCCGTTCGACATGTGTTCATCCGCCATCGACTGAATCATGACACTCAAACGGATTGCCTGCGCGCTAGCGTTACTGGGCGGCGTGTTCTCGTTGACTGCGCAAGCGCAGCCGCTCGTGCGGGAGGCGAGTGCGGCGAGTGCCGCAACGAAAGAGCCTCCCGCCGACGCGCGGCGGCGCTCGCCAGACGCGCCGTTCGCGTTTCGAGGCGTGGCGCTCGGCATCACGCTCGACGAATTCCGCGCCGGCTCGACCGTGCGGGCCACGCCGCTCGGCAGCGTGCCGGTTTGCGAGACGGACGTGCAGGCAGGCGCGCTCGGCATGCGGCTCAAGTCGCACGACAGCCTGACGGTGGCGTGCCGCTGGGCGCATCGCGGGGACAACGGCTGGGAGGTGTCGCAAGCGGTGGTCGACGGCGCGCCCGCGCTGGAGCATGTGCTGCGTTTCGCGCGTGTGGACGGACAAAGCGCGCTGCGTCTGTACGAGATTTCTTTCGTGATCGACGAGATCACCGCCGACGACTTGCGCGAAGCGCTCGCGGACCGATACGGGCCGCCGCGTCTCGCGACGCGGACCGTGTCGGCGTCGTCGGGCGCGATGCCCACGTATGTCTGGGAAAACGCCGTGAGTTCGATCACGTTGTGCTTTCTGCCGGGCACACGCAACGGCACGCTCACCTATTTGCTGAAGGGCTCGGATGCGTGGGTGAAGTCTGTCGTGCGGCAGTGGCAGGCGAGCGGCGCGGAGGCTGGTTGATGAGCGGCATTGAGTGGGGCCGCAAGGCCCGTTTCGAACCCGGCCGACCCGGCCAAGGAGTAGGTATGACTGCGGGCATGACTGCGCTACGTCTCACTGTCGCGCTAGGCGCGGCGATCTGCGTTGCGGCTTGCGGGAGCACGCAGCAAAGCTCGATCGTCGATACGCCGATGGCGCCACCGCTCGCCTCGGCGCCACTGAACGTCAACACGCAAGGCGCGATCTATCAGGCCGGCAGTCCGCTGCTCCTGTACGAGACGCCGCGTGCCCAACATATCGGCGATGTATTGACGATCCGTCTTTCGGAATCGTATAGCGGCAATAACAGCGCGACCGCCGCGGCGAGCCGCTCGAGCAGCATTACCGCCGACGCCGCCGACCATTCCACCAATGCTGCCGCGCGCCTTGCGCGACTGTTCAACATCGGCTCGGCGAGCACCGAATACAAAGGGCAGGGCAGTCTCACCGATGCCAGCGGCATGAGCGGCACGCTCGCCGTCACGGTGATCGGCACGATGTCGACCGGCAACCTCGTGGTGTCGGGCGAGAAGGTCATTGCGATGAGCGGGAACCGCGACAGGTTGCGCCTGTCGGGCATCGTCAATCCTAAGGATATCGAAGCGGGCAACTACGTGGCGTCGAGCAAGGTCGCGAACGCGCGTATCGAACAGGCCGGTGTGGGGATGGTGTCCGACGCCACGACCATGGGCTGGCTGCAAAGAATGTTCATGAGCGTGCTGACGTTCTGATCACGTTCTGAGCCGTCGACTCATTGAGAATCTGCCAACCAGGAGGTGCGATAGCCATCGCACCTCGCGTCACATGCTAGGCCAGCGGCGCGCCGCGTTCGGCTGCGCCGATTTCACCGTCCGGCACGAACACGTAGCCGCGTCCCCACACGGTTTGCACATAGCGTGGTTCGGACGGATCGACTTCGATCAGCCGGCGCAGACGCCAGATCGACACATCAAGGCTGCGATTGCGATGTATCTCGCTGTTGCCGTGCAGTTTTTCCAGCAACTGCGCGCGCGTGAGCACGGTCATCGCGTGGGTGACGAATATCTTGAGCATGGCGAATTCGCTCGAACGCAGCGCAATGCGCTCGCCTTCGTGGCGCAATTCGCGCGCCGGGAAATTCACTTCGAAACGGCCGAAGCGATACGGCGCGCGCTGCTCCGGCGCGCTCGGCGCAATCACGCTGCGACGGCGCAGCACGGTGCGAATCCGCGCAACCAGTTCGCTCGGTTCGAAGGGCTTGCCGAGATAGTCGTCCGCGCCGAGTTCGAGGCCGATCACGCGATCGATCGGATCGGCACGCGCGGTCAGCAGAATCACGGGAATGTCGTCGCCGGCCACGCGCAACGCGCGCAACGCGCTGATGCCGTCGAGCTGCGGCATCATGATGTCGAGGACGATCAGGTCGGGCCGCTCGTTCTGCAATTTGCGCTGCAGGCCGAGGCCATGTTCGAGCGTGTCGACTTTGAAGCCGCGCCCTTGCAGATATCCGCTGACGAGTTCACGTATCACGGGATCGTCGTCGACGACCAGAATGGATGGGTTCATTCAGGTCATCTTAGAGAACCGCGCGTGCGCAGCAAAGCGCGTCACGCTTTCGAATCCTTTCCCCTGTAAGAGAAAGCAAGCGATCTGTGCGCCTAGTTCGCCTGGGAAGTCTGAATGGTCTGTGGCGGCTGGCGAGAGAAGTCGGTTCGATCGACGACCATTCGCTCGATCAGGCCATTGAGCTTGGTCGATGCCGAAGAGAAGCGGTCGGTGTTCAGGCCCCCGGTCTGATAGCGGGCGGTGACGAGAATACGGCCGTTCTGAATCAGCGTCAGGTCGATGATCGACAGATACTGGATCGTTTCGTCGCTGAACGAACGGCGGCCGTAATCGATCGCGGCGTTGTAGACGAGCCGCGCCTCGCAACCGGCGGGCGACGTCCCCGGATTGTAGACCTCCGAACGAATGCCGCGCCGGTCGAGCGCGAGTTGCAGCGCCGGCACGAAATCGCCGACCGACACGTTCTGATTCACTTCGATGCAGACGTTGCGCAAGTCAGCCGGCCGGCCGTTGACGAAGGTCGGCGATGAATAGTTCGCCGCGATCGCGTAGCCCGCCTGAATCACCGAACCGGTGGCGTCGGCGGCCTGGATCAGCGTCCACGCGCAGCCGTTCAGGCCGACCGCCAGCGTGGCGGAGACGGCGAGCCACGCGCAGGGACGCTTCAACATGCGCCACGCAGCCCGCGGGGCTCGCGTGAATGCGTGGGCGGGCATGCTCGGCATGAAGGTCATGAGGCGGCGCCAGGTGACGGTCGGTGAATTCCGTAAATCACAGCGGACAACGGCGATCTGGCTCACGTTCAGCGCGTGACGCGCAGGCGCAATTCGTTTTGCCCTTGCACGCTTGCCGTGACGCTGACGCGCCGCGCGGGGGTGGTCACGATGAAATGCTGGCGCGTCGGCGTATTGATGTCGTGCACGACGTTCGGGAAGCAGGCAGCGATGTCGGCGCCGAATTCTTCCAGCGGATCGGAGACGACACCGTCCGCTTGCCAGTGCGCGCGCCAGTGGCAGTCGTAGGCATGCGAGTTGGCGCGGCAGTCGTCGGCGCTTTCCGTGCCGGGCAATTGTGCGGCGGCTTGGGTCTGCAACTGCCGGAAATCAGCGGCGTCGACGATGTGCTTGAGCGCGGGGCAAACGTCGGCGGGCTCGTTAGCCGGGTTAGCCTGGTTCGCTTGTGCCGCATAAGCGGCGCTCGTGACGAGCAGCGCGCCAAGAGCAAGCGCGAGACGCTGGGTCAAAGGATGGGAGCGGCGATCGAATGACATGTCGGGAATCCAGTAGCGGTGAATGACGTGGGGCAGGACGTGGTACGGCCCGCACGACTATCGTCGCCGCCGGAGGGCATTTTCAAAGCGCGGAACAGCTTGCCCGCTTCGCAAATGCTTTCGAACTCTTCTCGCGTGTTTCGGAATGTTGCGCCGCGTTGCGTTGCCTTGCGCGGCGTGGCGTGCAGTGCGTCGCTCAGCCGAGCGTCAGGCCGCCGTCGACGTGGATCACCTGGCCGGTGATGTGGCGCGCTTCGTCGGAAAGCAGGAATGCGATCAGCGCGGAGATATCCGTGGGCTCGGCGACATGGCCGAGCGGCGTCGCTTCGGCGGCGCGAGTCCACACCGATGCATTATCGGCACTCGGTCCGCGATCTTTACGGGTATAGCCGGGCGCCACGCAATTGACTGTCACGCCATGCGGCGCCAGTTCCGCGGCTGCGGTTTTCGCCAGCGATTCGAGCGCCGCTTTCGCGGCGGCCGTTGCGGCAAACGGCGCGTCCGCGCGGTAGCGATGCGCGACGAACGAGCTGAGCGCGACCACGCGGCCGCGCTTCGACGTTTCCAGCGCGGGTGTCGCACGTTTGACGAGCGCCGCGAACGCGGCCGGCATGGCCGCGAAGGCTGCGCTCAACGCGTCGGCATCGAGCGCATTCAGCGTTTGGCGCTGCGCGTGTCCGGCGTTGGCGACCAGTTGATCGAGCGCGCCGAAGTTCGCCAGCGTTTGATGGATCACGTGTTCCGCGGCGCCGCGTTCGGCTAGATCGCCGAACACCGTCGCGCAGCGTGCGCCGTTTGCGCTGCAATCGGCGGCGACTTGCGCGAGTCGTTGGCGCGCTTCGTGATCGGCGCCGCGTGCGTGCAGCATCAGGGCCGAGCGCGGCGCGGCGATGCGCCGGGCCAGTGCGGCGCCAATGCCGGAGCCGGCGCCGGTGATCAGCACGACACGCTCGAATCCGGCGCAGCCCGCGTCGTTCAGGTCGGCGATGGCGCTTATGACGCTCATGCGGCGATCGCTTCGTCCGAGCGCTCGACCTCGAGCGTCTCGTCGTGGAACGCAGCGAGCGACTCGCGATGCGCGACACTGACAATCGCCGCCTTCGGCAGCCGTTCCGTGAACAGGCGATACAGGCGCGCCTCGTTGTCCGCGTCGAGCGCGCTGGTCGCTTCGTCGAGGAACAGATAGTCCGGCTTGTGCAGCAACACGCGCGCGGCGGCGAGGCGCTGTTGCTCGCCCGGCGAGAGAATGCGGGTCCAGTGTCCCGATTCCTGCAGACGGTCCGCGTATTCCGACAGATGGCAGACGACGAGCGCTTCGCGGCATTCGTCGTCGGTGTAGGTGTCCACGGAGGAGGGGTAGGCGAGCGCCGCCTTGAGGGTGCCGATCGGCATGTAGCTGACCTGCGGGATGAACATGATGCGCGCGTTGACCGGGGCGTCGATCGAGCCGTCGCCGAACGGCCACAGGCCGGCGAGGGCGCGCATCAGCGTGCTCTTGCCTGAACCCGACGGGCCGCGCACCAGCCAGCGCGAGCCCGGCCGGATCGCCACATCGCGAATGCGCGACAGCGGGTTGCCGTTAGGCAGGGCGAGTTTGAGGCCCTCGGTGGAGAGCTGGTCTTCGTCGACGAAATGCAGATTGATGCCGCCGTGCGCGGTAGCCGGCGAGACCGATTCCTTCAGCCGCGGTGCGTGCACGACGCGCTTGAATTCACGCAACCGGTTCACGGTGGCGCGCCATTCGACCAAGGTGCCGTAACTGTTGATGAACCACGAGAACGAGTCGCTGACGGTGCCGAATGCGCTGGAAATCTGCATCAGCACACCGAACGTGAAGGCGCCGGCGAAATAGCGGGGCGCGGCGACCACCAGCGGAAAGATGATCGCGATCTGGCCGTAGAAGCTCAGCACGAACGTGAGGCGCTTGGTGTACTTCATCACCTGCCACCAGTTGTCGCGGATGCGGCCGAACAGCGAGTGTGCGTTCTTCTTCTCGGTTTCCATACCGTTGTAGAAGGCGATCTGCTCGGCGTTTTCACGCAGACGGATCAGGCCGAAACGGAAATCCGCCTCGACTTTTTGCGCCTGGTAGTTGATCGGCACGAGCGGATGGCCGACCTTCTGGATGATCAGCGAACCGACCACGGCGTAGAGTGCCGCGGCCCACACCATATAGCCGGGGATTTCGATCGGCATGCCGCCGAGCGAAATGGTCAGCGCGCCGGCAAGCGACCACAGGATCGTGATGAACGACACCAGCGTGACGACCGTGGAGAGCAGGTCGAGCGTGAGTGAAAGGGTGCTGGTGGCGAACGATTGCAGGTCGTCGCTGATCCGCTGGTCGGGGTTGTCGGCGAGGCGGTCGCGCTCGATCCGGTAGAACGCGCTGTCATTCAACCACTCGTTCAGGTAGCGCGTGGTCAGCCACTGGCGCCAGCGAAAGCCGAGCATCTGGCGCAGGTAACGGCCGTACACCGCGAGGATGATGAAGCCGAACGCAAGCCCCGAGAACACCATCAGCAGGTGCGGGAAGTCATGCACGTTCTTGGTTTGCAGCGCGTTGTAGAAGTCGGCGCTCCAGCGATTCAGGCGCACGTTGATCCACACCACGAGCAGATTCATCACGATGATCGCGATGAGCAGGCCCCATGCCGTTTTTCGTTCTTCGGAAACCCAGTAGGGTTTGATCAGGCTCCAGGCGGAGACTTTTTCGTCGGGCGGCAGCGCGGGGCTGGCAGTGGTATTCGGTGTCATGAGCATCCTGAAGTAGTGCTGGCCCATTCGGGGCTGGCCCATTGGGGCTGACCCATGTGGGGCTGACCCAGCGGGGCAGGTCCGTCTGCGGGCTGCCCTGCGGCGGGTTTGCGGTACAGGCCCGGGCGTCGTGCTCGACGAACGCACGCGCGGGTGAGCGTCCGATTCTGGCGCGAAGCCCTTAAGCGAAAATTAAGTTGCGCCGCGAGGCCTCGCCCCGATACCGCGCGAACGCGGCGTGGCCGTCTGGTGCGCCGGCCGCGCCGCGTTCGTGCGGCATCTGTGCTGGCATTGTGCCAGAGCACCGCCCCAGGCCGTATTGATTAAGCGAAAGATGGTGCCGGATCAAACCGCGTGCGGCGCGGCGGGGCGCTGGTTTGCGGGGGGCGCGTCTTTTATGGTCTAATGGACTTCGACGAAACAGGGGTGCTTCGCGCCACAGGCGGCATGGTTTTCATGCTGCGGCGGCGAGGCTGAGAGAGACCCTTTGCACCCGATCCGGGTAATACCGGCGCGGGAAGTTTCCGGAAGCAGCCAGTCTTCCATTCCCCGCCGGGCGGCGTTAGTCATTGGAACGCGCATTGCCCGGCCGGCCTCACCCGCCGGTTTCGTCCTGGGTACGTGCGTTTTGTTGGCCGTACGGAAAGGACTCGATGACCGCCTATTCTTCAGATATGTGTTTTGCTCTTCGTCACGCCGCTGGTGCGCCGTGCCGCTTTGCCTTTGCTTGCCATCCTGAATGGGAGTGCGCACGATGACGCGTTCTGCGCAACCCGATTTCGCCGTTCTCGGCGGTGGCCTGTGCGGGCGGCTGGTCGCGTGGCGTCTCGCCGGTGAGGGGCATCGCGTGGCGCTGTATGAGCGAGGCGATGCCGCCGGTTCGCAAGCCGCGGCGTGGGTCGCCGCGGCCATGCTTGCGCCGCTCGCGGAAGCCGCGAGTGCCGAGCTGCTCATCACGCGCCTTGGCGCGAGTTCGCTCGATACATGGCCGCAAGTGCTTGCCGAGTTGCCCGAGCCGGTGTTCTTTCAGCGCAATGGCACGCTGGTCGTCTGGCATCACGCCGACCGCACCGAAGCACCGCTGTTCGAGCGCCGCGTGCGCTCCAATGCGCCGGCTGAATTGCTGGACGGCGGTTTCGTCACGCTGTCGGGCGCGCAACTCGGCGCCGCCGAGCCCGCGTTGGCGGGCCGTTTCAATCAGGGCTGGCTGCTGCCACATGAAGGCCAGCTGGATAACCGTCAGGTGCTGAGCGCGCTGGCCGCGGGCCTCGCGCAACGTGGCGTCGAAACGCACTGGAATACCGCGGTCGACGATCGCGCGCTTCCGCCCGCCCGCATCACGATCGACTGCCGCGGTCTCGGCGCGAAGCCCGTGCTGCCCACGCTGCGCGGCATTCGCGGCGAAGTCGCGCGCGTGCATGCGCCCGGTATCAAGCTGACGCGGCCGGTGCGGCTGCTGCATCCGCGCTATCCGCTCTATATCGCGCCGAAGCAGGACGATCTCTACGTGATCGGCGCCACCGAAGTGGAAGGCGAGGACATGTCGCCGGTCAGCGTGCGCTCGGCCCTCGAACTGCTGAGCGCGGCGTTTTCCGTGCATCCCGGCTTCGGCGAGGCACGCATCCTCGAACTGAATTCGCAGTGCCGCCCAACTTTGCCGGATCACCGTCCGGCCTTGCTGTGGGATGGCGCGCAGACGCTGCGCGTGAACGGCCTGTACCGGCACGGCTACATGATCGTGCCCGAAGTCGCCGACGAAGCCGTGCGCTTCGCCGCGGCGCTGCTCGACGGCCGCATCGGCGACGCCGATGCTTTCGCCGACTGGCAGCGCGATGCGCGCTGGAGCGAGCTCTTTCAACTGGACGCCGCGCGGGAGCCGGCATGAGCGTTGCGCAAGTGGTCCACACCCAAACGAGCGCCGCATACCATGCCGCTTTCGCCATCGATTGAACCGTATTCGAACACCATGGACATTCATATCAATCAGAAGCCGTTGTCGCTACCCGAAGGCGCGACTGTCGCCGACGCGCTCGCCGTGTACGGCGCACGTCCGCCGTTCGCGGTCGCGCTGAACGGCGATTTCGTGGCGCGCACCCAGCATGCGGCGCGCGCGCTGCAGGCGGGCGACAAGCTCGATGTCGTGCAACCCGTGGCCGGCGGCTGAGCGCCTCGCCGGGATGCCCGATTGCAGGAAACCAAGGATTATGCAAATGACCTCCCCCCAGACTGCCGACGCGCTCACGCTCTACGGCCAGACCTTCGCGAGCCGTGTGCTGCTCGGCACCTCGCGCTATCCGTCGCTGCAATCGCTGTCCGATTCCATCGACGCGGCGCGCCCCGGCATGGTGACCGTCGCGCTGCGCCGGCAAATGAACGAAGGCGGCGCGGAAGCGGGCTTCTTCGACCTTCTCAAGCGCCACGGCGTACCGCTGCTGCCGAATACGGCCGGTTGCCTGACCGTCGGCGAGGCGGTGACGACCGCGCATATGGCGCGCGAAATTTTCGAAACCGAGTGGATCAAGCTCGAACTGATCGGCGACGACTACACATTGCAGCCCGACCCGGTCGGCCTGATCGAAGCGGCCGCGCAACTGGTCAAGGACGGCTTCAAGGTGCTGCCGTACTGCACGGAAGATCTCGTGATCGGCCGCCGTCTGCTGGACGCTGGCTGTGAAGCGCTGATGCCGTGGGGCGCGCCGATCGGCACCGGCAAGGGCGTGATCAATCCGTACGGCCTGCGCGTGTTGCGCGAGCGGCTGCCGGACGTGCCGCTGATCGTCGACGCCGGACTCGGCGTGCCTTCGCATGCGGCGCAGGTCATGGAATGGGGCTTCGACGGCGTGCTGCTGAACACCGCCGTCTCACAGGCCACGCACCCCGACGCCATGGCGCGCGCCTTCGCGCTCGGCGTCGAAGCGGGCCGCCAGGCTTTTCTGGCGGGGCCGATGGCCGCGCGCGAAAGCGCGCACGCGAGCACGCCGGTGGTCGGCATGCCGTTCTGGCATCAAGACGGGAGCGCCGCATGACGCAGACTTTGACATTGAAGGATCGCGACCTCTTCTGGCCGCCCGCCGACGAACTCACCGAAGCCGCCGAGCGCATCCGCGCCCGGCTGGGCGACTGGCCGCCGACGCATGCGCAGTGGCGCATCTGTCTGACCGCGCCGGAGGAACTGAACGGCGGCGACCTGATTTTGATTGCCGACGCGCAGCAGCACGGCGAACAGATGGCGCGCTGGCTGGTGCACGGCGCTGGCGTGATCGAAGCCGCCGAGGAAAAGGCCACGCTGCATCTGGGCGGTGAAAAATACCGCCTGGAAGGCCATCTGGCGGAAGACTGGATTCCCGCGCTGGCGGCTTTCCTCGACTGCGGTTTCGATCCGCATGACGCGCTGGTCCTGGCGCTGGCCTGGCGCGACGGCGACGAAACTCGTGCCGACGACGCTTTTCCCGCCGATATCAACCACTTTCCGCGTCTTGCCGGCTTGCCCGAGGCGCCGCCGCAGGCGTTCGCACGCTGTCCCGAGCGGCTCGGCCTGTATCCGGTGCTGCCGACCGCTGAATGGGTCGAACTGGTGGCGGGCTTTGGCGTGAAGACAGTGCAACTGCGCCGCAAATCCGCCGAACCCGCCGACGAACTGAAGCGCGAAATTGCTCGCTGCGTGGCCGTTGGCCGCCAGTACGACGCTCAGGTCTTCATCAACGACCACTGGCAGGCCGCGCTCGAAGCCGGCGCGTACGGCGTCCACCTCGGTCAGGAAGACGTGCATACGGCTGACCTCGCCGCGCTCGCGGCGGGAGGCGTGCGTCTCGGCCTGTCGACCCACGGTTTCTACGAAATTCTGAAAGCGCTGCATTTCCGGCCGAGCTACATAGCACTGGGCGCGGTGTTTCCGACCACCACCAAGGTCATGCCGACCGAGCCGCAGGGCCTGCGGCGTTTGGCCCGCTACGTGCGACTGCTCGACGGCGTCGTGCCGCTGGTGGCGATCGGCGGCATCGACCTGCAGGTGCTGCCCGACGTGCTGGCGACAGGCGTCGGCTGCGCGGCCGTGGTGCGCGCGGTAACGGAAGCGGCCGATCCGGCGGCGGCCGTTTCTGCACTGCAACAAGCGTTTACGCAATAATCGTGAGAATTGGTTAAGGGTCGGGGCAGCGTCACGGCAACTTTTGCACGGTGGCCCTATAATTCGCCTTCCGTGTAAAAGGACTGTCAGTTTCGTGTCTTCCTCCCCCGAGACCTTACTCGAGTTGCGCGACGTCGACTTCGGTTACGGCGACCGGCTCGTCCTGTCGAACCTGAATCTGCGCTTCAAGCGCGGCCAGGTGGTCGCGGTCATGGGCGGTTCGGGCTGCGGCAAGACCACGGTGCTGCGCCTGATCGGCGGCCTCGTGCGCGCGCAGCGCGGCGAGATCCTGTTCCACGGCCAGGACGTCGGCCGGCAAACGCGCGACGGCCTCTACGCGCTGCGGCGCAAGATGGGCATGCTGTTCCAGTTCGGCGCCCTGTTCACCGACATGTCCGTGTTCGACAACGTCGCCTTCGCGCTGCGTGAGCACACCGACCTTCCCGAAGAACTGATCCGCGATCTGGTGCTGATGAAGCTCAACGCGGTCGGCTTGCGGGGTGCGCGCGACCTGCTGCCGTCGGAGATCTCGGGCGGCATGGCGCGGCGTGTGGCACTGGCGCGCGCCATCGCGCTCGATCCCGAACTGATGATGTACGACGAGCCGTTCGCCGGTCTCGATCCGATCTCGCTCGGCATCACCGCGAACCTGATCCGCGCGCTGAATCAGGCGCTCGGCGCCACGTCGATCCTCGTCACGCACGACGTGCCGGAATCGTTCGCGATCGCCGATTACGTCTACTTTCTCGCCAATGGCGGGGTTCACGCAGAAGGTACGCCCGCTGAACTGCGGGAGTCGACCGATCCCACCGTGCGCCAGTTCATCGACGGCGCGCCGGACGGTCCCTTCAAGTTTCACTATCCCAGCAAGACGCCGCTCGCGGCGGACTTCGGTATCGGCGGAGGTCAGCCATGATCAGTATGATCGGCCGCTCGGTGCTCGACGGGCTGGGCACGGCCGGCTATGCCACGCGTTTCTTTTTCCGGCTGCTGCTCGAATTCTTCCCGTTGTTGCGCCGTCCACGTCTTGTCACGAAGCAGATCTACTTCGTGGGTAATTATTCGCTGGTGATCATTGCCGTGTCGGGCCTGTTCGTCGGCTTCGTGCTCGGTCTTCAGGGCTATTACACGCTGAACCGGTACGGCTCCGAGGAGGCGCTCGGGTTGCTGGTCGCGCTGTCGCTCGTGCGTGAACTCGGCCCGGTGGTCACGGCGCTGCTGTTCGCGGGGCGCGCCGGCACGTCGCTCACGGCTGAAATCGGCTTGATGAAAGCAGGCGAGCAGCTGACCGCGATGGAAATGATGGCCGTGGACCCGGTCAAGGTCGTGATCGCGCCGCGACTGTGGGCGGGCATCATTTCAATGCCGATCCTCGCCGCGATCTTCAGCGCGGTCGGCGTGCTCGGTGGCTATGTAGTGGGCGTTCTGCTGATCGGCGTCGATGCCGGCGCGTTCTGGTCGCAGATGCAAGGTGGCGTCGATGTCTGGCGCGACGTCGGCGCCGGCGTTGTCAAAAGCGTGGTGTTCGGCCTCGCGGTGACGTTCGTTGCGCTGTTTCAAGGCTATGAAGCCAAGCCGACGCCGGAAGGCGTGTCGCGCGCCACGACCAAGACCGTCGTGTACGCGTCGCTTGCGGTGCTCGGCCTCGATTTTCTGCTGACCGCATTGATGTTCAGCTAAGGCTGCGCCGCACTTTTTTAGCTGGCGGCGCGTGATTCGACGCGCGCGGCGGAAGTGCCAACGGCGTGGCGGATTCACTTTGGGATAACGATGAAAAAGACTGCTCTCGACTTCTGGGTCGGCCTGTTCGTGGTGTTGGGTTTCGTGGCGTTGCTGTTTCTGGCGCTGAAGGCCGGCAATATGAGCTCGTTGTCGTTCCAGGCGACCTATCCGGTGAAGCTCAAGTTCGACAACATCGGCGGATTGAAGGCGCGCGCGCCCGTGAAGAGCGCGGGCGTGACGGTTGGCCGCGTCGGTTCGATCGGCTTCGACAGCAACGCGTACCAGGCCGTCGTCACAATCGATCTGGACAAGCAGTACCAGTTTCCGAAAGACACGTCGGCGAAGATCCTGACCTCGGGTCTGCTCGGTGAACAATACATCGGGCTCGAACCCGGCGGCGACAGCGAGATGCTCAAGGCGGGCGACACCATCTCCATGACGCAATCGGCGATCGTGCTGGAAAACCTCATCGGACAGTTCCTGTACAGCAAGGCTGCGGATTCGGGTGCATCCAAGCCTGGCGCCGCCGTGAGCACACCCGCGCCCGTGGCGCCGAGCCTGCCCGCGTCCGCCGCGGGCGCTCAATAAGGAGAACAAGAATGCAGATCACACGCATCAGGGCCGCGCGCGCTTTCCCGGTCGCGAGGCTAGCGCTAGCTGCAACGCTGCTCGCCGGTTGTACGACCGTGCAGACGCCGACCAAGGGCGACCCGCTCGAAGGCTTGAACCGCACCATGTTCACCGTCAACGACAAGATCGACCAGTACGCGCTCAAGCCGGTCGCGAAGGGCTACGTGTGGGCGACCCCGCAGCCGGTGCGCGACAGTGTGACGAACTTCTTCTCGAACATCGGCGACGTCTACATTGCGGCGAACAACCTGCTGCAATTGAAGATCACCGACGGTGTCGAAGACATCATGCGGATCGTGATCAACACGGTCTTCGGTGTGGGCGGTCTGTTCGACGTGGCGACGCTTGCCAAGCTGCCCAAGCACGACAACGACCTCGGCTTGACGCTCGGTCACTACGGCGTGCCGGCGGGCCCGTACCTCGTGCTGCCGCTGTTCGGGCCGAGCACCGTGCGCGACGCGGTCGGATCGATCGGCAATTACTATGTGAACCCGCTCAGCTACATTCATCCGGATGGTCTGAGCTGGGCGCTGTATGGCCTGAACGTGGTCAATACGCGTGCCAATCTGCTGAGCGCGAGCGATGTGCTGGAAGGCGCCGCGCTCGACAAATATTCGTTCGTGCGCAACGCGTATTTGCAGCGCCGTCAGTACCTGCTGTCCGACAGCAAACAGGCGCAAGGACTGCCGAATTACGGCGACGAAGCGCCGCTGCCGAACTACGGCGACGTCGACGGCAGCGCGGCTGGTGCGCCGGCTGGCGCCGCGACCGGTACGGCCGGCGCGGCGGGCACGCCGGGTGCTGCTGCCGCGAAGGCGGCGCCGGCTTCCGGGGCGACCGCGGCAACGCCGCCGCAAGCGGCATCGGGCACGGCGGCGGCGCCGGAAGCCGCGTCGGGCAGCGTCGAATCGCCGCCGCTCGACCTCAACGGCGGCCCTGAAACGACGCAGATCCCGGCTGGCCAGCTGGTTCCGCCCTCGCGTTTCAACTTTCCGTCCTTCAAATTGCGTTGATCGTGCAGCCGTAACAGATCGATACGACTCTCGCAGTTTGCGCATGGATTGCGGCTGAACTCGCGTGTTAATGTCGGCTCAAACGGTTGCACTATTTTTAAGGCAGGGCTCCATATGAAAAAATTGTTCTTGATTCCGTTGTTTGCCGCGCTGTTCTCATTTGCCACCGCCGGCGTCTCGGCACAAACCGTCGACTCCAATTCCCCCGACGGCATGATCAAAACGGTCACCCAGCAGGTGATCGATGCAGTGCGTGCCGACAAGTCGATCCAGCAAGGTGACATCTCGCACATCACCGCGCTGGTCAACGAAAAGATCCTGCCGTACACGGATTTCCGCCGCACCACGCAGCTGGCCATGGGCCGCAACTGGCGCACCGCATCGCCGGAGCAGCAAAACGCAGTGGTCGAGCAGTTCAAGATGCTGCTGATCCGTACGTACTCAGGCGCGCTGGCCCAAGTGCGCGATCAGCAGATCCAGTACAAGCCGTTCCGCATGAACCCGGACGACACCGACACGGTGGTGCGCTCGGTCGTGATGAACAACGGCTCGCCGATCGAACTCGACTACCGTCTGTACAAGACGCCACAAGGCTGGCGCGTGTATGACATCAACGTGCTCGGCGCATGGCTGATCCAGGCGTATCAGCAGCAGTTCAACGAGCAGATTCAGCAGAAGGGCGTGGACGGGCTGATCCAGTTCCTCACGCAGCGTAACCAGCAACTCGCCGCGGGCAAGCAGTCGTGAGCGAAGTGCTGAGTCCCGTCGCCAACCGCTTCGAGAGCGGCGCGACGCTGACCCACGAGAGCGCGAACGCCGCGCTCTCGGCGGGTTTGCAACGTATCGCGGCGGGCGCGAACGGCGTGGACTGCGCACCGCTCGCGCAGTTCGATTCGTCCGCGCTGGCCGTCCTCCTCGCGTGGCAGCGTGCCGCCCAGGCGCGCGGCGGCGCGTTCGAGATCGTCAATCTGCCGGCTGGTCTCGCCAGCCTCGCGCAAGCCTACGGCGTCGATACTCTCTTATCGGCGCGACATTGACGCTCTGAGCGCGTCACTTCCAAACCTCCCGCCTGAGATAGGGCCACCGATTTTTGCCCTATAATCAAACGTTTTTTGGGGCTCATAACCGGCCCCAATTCCGTTTCTTCCAGCATTTGTGCGCCCCCTCCGGGCTCCTTTAGGCGCCGCGACGCACGCGGCCCACAGTCAATGTCAGCCATAGAAATTCGTAACGTCAAGAAGCGCTACAAGGACTTGCAGGCGCTCAAGGGCGTCAGCCTTACAGTTGAAGAAGGCGAGTTCTTCGGGCTGCTCGGTCCGAACGGCGCGGGCAAGACAACGCTCATCAGCATCCTCGCCGGGCTCGCGCGCGCCGATGAAGGCAGCATCGCCGTGCGTGGCCACGACGTGGTCAGCGATTTCCGCGCTGCGCGCCGCGCACTCGGCGTGGTGCCGCAGGAGCTCGTGTTCGATCCGTTCTTCACGGTGCGCGAAACCTTGCGCATCCAGTCCGGCTACTACGGTCTGCGCAACAACGACGCGTGGATCGACGAGATCATGGCCAATCTCGACCTCACCGACAAAGCCGACGCCAATATGCGCGCACTGTCGGGCGGTATGAAGCGCCGCGTGCTGGTCGCGCAGGCGCTCGTGCACCGGCCGCCGGTGATCGTGCTCGACGAGCCGACCGCGGGCGTCGACGTCGAATTGCGGCAAACGCTGTGGAAATTCATTTCGCGCCTGAACCGCGAAGGCCACACTATCGTGCTGACCACGCACTATCTGGAAGAAGCCGAATCGCTGTGCGATCGCATCGCCATGCTGCGGCGCGGCGAGGTCGTGGCGCTCGAGCGCACCAGCACGCTGCTGCAACGCTTTGCCGGCATGCAACTGTTCCTGCGTTTCGCGCAAGGCGTATTGCCGGCCGATCTGCGTCCGCTCGAAGTGGAGAGCGGCACGGGCAACGGCAACGGTCGCCAGCATCTGCTGCGTCTTGCAAGCTACGACGACGTCGAAAAAATTCTCGCGCAGTGCCGCACGGCGGGCTGCACATTCGAAGAAATCGAGGTCCGCAAAGCCGACCTCGAAGATGTGTTCGTTCAGGTAATGAACGGTCCGGAAGTGATCGAGGGGCTTGCATGAGCGGTTTCCGTACGCTGTTTTACAAAGAGCTCCTGCGGTTCTGGAAGGTGGCGTTCCAGACGGTGCTGGCGCCGGTCATTACCGCGCTGCTCTATCTGACGATTTTCGGCCACGCCTTGCGCGGTCACGTGCAGGTCTATCCGGGCGTCGAATACACGAGCTTCCTGATTCCGGGTCTCGTGATGATGAGCGTGCTGCAGAATGCATTTGCCAATAGCTCGTCCTCGCTGATCCAGTCGAAGATCACGGGCAACCTGGTGTTCGTGTTGCTGCCGCCGCTGTCGCACTACGAGATGTTCGGCGCCTATGTGCTCGCGGCCGTGGTGCGCGGTCTCGCCGTGGGTTTCGGCGTGTTCATCGTGACGATCTGGTTCGTGCCCGTCAGCTTCACCGCGCCGCTATTCATCATTCTGTTTGCCATTTTCGGCGCGGCGATTCTCGGCACGCTGGGTTTGATCGCGGGTATCTGGGCCGACAAATTCGACCAGCTCGCCGCGTTTCAAAACTTTCTGATCATGCCGCTCACGTTCCTCTCGGGCGTGTTCTACTCCACTCACACGCTGCCACCGGTGTGGCGTGAAGTGTCGCGGCTCAATCCCTTTTTCTACATGATCGACGGCTTTCGCTACGGGTTCTTCGGGATGTCGGATATCAATCCGCTCGTGAGCCTCGCGATCGTCGCCGGTTTCTTTGTGGTGCTGGCCGTGGTGGCGATGCGCATGCTCGCTTCCGGCTACAAACTGCGCCACTGATCAGGAGCTTCTCTCATGTTGCCGACTCCCGAACAGGTCAAGCAATACATCGCGGCTGGGCTCGCCTGCCAGCATCTCGAAGTCGAAGGCGACGGCCAGCATTTCTTTGCGACCATCGTTTCGCCGAGCTTCGAAGGCAAGCGTCTGATTCAACGCCATCAACTCGTGTACGCGGCGCTCGGCGACCGCATGCGCGAAGAAATCCACGCGCTCAGCATGAAGACGCTGACGCCCGCCGAATGGCAGAACGCGTAATCTGGAAATTTAGTGCGAATTACTCAAGAAGGGCGCGACGCCGGTAGCGGCGCGCCGAACACAGTCAAAGCAGCCCCGGCCGAAGTCCGGGTCAATCAGGAACTGACAGGCATGGATAAACTCGTCATTGAAGGTGGCTACCCGCTGTCGGGTGAAGTCGTCGTCTCGGGTGCGAAGAATGCGGCGTTGCCGATTCTGTGCGCGGGTCTGCTGAGCGCGGAGCCGGTGCATCTGGACAACGTGCCCGACTTGCAGGACGTGCGCACAATGCTCAAGCTGCTCGGCCAGATGGGCGTGCAGATCGAGAGTGGCGAAGGCCGCGTGTCGCTGAACGCGTCGAAGGTGGATAACCTCGTCGCGCCGTACGAAATGGTCAAGACCATGCGTGCGTCGATCCTCGTGCTCGGCCCGCTGGTCGCGCGCTTCGGTCACGCGCGTGTCTCGTTGCCGGGTGGCTGCGCGATCGGCGCGCGTCCGGTGGATCAGCACATCAAGGGCCTGCAGGCCATGGGTGCCGAGATCACGATCGAGCACGGCTTTATCGAAGCCCGCGCGAAGCGTCTGAAAGGCACGCGCATCGTCACCGACATGATTACCGTGACGGGCACCGAAAATCTGCTGATGGCAGCCGTGCTGGCTGAAGGCGAAACCGTCATCGAGAACGCGGCGCGTGAGCCGGAAGTCGGCGATCTCGCGCATCTGCTGGTCGCGATGGGCGCAAAGATCGAAGGCATTGGCACCGATCGCCTCGTGATTCAGGGCGTCGACAAGCTGCATGGCGCGAAGCACACGGTGATTCCCGATCGCATCGAAGCCGGTACGTTCCTGTGCGCGGTGGCGGCAGCCGGTGGCGACGTCACGCTGCGTAAAGTGCGTCCGCTGATTCTCGAAGCGGTGACCGAAAAGCTGCGCGAAGCCGGCGTCACGGTCGAAGAAGGCGACGACTGGATGCGCGTGCGCATGGACAAGCGTCCCAACGCGGTTACGTTCCGCACCTCCGAATACCCGGCGTTCCCGACCGACATGCAGGCGCAGTTCATGGCGCTGAATACGATCGCGAACGGCACCTCGCAAGTCGTCGAGACGATCTTCGAGAATCGCTTCATGCACGTGCAGGAATTGAACCGGCTCGGCGCGAACATCACGATCGACGGCAACACCGCGCTCGTGAGCGGCGTCGAGCAGCTCTCCGGCGCGAAGGTCATGGCGACCGATCTGCGCGCGTCCGCGAGTCTCGTGATCGCCGCCTTGCGTGCCGACGGTGAAACGCTGATTGACCGGATCTATCACCTCGACCGCGGTTACGACCGGATGGAAACCAAGCTCACCGCTATCGGCGCGAAGGTGCGCCGTATCTCGGGGAGCCAGGCATGAGCGCGATGCCGCAAACTTCGTCGTCGCCGGCGGTGAGCGCGCCGCTCACGCTGGCGTTGTCGAAAGGGCGTATCTTCGAGGAGACGTTGCCTCTGCTCGCCGCAGCCGGCATCGAAGTGGCCGAAGATCCGGAAACCTCGCGCAAGCTGATCCTGCCGACCACGGACGCCAATGTGCGCGTGATCATCGTGCGCGCCACCGACGTGCCGACCTATGTCGAATACGGCGCGGCCGACTTCGGCGTGGCGGGCAAAGACGTGCTGCTCGAACATGGCGGCAGCGGCCTGTATCAGCCGGTCGACCTGGATATTGCGCGCTGCCGCATGTCGGTCGCGGTCGCGGCCGGTTTCGATTATGCGAACGCGGTGCGCCAGGGCGCGCGCTTGCGCGTGGCGACCAAGTACGTTGAAACCGCGCGCGAGCATTTCGCCGCCAAGGGCGTGCACGTCGATCTGATCAAGCTGTATGGCTCGATGGAACTGGCGCCGCTGGTCGGCCTGGCCGACGCGATCGTCGACCTGGTGAGCTCGGGCAACACCTTGCGCGCCAACAATCTTGTCGAGGTGGAGGAGATCATGCAGATTTCGTCGCGCCTCGTTGTGAACCAGGCGGCGCTCAAGCTCAAGCGCGCCGCGTTGCGGCCGATCCTCGACGCGTTCGAACGCGCGTCGAAAGCCGGCTCGACGACGGCCTGATACTGATCGTGCTGGTGTGACCACGTTCTAGAGCGCGCCTTACCGAAACGGATACCCGTATGTCTATCAAGATTCGCAAACTCGATTCCACTGCTCCCGACTTCCAGAAGTCGCTGCACGCGGTGCTCGCGTTCGAGGCGAGCGAAGACGAAGCAATCGAGCGCTCGGTCGCGCAGATTCTGAACGACGTGAAGGCGCGCGGCGACGCCGCGGTGCTCGAATACACGAGCCGCTTCGACCGTGTCGAAGCCAGGAGCGTGAGCGCGCTCGAACTGCCGATGGCGGAGCTGGAAGCGGCGCTGGAAGGTCTGGAGCCGAAGCGCCGCGCGGCGCTCGAAGCGGCGGCGGCGCGGGTGCGCGGCTATCACGAGAAGCAGAAGATCGAATGCGGCAGCCATAGCTGGCAATACACGGAAGCCGACGGCACCGTGCTCGGCCAGAAGGTCACGCCGCTCGATCGCGCGGGCATCTACGTGCCGGGCGGCAAGGCGGCGTATCCGTCGTCGGTGCTGATGAACGCGATTCCGGCGCGGGTGGCCGGCGTGCGCGAAATCGTCATGGTCGTGCCGACGCCGGACGGCGTGAAGAATCCGCTGGTGCTCGCTGCCGCGCTGCTGGGCGGCGTGGATCGCGTGTTCACGATCGGTGGCGCGCAGGCGGTCGGCGCGCTCGCGTACGGTACGGAAACGGTGCCCGCGGTCGACAAGATCTGCGGTCCCGGCAACGCTTATGTCGCGTCGGCCAAGCGCCGGGTATTCGGCACAGTCGGTATCGACATGATCGCCGGGCCGTCGGAAATCCTCGTGTTGTGCGACGGCACCACCGACCCGCGCTGGGTGGCGATGGACCTGTTCTCGCAGGCCGAGCACGACGAACTCGCGCAGTCCATCCTGCTGTGCCCGGACGACGCGTTTATCGGCCGCGTGAAAGATGCGATCGACGAACTGCTTCCCACCATGCCGCGCCGCGATGTGATCCAGGCATCGCTGGAAGGCCGCGGCGCGCTGATCAAGGTGCGCGACATGGAGCAAGCCTGCGCGATCGCCAACGACATCGCCCCGGAACACCTCGAAATTTCGGCGCTGGAGCCGCAGCAGTGGGGCCAACTGATCCGCCATGCCGGCGCGATCTTCCTCGGCCGCTACACCAGCGAAAGCCTCGGCGACTACTGCGCGGGGCCCAATCACGTTTTGCCTACGTCTCGTACCGCACGGTTCTCGTCTCCTTTGGGCGTCTATGATTTCTTCAAGCGTTCGAGCGTGATCGAGGTCAGCGCGGAAGGCGCGCAGACGCTCGGCGAGATTGCCGCCGAACTCGCTTACGGCGAAGGCCTGCAGGCGCATGCCCGCAGCGCCGAATACCGGATGCGGCAAAACGGCTGAGGGCGTCGAATCCGGCGTTCGAACCGCGGGCATCGAGCCGATGCCCGCGAACGCCAGCGACGGATTGCGCGCGGTTCCACGTTCAATAACGACAACAGAGACCAACCTGGGGCGGCCAGCATGCCGCCGACGCCGGGCCGGCGTTTCCTCGCGGCCCGCTCCACCGACCTATGACGACACCTCAAGACATCATCCGCCGCGACGTGCTCGCGATGACGAGCTATCCGGTTCCGGACGCGACGGGCTATATCAAGCTCGACGCGATGGAAAACCCGTTCCCGCTGCCGCCGGTGCTGGCCGCGCATCTGGGCGAGCATCTGGCCGGGGTCGCGCTGAACCGCTATCCGGCGCCGCGTCCGGATGCGCTGATCGAGAAGATCAAGCGTGTGATGAAAGTGCCCGCCGGCTGCGACGTGCTGCTCGGCAACGGCTCGGACGAAATCATCAGCATGGTGTCGGTCGCGTGCGCGCAGCCGGGCGCCAAGGTGCTCGCGCCGGTGCCGGGCTTCGTGATGTATCAGATGTCGGCGAAACTGGCGAATCTCGAGTTCGTCGGCGTGCCGCTGAAGGCGGATTTGACGCTCGATACCGAAGCGATGCTGGCCGCGATCGCCGAGCACCAGCCGGCGATCGTCTATCTCGCGTATCCGAACAACCCGACCGGCACGTTGTTCGACGACGCCGACATGGAGCGGATCATCGCTGCGGCCAATAAGAGCCTCGTGGTGATCGACGAGGCCTACCAGCCGTTCGCGCAGCAAAGCTGGCTGCCGCGCGCCGACGCGTTCGACAATGTCGTAGTCATGCGCACGGTGTCCAAGCTCGGTCTGGCCGGCATCCGTCTCGGGTATCTGGTCGGCAAGCCGGCCTGGCTGACCGAATTCGACAAGGTGCGGCCTCCGTACAACACCAACGTGCTCACGCAAGCCGCCGCCGATTTCCTGCTCGATCACATCGACGTGCTCGATTCCCAAGCCGCGCAATTGCGTGACGAACGGACGAAACTCGCGCACGCGGTGGCCGAGTTGCCGGGCGCCGAAGTGTTCCCAAGCGCCGGCAACTTCCTGCTGGTGCGCGTGCCGGATGCATCGGTCCTGTTCGAAACGCTACTGGCGGCGCGGGTTTTGATCAAAAACGTGAGTAAAATGCATCCATTGCTGGCCAATTGCGTGCGTTTGACCGTCGGTTCGCCGGAAGAAAACGCGCAGTTGCTCGCCGGACTGAAGCTCGTATTGCATTGAAAGCGTGCCGAATGGCCGCGCAAACGCTTGTCCCGACTGCGGAAAGCACGCGCGGCCCGACGTTTTCCCATCCCACCTACCTATCGCTTTCTAGCTAGATTCGAGGAATTACCATGCGCCTTGCGGAAGTCGTTCGCAACACCAGCGAAACGCAGATCCGTGTGAAGATCAATCTGGACGGCACCGGTCAGCAGAAGCTGGCCACCGGTGTGCCGTTTCTGGACCACATGCTCGACCAGATCGCGCGGCATGGATTGTTCGACCTCGAGATCGAAGCGCATGGCGATTTGCATATCGACGACCATCACACGGTCGAAGACACCGGCATCACGCTCGGCCAGGCCGTTGCGAAAGCGATCGGCGACAAGAAGGGCATCCGCCGTTACGGCCATTCTTACGTGCCGCTCGACGAAGCGCTGTCGCGTGTCGTGATCGACTTTTCCGGCCGTCCGGGGCTCGAATTCCATGTGCCGTTCACGCGCGCGCGTATCGGAACGTTCGACGTCGATCTATCCATCGAATTTTTCCGCGGCTTCGTGAATCACGCCGGCGTGACGCTGCATATCGACAACCTGCGCGGCCTGAACGCTCATCACCAGATGGAAACGGTGTTCAAGGCGTTCGGGCGTGCGTTGCGCATGGCTACCGAACTGGACGAACGCGCGGCGGGGCAGATTCCGTCGACCAAGGGCAGCCTTTAAGCGCTCATTAGCTGGCTCATTTACCTGGACCGGGAGCGGCGCCGATTGCGCTCGCGCCCGGTGTGCGATGGACATTCTGAAGTCGTTTATTTCGCTGCTGGCGCTGATCAACCCGGTCGGCGCCATTCCGTTTTTCATGAGCCTCACGGCGCATCAGAGCGACTCCGAGCGGCGCAGGACCATCCGGATCGCGGCGATTTCGGTGTTCTGCGTGATTGCGGTGACCACGCTGCTCGGGCAGCAGATCATCAGCTTCTTCGGCATTTCGGTCGGCTCGCTCGAAGTGGGCGGCGGGATCATCATGCTGCTGATGGCGATCAACATGCTGAACGCGCAGATCGGCAACAGCCGTTCCACGCCGGAAGAGCGCCACGAAGCTGAGCAGAAGGACAACATCGCGGTCGTGCCGCTGGCGATTCCGCTGTTGACCGGTCCGGGCGCGATCAGCACCACGATCATTTATGCGGCCGGTTCGGCGCACTGGTACGACCGGATCAGCCTCGTCGCGATCGGCGCGGTGTTGGCGGCGATCTGTTTTTTTTCGCTGCGCCTCGCCGAACCGATTGCCCGCTGGGTCGGTCGCACGGGTATCAACATCGGTACGCGGCTCATGGGTTTGATGTTATCGGCGCTGGCGGTGGAATTCATCGTCGATGGATTGAAGGCATTGCTGCCTAACTTGAAATGAAAACTTCGATAGCGATTGTGGATTACGGAATGGGCAACCTGCGTTCGGTTGCCCAGGCGCTGCGCAAAGCCGCGCCGGAAGCGGATGTGGCGATTGTCGACCGGCCGGAAGCGATTCGTGCCGCCGACCGCGTGGTGCTGCCAGGCCAGGGGGCGATGCCCGACTGCATGCGCAGTCTCGGCGACTCCGGCCTGCAGGACGCGGTGATCGAAGCGTCGCGCAGCAAGCCGCTAATGGGCGTGTGCATCGGCGAGCAGATGCTGTTTGACTGGAGCGCGGAGGGCGACACGCCCGGCCTCGGCCTGCTGCCCGGCAAGGTGCTGCGCTTCGACCTGGAAGGCCAACTGCAGGACGACGGCTCGCGCTTCAAGGTCCCGCAAATGGGCTGGAACCGCGTGCGTCAGACGCAGCCGCATCCGCTGTGGGACGGTGTCGCCGACAACGCGTTTTTCTACTTCGTGCACAGCTACTACGTGGTGCCGGACAATGCCGCCCATACCGCGGGCGAAACGGTCTACGGCGTGCCCTTTACCTCGGCGGTGGCGCGGGATAACATCTTCGCGACCCAATTCCATCCGGAAAAGAGCGCCGAAGCGGGGCTGCGCGTGTATCGCAACTTCGTGCACTGGAACCCGTGAGCGCCTTTCTTCATCCCGTTGCCGTGCGTCGCTCCGCCACAAGCGGAACGGGCGCCGCGCGCCACAATTGCGACACCACGATTTCGCTTGCCCACGACGCCACGCAAGGGCGTCGAAAGAGTTGTACTAAACTAGCGAAACGGCGTCCCGGCGGGCTGGACCTTCAGCCGCTCGCGCCGACCCTCAACCCATTCCCAGACAACACCCGATTGCTATGCTGCTGATTCCCGCCATCGACCTGAAAGACGGTCAGTGTGTACGCCTCAAACAGGGCGATATGGACCAGGCGACGATATTTTCCGAGGAACCGGCGGCGATGGCCCGACATTGGGTCGATCGCGGTGCCCGGCGTCTGCACCTCGTCGACCTGAATGGCGCGTTCGCCGGCAAGCCGAAGAACGAAGACGCGATTCGCGCGATCATCGAAGAGGTGGGCGGAGAGATTCCCGTTCAGCTGGGCGGCGGCATTCGCGACCTGAATACGATCGAGCGCTATCTGGACGACGGTTTGTCGTACGTGATCATCGGCACGGCGGCCGTGAAGAATCCCGGCTTTCTGCAGGACGCCTGCACGGCGTTCGGCGGCCATATCATCGTCGGGCTGGATGCGAAAGACGGCAAGGTCGCAACCGACGGCTGGAGCAAGCTGACCGGTCACGAAGTGGCCGATCTCGCGCGCAAGTTCGAGGACTACGGCTGCGAGTCGATCATCTACACCGACATCGGCCGTGACGGCATGCTGCAGGGCATCAACATCGAAGCAACGGTGCGTCTCGCGCGCGCGGTGAAGATTCCGGTGATCGCGAGCGGCGGTCTGTCGAACCTCGCGGACATCGAATCGCTGTGCGAAGTCGAAGACGAAGGCATCGAAGGCGTGATCTGCGGCCGGGCCATCTACTCGGGCGATCTCGACTTCGCGGCGGCGCAAACCCTCGCAGACCGGCTGCGCGAATCGGACGACGCTTAAGGCGGGGAGGCGGGGCCGGCAGGCTCGCCGCTCGCGCCTCGTGCGTTCGTCCGCTCGGCATCGCGGTGAGCAAATCACCGGCGTCCGAGCAGCGCGGCCTGACACCGGCATACCGTCTCGAGCCGGTTGCGTGGAACTCACCGGCGGCGTGGCTCGCCGCGCCGGCACTGTGCCGCTCGTCCAGGCGAGCGGCCTCATCAGCGGTATTGGCAGAATTGCAAGATCATGGCTCTAGCTAAACGCATCATCCCCTGTCTCGACGTCACGGCTGGCCGCGTGGTCAAGGGCGTCAACTTCGTCGAACTGCGCGATGCGGGCGACCCCGTCGAAATCGCCCGCCGTTACGATGATCAGGGCGCCGACGAACTCACCTTCCTCGACATCACCGCGACCTCGGATCAGCGCGATCTGATCCTGCCGATCATCGAAGCGGTCGCCTCTCAGGTGTTCATTCCGCTGACGGTCGGCGGCGGCGTGCGCGCCGTCGAAGACGTACGGCGCCTGCTGAACGCGGGCGCGGACAAGATCAGCATGAATTCGTCGGCGGTGGCGAATCCGCAGCTCGTGAAAGACGCAACGGACAAATACGGTTCGCAATGCATCGTCGTGGCGATCGACGCGAAGCGCGTCTCCGTGCAAGGCGAAACGCCGCGCTGGGAAGTCTTCACGCATGGCGGGCGCAAGGCCACCGGTCTGGATGCGGTCGAATGGGCGCGCAAGACGGCCGAGCTCGGCGCCGGCGAAATCCTGCTGACCAGCATGGATCGCGACGGCACCAAGAGCGGCTTCGACCTCGCGCTCACGCGCGCGGTGTCCGACGCGGTGCCGATTCCGGTGATCGCCTCGGGCGGCGTGGGCAATCTGCAGCATCTGGCCGACGGTATCAAAGAGGGCCACGCGGACGCGGTACTCGCCGCGAGCATTTTCCACTACGGCGAACACACCGTGGGCGAGGCCAAGCGCTTCATGGCCGATCAAGGCATTTCGGTGAGGTTGTGACGTGGTGAATCCCTCGGCAATCAATTGGCTCGACAAGGTCAGGTGGGACGCGAACGGCCTCGTGCCCGTGATCGCGCAGGAAGCGTCGACAAACGACGTGCTGATGTTCGCGTGGATGAACCGCGAAGCGTTGGCGAAAACCGTCGAAACGGGCCGTGCGGTGTATTTCTCGCGATCGCGTCAGCGGCTGTGGTTCAAGGGCGAAGAGTCCGGCCACGTGCAGCATGTGCATGAACTGCGGCTCGATTGCGACGAAGACGTCGTGCTGCTGAAAGTGGAGCAGGTGTCGGGCATTGCCTGCCACACCGGCCGCCACTCGTGCTTTTTCCAGAAATTCGAAGGCTCGGTGGAAGATGGCGACTGGGTCGCCGTCGATCCGGTGCTGAAAGACCCCGAACACATCTACAAATGACGCAATCCACGCAAACCACGTCGGCTAACCCCGCTTCCACGACCGACACGCTGCTGCGCCTCGCGGCGATCATCGACAGCCGCAAAGGCGGCGATCCGGACGTCTCGTACGTGTCGCGCCTGTTCCACAAGGGCGACGACGCGGTGCTGAAGAAGATCGGCGAAGAAGCCACGGAAGTCGTGCTGGCCGCCAAAGATGCGCGCCACGGCGGCGCGCCGAAGGCGCTGGTGGGCGAAGTCGCTGACCTGTGGTTTCACTGTCTCGTGATGCTGTCGCACTTCGATCTGAGCCCGGCGGACGTGCTCGCCGAACTCGAGCGCCGTGAAGGCATGTCGGGCATCGAGGAAAAGGCGCTGCGCAAGAGCCGCGACCGCGAGCAGAACGGCGACTGAGCGGCGCTGAGCGACGGCTGAGCCGCGGCCGTCTTGAAGTGGCGAGCATCGGCGCCCATATTGCACTGAACACATCTGACGCGCATCCTCGGGAGGACGCAAGCATGGAACAGTCGCACGAAAGCTATCCGCCGCCGGCTTACCGCAATGCCCTCGAACCGGAACGCGAGCGCAGCCTGCGCACGCTCACCCACGTGCTGTATGCGCTGTACGCGGTCCACTGGCTGACAGGCGGCCTGACGATCCTGATCGCGATCATCATCAACTACGTGAAACGGCCCGACGTGGTGGGCACGCCCTACGAAGCCCATTTCGAATGGCAGATCCGCTCTTTCTGGATGGCGCTGCTGGGTTATGCGATTGGCGGCGTGCTGCTGTTCGTCGTGATCGGCATTCCGGTACTGTGGGCCGTGAGCATCTGGATGTTGTACCGTATTATCAAAGGCTGGCTGTATCTGTACGATAACAAGCCGCTCGCGAATCCGCGTGGCTGGTTCTGAGTTTCGTCCGACTGTTGCCGGGCCGGACATGAACTGCGCCGCGCACGCTTCGCGCTCCAGCCATACTGCGTCAGGAATACGATGAGCCACGACCCGAACTGCCTTTTCTGCAAGATCGCCGCCGGCGAGATCCCGTCGACCAAAGTCCACGAAGACGAAGAGTTCGTCGCCTTTCGCGACATTCGTCCGGCCGCCGAAACGCATGTGCTGGTGATCCCGCGCAAGCACATCGCCACGCTGTCGAATTGCACCGAAAGCGATGCACCGCTGCTTGGTAGAATGCTTGTCTTGACCGCGCGTCTGGCTGATCAGTTGGGCGTGGCGTACACCGGTGGCGAAACGGGCTTTCGCACGGTAATCAATACCGGTCCTGGCGGCGGGCAAGAGGTGTATCACATTCACGCACATATTCTCGCGGGACCTCGCCCTTGGCAGCGCATGGGCTGACAAGGGCAACGCTGACAGGCAACGCGGCGGCGCGGCGAGTTTTGTTCGTGGACAATAGCGCGAGCGTTGTTTTTGCCGCATTGTAACGACGCCGACGCGATCGTCTGGCCACAATGACATTCCGTGTCGCGGGTTGATTCGGAAGAACTCGCGGTAACGTATAGATGAAGCGCACGCGCTTCGATTCACGCCGCAAGGCGCACGAGTTTCACCGCATCATGGTGCGGGTTCGGGGTTAAGGAGAGTAGTCATGGGTTCGTTGAGCATTTGGCATTGGCTGATCGTGTTGTTGATCGTGGCGCTCGTCTTCGGCACGAAGAAGCTGCGCAATATCGGCACCGATCTGGGTGGCGCGGTGAAGGGCTTCAAGGAAGGCATGAAGGAAGCCGAAACGCCGGCAGGCGAAGCGCAACAGCGCGAACTGCCGCGTAACGGCGCCGTGGATGTGGATGCGAAGGAAAAGGCGCCGCGTTCCGGCGATTACCGCTAAGCCGCGGCTTAACCGCGTTACTGACGGACATTCCACTTCATGCTGGACCTCGGTCTAACCAAGATGGCGCTGATCGGCGTCGTCGCGCTGGTCGTACTCGGGCCTGAGCGCCTGCCACGCGTCGCCCGTACGGCCGGCGCGTTGTTCGGCCGCGCGCAGCGGTATATCAACGACGTGAAGGCCGAAGTCACGCGCGAAATCGAACTCGACGAACTGCGTCGTATGAAAAGCGAGTTCGAGGCCGCCGCGACCAACGTCGAAACCTCTGTTCAGGACAATCTGCGCAAGCATGAGGGCGAGCTGAACGACGCGTGGAACAGCGGCACGTCGGTGTCGCCGAGCATTGCGGGCGGCGCGCTCGAAGACGTTGGCAACGCAGGCAATACGTCGTGGCCGAGCAGCACGCCGGCTGCGGCGCCCAAACGCAAGAACTGGCGCGTCAAGCAGACGGCCATGCCCACCTGGTACAAGCGCGCGACCACGCGCCGCACGCGCGTGCAGTCGGGTGCGGCGCGCGTGGCGCGGCATACGCCGGCCACCATGCGTCGTCCGACGCGCTTCTTCTGATGATCAGAACGACAATCTCTAACCGAGGGCCGGTGTGAGCGACCCCCAGCAAACCCAGGACGAAGGCACTGAAGAGACCTTCATTTCCCACCTCGTAGAATTGCGCGACCGTATCATTCGCGCCGGCCTTGCCGTCATCGTGGTGTTCGTGGGACTCGTGTATTGGGCGCCGGATATTTTCCGGTTGCTGGCGCGGCCTCTGATGCAGAACTTGCCGAAGGACGGCAAGATGATCGTCACCGACGTAACCGGCTCGTTCTTCGTGCCGATGAAGGTGACCATGCTGGTGGCCTTCGTGATCGCGCTGCCGATCGTGCTGTACCAGATCTGGGCGTTCGTCGCGCCGGGTCTTTATCAGCATGAGAAGAAACTGGTCGGGCCGCTGGTCGGCAGCAGCTACACGCTATTCCTGTGCGGCATGGCGTTCGCGTATTTCGTGGTGTTTCCGACCATTTTCCGCGTCATGGCGCACTACAACGCGCCGCTCGGCGCGGAGATGACCACGGACATCGACAATTACCTGAGTTTCGTGCTGACCATGTTCATCGCGTTCGGCGTGACGTTCGAAGTGCCGATTGTCGTGGTACTGCTGGTTCGCATGAACGTGGTCACGCTCAAGAAGCTCAAGGAGATCCGTCCGTATGTGATCGTCGGCGCGTTCGTGATTTCGGCCGTGGTCACGCCGCCGGACGTGTTCTCGCAACTGATTCTGGCGATCCCGCTGATCGTGCTGTACGAAGCGGGGATTATTGCGGCGCGGTTGATTGTGGGTAAGCAGCCGGCGGTGATTGAGGACGCGGGCGCGTCGGATTAATGCTTAGGCGTGAATAAAACGAAAAGGGCGGTCTATTGCAGACCGCCCTTTTTATTGCGCGCTCGTTGGTCGCGGTTAGTTCATCCGAAGCTTTCGTGCGTGCACAATCATTTATCGATCGGCCATTGGATACAACGGCCCTGTAAAAGCAGAGGTTCACCTGTGAAGACAGAGACTTGGAGCAGTCTGAAAGCGTTTGTTGCGGAAGATGCCGGAAAACCGATTGTCGGTCGGCTCCAACTGGCGAGGGGCACGGACCTGTATCACGATCTGGATATGGATCCAGCGCGTATCGCGGAATTGATGAAGAGATGGGCCGCACGCTTCGGCGTGGATGTGGGCGGTTTCGATCTGCACTACCATTACCCGGCTGCGAAGCTGAACATTGGCCCTTTCTTCGCCACCGTGGCCAAGTTGCCGTTCAGCGCCAGTGCGCGTGAAACCCTCGGCGGTAGATCGCTCACGCTCGGGATGCTCGAAGAGGCAATGAAAGCGGGGCGGTGGCAAGCGTAGCTCAACACGACCTGGCCCCCGCGTACCTCAACCCCCATCATCATCCTGCTGATCACCACCGCCGCCGTTGTCCTCAACCGGTTGTTTCGGTGGAGGCGGCCGCTTGCCGATGGTGACATCGAGATCCATCTCACGGCTCTTGCGCACGAGGTGCACCTTCGCTGCCGTGCCCGGTTTGATCTGCGCGATCACATTCAGCAGGCGAGTGGTGTCAGTGATCTCCTGCCCGTTCACGCTCACAAGAATATCGCCCGGCTTGATGCCAGCACGGTCCGCAGGGCCGTTCTTCAGCACACCCGCCACGATCGCCCCAGACTTCTGCTCCAGCCCGAACGATTCGGCGATTTCCGGCGTGACGTCCTGCGGTTCGACGCCGATCCAGCCGCGCGTGACCGAACCCGTGGTGATGATGCTCTCCAGCACGCTGCGCGCCGTCGACACAGGAATCGCGAAGCCAATGCCGAGCGAGCCGCCAGAGCGCGAATAGATGGCGGTGTTGATGCCGAGAAGGTTGCCTTTCACGTCGACCAGTGCGCCACCCGAGTTACCCGGGTTGATGGCCGCGTCGGTCTGAATGAAGTTTTCGAACGTGTTGATACCAAGGTGATTGCGCCCGAGCGCGCTGACAATACCCATGGTCACCGTCTGGCCGACGCCGAACGGATTGCCGATGGCGAGCACTACGTCGCCCACGCGCGTCTGGTCCATGCGGCCGAGCGTGATGGTGGGCAGGTTGGTCATGTTGACCTTGAGCACGGCCAGATCTGTTTCCGGATCGACGCCGATCACTTTCGCATTCGTGGTGCGGCCGTCGGCTAGCGCAATTTCGATCTGGTCGGCGCCGTCCACGACGTGCTGGTTCGTTAGAATGTAACCTTCCGAACTCACTATCACGCCGGAACCCAGATTCGACGCGGGCTGTTCCTGCTGCTTGCGCTTATTCTTGTCGCCGAAGAAGTAGCGGAACAGCGGGTCTTTCGCACGCGGGTCGGGTGGCAGTGAGCCATCCTTGCTGGAGAACACATTGACGACCGCGGGCATGGCCTTTTGCGCGGCGTCCGCATAGGACGCCTGGGCTGGGCCGCTGCCGATGCCTGGCGCCACTTCCCGTAGGGCGACGATCGGTTCGGCGAGTTGCTTGCCGAATTGCCCCTGGCGCTGCAGCCACTGCGGTTTGAGCGTCGCAATGATGAACATGAGCGCCAACAGCACGGTCACCGCTTGGGCAAAGAACAGCCAAAAGCGTCTAAGCATCTGAAGACTAGAGGTTTATATGGATCGGATCGAACTTGAATTGTACTTGAACAATCTCCTTGAAACCGCGCGCTTCAAGGACTATTGCCCCAATGGACTGCAGGTCGAAGGGCGTCGCAAGATCAATAAGCTCGCGACCGGCGTGACCGCTTCGGCGGCCTTCCTGGAGGCCGCGCTCGACTGGGGCGCGGATGCCGTGCTGGTCCATCATGGCTACTTCTGGCGCAACGAGGCGCCGCAGATCACCGGCCGCAAATATGCGCGTCTGAAACTGCTGATCGCCAACGAACTGAATCTGTTCGCTTATCACCTGCCGCTCGACGACCATCCCGAGTTCGGCAACAACGCGCAGATCGGCGCGAAGATGGGCTGGATCAGCGACGCGCGCTTCGGCGAGAACGACCTCGGCTGGCTCGCCACGTTTCCGATGCCGATCACGCTCGCTCACTTCACCGCGCAAGTCGAGCAGACTCTCGGCCGCACGCCGCTCGTGTTCGGCGACGCGGATCGCGAACTACGCCGCGTGGCCTGGTGCACGGGCGCCGCGCAAGGCATGTTCGACGCGGCCATCAACGCGGGTGCCGACGTCTACCTGACCGGCGAAGTGTCGGAGTCGGTCATGCACACCTCGGCGGAAAGCGGCGTCGCATTTCTCGCGGCCGGCCACCATGCAACGGAGCGCTTCGGCGTGCAGGCGGTGGGCAAGCATCTGTCCGAGCAGTTCGATATCGAACACCTCTTTATCGATATCCCTAATCCCGTTTGAATCACCGGATTTACGTAAAACGCATTAGCTAAGCAAAAGGCACGAATAACGCAGAGGGCACTTAAAAGGAGGTGCGAAAAAGTTTGCGATCCGTACGGAGTAACCCTGATTTATCAAGGGCTTCGCACGGTTTTTGGCAATCGGCCCTTGTAAATGGCGACTCCATTCGCGCAAACTAGCGGCGGTAGAAGCGACGTGAAGGAAAAATCCAACTCAGAAGTGGGGCGTGTGATGCGAGACAAGGAAGATGAACGCGTCGACGGCAGCCGCCGTACCTGGCTGATAGCGACGACCGTAGCAGGTGGCATTGGAGGCGTTGCCACTGTCGTACCCTTTGTTAGTTCGTTTGCACCATCTGAAAAGGCCAAGGCAGCAGGTGCCCCGGTCGAAGTCGATATTAGCGATCTCAAACCCGGCGACATGAAGACCGTTGCCTGGCGCGGTAAGCCGGTGTGGATCATCAACCGCACCGACAGGATGCTCGCCGATGTCCAGAAAGCCGATAACGAAGTAGCGGATCCCCACACCAAGAATCCTTTTTCGATGCCGTTGCCGGAGTACTGCAACAACGAGTTCCGTTCACGCGCCGACCACAAGAACCTTTTCGTCGCCGTTGCCGTGTGCACCCATCTGGGTTGTACGCCGACGCCGCGCTTCCAGGAGGGCGCGCAGCCGAATCTTCCGGACGACTGGCCGGGCGGCTTTCTGTGCCCGTGCCACGGCTCGACCTATGACATGGCCGGCCGCGTCTTCAAGAACAAACCTGCGCCGCAGAACCTCGACATCCCGCCTTACATGTTCACGTCGGCTACCGGCCTCGTGATCGGCAAGGACGAGAAAGGAGAAGCGTAATGGCGATCGAACACGAAGTAGAGACGACCGGGCTGGTCGGCTGGATCGACCGGCGCTTTCCGCTGACCTCCACCTGGAAGAAGCACGTTTCCGAGTACTACGCGCCGAAGAATTTCAACTTCTGGTATTTCTTCGGTTCGCTCGCGCTCCTGGTGCTGGTCAATCAGGTCGTCACCGGCATCTTCCTCACCATGAACTACAAGCCCGACGCGACGCTCGCGTTCTCGTCGGTCGAGTACATCATGCGCGAGGTGCCGTGGGGCTGGCTCATCCGCTATATGCACTCCACGGGCGCGTCGATGTTTTTCGTCGTCGTGTATCTGCATATGTTCCGCGGGCTGATGTACGGCTCGTACCGCAAGCCGCGCGAGCTGGTGTGGATCTTCGGCTGCGCGATTTTCCTGTGCCTGATGGCCGAGGCGTTTTTCGGCTATCTGCTGCCGTGGGGCCAGATGTCGTTCTGGGGCGCGCAGGTGATCGTGAACCTGTTCTCGGCGATTCCGTTCATCGGGCCGGATCTGTCGCTGTGGATTCGTGGCGACTACGTGGTCTCGGACGTCACGCTGAACCGCTTCTTCGCGTTTCACGTGATTGCGATTCCGCTCGTGCTGATCGGTCTGGTGGTCGCCCACCTGGTCGCGCTGCATGAAGTCGGCTCGAACAATCCGGACGGCATCGAGATCAAGGCGAAGAAGGATCCGGACGGCATTCCGCTCGACGGCATCCCGTTCCACCCGTACTACTCGGTGCACGATTTCATGGGCGTGACGGTGTTCCTGCTGATCTTCGCCGCGATCATTTTCTTCGCGCCGGAGATGGGCGGCTACTTCCTCGAAGCGAACAACTTCGTGCCGGCCAACCCGTTGCAGACGCCGCCGGAAATCGCGCCGGTGTGGTACTTCACGGCCTTCTACGCGATGCTGCGCGCCACCACCGATCCGTTCAAGATCGTGCTGATGGTCGTGATCGCGCTGCTCGGCCTGCTCGCGCTGGTGCGCGCGCGCGGCAAGTGGAAGCTCGGTCTGCCGGTGCTCGCGGTGCTGGTGATTCTGGCCATGGCGTTCACCGAATCGAAGTTCTGGGGCGTGGTGGTGATGGGCAGCGCGGTGGTATCGCTGTTCTTCCTGCCCTGGCTCGACCGCTCGCCGGTCAAGTCGATCCGTTACCGGCCGTTCTTTCATAAGGTGTTCTACGGCATCTTCGTGCTCGCGTTTCTGACCCTGGCCTTCCTCGGCACGAAACCGCCGTCGCCGGTCGCCACGTTGATCGCCCAGATCTGCGCGCTGATCTACTTCGCGTTTTTCCTCGGTATGCCGTTCTGGACGCGGCTTGGCACGTTCAAGCAGCCGCCCGAGCGGGTGCGGTTCAAGCCTCACTAATCGCGAGCCAGGAGAACACGAAATGAAAAAACTGCTTACGAAGTGCGCGCTGATCGGCGCGACACTGCTCGCGGTGCTGGCCGCCCCGGCTCACGCGGACGAGAATTTCCCGCTCGACCGCGCGCCGGATAACGCGGAGAATTTCGCTTCTTTGCAGCACGGCGCGCAATTGTTTGTAAACTACTGCCTGAATTGCCACAGCGCGAATCTGATGCGCTACAACCGGCTGACCGACATCGGCATCATGCCGAACGAAATTCAGGCGAACCTGCTGTTCACCACGGATAAAATCGGCAACACCATGACCGTGGCGATGCGGCCCGAAGACGCGAAAGCGTGGTTCGGCGCGAGTCCGCCGGATTTGTCGGTGGAAGCGCGAGCGCGCGGCAAAGACTGGCTCTACACGTATTTGCGCAGCTTTTACCGCGACAATACGCGGCCGACGGGCTGGAACAATCTGGTGTATGAAAACGTGAGCATGCCTCACGTGCTGTGGCAGCTTCAGGGGCAACGTACCGCGAAGTTCGGTGACGAAACCGACGAAAAAACTGGCGAGACGGTACACAAATTTGTCGGCTTCCAGCAGGTCACTCCGGGGACGATGTCGCCGGTAGATTATGATTCTGCTGTGGCCGACCTCGTGTCGTACCTGTCATGGATGTCCGAACCGACCCAGAAAACCCGCAAACAGCTTGGCGTGTGGGTGCTGATGTTCCTCGGTATCCTGAGCTTTTTCGCCTGGCGACTGAACGCCGCGTACTGGAAACATATCAAATAATCACGCCGTCACCCGGCGTGGGGCCGGCGCCAGGAAAAACCTGCTGAACGGTTTTTCCGCGCGCTGGCCTTTCAGCTTTTTGAGGAAACGTAAACATGATGGTTCTGTATTCCGGCACAACTTGCCCGTTCTCCCAGCGCTGCCGGCTGGTGTTGTTCGAAAAGGGCATGGACTTCGAGATCCGCGACGTCGACCTGTTTAACAAGCCGGAAGACATCGCCGTGATGAATCCGTACGGTCAGGTGCCGATTCTCGTCGAACGGGACCTGATTCTGTACGAATCGAACATCATCAACGAGTATATCGACGAGCGCTTCCCGCACCCGCAGCTGATGCCGGCCGATCCGGTTCAGCGTGCCCGCGCCCGCCTGTTCCTGCTCAACTTCGAAAAAGAGCTGTTCGTGCACGTCGGCACGCTCGAAAACGAAAAGGGCAAGGCCGCCGAGAAGAATCACGAGAAGGCCCGTCTCGCGATCCGCGATCGTCTGACGCAGCTCGCGCCGATCTTCCTGAAGAACAAGTACATGCTTGGCGAAGAGTTCTCGATGCTCGACGTCGCGATTGCTCCGCTGCTGTGGCGTCTGGACCACTACGGCATCGAACTGTCGAAGAACGCCGCCCCGCTGATGAAGTACGCCGAGCGCATTTTCAGCCGCCCGGCTTACATCGAAGCGCTGACGCCTTCGGAAAAGGTGATGCGTCGTTGAGTTTGGCTTTGGGGTGAGGGCGCTGCGCGGCTGGGTGAGCGCGGGCCCGCGCCCGGTAAGAGGACTGTTGATGCAAGAGATTTCCACCAAGCCTTACCTGCTGCGCGCGCTCTACGAGTGGTGCACGGATAACGGCTATACCCCGCACATTGCGGTCCGGGTCGACAACCAGACGCGCGTGCCGCGTCAGTTCGTGCGCGACAACGAAATCGTGTTGAACATCAGCTTCGAGGCGACCAGCCAGCTGCAGATGGGCAACGAGTGGATCGAGTTCAGCGCGCGTTTCTCCGGCAAGTCGCACAAGATCGAAGTGCCGATCGCCAATATTCTCGCGATCTACGCGCGCGAAAACGGGCAGGGCATGGCATTCCCGGTCGAGTCGACAGGCGGTGAAGCGCAGGATTCGGGCACCGACGCCGAAGTGGCGGACGAGACCGAGGCGCCCGCGCCGCGTGCGGTCGAAACGGCGCCGGCCGCGGATGCCGCCGCCGCCAAAGCGGAAAGCGCGACGGACGCCCCGCAGCCTGACGACGATGGATCGAAAGGTGGCGGAAGGGCTCGCCTCAAGATCGTAAAATGAAGTAGAATCACGGCCTCATGCCGGCTTAGCTCATCAGGTAGAGCGCTTGACTTGTAATCATGAGGTGGCGGGTTCGAGTCCTGCAGCCGGCACCATATACCGATCCGAGGGTGTCCTTGGAAATCCTGAAACCCGTGATAGCATAAGGCTTCACGGGTTTTTTTATTCCGATGTTGTCCAACGGTGCCCGTCTGAATCCGGGGGCGTGTGGGGGCACCACCGGGGGAATCTCAGCAATCTGGCAAATGCCCCCGGGAAAAGTGCCCCCTAGCGCTGTAAGGTAGGTGCCTTATGCCGTTGACTGACATCGCGATTCGCAAAGCCGCTCCCCGTGAGAAGCCGTACAGGCTTGCTGATGGCGGCGGTATGTACCTCGAAATCTCGCCGTCTGGCGGGAAATACTGGCGGCTCAAATACCGTTTCTTGGGTAAGGAAAAGCGCCTGGCTTTGGGCGTCTATCCGGACGTGCCGTTGGCCGCTGCTCGGGAAAAGCGCGAGGACGCCCGAAAGAAGCTTGCTGCTGGCGTCGATCCTGGTGAGGCGAAGAAAGCCGACAAGCGGGCGGCTCTGCTCGCGGCGACTAATTCTTTCGAGGCTGTCGCGCTTGGCTGGTTGGCTGAACTCACGCCGTATGTGACGGCCGGGTCAATGGTCAAGACGAAGGCTCGATTCGAGAAGGATGTTTTCCCTTGGCTCGGCAAGCGGCCGGTGGCCGACATTGATGCCCCCGAAGTCTTGGCGGTCCTGAAGCGGATCGACAGCCGTGGTGCTCGGTTCACCGCTCACAAGGTGCGTGGTGAGATAAGTCGAGCGTTTCGCTTTGGAATCAAGGAAGGTTATTGTAAGCTTGATCCGGCTCGCGATCTGATCAATGCCATTCCGCCGGCACAAACGACTCACTTCGCTTCGATTACAGAGCCGGAAAAGGTGGGCGCAATGCTACGGGCGTTCGATGGCTTCTCCGGCACGTTTCCGGTGTTGTGCGCGCTCAAGCTCGCACCCATGCTGTTCACGCGGCCTGGTGAACTACGCAAGGCTGAGTGGAGCCAGTTCGATTTGGATAAGGGTGAGTGGCGGTATCTCGTCACGAAGACCATGACCGAACATCTGGTTCCGCTCGCCACGCAGGCAGTCAGAGTTCTGCGAGAACTCCACGCCCTTACCGGCAACGGGCGTTACCTTTTTCCGGGGGCTCGTTCGTCGCAGCGCCCGATGAGCGATGCCGCAATCAATGCTGCGCTCCGACGCTTGGGCTACGACACTCGCACCGAAATCACCGGCCACGGCTTCCGGGCGATGGCGCGAACGATCTTGCACGAGGAATTGGAGCAAAAGCCTGAAGTTATTGAGCATCAGCTTGCCCATGCCGTGCCCGACACGCTCGGCAAGGCATACAACCGGACGAAGTTCATCAAGGAGCGGCGGGCGATGATGCAGAAGTGGGCAGACTATCTTGACAAGCTAAAGGCTGGAGTTGGAGTCGTGCAGCTTGGCGGCGAAGCGGCCTGAGACGGCGCTTGAGCAAGGTGGTGTGCAGTTGATTGGTACTGTGCCGACCGCTAGGACTTACAGGCGGCCGACCGTTTTGACAAAAGACGAGTGATACCGGGGGCGATGGACGATATGGGCTGGCAGTACGACTTGCCGGATGCTTCAGATGTTGAACAGTGGTCTGATGCCGCTACGCAGATCGACAGCGGATATCGGTTACTACGCGGAGATTTTGATTCTGATACCAGCCTTCGGGCGTATCTGGATCGGCTGACCCCGTTTGTCCCGCTTCCTCCTCTCGCCACGCCGTATTTGACGGAGGAAGACTTCCTTGACGAGGGCGGGCGGGAAGCTTTTGTGGAGTTGATCGATTCCTACCCTCTTGATCCCGAACTTCTCAAGGATAACGATCGCGTGTATCGCCGAAGTATGGTGCGCTTGTGCGGTGAATTATTGACGGCAAATGCTGCGCTTGAGGCTGGCTTGAGGGAAAAAGCATGGTGGCATTTGTCGCGTGCTCGCTTTCATGAAGGGTGGGCGAATGGGTATTACCTAGCGGCAAAACCTGCGGAGGATAAGAGGCGGAGCGGAAAAAGGGGGGGCGTCACCAAGGAAGAGAACAAGAAACGGGTGGCCCGGGACGCTTGTATTAAGTATCTAAAAAATGATCGTCCCGAAGGTGGTTGGATAAGCCTGGAAGCCGCCATTCGTACCGTGGCCCTAAAGGTCGCGGAGGAGATGAGAAAGAAACATGGAGATGTTGATGTCTACGCGCTGCTTTCCGACTGGTTGAGCAATGACCCGGAAGTCCAGCAAGCTGGCGGTTTCACAATACGGGATACAAAGGACTGATTGTTGCTCCGTTTGAGCTGTGCCCCAGGCCCGATCGGGCGTATCTACACAATCGCGACCGTCGGCAAGCGTCGGCGCAACGCCGAATCACCATTGAGCGCAGCCACGCTACGTCTCGCCTGCCGGGCCGCACGGCCCCGCAGGCTCCTCGTCGGGCGTTCCGTGAGCGCCTGACCTCCACCGCTTTTTACCACCCGTGTTGTTCGGGCAGATCATGCGCTCGGATTGGCCTGGGCTGCCCTAACGCTGGGTGCGTCTGTATCCCCGTTCAGCGGACTCTGGCCGAGCGCATGCACTATTTCGGCGACTCGCTGTCCCCCTCACCATCGCCCCACATCAATTGCATAAAACCGGACTTGCATGATTGCCGACCACCATCGACCGCCGGATTGACGCAGGGCATTTTTTTACAGGCGCTAGGCATCGTGGATTTCGGCGTGATCCTCAACACTACGGGAACTGCAAATTCGCAGTGTTCAGAGAGGAGTAGCCATGTACGACAAAGCCCAGATGGATGCCATTTCGCCGCAGGCGAAGATGGGGCGCCACGGTGCGGGGCTGGCGAGCCCAGCGCCCGACGAGGCCGTTCGCGACGGTATCAGCATTCCGCGCGGCGCTCGCGTGCTGCGCATCAAAGATGTGATCGACCGTACCGGACTCTCGCGTTCGACCCTGTACGCGCTGATGAAGAGCGACCCGACGTTTCCGAAGAAGGTCTCGCTGTCAGCCCGTACTACCGGGGTGGTCGAACACCAACTCGACGCGTGGATTGCCTTGCGCGCCAGTTTGCGCGCAGCGGCATAAATCGGGGGACGAGATGGATATCATCAAACCGTGGTCGACGCACGTAGCCCTGCCGTCTGCTTATCGACGAAATGGCGGCACATTGACGAGCCCGCGCGCGCCGCATCGTTCGTCATACCCCGTTCACAGCTTTCCTGGGCAACTCCACTCGATAGCTCACGATCTCAGTGCCAGCGGCGGTGTCGCCCCTGAAATCGTGGGGACAACGTTGATCGTAGTGGCGTCATTGCTTACGCAGGGCCTTGCGGATGTGACGTGGCCCAACGGACGGGTAATCTCTATCGGCGCTAACGGGCTCATCGTATCTCCATCGGGGAGCGGCAAGACGATGCCTTACGACTGGCTTAAGGCCCCGATCGAAAGATACCTTGAGCAACTTACCGCAGCCGACCCGGGGGGCAAGCACGATTGTCTGCTGCACGAAGACCCGACGCGTGAAGCACTGGTGCAAAGTCTTAAGGACTGGCCGGTTGCAGGACTTCTGACTGACGAAGGGGGAATTGTCAAAAGGCTGCTGAAGGATTCGGCTACATTGGTCCATCTACTGGATGGAACTTCCCATCGGCATATGCGAGTTGGCACCGGTCGTATCACCCTGACTGATCCCCGCCTTTGCATGCTTTTGATGGAACAGCCCAACATATTCGAAGAGACAAAGCAGCGACTTGGCGGACGCAAGGGCGGGGTCGGCATGATTAACCGCTTTCTTGTCATGCGGTCAATGGGGCTTGCAGAGGGATCGCCTCATGACGTTCGGTTGTCGGACGACGTGGCGCTGGCATATGAAAAGAGGGCCGATGAATTTCTGGATGCACTTGTTGTGCGCATCAAGGAGGGGAATCGGGCGCGTCCGGCGTTAAAGCTCAGAGCCAACGCAAATCCATGCCTAATTGAAATGTCCAATGATGCTCGCAGGCGATGCGCGGAACCTAATTCTCCGTGGGCCGACATTTCTGAATATGTCGTGCGCCATGCAGAACGTGTTCTGCGGCTTGCCGGTGTATTCCACGTTTTTGAGTACGGACCCGAAGGCGAGATATCCCTCGATACGCTCGAGCGTGCGGAAAGCTTCGGCAACTGGTACGTCGATTCGTACCGGGAGATATTTTGCGAAGAACCAAAGCCAACGCAGGCCGAGCTTGATGCCGATGTACTCGGAAACGTGTTCGTTCAACTGTGCCAGGCGACTGGCCGCTGGGTGGTCCCTCAGTCCGAGCTGCGTACGTGGTCAATTAACCTGGCACTTACCGGATCGCGGTTTCCTCGGGCTTTGGGCGCTCTTTGTCGGCAGGGGCGGGTTGCTGTGTTTCCTGGGCGCAATGGGCCTCAGGTTGAGCTGAACCGTTCTTCTCTGCTGCTTTCATACCGTTGAAGAAAACACCACGGGCGCACTGCATGTGCGTCCGCGGTGTTTGTATGCCGCTGTCAATCTGTCGTAGTAACTAAGCATATCGCCGAGGTTATCGCATTGCTCGTAGCTTATTGGGATTTCTATTCCCATGTGCTCGTTTGTGTTGAGGATTTTGATGTGCGATGGTTCTGGTTATTAGTAGGATGGATATTTATATATCTCTATTGGTTAAGAGATTCTTCATCTATCGAGTGGTATTTCTATCAATAGATAGCTATGCCTCAGTAACTATTTGCAGTGTCAAATATGTCTGTATCCGCCCTTACTCAATAGGGGTGTTGATCTCTGGATGATTGACAGGTCTGGCCTGCTAACTGCCACGTAGATTGATGGCTGATTGGACAATACATTACCACTCAATGCCTATGGCTAATTGAGTGGATATCAATGATCGAAGGCTATGGAAACGAACTCTGACATCAATTTGTACGTGATCAAGACGAAAGGCAAGGATTACATCTTGCCATATTTCATGGATGGAGTGCTGGATCTGATGAAGTTCATGAATATGGTGCTCTACAAGGACTCGCTGTTTCACAACGAACCCAAGCGAGTAAATGATGTTCGTTCGAAGAAAAGAGTCTCCCGCTTAGGGATGCATATAGAACGCCTCCACGGTTACAGTCAACTATATTCGAGTGGATACGCGTTTTCACCTTTGATTGAATTCTTCTTCGGGCAGTATCGCAAGCACTTGATCAAAGAGAGCGCGATGTTGCTCGATGAGTTTGACCCCAGTGGACTTAGTTCTGATCTGTTCAATGATTTCGTTGTCACGATGCGGCGTGAAGCGGTCGCAACGAAATTGAAGAAGAGAATTATTGATTGGAATAGGAAGTTCGAACTAAGTTGGGAGAGGGTGGTTGAGTTTGAGGATAAATTGTTCGAGCGTTATGCTCGCTTGATGGTTATCCGTCTGGACTTCGATTATCACAAGGCGACTTTTACTGACGATGAGTTAGAGCAGGCGCTTGATGAGGCTGTGAGGCGGAAAGAGCGTGATCTGGCTGATTACCTGTCAGGAGCAGATATTTCGATACCGCGAGCTATCGAGGGTCGTATTACGCTGGATGAGGTGCAGAAGGATCGAGATCGCTTTTTTGGGAATATGAAAGGCAAGCCTTCCTTATTCAGGCATCTGGTTGGCTACGTCTGGCGTATTGAATACACGCGGATGGCCGGTTATCACATGCACGTTATGTTGTTCTTTGATGGTGCATACGTTCAGAAGCATGAGTATTATGCGCAGGAGATAGGTTGCTACTGGCGCGATGTGGTTACTGAAGGGCGGAGCTACTTTGAAAACTGCAATCGAAAGAAGGCGGAGTACGGCGACAAATGGGCGCTCGGGCAGATTGACCGTTTGGACGCTGATAAACGAGGCAAGTTAGTTAATGCACTGGGATACTTTTGCAAGATGAGCCAGATTGTCCATGTCATGCCTTATCCGAAATGCCGCCTCTTTCAAACCGTGATTATCCGCCGGCAACGCAGGGGAGCTGGGGGGCGTCCGCGCACGAGGAGCGTCGTGGGTGCTGACAACCAGCGTCCTGCATGCTGAACATGGATATCCGCTTTTTCTCCCTCGCTTTGTAATCAAGACCTTACATAAGGCCTTGTCCACTGGGTGCGACCTTGGTTACCAAGGCTTGCACTCGGACTCCAGACGGGCGCCATGCGAGCGACGAATATCGGTTTTCGGTGGCCGGCAATCTGGAGCCCTATTTCGAGGAGGCTCTGGGAGCCGGCGCAAAAATTAGGCGAAAGTTATGTATTAACCGATGCCTTTAATCACTGCCAGCCATGAGGAGGAAGTCTGCCCTCCTTACACGCCGATTCCCAATCCGGCCGTTTGTAACTGACGCGCTCGTCCATTTCTCCAGTTCGATAATAAGAGGTCGAGAAGTCTTTTCGGTAGTTGGCTTCCCAGCCGGCTACACATGTATTGATAGTGCGTGCGGTAGCCTCATCCTCAAGCGCAAGGCGGCCTTGGTTATAGAGAACCTCGAAAACGACTCCGCCTTGTTCGTTGAACTCTTGGGTAAACCCGTCCAGTTCGCCATTCTTGAAATTTTCTATTTTCGCTAGATACTCACCGTCATGAGAAGTGCCGTAGGTCTTTTGAGGGCCATCCTTCAGCCCATCCTGGAATTGGGTAATCGTATAGCCCAGCCCTTTAGAGACTGAGATGTTGCCATTGCCATCCGTGGACGCAAAGCCGGTCGCCTTGCCGTTCCTCCATGTGAGATCGGTCATTAATTTTCCATCGGCCCCCCATGCTTTCTCAGGGCCGTCCTTTTTTCCGGCGACTGCACTGTATTGGTGGACGAGGGCCTTAGTCTGCTTCCAGCTGAGATGGCGATTTATTTTGGTCTCGCGTCTTTTGTTGGAAATCCGCAGAGTACGCGTTCAGTACGCGTCTATTGGAATAACGGTCCGTTATTGGGAATCTCAAGGTCGATATCAGAGTCGTCAGCACCGTATCCGCTGTCACGCGCATAGGCGACATTGAGGCGCCCTCCCGTACGTACAAGACAGCGGCCCCGCTGTCTTCAAGGACCCCTTTGTACGTCCGGAGCACTCCAATAGCCGCCGCCAAAGTGCCGCCAGCCGACCGGAGATTGTGGGCCCCCTCGTGAGCCGGATGTCGGGACCGGCATCGGCCATCGACGGTCGATCGCTCCCAAACTCACGGTGACAATCGACTTCGCTCAGAAAGCGGCCACTCGGAAGCGTGGCTCTGTAGTCGGCCCTTCGGCCGGAGCGGTCAGTCGATTGAGCGCTGACTTGGGGCAACTCGATTGATCGTTTTCACGGCATCCGGATTCTTGATCCGTTGTTCACAGGTTCGAATCCCGTACGGCCTACCAAATGTGAACGGGCTCCCATTCCCACGATCTTTCGCGATTATGATAGGTAAGTCTTGGGCGCTTCGCAGCACTGAACGACCGAAAATGACATTGCGCTGTGGTCGGCCGTTGACCTTGAAGACACGGTTGCGATGTCCATCGACCGGCGGAAGCGAACCATCGGGCATGAAATCGCTGTCGCCGCCGGTGATGATGGCACCTCGCCCTCGCCCAAATAACGGCAAGACGTGCTTCAGAAATCAGGTAGGCTCTGTCCGCTTAGGACACAACGGGGGGGTTAAGTGGTGGAGGAAAGGCTTCAAAAGAACCGATGGAATGATTCTCTGGTGCGACTGGGCGGCCAGCGGCAACGGAAGACCGAGATATTCCTGGAGTGGCTCGCGGACCGCGCCGCGGTGAACAATGGCGTCATCGAGCCTTTCACGAACGCTGAGCGGTTCGAGGCAATGGGGTATCAGAAGAACGCGGGCATGGCGGCGGGCACGGTGCAATCGCGAGTTGACTTCGCTTGCTTTAAGCTCGGGCTCCCACCGCTGGGACTAACATCGCAAACGCCTTATTCCGCGTGGGAATACGACGGCAAGGCTTCTTGGGCGTTCCCGCTCGCCGCTATGGTAAAAGCAGCGCGTGAGCGGCAATGGACGCCGGAGGAGTTTAAGAGGATTCTGGCCACGACCCAAGAGCTGCCGGAGGTGGCACGGCTCTGGGTCAGCCCCGAAATGGAGGCGCAACGGCGACAGTGGGCTGCCCTGTTCGGCTCCACGGTGCCCGGAGAAGGCGCGGCAGTCGCCGAGCCCGCGAAGAAGGAGCGCAACCAGGCGTGGATGACCGAAGCAAATGCGGCGCGCGAATCGCCGCAGGACTTGATCGAAGCGAACGCGCGGCGTCTTATTGAGGATTTAAGAGAGCTCGAACGGGACGTGCCCGACGTCACCGAGCGCGATCAATTAGCCAAAGCACGCATCGGCCAAGGGCGTTTTCGCGCCGACGTCATCGCGAAGTGGGGGCGCGGAGAAGTTTGCGCGCTCACCGGGGCGGCCATCCCAGAAATGCTCGTCGCATCCCACATCAAGCCTTGGCGCAAGTCGTCTAACGAAGAGCGCCTTGATCCGATGAACGGCCTGCTTCTCGCCGCAAACGTGGACCGGCTGTTCGACCGCAACCTCATGAGCTTCAAACACAGCCGTGGAGAGTATTTTAGCGTGTTGCATCCGCGCCTGCGGGCTGAGGCGGGGGAGCTAGGGCTGTTCGAGGGGATGCGACTGTCAACCAGTCACCTAGGCTTTTCCGGCGCGCAGCGGTTTGAGCGCTACATGAGCGAGCACTTGCGCGCGTATCTCGAATTGGTGTAACAGGGCCCAAAGTAAAGTGCAGACAGTAGATCGCTCTATGCCTGACAGGCTGCGAGGCGGATGGCCGCTCAGCGATGAGCGGATTGCAACGCGAGAGCGCTGCCCATTTCGGTTGTTGGGGACGGTGGTGGCGCGCTCTGAAGCTATGCGCGCAAAAAACCGCCGCTTCCGCGGAGGCCGCTATGGTTTCGTCTACAGTCGAACAGTATTTGGAGCCCCACTTCTGGAAGGCAAGTCTGCGTGCGCGCGACAACGACGTCGCGCTCGCGAACTTGACTGCGGACACCGGGCGCCTTTCGCGGCACTGGTCGGAGCCGGTCAGTCCGCCAGCGTCCCGCCCGCCGCCATTAGTGGTATCCATTCGTCGGTAGTCGCGCCAGAAACCGTCGTCCAAAAAATGCCTCCGAAGCAGTCGTTCACCGTTGCGGGGGATTACATCGGAGCTGATGTTGTACTTCGCCATGTTCCGTTCAAGCTCGTTGTTACGCTCGCTGGACATGTTGTAGTAGCACTCGTTATCCGAGCACTGGCTTTCGAGCTTGGCCGTGTGGATACGTGTGGTCCAGCCATCCAGTTAGTGCTATTCCATCAATTGCCTGACCCAAGACGAAGGTGGCCCGAACGTTTTACGGGATGCGCAATCACACAGTCGAACCGGTAATCGGAATCTTCAGGCACTTGGTGCAATTTCGGCAGTTCTTGCTGCGCGGGCTGTCCAGCGTGTCGGTGGATGGTCGCTACGGTCCTCCCGTGGAAACATCAGGCGCAGCAACGTATGGCGAGGCGTGCAGGGGCTTAAACTGGATGTAGCGATGCCCTCATCGCAAAAATTGCGTTCCAGATCTGCTCTTAGATTCCTCACCTCAAACCTGGCTCGCTCCTGGGAACTCCAGAAGTCGCGTGGCGTTAATGTACCCCCATCCGAAGGGTTAGCGGCCTTCCTTTGCTGCTGGTTTCTCCTATTGCGCCGCTGTAAGTTTGAGTCCGGGACGCAGTTCCTGGACAATTTCTTCGTGGCCCCTGCGCTCGTCGGACACCTGCTCAATGCCCTTTTTCGAAACCCTTTCGCAAAAAGCGATCCGGGAGCGGTAGTAATCTGCACGCAACTGCGCATCCAGAACGTGTTGCTCAGCCTGGAAAAGCTCCATGCGCAGATCGTTCAGCGCTTTTTCAGCCTGCTTTTCGGGCGTAGGTGCGTGGCGTATAGCCCAGTTTGTGATCCATCTCAGCATAGTGAAGACCTCCGATCGTCAAGCGCTTTTCGGCAGGTATCGAATCGCTCTTCATGCCGAAGTGACGCAATACCATCGTCCCTGCCACGGCAAAAGATTATCAAGATCACTGCAACATCTGTGTGGTTTTGCACACGCCTTGTGAAAAAATACTGAGCCGTCCCGAGTTTGCGGTGGCTCGTGTGGTTGGTTGGCTTGGCAACGAAGTCCCAACTAATTTCTGATATAACATCCGTGAAAAAAATTAAGCGTCTTAAACCACATCCGGGGCGGCTATCGTGAGTACTACCCTTACTGAATCGCAGGCCGACTTCGAGATCCACCCCGTTCGGGTGGAATTCAGAAGTTCAGAGACTGAACGTAAATTCCAGTGCCATCACCTGATGCGGACTCAGGAGTCTTTGTGCACGACGCTGATTTTTTGTTCTTTGTTTTATGTCACGTTCGCAGTGACGGATGTCGGTGTACTTGGCTACACACGCGATACGCTGTTGTTATTTCTCTACCGGGTGCTCGTCGCAATGACAGCGACAGCGGGGCTTTACCTAGTCCGCGTTCGCCCTGAATCGATAGTAATGTGCCGTGCCGCCGCGACCGCGGCCGAGGTTGTCGGCATGGGGGTGTTCATGATCATTGTGCGACACCGTCCTGACGAAATCCCGTGGCACTCGATGTCCATGTGCATCATGCTAATCGTCGTCTATATCTTCATTCCGAACCGCCTGATCCTTTCACAAGGCATCGCTGTCTTTGCGACCGCAGCTTTTATTGCCGTTGTCATAATTCTGGGAACGCTCAAGCGATCAGATATACTGACTATGTCCATGTTGCTGCTGCTGACCAACAGTTTTGGACTTGTCGCGGCTCGTCGATACCACCGCGTGTGGCGTGAAGAATACAGGGTTCAGTCGTTGCTGACGCACCTAACTGTTCAGGACTATCTGACCGGATGCTATAACCGCCGGTATCTGAACGAGGTTCTTCTTTCTGCTGAATTGGCACGCTCTCGACGTCACGGGCTCGCATTTGCAGTCATTCTGTGCGACATCGATCATTTCAAGGCGATCAATGACACCTATGGCCATCTCTGCGGCGATGCGATAATACGCAACTTTGCGACATTGCTTCGAAAGTCGACCCGTCAGCACGTTGATAGCGTCGTTCGCTACGGCGGAGAGGAGTTTCTACTGCTACTACCGCAAACGGACCGTGCAGGTGCCGCGATCCTTGCGGAACGATTGCGACACTCCTTCGCAGAGGCTTCGGTGGAATATCGCGAACAGAGAATCGTCGCAACAGCCAGCTTCGGAGTGTTGGCTCTGAGCTTCGCTGATGGCGGCGGGGATGTGAGCGAGGAGGCCATCATTGCAGCTGCAGACAGCCTGCTCTATCGGGCCAAAAAGGCAGGCCGCAACAACGTCCAGTCGGACGACCTTTTTAACTAAATGTAGATGTGTTGGTACGCTACGATATCGCGGTCCATCGGGCGGCCGCAACTTCCTTCGATGACGCGAAGAAAAGCCGCATTCCGGCGACGTAATGCGCATGGCAGAGGCCACGCTAGCTCTTTATAGCTGGGCGGTTTCAAACCGAAGTGCAACGGGGGGTTAATGTTTAGCGCTTTGAGATTGGCTCGCTGAGGCAAGTGCCGCAGCGAAGACCTCGAATGGCGAATGGAACGCGTGGGTTGCGCGGGGCCGGCTGTTCAGGCTGTCGGCGATGGCATCGAGCTCGTCCTGAGTGTAGACCGAGAGGTCGGTGCCCTTAGGCAAATATCGACGGAGCAATCCGTTGGTGTTTTCGCAGGTCCCGCGCTGCCAGGGGCTATGTGGGTCGCAGAAGTACACGCGCACGCCAGTGGCTGCAGTGAGTTCTTGATGCCGCGACATTTCTTTTCCCTGGTCGTAGGTAAAGGTTTGTCGCAGCGGTGCTGCAATCGAGTTGAGTTTGGCAGAGAAGCCCGCCAGCGCTGAAGCGGCGGTGGCGTCCTCCATCTTGGCGAGCAGCACTAGACGGCTGGTCCGTTCGACCAGGACGCCGACAGACGATTGATTTCCGGCGCCCTTGATAAAGTCGCCTTCCCAATGACCAGGCAGCAGGCGGTCCTCGATTTCGGGCGGCCGCACGTGAATACTCACCATCTCGGGAATCTGCCCGCGCCGGTCGGTGCCGCGCGTGCGGGACATGTGGGTGTTGTGGCCGTGGCGCAGGCAGGCAATCAACTGGCGGCGCAATTCGCCACGCGGCTGAGCGTAGATAGCCGTGTAGATGGTTTCGTGCGATACGTGCTGGGTCGGGTCGGTCGGATAATTGGGTAGCCACGTCTCCTCTCGGAAACGCGGCCCCCGAGGAACTGTACGTGCGAGTTTCCCCGCATACAGCTCGAGCACAGCATTAAACGTCATACTGACGCCGGTCATACCAGCCTTCATACGACCTTCGCAAACGTCACGTCGTTGATTCGCCTCATTGCTGCGGTGAGAGGCGCTGAACCGTAGCCCCACCGGTCACTCACAAGCTGCCCCTCGTTGAATCTAAAACGCTGGTCTGCGACAACTGCACCACGAGGAAGTCTGCACCCTTTCAGGTCGGGGCAAAGCTCGAACCCCTATGCGACCCATTACAGGCCGCCGTTCGCTTTCTCCGCGTTCTCTTACCCGCTCGACCAACAGCTTCCCTTGCGGGTTGCCTGCCAGATACCGCGATGAACTGCGACGCTGGCGGACAATCGGGCTTACTGTGTTCCGCATAAAGGACAAGAGCAGGTTAGGTTCGGCCTTTTCGCCGACAGTCGTTAGTCCGTGTGTCCCGACGTATGAGAGGGACAGCCGACTGTACGCCTTTTGGCTCAAGCCTGACAGCGCCTTTGGCTTGTTACTGATCACGACGTTTATCAGCAGTTCGCATTCGCTAACCATACTGCTCAACCTTGCACCCCATCCGCCGCGGCGCTAGCAGACAACAACATTCTCTCGCGAGATCGCCGTCGCTCAATGAGCGGGTTACGTTGTCCCAGTGGCTTCACACCGGATCGTTACCAATCCCGCATGCACCGGTAGGTTACGGCTGACGGAACAGCCGGTTTCCTCTCTGGCCAACAACGCCAGACGAAACAATCCCTTACGCGACATCACATCGCACCATGCGCTTCAGTGTGCCCGATATCTGCCGGGGAGACCATTTCCATTCGAGCAGGGTGAGCACGACCCGCCAGCAAACGCTTTGTAGGCAAAGCTTCGCGGGGCGGCGGCCCCCGCTACGGCGGGCGGCGCTGAGCGCTTCAGCCGGCACTGATGCGTAGCCAGCAGGAGAACTGTTTCGCGTTAGTTCACCGCTCACGGTGGACGGCGAGCGCCCGAGCATTCGGGCCATGGCCCGAATGCTCACATCCTGCAGTCGCAGGCTTGCGATGGCGAGGCGTTCTTCAGGTTGAAGCTGCTGATACGAAGTTTTGTCGGGCATTGCAACACCTTATACGAGACAGGTGTTGCACTTCGCTTTTGAGGCCGCCCTGCGATTCCGACACAATGTTTCTAACGCCTGCTTGCAGCAGATAGCTAGAAAAGGGGGCGACGCATTGTTTCCAGACGATTCTGCTGGTCGGCGGATGAAAAAAAGCCCGTCCGGCAGGACGGGCCAAAATACTACGCAGAGAAAGTCGCGTCGGCGCAAGTGATCGCGGACTCTCGTTTCCGCATTCACTGCGCCGTGACCGCCGTTTCGTCGGGATCCGCGACAAGAGTCCCGACACATCCGGATCCAACCTTTGAATCAGACAGCATCGGTCGCGTCCGGAAGAATTTGCCCCGGCGACTGCTTTGCCGGCGCGCACTGCTCTTGTGCCCTGACACAGGGCTAAACCACTTCTGCGTCAGGCTTCCTTAGAAGCGGGTCAAGATACCGACCGAACCCATCACCTGATTGGCCGTCGACGAAGCGCCGCCGGCGTTGTACATGACTGCGACGTTCTTGTTGCCGGTTGCGTGCTGATACATGGCTTCACCATACAGCTCCGTACGCTTGGACAGCGAATAACGCGCAATCGCGTTGACCTGATTCCACTTCGGATCGGCGCCATACGACGTTGTACCACTCAGGTGTGCGTCCGTGTATGCATACGAAACACCGAGCATCAGCGCCGGCGTGAGTGCGTACTTGCCGTTGAGTTCGTAGTTGTCGAAATGGGCACCACCATTTTTCAGGCCGAACGCGTTCGTATTCTGGTATTGGCTGTGCGTGTAGACAAAGCCGACCGTCGCAGGACCAAAGCCATAGCTCAGGCCCGCACCGGCCGTACGCTGCACATCCGACGTCAGGCCACCCTTGAACTCGGTCGGATCAGCGGCACCCGTGGTATTCGGATTCGAAGCGCCCGAACCGTTGATCTGCAGGTAGGCGGCTGCCACGTTCAACCCGCCGAACTTGTAGCTGGCGCCCGCGCTGTAGGCGCGATCGACTGCGAAGCCGGTCTGCGTGTTGCTGAACGCGTACATACCCCCAGCCTTGAAGCCGGCATAGTCGACGCTGGCGAACTTGACCGAGTTATTGAAGCGAACGCTATGTTGCAGGTTGTCGTTGTCATACGGGTGCGCAAAACCCGAATCACCAAACGTGCCTGCCGTGGCCGACAGCGGTGCGACGAAATCGACCATGGAGTCATACTGGCGGCCCAGCGTGACGGTGCCAAAGTCGTTGCTGCTCAGGCCAACGTACGCCTGACGGCCGAACATCCGGCCACCCTGACCGAGCGTGCCGTTATTGACGTTAAAACCATTTTCGAGCACGAAGATCGCCTTCAGACCACCACCGAGATCTTCCGAACCGCGCAGGCCGAACCGGCTGCCACTGATGTTGCCGCTCGCCAGGGCTACCCGGCCGCTCCCATGACCGTTACCCGTCGCAACGTTATTCGTATACGTGATGCCAGCGTCGACGAGACCGTACAGCGTGACCGAACTTTGTGCATGGGCAGCCGATGCGGCGAGCGCCGATACGGCGAGGGCAATGGTGATTTTTTTCATAATTTAACTCTGGCTTTTGTTCTACAAAGGTTAGAAACCGCGTGAGTATAGGAAACCGCGCCGTCAAACCAGCCCTTTCCGTCCGGTATAAAGCTATTGCGATAAATGAAACAATTTGTCACAAACTCGAAACAATCGAGGCGCAGCGCCGCCTGGCGGGATCCGTAGACACAAAACGATCGGGATCTGCCTGCAACACGAGTGGGATTGGCGCAACGCCAGCCGTTCCCTGGGGCGGCTCATCGCGTCGGAGATGGACTGGATGCGCGCCCGGTGGAGTTGAACGAACGGGGCGGCCGGAGGACATGCGCCATGGCGAGGTATGCCCCGCGTGTCTCCGGGTGCGATCGATGATTTTCGCTGCCTTTTTACTGATTCCTGGATGGAGCGGTCACAAAAAAGTCACATCCTGCACTTAAGGTGCAGACCTCCGTAGGGCATTCAAAACACGTAAGGAACCTGGATATGAAGCTCAAGCGACTCGCCGCTGCTCTGTGCGCAATTTGCGCCGCCACCGCGCATGCCGCCGATATCACCGGCGCAGGCAGCACCTTCGCAGCGCCGATCTACACGAAGTGGGCGGATGCCTATCAGAAGTCCGGCGGCGGCAAGGTCAATTATCAGGGTATTGGTTCGTCGGGCGGCGTGAAGCAGATTATCGCGAAGACGGTTGATTTCGCGGGCACGGACGCTCCGCTGAAGGACGAAGATCTCGCAAAGGAAGGTCTGTTCCAGTTCCCGACGGTCGTCGGTGGCGTGGTCCCCGTCATCAACGTGCCCGGCGTGAAGGCCGGTGAAGTGACACTGTCGGGCGAAGTTCTCGGCGACATCTACCTGGGCAAGATCAGGAAGTGGAACGACGCGGCAATCGTCGCGCTCAACCCGAAGGTCAAGCTGCCGGATACCGACATCGCGGTAGTGCGCCGCGCGGACGGTTCGGGCACCAGCTTCGTCTGGACGAACTATCTGTCCAAGGTCAATGCGGACTGGAAAACGAAGGTTGGTGAGGGTTCCACGGTCAACTGGCCGACGGGCACGGGCGGCAAGGGCAACGACGGCGTAGCAGCCTTCGTGCAGCGTCTGCCAGGCGCGATCGGCTATGTCGAATGGGCGTACGCGAAGCAAAACCACATGACCTATGTCGACATGAAAAATTCGACAGGTACGGTGGTCGAGCCGAAAACGGACACGTTCAAGGCCGCCGCTGCTGGCGCAGACTGGTCGAAGTCGTTCTACCAGATCCTGACGAACGAGCCGGGCAAGACCGCATGGCCGATCGTCGCCGCGACGTTCGTGCTGGTGCACACGACGCAGGACAAGCCGGAGCAGGGTAAGGAGACGCTGAAGTTCTTTGACTGGGCGTTCAGGAACGGCACCCAGGCAGCGAACGAACTTGATTACATCTCGCTGCCGGAATCGGTGGTGTCGGAAATCCGCGCGCAGTGGAAGACGAAGGTGAAGGACGCGTCGGGTAAGTCGGTGGCCGAATAAGTCACGGAACCATAAGGCGACGCTTTCGAGACGGGCCATCCGGGTCACGCGCGCCCGGATGCGTTCGGGCCGTGCGGTCGAATGCTGATATCGCTGCCTATCGATGCGCCAGTGCTTTTGGCATAGGCGGCGAGTCAGCCAATGTCAGAGATCGGCGGCCGATAGCGTTATCCGTTCGCCGGTGCGCGGAAATGCTTTTTGCTCGACGGCATGCAGGATCTTGCGCTTGCCAAGTTCGAAGCCAAGTATCAGTTGTTTGGGGGGCTCGTTAGCGGCGCCGAGCTGTTCGCAAACCGCGCTGGAAGGCAGCGCAAAGGCACAGTATCCCCAGCCAAAGCCGTAGGCCGAAAACCCTAGTGCTGAGTCGACGGAAAGGACTGGTGCCGTCAGTTTCGTGCCGAACTGATCCATTGATATCCTTTTTCTGACATGCGGCGCCGGTTTTTTATTCTCTCACGGCGCGCTGAAACCCGCCCCTCCCGCCTGCAAAACGCCGATCAAGACCGTCTAAGTCTAAGTCCATCGAGCGTGCCTGAAGCATAGTGAAGGCTGGCAATATTTGAACAGAGAATGGTGCGCTAGCGCACATTTGAGTCCACGCAAAGCCAACGCGGTAATCGGCGACGGGCGGTCGCTGTTATCAATCGGAAAATCCGAAAGTGACGTGTAGCCGCTTGAGCATGGCCGATACTCGAATGATGGCCGATGACCTGTCCCCGAGTGGCGTCCGAATGACCGCTCCACTCCGAAGTCTGTCAATCGGCAGGAATCGGCGCCGGATGCTCGGCGTGTTGTCAAGCTACCACATGGACCGATGGGGCCTCTCCCTCAGGACCGTTTTCCCGCGCCCCCGGGCGCATCAGGCTCACGGTGTAGTGGCCACCGTGTTCCCTTTTGAGAGCGAGAAGGTTATAGGCTTTCAACATGTCCAGTAAGCCGGAGTAGTCGTAGGCACCTGGAGAAAAGCCTGGGTCGGTTCGCTTAAGGTACTGGCCCAACGAACTCACATGGACTTGTCCGTCGGGCACGCTATTCGATAGCAGCGCGACGGCTTCCACGACGAACTTCGGCCGTGGCTTTATGGCGTGTGCCTTCGGAGGATCTGCCTTCAGTTCTCTTGAAGACTCGGTTGATTCACCGTCTGCCGATACTGTGGGTGGCGCCCATTCAAAAAACTGATCGCTCGAATTCCGCAATGCCTCAGGTGTTTTCGATTCACCGACGACAGAGACAACCGCTCCGCGTTCCCGGAGCTTGCGGCAGAGGTAGGCAAAGTCGGAATTGCGTATTTCACACCAAGCTGGACAAGGATTTCGCGGCAAGCTGGACAGGCTTTTCACACGAAGCTGGACACGGATTTCACGGCAAGCTGGACAGCGATTTCGCGCCAGGCTGGACAGTAAGGTCGTAAAGTAGCGACGCAGGTCAACCGTGGCACCCTTGACGATTTCGTCGGGGCGTCTACATGGCATTTCCAAAGTTGACCATGCGTAAAATTCGAGAAGCGCTGCGCCTACATTTCGAATGCGGCTTTAATCATCGGGAAGTCGGCCGGGCGTTGGGCACGTCGCCCACCACCGTTGGGCAATATGTCCGCCGTCTGGAACGGGCAGGCTTAAGCTACCCGCTGCCGCTAACGCTCAGCGATGATGAACTCGAGGCACGCCTGTTTCCGCCGCCGCCGCGTGTGGAAGGAGAACGTCCCGCACCGCACTGGCCGACCGTGAGGCGGGAGCTTGCCCGCAAAGGCGTGACGCTCGACCTGCTCTGGAACGAGTACAAGGCCGAGCACCCCGACGGTTACGCGTACACCTGGTTTTGCACACGATACAGCGAATGGGCGAATGCGCTTCCGCTAACCTTGCGGCAAACACACGCTCCGGGCGAGAAGTTGTTCGTCGACTACTCAGGCGACAAGGTTGCGATCATCAATGCGGATACGGGCGAAATCCGGGAGGCTGAGTTGTTCGTGGCCGTGCTGGGAGCCTCGAACTATACGTATGCGGAAGCGACCTGGACTCCATCAGCAGAGTTCTGACTGGATTGGCTCTCACATTCGAACATTCGAATTTATGGGCGGTTGTCCTGAGATCGTCACGCCCGACAACCTTAAATCGGGTGTGCACAAGCCGAGCTTTTACGATCCCATTATCAATCGAACATACGGAGAAATGGCCTCGCATTATTCTCTGGCTGTCATCCCGGCCCGAAGTAAAAAGCCCCGTGATAAAGCCAAGGTCGAGCAAGGCGTGCTCCTTGTCCAACGCTACATTCTCGCCCGACTTCGCAAGCACCGTTTCTTTAGCCTGGCCGAGGCAAACTCTGCGATCGCGTCACTCCTGGTCGACTTGAACAACAAATCCTTCAAGAAGCTGCCGGGATCGCGCCGCAGCACCTTCGATGAATTCGAACGCTCATCGCTGAAGGCGCTTCCATTGCTGCGCTATCAATATGCTGACTGGAAGGTGGCGCGCGTGGGACTCGACTACCACGTCGACATTGACGTTCACTATTACTCTGTACCGCATCGCTTCGCGCGTCAACAGGTCGACGTTCGATATACGAACGGGACAGTCGAGATCTTCCACCGAGGCACGCGTATCGCCGCCCACGCGCGAAGCACTCGACGTGGTCACCACACTACGGTTAATGCGCACATGCCGCCTCACCATCAAGAGGTCAGCGGATGGGGAGCACAGCGCCTGTACGACTGGGCCATGCGTATCGGCCCGCATACCGCCGCCGTGATCCAGCACTTGCTCGGCGGCCGACAGCATCCTCAACAAGCCTATCGCGCCTGCCTTGGCGTGCTTCGCCTCGGCAAAGACCATGGCAATGCGCGGCTGGAAGCCGCGTGCTGCCGCGCCATCGATCTGAAGGCGCCAAGCTACCGTTTCATTAGCTCGACGCTGAAGAACGGTCTGGACCAGTCGCCTCAGACAGAAACGGATCAGGCCAGCTTACCGCTCACACATCCCAATGTGCGCGGCCCCGACTACTACCATTGAAGAGGACGCATGCTCAACCATCCAACGATCGACAAGCTTCACGCGCTGAGGCTGAACGGCATGGCAGCCGCCTTGGCGCAACAGCAGAATAACCCCGATATCGAAGCGCTGGGTTTCGAAGAGCGCTTGGGCTTGCTTGTGGAGCGCGAAGCAAGCGAGCGCGAATCTAGGCAAACCTCATCGCGCCTTCGGCGTGCCAAGCTGAAGTTCTCCGATGCCGTGGCCGAAGACATCGACTACCGCACCCCGCGCGGGCTCGATCGCGCACTCATGGGCCGCTTGCTGACCGGCGAATGGATTCGGGAGAAGCACAACACGCTGATTATCGGCGCGACCGGCCTCGGTAAGACCTGGCTCGGATGCGCGCTTGCCAATCAGGCATGCCGCTTAGGCTACACGGTGGCCTATCTCAAGATGCCGCGACTCACAGAGGAACTCGCTATTGCGCACGGCAGCGGCCGATACGCGCGAGCGCTCGCGCAGTGGGCCAAAACGGACGTACTGTTGATGGATGACTTCGCGATGGCACCAATGCCTGACAGCGCCCGGCGCGACCTGCTCGAAATACTTGATGACCGCCACGGTCGCCGTTCAACCATCGCGACGAGTCAAATTCCTGTCGAAAACTGGCATGGCGCGCTTGGTGATCCGACACTTGCCGACGCCATTCTCGACCGGCTTGTTCACAACACGTATCGGATCAACATGAAGGGCGAATCGATGCGAAAACTAAAAATTAGTTTGACCGAAAACCTGCAGGCAGAGTAAAAACAGAAAACCCCTGCGTCGCTGCGCTCCGACTGTCCAGCTTCGCGCGAAACACCTGTCCGCCTTCACGCGAAACGCGTGTCCAGCTTCCCCGAAATACGCAGTCGGAATCGCTGGTCACCAGGCAAAACTTGTCTGCACGATCGTCGAACATGGCTTCGAGGGCGTCGAGCGCGAGGGCGATGTCAGCGGTGTTTTTGCCAGACGCGTACTGGAATTGCAGACAGGGAGTGAATGCCTGCCGAACCAGCGCCTCCTGCCAAGTCTTGGTGAGCGTGCTGTGATTGCCATAGCCACGACGAAGGACCACTCGTCCGAACTGGGCAACCACCCTCAAGGCGTAATCCAAAATCTCTGGCCGGGTATTGTCGCAATCCACAAGCACCGCGACGCGAGATTCAACAGGAGGTAATGACGCGCCCATCAATTGACCTTGTCAAATTACAGTGTGTAAAAATGATAGCGGTAAACTGGGGGCGCTTACGATAATTTGATGAACCGATTGCTCCCCCCGTGTTCTGGCACCCGCCTCCATCGACACACGATGCTTCGAGCTCCCTGGGCCCGATCCGGACGAACGCATCGACATTCACGCGTCGCTTCAGCTTCAATAGCTGCCCTTTGCGCGCGAACGGAGCGAATGGACGCTTCGGGTCGGGTTGAGCCAGTCGCAGTCTGATGGGACTGCGGCCGGCCGAGTCCGGCCATGTACGGCCATTGGCCTGTGTTTTGGATTTGGACGTTCGAACGTCGGCTCCGCGCAGGAAACGGCCCTCCACCGGCGGCGCATTGTCTTCCAGCCCCTCGGAGCCCGAGGCTCACTTAACGTCTTGACGTCTCAAGAAGGGACGTTTCTGAGCGATGTTTGGATTCGAAGGTCCCGGCTGAGGCACAACTATCGTGTAGGTCACAGTCTGACCTTGGGTCAGATCGGCGGATACCTGAGATAGCCCGTTCTGAAACGTCAGTCCATCGCTTAGCGTGATTCCGAGCGTTCCATCATTATCCGGCGCAGTAACTGCAGTAACCGTAAGCGAATGGTTGCCCGGGTTCAGGCTGCTTACCGCAAAGTTGTTGCTTGCACCGATTGTGGTCGTTCCCAGAGTCAGCGAGTCCAACACCACTAGAAACGCGTCGTCTGCAGCACTGCCGTTATCGCCGACTTGAATACTCCCCGAGACCTTTCCTATACACGTCGTGGGGTCAATCTGCTGATGTGTTCCGAAGTTTTTGCCATTGGGCACGTATTCGAAATGGAGATGGGGGCCCGTCAGATCCTTTCCAGTCGTATCTGCCGCGGCAATGAGGTCCCCCTTTTTTACCAAAGTGCCCACTTGAACGAGTGTGCTGTCATCCTTGAGATGCGCGTATCGGACGATCGCACCGTAATTGGTTGGGTCACCGGACGACGCGATCTTGATTTCGATCACGTTTCCGTAAGACGGGCTTTTCCGGACGCTTGACACAAGCCCGTCTGCCACAGCTATCACTGAATCGCCGTCTGCGGCGCGGAAATCTGTGCCCTCGTGCGGTCGCGGCTGCCCTGTCACTGGCTGCGGCCTTACAGGAGCGAAATTGCTGGTGATTTCTAGCGGCCGGATGAGGGGAGGCCCGATCGCGATAGGGCAATCCGGCTGGGCCGTACCTTGCGCCTTGACACTTTGCTGAGCGTTCGTGGTATTCAACGGTTCGCGAGATGTAGCCGGCACCGAAGCCAACGTCACGACCAGTTCATAGTTTCCGTCTTGGCGGCGCTGATTCGAAAAAACGGCGGGCGGAAGAGTCACTGTTACGGTACCTTTCGTAGCGTCGAAAGTAGACGGCACCAAAGTGAAGACGTCTAAATTCTCGTTGTCCGCGCCTGCTTGGGGCACTTGGACGAAGACCTCCACTACTTCGTTTGATTGCACCTTCGACAAAAAGTCAGAGGGCACAGTTATCGTGACCTCAACACCATCGGCCGGAACCGAGGCGCCTGTGTTCAGCCTGATCTCATAGGGGATGCGCTGCGACACGCCGAATACACTGGCGGAATCTGTGAACGTGTCGGCGGTGCTCTGTTCCGATGTTTTCGCGAGCGTCACTGATTGGTTGTTGTTGAAGCTTCCGTTGGGAAAAGTTATCGTCGCTACGCGTGGGAGCGTGACCGAGCCTCCACTTGCTGGGATCGTCGCTTGCGCAGTATCTGTCGAAGTGGGCGTTGAATTCCCCGGCGGCGGCGACGTTGTTGATCCAGTGTTTGAATTATCTATTCCACCTCCGCAGGCTGCGAAGAGCAACGAAACTGCAAACACGAGGTAGTTTCGGTTCATATGGACTCCACTCCCTTCCGGAGACGTCTTTGCAAACCGCTTGTAGTTTGTGCCCGATTACAGCGTTGAAAAACAGATGTGTTGAAGGCTAGATGACATAGCAACGAAAGCAAAGCGCAGGTTTTGAGACGTATGTACGGTACCGCACGAAGCCGGCATAAACTACCGATAGTGCGAACTCGTCCCAAGCTCTATCGGAAATCATCTGCCGCGATCTCCGCAGATTCACACAGCGGAATGCGTTGGCGCGCATATTTCAAACTGCCGTTCTGGTCGCCGTCGAGCGGTAGATTGTGAAAACGCGCACATGGCACCCACTTGCAGCTAGCGAATGCAATCAGTGAATGGCCGTTATGTTTCCGGTAAGAGACAGTTTGATGTGATGTCGTCGAGCGGCCGCTCGGGATCGGTTAGCGACGCTCGAAGCGAGCATCGATCCGAAAAAAAATATGTCGCCCGGATCTGACCAGACGCACCGATCGGTGCGCCTGGCCTTGATCGCGGAGCGAAGGGGCTGGACCAGACGCTGCCCAGCGAGGCAGCAATCCCCGTCAATAGTCGTCGGGAAGCAGAGTCGTCGTTGCCGAGCCGTCGGCTTCGGTGATCACCCAGATTTTTTCGCCGCCAGGCAGGTCGTAGCTCGAGAGCAGCCGCCGGCCGGTCACCAAGGCCAGTTCGTTCGCCGCGAGATCCTCGACCGACAGTTCACCCCAGTCGCAGTTCGCGTGCCGGGCTAGCAGCAGGACACCCGGGATACCTGCCGCATCGAGCGCAGTCTGAGCCGCAGGTGTGATGACGGGCCGGCCTATCGGAAAGCGCCGCCTGCTTCCCGTGCCGATACTCATGTGCGGCGGCCCTCCTGTACGTAGTCGATGACGGACCATGCCGGCTGCCGTGCGCGCTTCGGCGTGCCAGCCTGGTGTTGCTCACGTCCGAACATGACCTGTCCGAGCAGTTCGATGGTGGTTTGTGAGCGATCCCACTCGGTTACGACGATGATCCGTGCGCCATCCGGCAGGGGGTAGATCGACAGCAGACGCAAGCCGGCAGCAATCGATAGATCGTTTTGACGCGCGTCGTCATCCGACACGCAGCCCCAGTCGCCAGCGATATGACGGAGCATGACGCTGATGACCGGTATCTTGTTGGTTCGCAGCGTTTCCAGTGCGTCCGGTGTGACCAGCAACTTTCCTGGATGGAACAACGGTTTCAGGCGGGTACTTGAGTGCATCTTGTTCTCCGACGTATAGACGAGCGTCGGCCTCCGGCGAACCGGATGCGTCACTCGTGATTTGAAGGAAGTGTCGAGCGCAGAACGCGCCCGGTTACGACAGTTGGATGACCTGCTTGCGCAGTGCGGCGGCTTTCGCCTGGGAGCAGCCGAGGTGCTGACGGATGCTGACGACAGTGGGTTTCACGATCCCTGCCTCGATGTCACGCTTCAGCTTCGTGACTTCGCTTTCCGTTTCTGGAGCGTAGGTCGGCGCAGGTGTCGTGACGAGCGGTGTTGCAGTGACGGGCGGAGCTGCTTTTCGACGATCCGCGATTCGGGGCTTGCGCTCCGTCGGCATCAAGGCAAGCCACCACAACAGGCACGCCACGCATTCCAGCACGGTAGCGAACATTAGCCCGGCGAGCAGATCGAGCTTGGCTTGCGTCGAGCCGATGACGGCAACGAGCCGGCTCGTGACGGGATCGTCACGTGCCGAGTCACGGTGCGCGACGTTACTGTCCTCGATGGCCTGATACCGCCGCACCTGAGCCGCTTCGGCTTCGAGCGCATCGAGCCTGGCTGTCAGAGATGTGCGACGGATTTGCAGCGTTGCGCAGTTGCCGACACATCGGCGGGCCTTGGCCGTCGCCAGAGACGCCACAACTTCTGCCCGCTCCCTCATGACGACCGGCAGAGCGCGGTGCACCGGGACGGAAACAACCGGGAGCGACGCTTGCCGGACAGCCCCCGCGTGTTGCTGCGCGAACAGGATGAACACGCCATGTCCGTAGGCAGTAGCGGCCATGCAGGCCAGCCACAGCAGTCCGCTGACAGGCCGGATCGCGGACGGAACCGAACGGCATTGGGCTGGCAACAGGTGCGCGCCAGCGACCAGCACGACACCTGTTGCGATCCACACCAGCCGTTCCGACAACCACCCGCCGCGTTGCCAGCCGGCTAGCACCGACATGCATATCGACGTTCCCGTTGCCGCAATCGCCAGAAGCAGGACGGGGCGGAGCTTCGTCATGCCGCTTCCCCACCGAGTAACGCGGCACACTGAGCCAGACGGTCTTTCAGACTGGGCGTGACTTCGGGGTTGGTTTCGCCGTGACCGCTGCCGTGACTTCCACCGTCACCCGACTCAGCCGGGAAGAACTCGTCCACGACCGCCGCGGCATCTTCGTCACTGTCTTCGAACGCACCGTTGGCGAACCCGGCACGCGCCGCGGCATCGAGCGCCATCTGGTCGAAGCCGGCTGCCCGACGACGCGCATCCAGCTCACGCGCCTGCACGATGGCTTCTTCGAGCGAACCGCCGGACCGCACGCCGATATCGACGTAGTAGATAGCTGATCGGTAGCTCTGCGTGGTGCTTTTACCGCGCAGCTTCAGTTCGAGCGGCAGGCAGGAGAGGAGGTTGCCAGATACTGCACTGAAATAGTGCAGCCTAGCGGCGAGCGTCCGGATCGAGTTATACGAAGTCGTGCGGAAGATGAACGAGCCCATCTCGTCTTCGTCGCCGATCAAGACATTCAACCGCCCGTAGGGCTTGCAGGCACCACCCTGACCAAAGGTGCAGCCATCGGGCGACGGGCACGGCAGTTCTTCGATACCGGCGTTACCCACACGGCGGCAAGTCGCGCCGTTGCCGACACAGACGGGGCGTCCATTGTTGCGGTCGAAGCACGAATACTCGGCGCGGAGATTCAAATCCGGATCATTGAACAGGAAGCGGACCGGAATCGAGCGCAGCTTGCCAGGGGTCAGCTTGCGCAGTTCCTCGTTGAGTGGATGGAGCAGCCAGCCGTCGCGGTTCTGCACCTGCGTGGTGATGGTGAATTGATCGTCTTTTTCGGGCAGACGCTTCCCGTTCTTCTCGACCACGCGGCCGATCGAAATCCGTCCGACGACGGGCGGGGTAATGCTCAGGCCTTTCAGCATGACGCTTCTCCTGTAGATGTAAACAGAGGGAGTAAATCGAAGGAAGGGAACTGCAACGGGAACCGCACGGGCGACCGGAAACACGGCAGTCAGGTCGAGACGAGAAACCGGCGAGAACCCGGTTTCGTGATGGCGTACTGCGAGGCAAGATGGGGGCGATCGGCAAGCAGTCGTTTCAGATCGACGCCAGCGCTGTCCTTGCTGCGCTTGAACGAAACCTCGCCGGTCTCGAACATCGCCCGGTCAGCCTCACCCATTGCCTGTTGAATCGACTGCTTCAGCTCGGCCTCGACCTGCTGGCGAGCATCGAGCTCCGCTCGTACCGCCACCAGATCGGCAAATGCTGCTGACAGGGCTCGGTCGCCGGTGAAATCGACCGTGCCGCCCGCCCCCGGATACAAACAGCGCAGCGCACAATCCGCCGAATCTGATCCATCCGCCGGGGGCGGCGTATCGGTTTCCACGAAACGCCAGAACGCGGCCTCGAGTTCGATCAGACGGGCAATGAGCCCGTCGTCGCGCTCGACGTGATGCACCTCCAATCGCTGCCCGCAAAGCAACACCGCCACATCGGCAGCCTGCTTTCCTGTCACGGCCAGTTGATGCTGCACCTGAAGCTGAACGTATTCCGGTACGCCACCGCGCCAAAGGCGCGCACCAAATTCGCCCGCCGTCTTGCATTCGAGCAGATGGACATCGCGATTGCCCACGACCTCGCGATCGACGTTTGCGAGCATGAACGGGATCGTCGGGTGCTGGAGCACGGCATTGACCCGCCGAACCTTGTTGCCGGTCTGCTTCGTGTACGACGCCGCAACGATCGGCTCCAGCAGGGTGCCCCAGTACACGGGCTCTGCCGTATCGTTCGGATCAGGGCGAGGCAAAGTCGTATCGCGCCCGGTTTTGCTCAGCCACAGTTCGAGCGGGCTCATGTACGGATTCAGGCCCACGGCAGCGGCCGCATCCGAGCCGCCGATCCCGGATTTCCGTACCTCCAGCCAGTCCTCGCGAGATAGATCCTTCGTCTCCACGAGGCGCAGGGCAGGGCGATTCTGGCCGCGTCCGGCCGGTTCAGGTAGTGACATGGCAACCTCCACAAAAGACGACGCCCGGCGGGAGATCCCGGCCGGGCGTCTATGTCGTCACGAACATGGATTCAGGCAACGAGCTTCATTGCTTCGTCCCACGCTTTTTGCTTGAGCGCGGCGCCCGCACCGAACCACGCGGCATCGCGCCGGTGATCGTCGCTGCGTGCGCGACGATGGTGATCGACGAATTCGGTGATCGAATTGACGACTCCCCACGCGGTGCTGGCCGCCGAGGGCAACGTAGCCCCCTTGCCGCGACCGGCGTACAGGGCTTGAACCGCTTTGACGGCACGGTCGTTGGTTGCGATCTCGGTGTCGGCCCCGCTTGTCGGATAGGTGAGCACGCGGCGTAGGAACGTTTCGACGGCAGCATCGTTCACCTTGCAGTCAGCCAGCGCCTTCATGCGAGCGATGAACCCGTCCCACGAGGAAATCGCGATGCCGAGCTGGCGTTTGACGGCTTGCGCATCGAACTGGCTGCGGTGGGGCACCTTGACGGCACCGGCGCTTTCGCCGAGTGCAATTTGCAAGGTGTTATTGCAGACCACGCGTACCGACGTGAATTGCGCGGTGGTCGCGAGCGTGCCATCGCAGGCGGTTGCCAGCAGCAGGTAGCCGTTTACCTCGTCGCGACCCTTGAGCGAGACGGAGTGGCCCGTGCGAGCGAGTGCCCAGAGCTTCTTGCCATCTTTCAGGACGCCGGCGGTCTCCAGCTCGAAGCCGCCGACCTCGGTCAGGTCGCGATAAAATTCCAGAATCTCGCGGGGCTGGACGACCTGATATCGCGCCGACACGACACTCAGGGGCAGCTTGCTATCGCTCCGGTACAGCACCTTCTGTTCGGGAAAGCAGTGGATAGAGCCGAGATTGGCGCCAGCACTGCCGGACACGAATCGCACGTCGGCCGATTCGATGGTCCAGTTCATTCCGGCTTCGCGTGCCCACACTTCGATTGGCTGTTTCGGGGAAAGCTGATTGCCGAGGCCGTGCCATGGTTGCTGGCCTGTATACGCCATTGAGTGGATGAGGTGCATAAAACTCCTATAAGCGGCATAGAGCCCGGCGCAGGGCCGGGCAAACGATAAAAGGGTAGGGATGAGAAAGTGACGGGCGCTCAGTCGGCCTGCACGGAGAAGGCGTGCCCGCAGTCGCGGCAACGCCAGTTCGCGAGCACGGTATGGTCAATGCGCTCACCGAGCGCTGCACCGGCTGCGCAGCCTGCAGCGGCACCGGCCAGGCCAGCGAGGATGGCCCCGGCAATCGCGCCGCACAGCACGCCGACCGGCCCGCCGAGGGTGCCTGCAGCGGCACCGAGTTCCGCGCCGGACAGCGCAGCAGCTATCGCGCTGGTGCCGCCCGCCGCTGCGCCGAGCGCGCCTCCGATACGGCGTGCAAGGTGGCGTGGCGCAGTCCGGACCGAGTTGCACGCGGGGCAGGCGTAGATTGCGTTGCCCGTATTGGGGCAGTAGGGTGGGATGGCGTGTTCGGACGGGCGGGACGGCTCCTGCTCAAACCCGTGGCTATGTGGACGCGTCGGCCCATGCTGCCACGTATCGTCGTCGTCCTCGTCGAATGGTGGACAGGGTGGGTAATGATCAGACATGGCGGCGTGCCGCTTACTGCCGGACGTGGTTGACGTAGCAGCCGACGCAGAGCGTTGAAATTGCGCCGAGCGCGAAGCAGATCGCGAATGAGATCAGAAAAGAGAAGGGAGAGACTTGAAACATCACCGGACTCCAGGGGCAAGTTTGCCGGTGCGGGATTGCACGGGCCGAGCGCCACGCTGTTGCAGTGCTCAAGGCCGTGATATGTGATTTCAAAAATCTAGAATCGAAGCGGCTTGGCAGCCGCCGATTACCAGCCCTTCCTCGCTCCCGTCGAACTGGAATGCCTCGCCCATGTCGACGTGCAACGGCGTGACACTGTGTTCGGCGCCGTCTCGCCTGCACGCTGCCGCCACGCGCGGATGAAGTCGGCCACCCGGGAATAGTAACTGTCATAACCAAGCCGCCTGGATCTGCTGGAAGAACATCTGCCCCGTACGCCGCTCCTGCTTCGGGCGCCGGGCATCGACGGCCAGTGCCTGCGTCGCATCTCGTGAAACGGGGGCAGCTGCCTCGGCGTCGCCTTGCGCTGGTACTTCAGCTCGTCCTGCACGTCAGCAGGTATTTCTGAATCGTGTTGCGCGAGAGGCTAGTGAGGCGCGACATCTCGCGTACCGGATGGCCTGAGCGGCTTTGATAGGTCCGGAGAGCAAATGCGACAGGACCGGGAGCGGCGAAAGGGATTCGCCAGCATTTCCCTTAGAATATGCCAGTCGGCATGAAGCAACGTCTAAAGTTCCCGGAGCCGAAGCAAATCAGGCGCCAGAGAGGCTAGGTCTCCCCCAGTGTGTCCCATCGTTAGCGAGATCGAGCCGTTATAAGGGTTGGCTGCAATTTTGCAGCATAGGAAAAAGGGAGAATGCTGGTGTTTCAGGAAGGCTTTGGCGGACAATGACTACATCCCACAAATTCACGAAGCATCAAAGCAGCTTTTTTGCGCACCGTATTACGCTCGAAGGTATAGGGGACGACGCGCTCGCGCAATCCCTCTCAACTGCACGCGTCGACATGAATCCGCATCAGGTCGATGCTGCCCTGTTCGCGCTCGCATCTCCATTGTCCAAAGGGGTCGTCCTGGCCGACGAAGTCGGTCTCGGGAAAACCATCGAGGCGAGTCTTGTTATTGCGCAAAGATGGGCCGAGCGCAAACGCAAAATACTTCTAATTGTCCCGGCATCGTTGCGGAAGCAATGGAGTCAGGAGCTGATCGAGAAATTCTCGCTGCCTTCGACGATCATCGAGAGCAGGAGCTACAACTTGGCTAAAAGGAACGGGAACCCCCGCCCTTTCAATGTTGCCGACAGCATCCTCGTCACCTCCTATGAGTTTGCCGCCACGAAAGCGGAAGATGTCCAGCGGGAATCGTGGGACCTCGTCGTCTATGACGAAGCGCATCGGCTTCGGAACGTCTACAAGCAGGGAACTGGCTTGCGTGCCAAGCGACTGCGTGACGCGACCGCCGATTGTTTCAAGATCCTACTTACAGCCACGCCGCTGCAGAACTCCCTGATGGAGCTCTACGGCCTCGTCTCCGTGATCGATGAGCATTTCTTTGGCGATGAAAAAAGCTTCCGTGCCGCGTATGTCGGCGCTTCGTCTACGAGGAATTCATTCCTGTTCCTGCGGAAGCGCCTCGAGGCCGTCTGCAAACGGACGCTGCGTCGGCAGGTGCAGCAGGCCGGTCTCATCAAATACACGGCACGCAGTCCGCTGACCTTGTCTTTCGAGCCGTCTGACGATGAAGCAGAGCTGTATGCTGGCGTATCGGCTTATCTGCAACGGCCTGGTACCGTCGGTTTCGGCGACAGGCCGAACGCGCTTGTCACCCTAGTCGTACGCAAGATCCTCGGATCTTCGACGTTTGCGGTTTCCGAGACCCTGGCCAAGATCATCGAGCGGCTTCGTGACAAGCAGCGGCCAACGATTGAGAACTTTGTCGATTACGACACGATCGACGAAACGGCGGAAGAATTCGAGGACGACGGAGTTGAGGAAGACGATATCGACCCTGTCAAGCTCGCGGCCGAGATCGCCGAACTCGAGGGATACCGTGCCCTGGCCCTGGCCATCGGGGAGAACGCGAAGGGCGGCAAGCTTGTCAGTGCCCTTCCCGGAGCATTCGATACGATCGAGTCGAAGGGCGGCCAGCGGAAAGCGGTGATTTTCACCGAATCTGTCCGGACGCAGCGCTATCTAGCTGATCTGCTCACGGCCAACGGCTATGGCGAGGAGATCGTTCTTCTCAACGGCCAGAACAACGATGCCTCCAGCGGGGCGCTTTACCGCGACTGGTTGGCCCGTCATAAAGACTCGGACGCTATTTCGGGGGCGAAGAGCGCCGACATGAAGGCCGCGATTGTTGAGGCATTTCGTGACCACAAATCTATCCTGATCGCGACGGAATCTGGAGCGGAAGGCATCAACCTGCAATTTTGCTCTCTGCTCTTCAACTTCGATCTGCCCTGGAACCCGCAGCGTGTCGAGCAGCGCATCGGTCGCTGCCACCGTTATGGCCAGAAGATCGACGTGACCGTGGTCAACTTCCTCAACCTGAAGAACAAGGCCGAACAGCGCGTCTTCGAACTGCTCGACCAAAAATTCAGGCTGTTCGACGGGGTGTTCGGAGCCAGCGACGAAGTCTTGGGCGCGATCGAGCGTGGCGTCGATATCGAGAAACGCATTCTTGAGATCGTTCAGGCCGCCCGCAATGAAGACGAGATCAACACCGCATTCGACCAGTTGCAAACCGACTTACAGGCGCAGATCAGCGAGCAAGTCCTTGACGCGCGCAAGCGCCTGCTGGAGAACGTTGACGAAAAGGTCATCCGGCAACTGAAATCCCGGGATGAAGAGATACGCAAGCATCTCTCCGACTTCGATCGAGACCTTCTTCGCATCGCCCGGGCTGAGTTGCCGGAGGCGGAATTCCATGCGGATGATGAGCGCCGCTTTGATTATCAAGGCCACACGTACACGACCGAATGGCCGCTCGCCGACGAACGGTGCTGGCAGTTCTTCCGCCTGACGGAGGGAACGCTGGCCCAAAAGGTGATTGCTGACGCCAAGGGCCGCCAGTTCGACGGCACGAACCACCTCCGATTTGATCTGTCGGCCTACCCAGGCCGGCTCGCGGACGTGGAACCATTACGAGGATCGAAAGGCTGGCTACGTGTGGCTAAGCTGCGCGTCAACACCGCCGCCCTCGTGCGCGATTATCTCGTTCTGTCGACCACGGCGGATGAGGGGGATGCACCACATCCGGAAACGATGGAGCGCCTCCTGTCGGTTCCCGCGCATGACGCCGGCCCGGCGACCGCCGCGCCGATGACCGATCTGGACACCATCGAAAACGCTCGCCGGGCTGATCTTCTCGCACTGGCCGAAGCGGAAAACGACGCATGGCTTGAAGAGGAAAGCGAAAAACTGGACGCCTATGCTGATGACCTGGAAAGGGCCTTTGAAGCAGAGGTCAAGGCCATCGATATCGAAATCAAAGCCGCCAAGAAGGCCCTTCGGGGCTCAAACCTGGCAATGAGCGAAAAACTCGCAGAAAAGCGCCGTATCAGCGCGCAGGAAGCAAAACGGGACAAGATGAAAGCAGCATTTTTTGATCGAAAGGCAGAGATCCGCGCCGAAGTGGAATCGATGCTCGATAGAATTCAGGAAAACCTGAAGCTCTCCCCTGAATTGACGCCGTTGTTCACGGTGCGGTGGGAGGTCGCATGAAAAAGCAGCGCCTCGAACTAACATGGATTGGCAAGGATAATCGGCAGCATCTCGAGCCGCGCATTCTTCTTGAAGATCCGACTAAGTCATATCACGCCAATGGTCGGGTCGCCGAGAGCGATTTATTCGATAATCGGTTGATTTTCGGTGACAATCTACTAGCCCTAAAGGCTCTCGAATCAGAGTTTGCGGGTAAATTAAAATGTGTATTCATCGATCCGCCTTACAACACGGGCAGTGCATTTGCACACTACGATGATGGCATCGAGCATTCTCTTTGGTTGTCACTCATGCGCGACCGGCTTGAAGCCATTTTTCGGCTACTGTCTGAGGATGGTTCGCTGTGGATCACAATCGACGATAACGAAGCACATTACCTGAAAGTATTGTGCGATGAGGTTTTTGGTAGGGCCAACTTCGTTTCCAATCTCGCCTGGCACAAAAGAATTTCGCCCGCGAACGATGCGAAATATTTTAGCGGCGATTTCGACCATATTTTGGTCTACGCGAAGAACAAAGAAATTTGGCGACCCAATCGCCTCGCCAAGAACGACGCACAGCTGGCAAATTACAGGAACCCGGATAACGATCCGCGTGGCGTATGGAACTCGTCCGCTTACACCTGCGCAAAATCGGCCGAAGAAAGACCCAACTTGTATTACGCAATTAAGCAGCCCCACACGGGTAAAGACATATGGCCAAGCCGTACTAGAGTCTGGGCTTTTAACGAAGAAAGCCATTTAAAAAACGTTGCTGCAGGTCTCGTTTATTGGGGTAAAGACGGACAGGGCACGATGCCGCGCATCAAGAAGTTCCTAACTCAAACCAAACCCGTAGTACCTCGGAGTATCTGGGGATACGAAGAAGCAGGTCATAATCAAGAGTCGAAACTTGAAGTGGAAAAATTATTTCCGGGGAACCCGTTTTCGACACCGAAGCCAGAAAAGCTTATCAAGCGAGTCATCGAAATTGCAACAAACCCTGGCGATATTGTCCTTGACTCATTCGCGGGGTCCGGTACGACGGGCGCTGTCGCGCACAAAATGGGTCGCCGCTGGATTATGGTTGAATTAGGAGAGCATTGTCAGACCCATATCATTCCCAGGCTAACGAAAGTAATCGATGGCGATGACGATGGTGGCATAACGGAATCCGTCGACTGGAAAGGGGGCGGCGGTTTCAGGTATTTTAGACTCGCTCCTTCGCTGCTCGAAAAAGACAAATGGGGCAACTGGGTCATCCAGTCCGACTACAACCCGGCCATGCTCGCAGAGGCAGTCTGCAAGCTCATGGGCTTTACCTATGCGCCGAGCGAGCAGTTCTACTGGATGCATGGCTATTCGTCCGAGCGGGACTTCATCTATGTGACCACACAGAGCCTGACGCGCGACCAATTGCGCGCCATCTCCGAAGAAGTCGGCGACGACCGTAGCCTGCTGGTCTGCTGCAAGGCATTCAATGCAAAGCCCGATGCATTCTTGAATTTGACCATCAAGAAAATCCCGCTCGCGGTTCTGCGCAAGTGTGAATGGGACAGGGATGATTACAGCCTGACCGTCCAGAATCTGCCGGAAGCAAAGGCAGAGCCGATCGAGGCACAATCTGCACCTTCGCCGAAGCGACGGGCCGTGAAACCCCAGGCAGACCTGTTTGCGGAAAAGGAATAATTACAAGAATGAATCGCGAGCTCCATAGCATCACCCAACGACTGTCCCTCCGCAAGCCGCAAGCGGATTCCCTCGAAATCCTGGCCGAGGTGCTCGAACGCATTTCACTCGGAAAGGACATAGCCGACGGCCAGGCTCTTGCGGGCATCCGTGAGAGATGGCCGTCTTTCCAGGATTTCGAGCGCGACTTCCCTTCGCTCTGTTTCGCCCTTGCGACCGGCGTCGGCAAGACCCGCCTGATGGGGGCCTTTGTCTCCTATCTTTACCTCACGGGGCAAAGTCGCCATTTCTTCGTGCTGGCGCCGAACACGACGATCTACAACAAGCTGATCAACGATTTCACGCCTGGACATCCGAAATACGTCTTCAAGGGGATCGCCGAGTTCGCGACCAATCCGCCGCTCATCATCACTGGCGACAACTATGAAAGCGGTCGCGGTGTCCGGCATGCCGATGGGCGTGCCTCCGATCTGTTCGGAAGCGACGTTCACATCAACATCTTCAACATCGACAAGATCAACAAGGAAGAGGGACCTCGCGGTACGCCGCGGATGAAGAGGCTGCAGGAAACCATCGGCGAGAGCTACTACGACTATCTTTCCGGGCTCGACGACCTCGTTGTCGTGATGGATGAGGCCCACCGTTACCGCGCGAGCGCCGGAGCGAAGGCGATCGATGGCCTCAAGCCGATTCTCGGGCTCGAACTGACCGCAACCCCTAGAACAGTCGGTGCAAAATCGACGCCCTTCCAGAACGTCATTTATAGCTATGGCCTCGGAGAGGCGATGGCAGACGGTTTCGTGAAGGAACCGGCGGTCGCGACGCGCAAGGACTTCGATCCGGAATCGGTTTCCGAAGATCGCCTCGAGCAGATCAAGCTCGAGGACGCAGTCCACAACCACGACCACGTCGCCGTCGAACTCGACCGTTACCACCGTGTCACCGGGCGACCCAAGGTGCACCCGTTCATCCTCGTCGTCGCACAGGATACGGATCACGCACGTCGCATCCGCGCTTACGTAGAGTCCGAGGATTTCTTTCGGGGGCGCTTCAAGGACAAGGTCGCCGAGGTGCACTCCGCGCTGCGCGGAGAGGAAAGCGAAGAGGCGACGCAGCGGCTGGTGGCACTCGAGCAGGACGGTCGGACCGAGGTTGTCATTCACGTCAACAAGCTCAAAGAGGGCTGGGACGTGACTAACCTCTATACGATCGTGCCGCTCCGGGCATCGGCGTCGGACATCCTCACGGAGCAGACACTTGGCCGCGGCCTGCGTCTGCCTTATGGCGAGCGGGTCACACGGTACGACGAAGAGGATTTTGCCGCCGTCGACCGCCTGACCGTCATTGCGCATGACCGCTTCGACGAGATCATCCAGAAGGCGCGCGAGCCGGGCTCGATCGTCATGAAGCAGATTGAGATCGGCGATGGCTGCGATGTGTCGTCGGGCGGTGCAACGCTCGTCACGGCTCCCTCGATCGCAGAGATCATGATCACCGGCACGGGACCATCGCTGCCGGGGCTCGAGGCTCCTGCCACCAAGCCCGTGCTGACGCTCGAGACCCCGGAGGAAATACGAACCGCTGAAGTGACGCTCGAAGTCATCCGGCGCTTCGAGCGTAAGCTTGGCAGCGCCGATGAACTGCGTTCGACCGATGTTCAGCGCCTGATCGTCGTGGCGGTCCAGGAGATTGTTCGCCCTGTCCAGAGCACATTGGAGGGCATCGTCCCGGCCCCCCGGGTCGAAGAGATCGTTTCGGCAGTCACGCAGACGGTCGCCGAGCGCACGTTGTCGATTCCCCAGATTCTCGTCTTGCCCAAACGCCAGGCGACGTTTCAGTTCGCCGACTTCGATCTCAAGGATCTCACGACGATCAATGTCCGTCCGATCGACGACGGACTTGTCATCCAGACCCTGCGGACCGAAGCGCGGACATACCTGGCGAAGACTGTCGACGATCCGCGGGAAGACCGGCTGGAAGACTATCTGGTGCGGTTTCTCATCGAGCGAAACGAGATCGATTACGACGCTCACGCTGCCCTTCTCTACAAGCTCTCAGGTCAGGTCGTCACCCGCGTCAGCTCGTATCTTGAAGATCCGGCGGACGTCGAGAACGTCCTGCTGCGCAATGGTCGGCAACTGGCCGAGTTCGTGTTTGCGCAGATGATGCAGAATTACCACGAAACTCCGCTCGGCGAGGACGACTACGAGGTTCGCGTCACAAGAGGTTTCACGCTGCTGCAACCGCAACCGTTCAACATCGTTCCGGGACAGAAGGTTAGGGACTTCCGGCAGATCGTTACGCCAATGTCCGAAACCAAGCGCCAGGTCTTCGGCGGCTTCAAAAATTGCTGCTATTCGCTGCAGAAATTCGACTCCGATCCGGAGCGCCGGTTTGCTGTTCTGATCGATGCCGACCCGACGGTCGAAAAGTGGTTGAAGCCAGGCCGTGCCCAGTTCCAGATCGAATATCGCTCGGGCGACAACTACGAGCCCGATTTCGTGATCGAGACGGACACCCGCATGGTGATCTGCGAGGTGAAGAGCAAGGATGAGCTGTCGGACCCTGTCGTCCAGGCCAAGGCGAAAGCTGCGACCAAATGGTGCCAAGCGGCGACACGGCACGCGGTGGAGTGCGGTACAAAGCCCTGGTCATACGTCCTGTTGGGCGATGACCAGATTATGGGTAGCGCGACCCTCACGGGGGTGATATCCAAATTCGCACACGGATAATAAAAACCTGAGAGGCATCATGGCGCTCGATACCCACTACGAATACGTCATCGTTGAGAGTTTCGTGCCGGTCGAAACAACCGGCCTCCATGGTGCAATTCATATCCGGCCTGCCGCAGATCAAAAATATCCGCAGACAATCCATGTTGAGTGTTCGAAGAAGTTGTCGCGGGATTATCCGGTGGGAACAAGGTTCAAGATCCGCGCCAAGCTGACTGACCGGGAGGGTGGCGGTCAATATCTGTATAGCTCCTATCGTTGGCCGGTCGAAGTGCTGCCCGGGCGTTAGTCACGGGCGCTTTACACTCAGCGCATGACATGGCTACAGGCAGCAACTGGTCGATCAGCGCCGCTCATTTCTAAGCGCTAGCGCACAAAAAAACCCTTTAATGAACGGCACCACGTAACGGTCGAGCATTAGGGCAATACTGCATGTAGGGGAGCCGCGACGGGCCGCAGCATTGGGCCGTTCCCGATCATTTGCCTACTGCAAGGCCTCAGTACGGTTGCGAGCTCGTCCTTGTTAGCGAATTGCCCCGACGTCTTGACGCGGTCCTGGGGAGCCGAACGCCAGCCCAATGTTTTGGTGTTCTGTCCAGTCATGTCCAATGCAGTCCATAGTAGTCCGACATCAGGTAAAATCCTATTCATTGGCGTTTGGTCCAATGGTCTGGCGTAAGAAGAAGTGGCTTCGAACCAAAGTTTCAGTGGGATTTGGGGGCACTTTTGGGGGCATGGAGATTTGTTGTGCGCTCGCTCGGCCTTGACTGGCAATGGATTTAAGGATTTGTTTTATTCCTGCAGCCGCACCAGTTGTACTAAACGGGGTTTCTGTTCATTCAGAAACCCCGTTTTTCATTTATGCGTGCACACGCTGCGTGATTAAAGAATCACCGCGTTTGAAATGCGTGTTGTCTTGAATAAGCAGATTAATGAGAGACGAGTTGCGGACGCGAATTAGCGCCCGCAATCGTAGCTTTATTCTGATGAGCTGGCGCCGTGGAGGGTATTGCCCGGCGCCGCTGTGGGTCTCTCAGGTTCTTCTTGGAATAGTTGCGTTCCACTAATTGGGAAAACTATACCGGTCACATTCCTTTCTGTCCATTAACCGGCTGTAAACCCCTACAAAGAATTGCGTCTCGGGATAGACGAGTTGCCTACTTGTATAAAGATTTTGCCTATTCAATCGAATAAATCGCGGAGTCGCGTAGGACTGAGCCGATCCTCGTCGATAAAGTGCGCAGAGAGAGGCGGTTCCGTGACGCAACGGTGAGGCTCAATATCGGTCCAAAAATGCCATATCTCTTTCACCTTGTCGATGGTGGACTTTTTAGTCCACATCGGCGCGTTTCTCCAGGGGTTTGCCGGCGAATACCGCACCGCGAACCCGAACCACCGAGGTACTATTCGGGCGTCAGTCGGCCACGCTATCAAGTAACTCCGGCGGGCAACGCCCCCGATGACGCGGTTTCTCAGCGCGTCGCTCCCGCAACACCGATCCCACCTTTACCATGACCAGCCCAGCAACCATCACCTGGCCCGAAGCCGACGGCCCCCGCGCCGCGCGTTGGCGCTCCGAAGCGGCGGTGCCGCCGCCCAAGCGCGTCATTGTCGCGGACGACCGCACCACCGCCGATTCCGCTTACCGTCTCGCTTGCGAAGGAACGGCGCTGCTGTGGAACGGCGACTTCCAGAACGCTCGCCAACTGCTGCAAGCGGTCACGCGCCGGCTCGAGCGCAAGCCTCGCAAGCAGGGCGAAACGCCGCTCGACGCGTTCAACCTGCACAGGCAGGCACAGTCGCAACGCGCGCGCACGCTCGGCATGATCCTGATTCCGCTCGACGCCGCATACGGCATTCCGCTGCGTCGCGCGCCCGATGTCCAGCAGGCCTGCATCGAAACGTATGGACCGGCCACCGGCGAGGCGTCCGTCGTATCGCTGCGCGAGTTGCTCGGCATGATCGGTGCGCACGAATGGCGCAAGAAGGGCGTCGAGATTGCCGCACTGGGCGAGCGGATCCATCCGCACTACGGGGTGTTTTCACCGGTGCGCGGCGAGTATGTGGATCTCGTCGCGCGCACGCCGCTGCCTTCGCTGAACAAGGCGTTCGATATCGGCACGGGCACGGGCGTATTGTCCGCGCTGCTCGCCAAACGCGGCGTGAAGAAAATCATCGCCACCGATCAGGATCCCCGAGCGCTCGCTTGCGCGCGTGAGAACCTGACGCGTCTCGGCTACGACCAGCAGGTCGAGGTCGTGCAAGCGGATCTGTTTCCGGAAGGCCGTGCCCCACTCGTGGTGTGCAACCCGCCGTGGCTGCCGGCAAGGCCCGCTTCTCCGATCGAATATGCGATCTACGATCCGGAAAGCCGTATGCTGCTCGGTTTCCTGAATGGGCTCGCGGAGCATGTGTCGCCGGGCGGGGAAGGCTGGCTGATCATGTCGGACTTCGCGGAGCATCTCGGCTTGCGCACGCGCGACTGGCTGCTCGCCGCCATCGACAAGGCCGGATTGACGGTGATCGGGCGCGAGGACATTCGTCCGCGGCACCCCAAGTCGACCGATGAAACCGACGCGCTGCACACCGCGCGCATCGCTGAAGTCACTTCGCTGTGGCGTCTCAAGCCGCGATAAGCGGCGCAATGCGCTGCCACGCAGCAAGGCGGCGCGTCACGTCGATGCGCCGCTCGCCTTGAGTTTGCCGAGGTATGCCGCCGCGCCACGCCCTGCCGCGAGGCCGCTGGCAAAGCAGGCAGTGAGGAGATAGCCGCCCGTGGGCGCTTCCCAGTCGAGCATTTCGCCTGCGCAGAATGCGCCCGGCAGGCGTTCAATCATCAGGTGCTCGTCGAGCGCCTCGAAGGGAATGCCGCCGGCGGTGCTGATTGCCTCCGCGATCGGCCTTGCACGGGTGAGGCGCACCGGCAGCGCCTTGATGGCGTGCGCAAGGCCGTTCGCGTCGGCGAAGGCCTCTTTCGACAAAATCTCATGCAACAGAGCCAGTTTGACTCCGCCGATCCCGATCCGGCCGTGCAGGTGACTCGACATCGAGCGTGAGCCGCGCGGTCGCGTGACTTCGGCGACGACTCGCTCCAAAGGCAAGCCCGGCGCCAGGTCCAGCGTGATTGTCGCGGAACCGTCGGCGAGAATTCGGTCGCGGATCACCGCCGACAAGGCATAAATCAGGCTCCCTTCGAGGCCGGTTTCGGTCAGAAGTATTTCACCTTGTCGATTGTGGACTTTATTGTCTACGCTCGTCAGTGCGATGGCTACCGGCTTCACCGGTTGGCCTGCAAAACGCTCGCGCAGGTAGGGGCTCCAGTCGGCGTCGAAGCCGCAATTCGCCGGCAGCAAGGGCGTCACCGGTACCTCGCGCGAGGCCATCAACGGTACCCAGGCGGCGTCCGAACCCAGACGCGGCCAGCTTGCGCCGCCAAGCGCGAACACTACGGCGTCGACGGTTACAGTTTGCTCACCGTTGGGCGTGGCAAATCGAAGTGTATGCGTGGCAGCGTCCGCGCCCGCTTCGGTGTCCCAGCCGGTCCACTTGTGGCGCATGTGAAAGCCCACGCCCGCTTCGCGCAATCGATGCAGCCACGCACGCAGCATGGGTGCGGCTTTCATGTCGGCCGGAAAAACGCGGCCCGAACTGCCGACGAAGGTTTCCACGCCCAGCCCGTGCAACCACACACGCAAGGCGTCGGGATCGAAGGCGTTCACGAGCGATGCGAGTTGCTCGCGGCGGGCCCCGTAGCGCCCGAGGAACGGCTCGAGCGGTTCCGAATGGGTGATATTCATGCCGCCCTTGCCCGCCATCAGGAATTTGCGGCCGACCGACGGCATGGCGTCGTAGACGTCGACCCGCACGCCTGGCCGGGCGAGCGCCTCGGCGGCCATCAAGCCGGCGGGGCCGCCGCCAATCACGGCGACGCGGGCGGAATCGAATGAGGATGACATGCGGACCTGCGGATGAGCGGAAGAGGCGGCGCGCCGGCCGGACCAGATGAGCGGGCGGTGCGAAGGGCGCTATTTTTACACCGCGGCCGGCGCAGGGCAAACGCGAGGGCGGGCACGTGGGCTGAAAAAGGCTCGGTTCAGGCGGTCCCGCGTTCGGCTGGATTGCGTCTGCGGCTTCGTTGTCGGCTGGCGCGACCTATAATTTTCAGACACCTTCCATCGGACGCCGTGCGCGTCTTTCCCGCGTCAAACCCAGCTCCCCGTCTTCTTGCCATTCGACGCGCCTCCGCTGTCTGTGACGCCGCGTCACGGAAGGCTCTGTGCTTCGCGCGTCTGCTGCCTGCGTGGATATCTGAACGTCTGACCAAGGAGACTGCCATGTCCCGCAAATACATTGATTGTCGCGAATTCCCGAGCGAAATGAACTGCACGGTTGCCCTATCTGCCGACACCGAGAGCGAATTGCTCGACGCCGCAGTCCAGCATGCGGTCTCTGTGCACAAACACACGGATTCGCCGGAGTTGCGGTCGCAACTCAAGACCCTCTTTCACGACGGCACGCCACCGGTTGAGGCTCCGCGCGCGTGAGTTGCTGTCTTTCGGGAATGAGATAGGCCGTGCGACCTGCACGAGCGGCGTCTGGCCGCCCGTGCGGGTAGCGACGTATTGGGACTGTTCTAGCCGGGGTAGGCCTCGTCTACCTTCAAGCCCGCAAGCTTGAAGATGACCCGCAGCGTTTGCGGCTTGATATCGCGCCGCGAAGCGAGCGTTGTCATGACGAAGTCGAGCACTTTGGCGTACTTGAGCATGGTCAGGCAGGTTTCCATGTCCACGCTGCCGTCGCGCATGATTTCGGCGAGACGGAGCATTTCCGTGGAGATGTCACGGGCCATTTCCAGCTCGAGTTGCTGCTTCTCCGACCAGGCCGGGGTGGCGATGAGCTTCGCCAGCATTTCCTGAAACTTCTGTTCGACGTTTCCGTTGGGTACCGTATCCATTGCTGCCTCTTCTATTTTCCGAGCGCGCGTCCGGTGGAAGTCTCGGCGCGCTGCTGGTTACGTAACGTTCGGCCCGTGTTCCGGGACCGTCCTCCCCACATGCATTCGGTTCGCGTGATCAAAGTCACGGCCGCAGCCACTTGTTATAGGCGAGACGGCCGACGCCGACGGGCTCAGCCGGTACGCACGCTGCTTTTTGCGCCTATCTGGCCCCCCTGAGTAGAGCTTTTAGAGCAGGAAGTGTTCCAGATTGACACCATTTCTTGCATGATCCGCGCGGCTCTTTCGGTAAGCGGGCCGCACTTTGGGTAAACTGGCAGCAACTTTTCCCTTTTTCCGTCGCCTGTCGCACGTTCGCGCTGCAATTGATGACGGTTTCCCCCGATGTCCAGCAAAACCCACGAAATCCGTCCCAACCAATCCGTCGAATTGCTGAAGGAGCTCCATATCCTCACGCGCGACGGCAAGATGAACCAGGACAGCCGTCGCAAGCTGAAACAGGTCTATCACCTGTTCCAGTTCATCGAGCCGCTGCTCAAGGACCTCAAGGACAAACAGGGCGCCGTGTCCCTCGTCGATCACGGCGCGGGCAAGTCCTACCTAGGTTTTATCCTGTACGACCTTTTCTTCAAGGAGTTTCAGGCTCAGGCTGGTGGGGCGTCGCACATATACGGCATCGAAACGCGCGAGGAGCTGGTCGCGAAGTCGGAGGAGCTGGCGAACCGGCTGGGCTTTACGGGCATGTCGTTCCTGAATCTTTCGGTGGCGGACTCGATCACGTCGGATCGCTTGCCGGGCCAGATCGATATCGTGACGGCGCTGCACGCCTGCAATACGGCGACCGACGACGCGCTGCGCTTCGCTCTGGAGAAGAAAGCGAAATACATCGTGGTCGTGCCGTGCTGTCAGGCCGAGGTGGCGGGTGTGCTGCGGCAGAACAAGGGCAAATCGCTGGGGAGCGCCTTGACGGAAATCTGGCGGCATCCATTGCATACGCGGGAGTTTGGAAGCCAGATCACAAATGTGCTGCGATGTTTGCAGCTCGAAGCGCACGGCTATCAGGTCAGCGTGACCGAGCTGGTGGGATGGGAGCATTCGATGAAAAACGAACTCATCATCGCCCAGTACAAGGACTTGCCGAGGCGGCGGCCGGCCGAGCGCCTCAATGAGGTGATGGAGACGCTCGGTATCGAGGAACTGAAAGAGCGGTTCTTTGTATCGGCTTGACGAGGCGGCTTTTCTTCGCGCCGAGCCGCTGGATGAATTACGGCTTCATCAACGCATTCCAGCCGGCAAGGCCGATTCGCCGAAGCGTTTCCTGATTTCGCTCGTAAATCTCTTCCGCATCGGGAAACGCCTGAACCGCGCGCTCGATGCTGTCCTCGCGCAGCAAGTGCAAAATCGGGTAGGGCGCCCGGTTCGTGTAGTTTTCGATATCGTCAGGCTGGCTGTCTTCGAACTGATATTGAGGATGAAAGCTGGCGATCTGAACGATGCCTTCGAGCCGAAGCTGCTTGAGCATGCGGTCGGCGAAAAACAGGCAGTCGTTGTAGTCGAGAAAGTCGCCGAGTGCGTGGGGCACGATCAACAGTGTCGTATCCACCGCGTCCGGATCGGCCTCCATCAACGTCTGAAGCTCGGTTTCGAGATCGGTCAGCACGCCTTCCATGTCCGCGGCATGGCTGACTACGTAGCGAATCTGGCCCTTCACATGCACGGCCTTGGCAAACGGACACAGGTTGAGGCCGATCACCGCCTCGGTCAGCCAGTGACGAGTGGCGGCAACAACAGCATCATCGGATTCGGCGGACAAAGACATGGCAGGTGGCGGCGGGGGAAATAAACGCCATTCTAACGGCGCGCCTCGATACCGATTCGAGGCTCACGCAACCGCCTCGCGCAAACAGCACCGCCAAGCAGGAATCTCAAGCGCCCGAGGGCGCCGCCGTCGTGCCGCATGCGGCGGCGATCAACTGCGCGGCGACTTTCGGCGCGGCCAGAATGGGGCCGCATCCCGGGCCGTAGGTCTGGCTCGCCGCATACACGCCTTCGATCATTAAACCGAGCGCATTGGCCAGCGCTTCGGGATCGTCGGCGCCCGCCGCCGTGGTTAGTTCCGTGAGGCGCGCCATCAACCGCGCCTTGTTGCGGAACACGAACTGTCGCGCCGGATGCGCCGCGTCCGGAAACTCGACCGACACGTTCACGAAGGGACAGCCGCGATAGCCGTCGATCGACGCGCGCCCCGCGAGATCGTCGAAATATTGCTGAAGCTGTTTGGCCGGCTCGCCCGGATGCTTCGCGAAGCTCCTCTCCACATAACCGAAGAACTGCTCGTCCTTGCGCTCCAGATAAGCCATGATCAGTTCGTCCTTCGACGAAAACTGGCGGTACAAGCTCATCTTGTTCACGCCGGCGCGTTCGACAACCGCGTCGACGCCGACGGCTCGCACGCCCTCGCGATAGAACAACTCGTCCGCGGCACGAAGCAGATGCTGCTGCGCCTGGGGCCCGGCTGTCTGCGCGCCGCGTGCACGCCGTGTACTGGCAGGCTTGTGAATTTCGTTGTCGGACATGGGTGGCCACCTGAATGAACTTGACGCCTTGACATGTTACCGACCAGTAACTAATATCGCAACACTCATTGTGACTGATCTGTCACAAGTCCTTTACTGAAGTCGTAAGAATATGAGCGGCGTGGCCTGCGAGGTCGGCGTCGATTGGAGAACCGATGAATTGGGCAGCGAAACTGATTGGCGGACGTTTCCACTACGGCTGGTTGACCGTCGCAGTGGTGTTTCTGGTGCTGCTGGCGGCAGCGGGCACGCGTGCCACGCCGAGCGTGATGATGGTGCCGCTCGAGCATCAATTTGGCTGGAGCCGCGCAACGATCTCGTTGGCAATTTCGGTGAATATCGCGCTGTACGGTCTCATGGGGCCATTCGCGGCCGCGGCGATGCAGCGTTTCGGGGTGCGTCCCACGCTGCTGGCCGCGCTCGGCACGATGGCGGCGGGCGTGGCGCTCTCGTCGCTGATGACGCACCCGTGGCAAATGGTGCTGATCTGGGGCGTGATGGTCGGCGGCTCGACGGGCGTCGCGGCGCTGTCGTTGTCGGCGACGGTAGTGACGCGCTGGTTCACGACGCGGCGTGGCCTCGTCATGGGCATTCTCACGGCCAGTTCAGCGACCGGACAACTGGTGTTCCTGCCTATGCTCGCGGCCATCGCGGAGCATCAAGGCTGGCGGCAAGTGGTGTGGGTCGTCGCCATCGCTGCCGCGATCGTGATTCCGCTGGTGGCGTTTCTCTTGCCCGAACGTCCGGCCGATATGAAGTTGCGCCCGTACGGCGAGCCGCACGATACGCCGATCAACAGCACCGTCACGAAACAGAATCCGCTGGCGATCGCCTTCGGCACGCTCGCGATGGCGAGTAAAACCCGCGACTTCTGGCTGCTGTTTTTCAGCTTCTTTATCTGCGGGGCAAGCACCAATGGCTACGTCGGCACCCATCTGATCGCGATGTGCGGCGATTACGGCATGACGGAAGTGCAGGGCGCGTCGCTGCTTGCCGCGATGGGCATTTTCGATCTGTTCGGCACGACACTCTCTGGCTGGTTGTCGGACCGCTTCAATAGCCGCGTGCTGCTGTTCTGGTACTACGGTTTGCGGGGTTTGTCGCTGATGTATCTGCCGCACGCGTTCGGCATCGACTTCTTCGGTTTGCCGCTGTTCGCCGTGTTCTACGGCCTCGACTGGATCGCTACCGTGCCGCCGACCGTGCGTTTGGCTACCGACGTCTACGGCAAGGAGTCGGCGCCGGTGGTGTTCGGCTGGGTCGTCGCCGGCCACCAGCTCGGCGCGGCGTTCGCAGCGCTCGGCGCGGGCATGCTGCGCGCGAGCCTCGGCACCTACACGGTGGCGTCGATGATTTCGGGCGGTTTGTGTCTCGTGGCGGCGGTGATCGTGTTGCGGATCAACCGGCCCGCCAAAGTGCCGGAGCCGCAGGCGGTCTGAAGCCGATCGACTCGAACGGAGCGCGGCACAGTTGTTGGAACGACGGCCCCGCACGGGGCCGTTTTGCTAGTGCTTCACTGCGCGTAAACAAACTGCTGGCCTGATGGAGCACGCGCGCCGAAGCCCGGTTATGCTATGTGACCCCGGGCAATTGCCCGTCGATCATGAATTTCGACCGAGAGAAGCGCATGACCAACAAACCCGCCCCTACCGCAGTTGCCATTCACGAGCTGATTGCAGGCCGCTGGAGCCCGCGCGCCTATTCGAGCGAGCCGGTGAGCCGCGAGCATCTGCAATCCGTGCTCGAAGCGGCACGCTGGGCGCCATCTTCGTACAACGGGCAGCCGTGGCGTTTCCTCGTATTCGACCGCAGCGTCGATGAAGTCTCTTTCAAGCAGGCCTTTGCCACGCTGGTGCCGTTCAACCAGGGCTGGAATGCGCCGGCGCCGGTGCTGATCGCGGTGACTACGCACACGCTCACCAACAAGGGCGAAGTGAATCGCTGCGCGCCGTACGATACGGGCGCCGCGGCGATGGCGCTGGTGTTGCAGGCGCATGCACTCGGACTTGCCGCGCACCAGATGAGCGGCTTCGACCCGAACGCATTCCGCTCGGCATTCAAGTTGCCGACCGACGTCGACGTGATCGCCATCATCTCACTCGGTCATTACGGCGACGTGGACAAGCTGGATCCGGTGTTGCGCGAGCGCGAGAAGTCGGTGCGTCAGCGTTTGCCGCTGGCGGAAATTGCCTACGGCGGTGGCTGGAAAAAGGCGTTCTGAGCGGTTTGAAGGTTTCATTCGAAGCAAAAAACGCGCGGTCGTCGCCGCGCGTTTTTTATTCCGCGCCGTCCGCGACGCTGGAGAGCGGCGTGGCCACGCTCTCTAGCGACTTGCGTTCCGCATCCACGCCCCAGATCGCTGCAATCACCGCCGCCGCGAGCATCAGCCCCGAGCCGACCAGATAGCCGGAAAACACCGCGCTGCGCTGGTGCGTGTCGATGAGCCGGCCGAAGAACGCAGGCCCGGCGATGCCGCCGAGCGCCGTGCCGAACGCATAGAAAACCGCGATGGCCAGCGCGCGAATTTCCAGCGGAAACGATTCGCTGACGGTCAGATATGCCGAACTCGCGGCCGCCGACGCGAAGAAGAAAATCACCATCCATGCGATCGTCTGCGTGACGACGGTGAGCAACTGCTGCTCGAACAGGTAGCCGCTCAGCGTCAGCAGGATCGCGGACATCGTGTAAGTCGCAAAGATCATTTTGCGCCGGCCGATCACGTCGAACAGCCGGCCGAGCAGCAGCGGTCCGAGGAAATTGCCCAGCGCGAAAGGCAGCAGATACCAGCCAATGTGATCGCCCGGCACGTGGTAGAAATCGGTGAGCACGAGCGCGTAAGTGAAGAAGATTGCGTTGTAGAAGAACGCCTGTGCGATCATCAGCGACAGGCCGACCAGTGCGCGCCGTCGATGCACGTTGAAGAGCGTGTGGAACACCTCACGCAGCGGCGTATGCCCGCGAGCGCGCAAGCGCAGACGCATGAGGCTGTCGTCGCAAAGCGTGTGGCCTTCGTGGCGAAAACGCGCTTCGATCCCTTCGACAATCGCGCGTGCGTCGCGCTCGTCGCCATGCGTGAGCAACCAGCGCGGACTCTCCGGCACCCAGATGCGCATCGGCAAAATACCTAGCGCGAGCACTGCGCCGATGAAGAAGCAGGCCCGCCAGCCCCAGTCGGCCGGTAGCAGATGCGGATCGAGCAGCACCAGCGAGCCGGCCGCGCCGAGCCCCGCGCCGATCCAGAACGTGCCGTTAATGCCCAGATCGGTCCAGCCTCGCACCCGAGCCGGCGTGAATTCCTGGATCGTCGAATTGATCGCCGTGTATTCGCCGCCAATGCCCGCGCCGGTCAGGAAACGAAACAGCAGAAAGCTGGCCAGATTCCACGACAACGCGGTCGCCGCAGTCGCCGCCAGATACAGCGCGAGCGTGATGAAAAACAGTTTGCGACGGCCGAGCCGGTCGGTCAGCCAGCCGAACCCCAACGCGCCCAGCACCGCCCCGGCGATGTAGGCGCTGCCGGCCAGACCGACGTCGGCGTTGGTAAAGTGCAACGATGGACTAGACTTCAACGCACTCGCCACTGCGCCCGCCAGCGTCACTTCCAGCCCGTCGAGCAGCCATGTGACACCGAGCGCCACCACGATCAGCGAGTGAAAGCGGCCCCATGGCAAGCGGTCGAGCCGCGAGGGCAGGTCGGTATCCACGACCGTGGCGCTTTTTTCGTGAACAGCGGCGGTGGGCGGCGCGCTCATTGCTTGAAGTCTCCTGAATTCCGAAAATTGGCGGCGTATCCTGTCCAAATGAGCAATATTCGTTCCGTCGAGCCGGGCCTCTCAGTTATCGCGACCGTGCCGGAAACGCCAGTTGATGCTGGCTGGCCTTTCGTGATACAAAGCCGCTCCCCTTCTGTCCGCGCCAGCCGTGAGCGGCGATTCCTGCCATGAACTATTGCGCGATTGACTTCGGTACTTCCAACTCGGCCGTGGCCGTTCCTGACGGCGGCGCGCTCAGGCTCGCGCCGGTCGAGGGCGCCTACACGACGCTGCCCACCTCGGTCTTTTTCAATACCGACGAGAACACCCGCGAATTCGGGCGAGCGGCGCTCGCTGCGTACATCGACGGCTTCGACGGCCGCCTGATGCGCTCGATGAAGAGCATTCTCGGCTCGCCGCTCGCTGAGAACTCCACCGATCTGGGCGACGGTTCCGCGATCAAGTACACCGACGTGATCGCGATTTTCGTCGATCACCTCAAGCGTTCGGCCGAAAAAAGCGCCGGCGGGCCGATTAGCCGCGCCGTGCTGGGCCGCCCGGTATTTTTCGTCGACGACGATCCGCGCGCCGATCAGATGGCGCAGCGGCAACTCGAAGCCGCCGCACGCTCGGTCGGTTTGCAGGAGATTCACTTCCAGTATGAGCCGATCGCCGCGGCGTTCGACTACGAATCGCATCTGACGGAAGAAGGGCTCGTACTGGTGGCCGACATCGGCGGCGGTACTTCGGACTTTTCGCTGGTGCGGGTCGGGCCGGAGCGGATGAAGCGCGTCGAGCGCAAGGACGACGTGCTGGCCCACCACGGCGTACACGTCGCGGGCACGGATTTCGACCGTCGCGTGGAACTGGCGACGATCCTGCGCGAACTGGGTTATCTGACGCTGGACCCGGAAGGCCGCGAGGTCCCGAACCGAGTCTACTTCGACCTCGCGACCTGGCACCTGATCAACACTGTCTATGCGCCGAAGCGCGTCAGCGAACTCGCGCTGATGCGGCATCTGTTCACCGAGGTCAAGCATCACGACCGCCTGATGCGCGTCGTGGACCGCCGTTTGGGCCATGCGCTAGCGGCGCATGCGGAAGAGGCGAAGATCGGCGTGGCGGCGGGCGGGGAGACCGTGATCGATCTCGACGAAGTGGAAGACGACCTGCGACTCGCGTTCGATGAAACACAGCTCATCAAGGCCGGGCAGGAGGAAACGCGCCGCATCGTGCAAGCGGCGCGCGACACGGTGCAGGCAGCCGGCGTCACGACGCGCGAGCTCAGTGCGATTTATTTCACTGGCGGCTCGACCGGATTGGGATTTTTATCGGGTGCATTGGCGGCAGCGTTTCCGGACGCCAAAGCGGTATTCGGCGATCGTCTCGCAAGTGTCGCGACCGGACTCGGTATTCACGCACGGCGTCTGTTTGGATAACCAGAAATTATCAATCGCATTCAGCGAAGATAATCGCGGTTTGTAGTTGCAGCAGATATAAAAAAACCCCGCCGAGGCGGGGTTTTTTTGCGTCCAGAAGGAAGCGTGTTGCTTACACCGGCTTGATGTTAGCAGCTTGCTTGCCCTTCGGGCCCGTCTTCACTTCAAACGTAACCTTTTGGTTTTCTTGCAGCGTCTTGAAGCCTTCCGTGCGGATTTCCGAGAAATGCGCGAACAGATCTTCGCCACCGCCGTCCGGCGTGATGAAGCCAAAGCCCTTTGCGTCATTGAACCACTTGACGGTACCGGTTTCCATATTACTTGTTCCTAAAGATGGTAAATAAGGCCGAAGCCCAGAGGGTGCATGAAAATCAAGGAAGGGGGTAATGGGACCAACCGGAGTACCGTTGATGGGCGAACTACGAAAGACCAATTCACTCGCCGCTTGAAATCCTGCCCGAACGTTATACGGCGATTTTGAGAGAAGGTCAACAGTCTCCACATAACTTTACATACTTTCGCACAACGGGCGCAAAAGTTGCTTACAAAGCTTGCCATTCATCCGATTTTTTTGTTAGGGAGAACCCCTAATTTCGGTGCACACGTTGGGTGCAACCGTTAAACTACGCGCCGCGCGCCGGTTGCACCTGTTTGGAATGAACCGTCGCGCAGGCATGCGTGTCACCCGTCTCCAGCGCCATAAGCGATGTCAGCGGTGCGGGCATGGATCTGCTGCAAACTTGCATGGGGCCGGGGCAGGTGCGGAAGCGCCAACGCCGGCCGTCACAGGAGAAGACGTGAAAAGTTCTATACAACGGAACATCGGGCCGTTCGCGCTGATGCTGACCGGCTTGGGTTCGATCATCGGATCGGGCTGGCTGTTCGGCGCGTGGAAGGCTGCAAAAATTGCCGGGCCCGCAGCCATTTGTGCATGGGTGATCGGCGCGGTCGTGATTCTCGCGATCGCATTGACCTACGCTGAACTCGGCGCGATGTTCCCTGAATCCGGCGGCATGGTGCGTTATGCGCGCTATTCGCATGGCGCACTGGTCGGTTTCATCAGCGCATGGGCCAACTGGATCGCTATCGTTTCGGTTATTCCCATCGAAGCTGAAGCATCCATTCAATATATGAGTACGTGGCCCTATCCATGGGCGCATGCGCTATTCGTGGATGGGTCATTAACCACCAACGGGTTATTGCTGTCCGCGGCGCTCGTGATCATTTACTTCCTCCTGAATTACTGGGGCGTCAAACTGTTCGCGCGCGCCAATTCGGCCATCACGATCTTCAAGTTTCTGATTCCCGGCGCGACGATTCTCGGTCTGATGCTGACGGGCTTCCACAAGGAAAACTTCGGCGAAGTGAGCACCTTCGCGCCGTACGGCTGGTCGGCGGTGCTGACCGCCGTGGCGACGAGCGGCATCGTGTTCGCCTTCAACGGTTTCCAGAGCCCGATCAACCTTGCCGGTGAAGCGCGCAATCCCGCCAGGAGCGTGCCGTTCGCGGTGATCGGCTCGATCCTGCTCGCACTGGTGATCTATGTGCTGCTGCAGATCGCGTATATCGGCGCGGTGAACCCGAGCGACGTGGTGAAGGGCTGGAGTCACTTCAACTTCGCGTCGCCGTTCGCCGAGCTCGCGATCGCGCTGAATCTGAACTGGCTGGCAATCCTGCTCTACGTCGATGCATTCGTCAGCCCGAGCGGCACCGGCACGACCTACATGGCGACCACCAGCCGCATGATCTACGCCATGGAGCGCAACAACACGATGCCGAAGATGTTCGGCAACGTACACCCGTTCTACGGCGTGCCGCGTCAGGCAATGTGGTTCAACCTGCTGGTGTCGTTCATTTTCCTGTTCTTCTTCCGCGGTTGGAGTTCGCTGGCGGCGGTGATTTCGGTCGCCACGGTGATCTCGTACCTGACCGGCCCGATCAGCCTGATGTCCCTGCGCCGCGCGGCGACCGACCTCGAGCGTCCTCTGCATATTCCGGGCATGAAGATCATTGCGCCGTTCGCGTTCGTCTGCGCGTCGCTGATCCTGTACTGGGCGAAGTGGCCGCTGACCGGCGAGATCATTTTGCTGATGGTCGTCGCTCTGCCGGTGTACTTTTACTTTCAGGCGAAGTCGGGCTTTGCCGGCTGGGGGCGTGATCTGAAGGCGGCATGGTGGCTAGTCGCCTATCTGCCGGTGATGGCGATTCTGTCGCTGATCGGCAGCAAGCAGTTCGGCGGTCATGACCTGATCCCTTACGGCTGGGACATGCTCGTAGTCATCGCGTTTTCGCTGGTGTTTTACTACTGGGGCGTGAATAGCGGCTATCGCTCGGAATATCTGGACGAGCGCGAGGAGCACGACGAAGTGCTCGAAGGCATGGGTGCGCACTGAGGTGCCGCTCTGAGTCTGCTCGCTGGATCGAAGTCGGATCCGCTGTAAAAAACCCCCGCCTCGAGCAATTCAGGCGGGGGTTTTTGTTTGCGGCGTTCAGGTCGTGCTTAACGCAAGGCGGCCAATGGATCAGACGGTGCCGAACACGTAATTCGTCATGGCCAGCGAACGCTGATACGTTCCGAGCGACTGGATGGCCAGCGAATAATCGTCGTCCGCTGCGCCCAATGCGGCGAAGACCGGCAGCAGATGTTCGTCGGTCGGGTGCATCAGCACCGCATGCGGCGCCTGGCGGCGGTAGTCGAGCAGCGCGTCGATATCGTGCGCGGCGAGCTTTTCCTCGAACCAGCCGGTGAATTCGGCGACGCGCGGATCGGCGTCTTCGGGGCGCGCGGAGAAATCGGCGGCGCGCAGATTGTGCGTGATCTGGCCGGAGCCGATCACCATCACGCCGTCGTCTCTCAGCGAACGCAGCGCACGGCCGACGCGGAAGTGGTGCGCCGGGTCCATGTGCGGCTGGATCGACAATTGGGCGACGGGCACGTCGGCGTGCGGGAACATGAGCAGCATCGGCACCCATGCGCCGTGGTCGAGTCCGTGCGGCTGGGCGTCCGCGAGGATGCCGTTGTCGTTGAGCAGCACCGCGGCACGGCGCGTGACATCGGGCGCGCCCGGCGCCGGATACTGGATCTCGTACAACTGACGCGGAAAGCCATAGAAATCGTGAATGGTTTCCGGCGCCGTCGACGTGCTCACCACTGGCTGCGCCGTGCCCCAATGGGCCGACAGCATCAGCACCGATTCCGGACGCGGCAGTTGTGCGCCGAGTACGCCGAATTCGGCGGACGGCAACGACGGGTCGATCGGCAGCGTGGGCGCGCCGTGCGACAGGAAAAGCGAAGGCAAGCGGTTCATGGCAGCAGCGCCGCCGCTAATGTGCGGCGCAGAGATTGGGTTGCTACCAATATAGGGGTGAACTGCCGTTTGATAAACGGGTAAAAACGGAATTGATTGTGTCGCAGGCGTTGTTAATCAGCGCGTGTGCGCAGACTTATTTCGCTGGCGCGTTATTCCTGAGCGCCGCGCAGCCCAGCCCACGCGGGCGACAAGGCCGGCCCGAGCGCGAACAGATCCAGCACGCGCGCCACGGTGTGATCGACCATTTCGTCGATGGAAGCGGGTTGGTTGTAGAAGGCCGGCAAGGGCGGGAAAATCACGCCGCCCATTTCAGTGACGGCCGTCATATTGCGCAAGTGCGCCAGATTGAACGGCGTCTCGCGCACGAGCAACACGAGGCGGCGGCGCTCTTTGAGCGTGACATCGGCGGCGCGCGTGATCAGGTTGTCCGAGAAACCGTGGGCAACGCTGGCGAGCGTCTTCATCGAGCAAGGGGCGACGACCATGCCGTCGGTGGCAAAGGAACCCGACGCGATGCTCGCGCCGACGTCGCGCACCGAATGGACGACATCCGCGAGCGGATGCACCTCTTCTTTGCTCAACTGGAGTTCGTGCTGGATGTTGAGCCAGCCCGCGCTCGAAATCAGCAGGTGGCTTTCGACGCCGCCCAGCCGGCGCAGCGTCTCGAGCAGACGGATGCCGTAGATGGCACCGGTCGCGCCAGTGATCGCGACGATCAGCCGGCGTGGCGCCGCAGCGCGTGTTTCCATGGCTCGCGGCGCCTTAGGGATAAAAGCGGGTTGACCGGGACCGCTCAGGCCGCGGCGAACAGTTGTTGCAGTTCGCCCGATTCGTACATTTCCATCATGATGTCCGAACCGCCGATGAATTCGCCCTTCACATAGAGCTGCGGAATGGTCGGCCAGTTCGAGAACTGCTTGATGCCCTGGCGGACTTCGTCGTCCTCGAGGACGTTGACGGTCTTGATCTCGCCGACGCCGCACGCCTTCAGGATCTGGATGGCGCGACCCGAAAAGCCGCACATCGGGAACTGAGCGGTGCCCTTCATGAAGAGAACGACAGCGTTGTCGTCGACGATTTGCTTGATGCGTTGTTGCGTATCCATGACTGACCTTGCGGTTCCGTTATGTGTAGGGAATAGGCTGAAATGATAGCGGATTTCGATACAGCCGGCCGAGCGCCGCGATGCCCGTTCCGCGCTTGTGGATATTGGCGATGCGGGTCAACCGGCCAAACGCCCGCCGCTGATCCGCTCGATGCCGGCAAGATCGTGTTCCGAGCGGACTTGCGCAAAGCCCTGCGCGGTCAGCAACGCGCGCACGGCTTCGGCCTGATCGTAGCCATGCTCCATCCACAATACGCCGTTGGCCGCGAGCCGTGGGGGCGCGCCGGCGACGATCGCGCGGATTGCGCTGAGCCCGTCGGCTTCGTCGGTGAGCGCGCCGCGCGGTTCGAAGCGCAGATCGCCTTCATCCAGATGCGGATCGCCGCTTGCGATATACGGCGGATTGCTGACGATCACGTCAAAGCGCAAGGTGGCGTCGAGCGAGTCGTACCAGTCGCTTTGCGTCAACACGACAGCGCCGCCGGGACGCTTCGCGTCGAGTAGGCGCGCGGCGTTGCGCGTGGCCACCGCCAGCGCCTCGGCGGAACGGTCGAGCGCCCAGACCTGCGCGTCCGGCCGCATCGAGGCGATCGCGACGGCAATCGCGCCGGTGCCGGTGCCAAGATCGAGCACGCGAGGCCGCGGGCTGTTTTCGAGCGACGCCAGCGCGGCCTCGACCAGCAATTCGGTTTCGGGGCGCGGAATCAGCACGTGCGGCGTCACTTCGAAATCCAGCCCGAAAAATTCCCGTGCGCCGACGAGTTGCGCCACCGGCTCGCCGGCTGCGCGCCGCGCTTGCAACGCCAGATAACGTTCGACAAACTCGGCGCCCAGCACTTCGTCGCTGCGCGTAATCAGCTGTGTGGGCCGCCAGCCGAGCACGTGCGTGAGCAGAATCCGCGCTTCGAGCGACGGCAGCGGCGAGGCGCGCAACAGCGCGGCGGGCGTGGCCGGTGCGGCGGGCGTAGCAGGCGTGGCCGAAGTCATGCGCGCGTCAGTCCGCGTCGCCCAGCGAGGCCAGCAATTCGGCCTGATGCTCGCTGACGAGCGCCGCGATCAGCTCGTCGAGATCGCCGTCCATGATCGCGTCGAGGCGGTAGAGCGTCAGATTGATGCGGTGATCCGTCAGACGTCCTTGCGGGAAGTTGTACGTGCGGATCCGCTCCGAGCGGTCGCCCGAGCCGATCAGGCTCTTGCGCGTGGCGGCTTCCTTCGCCTGCTGTTCGTGCGACTGCTTGTCCTTGATACGCGCGGCCAGCACCTTCAGCGCGCGGTCCTTGTTCTTGTGCTGCGAACGATCGTCCTGACACTCCACGACGATGCCGGTCGGCAAGTGCGTGACGCGCACCGCGGAATCGGTCTTGTTGATGTGCTGCCCGCCCGCGCCGGACGCGCGAAACGTGTCGATGCGCAGGTCGGCCGGATTGATCTCGACCTCGCCGATTTCGTCCGCTTCCGGCATCACCGCGACCGTGCATGCGGAGGTGTGAATGCGGCCCTGGGTTTCGGTCGCCGGCACGCGTTGCACGCGATGGCCGCCGGACTCGAACTTCAGCTTCGAATAGGCGGCCTCGCCGGCGATCCGCACGATCACTTCCTTGTAGCCGCCCAGATCGGATTCGCTCGCCGACATCATCTCCACTTGCCAGCGGTTGCGCTCGGCAAAGCGCAGGTACATGCGCAGCAGGTCGCCCGCGAACAGCGCGGATTCATCGCCGCCCGTGCCGGCGCGGATTTCGAGAAAGATGTTGCGATCGTCGTTCGGGTCTTTCGGCAGCAGCATTTTCTGCAACTCGGCGCCGAGCTTGTCCATGCGCTCGCGGGCCGCGCGAATTTCTTCTTCCGCGAAGTCGCGCATGGACGCATCCGCCAGCAATTCCTGCGCGGTGGCCGCGTCGTTCATGGCCTGGCGCCACAGCGCGTAGTGCTCGACCACCGGCCCAAGCTCGGCGTGTTCCCGCGTGAGCTTGCGGTATTGGTCGAGATTCGAGGTGATGTCCTCTCGGCTCAACAGATCGTTCAGTTCGGCCAGACGGGTAGTGAGCTGGTCGAGCTTGCGTTGCATGCTCGTTTTCATCGGACGGGTATCGGAGCGGGCTCCGGTAAGGACGACGACTAGGGGAATGGGCGGATGCCCTTGGGTCGGAAGCACGTCGCGGGCCACTGCGGATGGCCCGGACAGCGCGGTGCTGGCTGCGCCGCTAACGCTCCGTGGAACCGGAGTGTTTGTAGAAACCGCTCATGAGTTCGATGAGCGTGTCACGGTTTTCGCTGCTCGCGCGATTGAGCGCGTGCGTGGGCCCGTGGATCAATTTATTGGTGAGCGCTTGCGACAGCGCTTCGAGTACGGCAGCCGGATCGTCGCCGCGAGCGAGCATTTTCTGCGCGCGTTCCACTTCAGCGCGACGCAGCACGTCGGCCTGCGTGTGCATATGACGGATCACCGGCACGATGCTGCGTGCGTCCAGCCATTGCATGAAATTCTGCACGCGCGTTTCGATGATGGCTTCGGCCTGTGCGACCGCGGCTTGCCGGGAGGCATTGCCTTCGCGCACGATCGCGCCGAGGTCGTCGACGGTGTACAGAAATACGTCTTCCAGCTGGCCGACTTCGGGTTCGATATCGCGCGGAACGGCCAGATCGACCATAAAAATTGGCCGATGGCGGCGCGCTTTCACCGCCCGCTCGACCGCGCCCAAACCGATGATCGGCAAGGTGGACGCGGTGCACGACACGATGATGTCGAACTCATGCATGCGCGAGGGCAGTTCCGCTAGCGGAATGGCGCGGCCGTTGAAGCGTTCGGCGAGACGCGTACCGCGCTCGGCCGTCCGGTTCGCGACCACGAGTTCGCGCGGCTGCTGCGCGGCGAAGTGCGTGGCGCACAGCTCGATCATTTCGCCCGCGCCGATGAACAGCACGCGCTGGTTCGAGACCTTGTCGAAAATTCGCTGGGCGAGGCGCACGGCGGCGGCGGCCATGGAAACCGACTGCGCGCCGATTTCGGTGGTGCTGCGCACTTCCTTGGCCACGGCGAAGGTGCGCTGAAACAACTGGTTCAGATAGGTGCCGAGCGCGCCGGCTTCGGACGCGGTGCGCACCGCATCCTTCATTTGTCCGACGATTTGCGTTTCACCCAACACCATTGAATCCAGCCCGGACGCGACGCGGAACGCGTGGCGCACGGCTTCCGACTGCGGCAGCGCGTAGACGTGCGGCGCGAGTTGGTCGATGGGCAGGTTGTGGTATTTGGATAGCCACTGGATCGCGGCTTCGCGCGCGGCCTGGTCGTTGGTCGCGCAGTAGAGCTCGGTGCGATTGCAGGTGGACAGAATTGCCGCTTCCGGCGCGGTACTGGCCGACGGGCCGAGCCAGATGCTCTTGAAGGTGTCCAACGCAGGTTTGATCTGTTCGAGCGGAAACGCCACGCGTTCGCGCAAGGCGACAGGCGCAGTGTGGTGATTGATTCCGATCGTTAGAAGCTGCATTTGGGGGAGCTATGGTTTAGCTGAATATTATAGCGTTTCCACGATTCTTACATTGTGAGGGTGTCATTCGGCCTCCATGACGGCTTCCGGCGGGATCGCGTCGAGTTGGTAGCCGAAGCCGTACAGCGGCGTCAGGCAATAACCGTGTTCGGGGTGAAGTTGCAGTTTGCTGCGCACCCGCGACGCGTGGGTGTCGACGGTGCGCGACCTTACGTCGCGGCGGCGTGCCCAGACGTTTTCAAGAATATGCGCCCGCGACACTGGCCGGGACAGATTGCTGAAGAGCAGCAGCGCAAGGCGGAATTCCTTTGGCGTGAGCGTGACCGTCTGGTTACGGAATGTGACGGCGAACTGCGCCGCGTCGAACGCATATTCGCCGATGATGTCGCGCCGCCGGTTGGGCGGCCGCCGCAAGCCCGCGCGCCGCAGGAGTGCGTCCACTCGCGCCAGCATCTCCGGGCCGCGGACCGGTTTGGACAGGCAGTCGTCGGCGCCCGCGTGCAGCGCGGCAACAATCTGGCTTTCGCGCGGGGCCGACATCAGCACGATCACCGGCAAGCCCGGCAGGATGACGCGGGCGCGCGGGATGACGTCTTCGGCGGAATGGTCGCCGGCCCAGCTTTCGGTGATGAGAAGGTCGAAGAATTCTTCGTTGGCGCGAGTCAGAAACGGGACGCTCGCGGTGAAGTGCTGACACAGATGGCCGCCGGCGAAAACCAGCCGGCCAACCAGTTCAGCGTGCCGCAGGTCCGGCTCGATAAGGGCGATTCGCATGACGCGCTTTCAGCGTGGCAATGACCGGGGACCAGGCTTTTCCGTAAGGCTTACAGCTTGCCTAACATCACCCCGACCCCTAAACTCAACCGCTATGCGGAAAGCGCCGTGCTGAACTTCTATAGTTAATGAGACAAAAATGCTAGCTGTATTGGCCCCTTGCGCCCATGAGACGAATCCGAAACTGCGCGAGGCCTGCTGCTAATGGGGTGGCCTGGGCTCGTGGTATTGGGGGCGGTGATTGGCCTCGCGGGCTGGTGGTTGCATCCGCTGCGGCGCGCGAGCCGAGCCCGGTGGTGGGTGGCGCTGCTGGCGGGCGTGCTGGGGGCGGCTGTCGCGCACATGGCCGGCAATGTGATTGGTCTCTTTCATGACGGTGATACGCTCGAATGGCCGGTATGTACCGCCATTGCGTTGATCGCCGTTGCCGTGACGGTCGGCTTGCTTTCCCGTCGATGAATATTTGCAGGTGACTCCGATGAATGCCCGACTTCCCGAAACTTCCTCCATTCCCGAACGGCTCGCGACTTTGCGCAACGCAATGGCGCGCGAAGGCGTTGCTGCCTACCTGGTGCCGTCCGCCGATCCGCATTTATCCGAATATCTGCCTGGGCGCTGGCAAGGCCGGCAGTGGCTGTCCGGCTTCACCGGTTCGGCCGGCACGCTGATCGTCACCGCCGACTTCGCCGGCGTCTGGACGGACAGCCGCTATTGGGAGCAGGCCAATACCCAACTGGCCGGTACCGGCGTTCAGTTGATGAAGATGACCGGCGGCCAGCAGACCGCGCCGCATTTCGAATGGCTCGCGCAGAACGTGCCGGCAGGCGGCACCGTGGGCGTGGACGGCGCCGTGCTCGGCGTGGCGGCGGCGCGTGCCTTGAACCAGGCGCTGAGCGCGCGCGGTGTGAAACTGCGCACCGACGTCGATCTGTTCGACGCGATCTGGCCGCAGCGTCCGTCGCTCCCGGCCGCCGCCGTGTTCGAGCATGCCGCGCCGCACGCGAGCGTCGCCCGCTCGGAAAAACTCGCGCAGATTCGCCGCGCAATGGCGGACAAAGGCGCGCAGTGGCATTTCATCTCCACCCTCGACGACCTCGCGTGGCTGCTGAATCTGCGTGGCGCCGACGTCAGCTACAACCCGGTGTTCGTGGCGCACGCGCTGATCGGCGCGGACCACGCATCGCTCTTCGTCGCGGACGGCAAGGTGCCGCAGGCGCTGGCCGATGCGCTGGCGAAAGACAACATCAGCGTCGAGCCCTATGCCAAGGCTGCGGACGCGCTGGCCGCGCTGCCCGCCGGCAGCACGCTGCTGATCGACCCGCGCCGCATCACGTTCGGCTCGCTGCAATCGGTGCCGTCCACGGTCACGGTGGTGGAGGCCGTCAATCCGTCTACCTTCTTCAAGTCGCGCAAGACCGAGGCGGAAGCCGAGCATGTGCGCGAGACGATGGAGCAGGACGGCGCGGCGCTGGCGGAATTTTTCGCCTGGTTCGAAGGCGCGCTGGGCCGCGAAACGATCACCGAACTCACCATCGACGAACAGTTGACGGCGGCCCGGGCGCGCCGTCCGGGCTTCGTGTCGCTGAGCTTCGCGACGATCGCCGGCTTCAACGCGAACGGCGCGATGCCGCACTACCGCGCCACCGAGGAATCGCATTCGGTGATCGAGGGCAACGGCCTGCTGCTGATCGATTCCGGCGCGCAGTATCTGAGCGGCACGACCGACATCACGCGCGTGGTGCCGATCGGCACCATCAGCGAAGCGCAGCGGCGCGATTTCACGATCGTGCTCAAGGGCACCATGGCGCTTTCGCGCGCGCAGTTCCCGCGCGGCATCCGTTCGCCGATGCTCGATGCGATCGCCCGCGCGCCGATCTGGGAAGCGGGCGCCGATTACGGCCACGGCACCGGTCACGGCGTGGGCTACTTCCTGAACGTGCACGAAGGCCCGCAGGTCATTTCGCACTATGCGCCGGCCGAACCGTGGACCGCGATGGAAGAAGGCATGATCACCTCGGTCGAGCCCGGCATCTATCGTCCGGGCAAGTGGGGCGTGCGCATCGAGAACCTCGTGCTGAACGTGCCTGCCGGCCAGACCGAGTTCGGTGACTTCCTCAAGTTCGAGACCTTGACGCTGTGCCCGATCGACACACGTTGTCTCGACCTGTCGCTGCTGCGCGAGGACGAACGCGCGTGGCTGAACGCGTATCACGAGACGGTCCGCACGCGCCTGTCGCCGCATGTGTCGGGCGAGGCCAAAGCGTGGCTGGAGTTGCGCACGCAGCCCATCTGATCGCCCAGGAAACCTGCTCACGGAGCGTGCATGGCCATCAAGGCAGTGGTGTTCGATTTCGGCGGCGTGCTGATCGACTGGAGCCCCGAGTACCTGTATCGGGAACTGATCCCTGACGAAACCGAACGCCGCTGGTTTCTGACGCACGTCTGTTCGATGGACTGGGTAATCCGTCAGGACGGCGGCCAGCCGATCGTCGAGGCCACCGAGGAACTCGTCGCGAAATTTCCCGATCACGAGACGCTGATTCGCGCGTTCTACGAACGCTGGCACGAGATGGTGGCCGGCGTGCTGGACGAGGGCGTGGCGATCATGGAAAAGCTCGAAGCGGCCGGAGTTCCGCTCTTCGGGTTGACCAACTGGTCGGCGGAGACCTTTCCGTATGCGTGGGAGCATTACCCGGTGTTGCGTCGGTTTCGCGACATCGTGGTGTCGGGGCGGGTGCAGTTGGTGAAGCCCGATCCGGCCATCTTCGCGGCCATGCGTGAGCGGATCGAGGCGCAATTGCCGGGCATCGAACCGGCCGAACTCGTCTTTATCGACGACAATCAGAAGAACGCCGAAGCCGCAACGGCGCTCGGTTGGCACGGCGTGCATCACACCAGCGCCGGGCAAACCGAAGCGAAACTACGCGAGCTGGGGCTGCCGGTTTGAGGCGGGCGCTGTTCTAGCGGCAAGGCGGCGCGTCAGTTTTCCAGAAGCGCCGCTTCACCCCTGCCTGTGTCCGCGTTGCGCCCCGGCTGACTGACTTACTGGCCAAGCAGACTCTTCAACGCGTTACCCAGACCTTTCACGGTTTGTCCCGCGCCTTTCGCCACATCCTCGACGCTCACGCCTAGCGCCTTCGCAAAGCCGGTGGCGATGCGCTGCATCAGGCCTTCCTGCACCGAGAATTTCGGGTCGCGCAAATTCCCATCCAGAACGAAATGTAGCGTGATATCGCCGTTGTGCGCCTTGAGCGCGGCGACGGCGGCTTTGGTCGGAATCGACATGAAGGTGTCGAGCGGATTGCCGCTGTCGGCGAGTTGCAGATTGTGGACCGTCAACGTTCCGGGCGCGTGCAGCTGATAGTTGCGCACCGTCGATTCGACGGTCAGGTCGACCGTGCCGCTAGCCACTTGCGCCTTGGCGCCGGCCTTCTTGATCAGGTACGGATCGAGCATCACGACGTCGACGCCTCGCAGTTTGCTGGTGGTCTGTGAATCCTTGCTGGCGATCTTGATCCAGCCGCCGAACGACACGCTGCCCGTGTGTGTGGGACCTTTAATCGAACCCGTGACATTGACGCTGGTCGGCTCGGTGAGGGCGGGCAGGCGCAGATTGTCGACGGTTGCGTTGGCATTGCTGACCGTCACCTTGAACGCCGGTGGACCGACCGTCATGTCGTAGAAGTGGAAGTTGCCCTGTTCGAAACGGATGTGATCGACCTGCTTTTCGCGAGGAATGGGCACCGTCGCGCCGCTGGCGTCGATTTCGGCTTGGTTCACCGTTTGCCGCAGATTCGGCATCAGGCGAATCGCACCGTCCTTGGTGCGCAGCACGGCGATATCGAAGCCGCGCACCACCACGCTGCGGACATGCATGCGCCGCGCGATCAGATCGCGAATGTCGGGTGTGAGGGTGATTTCGTCCGCTCTGAGCGGATCGCCGGCCGGCCAGCCAGGCGGTGCTTTGAGAAGAACGTTGGTGAGACGGACGGACGTCAGGCCGACGTCGATGGTTTCGGCGCTGCCCAGTGGCCCGAGCGCCGCGATCACGCGCTCCTTGACCTCGCGTTGCGCGAACTGCAAGGCGCCGACCACGACGACGATTAGCACCAGCAGCACGCCGCCTACGGCGACGACCCAGCGCTTGCCTCTCGACATCGTCATGCTTACCTCCTCGTCACCGCGTTCCGGGCGGTGTGGCAGTGATCGGCCGTTGCGCTCGTCGGGCGGGCGCGCGCCTGAATTGGATCATCGCGGCGGACCGCACGCGCCCCGCCGCGATGACACGTATCACGCCACGGTACGCAAGCTGTGTGCCCTGCTGCTCATCTCGGCGACGCCAGGTGTTCGCGGCACCTGCTACGCGGCGCCGCAAAATTCGCCCGCGCGAGCACACGTGGGCACGCGCGCACGCAAGAGCGCGGCCGTCGAGGCGGCCTGCGCGTCAGCCCAGCCGACGAGCAGGCGGCCCGGTTCGAGCTTATCGCGCGATCGGCTTGTAACGCAGACGCTTCGGACGCGCACCTTCTTCACCCAGACGCGCGCGCTTGTCGGCTTCGTATTCCTGGTAATTGCCGTCGAAGAACGTGACTTGCGAATCGCCTTCGAACGCGAGAATGTGCGTGGCGATCCGGTCGAGGAACCAGCGATCGTGCGAGATCACCAGCACGGAGCCTGCGAACTCGAGCAACGCGTCTTCCAGCGCGCGCAGCGTTTCGACGTCGAGATCGTTCGACGGTTCGTCGAGCAGCAGCACGTTGCCGCCCGCGATCAGCGTCTTGGCCAGGTGCAGCCGGCCGCGCTCGCCACCCGACAGATTGCCGACGATCTTCTGCTGATCGCCGCCCTTGAAGTTGAAGCGCCCGATATACGCACGCGACGGCGTTTCATACTTGCCGACCGTCAGCACGTCCGCACCGCCGGAGATTTCCTCAAACACGGTTTTCGAGCCGTCCAGCGCGTCGCGGCTTTGATCCACGTATGCGAGCTTGACGGTCGGGCCTTGCACGATCTCGCCCGAATCCGGCTGTTCGCGGCCGGTCAGCATGCGGAACAGCGTGGACTTACCCGCGCCGTTCGGCCCGATGATGCCGACGATCGCGCCAGCCGGAATCTTGAAGCTGACGTTGTCGAGCAGCAGACGGTCGCCATACGACTTGCTGACGTTCTTGAACTCGATCACTTCATTGCCGAGACGATCGCCGACCGGAATGAAGATTTCCTGCGTTTCATTGCGCTTCTGATAGTCCTGGCTGTTCAGTTCCTCGAAGCGGGCGATACGCGCCTTCGACTTCGCCTGACGGCCCTTCGGGTTCTGGCGCACCCACTCCAGTTCCTTCTTGATGGCCTTCTGACGCGCCGATTCCGACGATTCTTCCTGCTTCAGCCGCTCTTCCTTCTGATCGAGCCAGCTGCTGTAGTTGCCCTTCCAGGGAATGCCGTGGCCGCGGTCGAGTTCGAGAATCCACTCGGCGGCGTTATCGAGGAAGTAGCGATCGTGAGTCACGGCGACCACGGTGCCCGGGAAGCGCGTGAGGAACTGTTCCAGCCAGTCGACCGATTCCGCGTCCAGGTGGTTGGTCGGCTCATCCAGCAACAGCATGTCCGGCTTTTCGAGCAGGAGCTTGCACAGCGCGACGCGGCGCTTTTCGCCACCCGAAAGATGCTCGATCTTTGCGTCCCAGGCCGGCAGGCGCAGCGCGTCGGCAGCGATTTCGATTTGCTGCTCAGCGCTGCCGTCGGTGGTGGCGAGGATCGCTTCGTACTTCGCCTGTTCGGCGGCGAGCGCGTCGAAGTCGGCGTCAGGTTCGGCGTAGGCCGCGTAGATTTCGTCCAGTTTCTTTTGCGCGCCGAAGACATCGCCGAGACCTTCCTCGACCGCTTCACGCACCGTCTTGTTCGGATCGAGTTGCGGTTCCTGCGGCAGATAGCCGATGTTCAGGTTCGGCATCGGCGTGGCTTCGCCTTCGATGTCCTTGTCCACACCGGCCATGATGCGGATCAGCGTCGACTTGCCCGAGCCGTTCAGGCCGAGCAGGCCGATCTTCGCGCCGGGAAAGAACGACAGCGAGATGTCCTTGAGGATTTGACGCTTGGGCGGCACGATCTTGCCGACCCGGTTCATGGTGAAAACGTATTGGGCCATTTGCTTGCAATAGACGTTGACGACGCCGGCCGCGAGGGGGCGGGCAGTCGTGGGTGGATGGGTAATCGGTGTTATGGCCGGGCAGAGCGCCCGGCGCCGGCCGGCGCGGCTTGGAGCGTGGCGTCGAACTTCGCGACACCCCGCGCGCGGGCGGGTTCTTCAAATGGCATTGTACTTCGGCAGGGGCAGGGCACGGCAGTGGGTGTCCGTTCGGCCAGGTCCCGCCCGGATGCTCAGAGCCAATCCGCCACGCCGCCGTGGCGCGAACACGTGCCGCTGCGGTGGCGGCTAAAGCTGTAGGTGCCGTCGCGGCAACGTGCCGTGGCGCCTTCCGGCGCCTTGCCGGATAACAAGCGGGCCGGCGCGTGCACGGTGTTGCCGTCGCGATTGGTGTAGGTGTTGTGATTGCTGAGGTTCGCTTCGTCCGGCGTCGTGCCCGGCGCAACATACGCGAACGCCGACGAGACGCTAAACAGCAGCGCTGCGACTACCGCGCAGGATCGCAAGGTCTTACGGGTCATGCCCATCATGGTCTTTCGAGTGCTTGTTATTCTGACTGCCCGGGCGATTTATCAGGCCTCAGTTCGCGCGCTTGCCGCTGGCCGGGTCGAAGAAATGCAGATGTTGCGCGGGCAGCGCCACGTGCAGCGCTTCGCCCGCCGCGGGCCGATGCGCATGCGGCAAGCGCACCGTGACGTCATGCTTGCCCCAGCGGCCGTGCGCGAGATTGTCCGCGCCGAGCAGTTCGCAGGAATCGACGGTGAGCGTCGCGTGAGGCGCGTCCGCCTGACCCGGGCTCATGTGTTCCGGACGAATGCCGAGTGTCCACTCGCGCCCTTTGGCGACTTCGCGGCCGATCGACGCCACGCCCGTCAAAGGCAGCTTTGGACCGTTGCCCGCCACTTCGAAAACGGAGCCGTCGTCCGACACGCGGCCTTCCAGCAGATTCATCCCGGGCGAGCCGATAAAGCTCGCGACGAACACCGTGGCGGGCCGCTCATAGACTTCGGTCGGCGCGCCGATCTGCTCGGCGTGGCCTTTGTTCATCACGATCACGCGCTGGGCGAGCGTCATCGCTTCGATCTGATCGTGCGTCACATACAGGCTCGTGGTGGCGAGCCGCGCATGCAGACGCTGGATTTCGAGCCGCATCTGCACGCGCAGGCGCGCGTCGAGATTCGACAGCGGTTCGTCGAACAGAAACACCGCCGGCTCGCGCACGATAGCGCGGCCCATCGCGACACGTTGCCGTTGTCCGCCGGACAATTCGCGGGGCTTGCGTTGCAGTAGCGCTTCGAGTTCGAGAATCTGCGCGGCGGCGTCCACGCGCTGCCTGATCTGCGCCCGGTCCACGCCCGCGATCTTCAGCGCGTAACCCATGTTCTCGGCCACGCTCATATGCGGATAGAGCGCGTAGTTCTGGAACACCATCGCGATGTTGCGATCTTTCGGTTCGAGCTGGTTGACCACTTTGCCGGCGATCGAAATACTGCCCTCGGAGATGCGCTCCAGTCCCGCCACCATCCGCAGCAAGGTCGATTTGCCGCAGCCGGACGGGCCGACCATCACGACGAACTCGCCGTCGGCGACGTCCACGTCGATGCCGTGCAACACGAACTGTTTGCCGTCGTAGGTTTTTTTCACGCCTTGCAGAGTCAGTGCAGCCATGCCGTTTTAGCCTTTCGTTGCTTGCCGCGCTTCGTGCGGTGTTGTTATTTCAATGCCGGAATAAGCTCGCTCAAACGGGCGCCGCTTACTTCTCCGCGTCCACGAGTCCGCGCACGAACCAGCGCTGCATCGTCAGCACGACGGCGAGCGGTGGCAGCATCGCGAGCAGCGTCGCGGTCATCACGAGATGCCATTCGGTCGCGGTGTCGCCGGAGGCGATCATGCTTTTTATGCCGACCACGGCCGTGGTCAGCGATTGCTGGCTCGTGATCAGAATCGGCCACAGGTACTGATTCCAGCCGTAAATGAAGGTGATGACGAAGAGGGCCGCCATGTTCGTTTTCGACAGCGGCAGGACCACGTCCCAGAAAAACCGCATGGCGCCCGCGCCGTCGATGCGCGCCGCTTCCATCAATTCGTCCGGCAGCGTCATGAAGAACTGGCGGAACAGGAATGTCGCGGTGGCCGAGGCGATCAGCGGCAATGTCAAACCGCTGTACGTATTGCTCAGATGCATCGACGACACGACCTGCACGGTCGGAAAGATCCGCACTTCGACCGGCAGCATCAGCGTGATGAAGATCAGCCAGAACGCGAGATTGCGAAACGGGAAACGGAAGAACACGATCGCGTAAGCGGAGATCATGGAGACCGCAATCTTGCCGATCGAAATCACCAGCGCCATCACGAGGCTGTTGAACAGCATGCGGCCGAACGGCGCCGCCGCGTTGCCGCTGCCTTGCGACCAGACCGTCGCGATGTTCTCGAACAGATGCGTGCTCGGCACCAGCGAAAGCGGCACGCTGAACACCTGTTGCTCGCTCATGGTCGCCGCGCAGAACGCGACGTAGACCGGAAACACCACCAGCACGACGCCGAGAATCAGCACCGCGTGGCAGAAGAGGTCGAAACCGCGGCGGTTCTCGATCATGAGTATTGAACCCTGCGTTCGATAAAGCGGAATTGCACGACCGTCAACGCGACGACGATCCCCATCAGGATCACCGACTGCGCGCCGGAACTGCCAATGTCGAGCCCCTGAAAACCTTCGGCGAAGATCTTGTAGATCAGCGTGCGAGTGGATTGCGCGGGGCCGCCGCCGGTTGCTGCGTCGATCACCGGGAAGGTGTCGAAGAACGCGTAGGTGATGTTGATCACCAGCAGGAAGAAGCTGGTCGGCGACAGCAGCGGCAGTGCGATGCCGAAAAAGCGCCGCACCGGACCGGCGCCGTCGATCGCCGCCGCTTCGATGAGCGAGCGCGGGATCGCCTGCAAGCCGGCATAGAAGAACAGAAAGTTATAGCTGACCTGTTTCCAGACGGACGCGAGCACCACGAGGAACATCGCCTGACCTGCGTTCAGCGCGTGATTCCAGACAATGCCGTACTTGGCCAGCGCGTAGGTGACGAGGCCGATGCTCGGGTTGAACAGAAACGACCACAACACGGCGGCAATCGCGGGCGCGACGGCATACGGCCAGATCAGGAGCGTTTGATAGGTCTTGGCGCCGCGCGTGACGCGATCGGCGCAGACTGCGAGCAACAGCGAGATCACGAGGCCGGACACCGTGACGAGCGCGCAGAAGATCAGCGTCGTGTAGAACGACGACAGGTAGAGCGGATCGGCAAAGAGCTGCTTGAAGTTGGCAAGCCCGACGAACTCGCTCGACGTGCCGAACGCGTCCTGACTTTGCGTGGATTGCCACAGCGCCTCACCGGCCGGCCACAGGAAAAACAGCAGCGTGATCGCGAGTTGCGGCGCGACGAGCAGGTATGGCAGCAGGCTGGTGCCGAAGCTGGAGCGCTTTTCCATCGATGATATCCAAGGTTCTGCGGCAACCACGGGTTCCGGCGCGGGCGCGCCGGAACCTCGTTCGCTCAGTTTTCCGCTCAGTTGCCGGCTCAGTTGCCGGCTCAGTTGCCGGCGTTCTCGAAGCGGCGCAGCAGTTCATCGCCACGCGACACGGACGCGTCGAGCGCCTGTTGCGGCGTCTTCTTCTGAGCCCAAACCTGTTCGAGTTCTTCGTCGATGATCGTGCGGATCTGCGGCATGTTCCCCAGACGCAATCCCTTCGTGTACGGCAGCGGCGGCTTGTTGAGCATCTGCTTGATGGCGGTGTCGCTGCCCGGATTTTTCTCGTAAAAGCCTTGTTGCTGCGTCAGTTGATAAGCGGCGGTGGTGACCGGTAGATAGCCGGTGTCCTGATGCCACTTGGCCGCAACCGGCGCCGACGACAGATACGAGAGGAATTTCGCCACGCCCTTGTAGACGGCCGGATCCTTGCCCGACAGCACCCACAGGCTCGCGCCACCGATGATCGCGTTCTGCGGCGCGCCCTTCACGCTGGCGTCGTAGGGCATCATGCCGGTTCCGAAGCTGAACTTCGCGTACTTCTTGATCGTGGCGAGCGACCCCGACGAGTTGGTGATGATCCCGCAGTCGCCGCTATAGAACTTCGACACCGGTTCGTCCTTGCGGCCGACGTAGGTGAAAGTGCCGTCCTTCTGCATGTTTTGCAGGAACTGGATATGCGCGACCTGCAGCGGCTTGTTGAATTCCAGTTGCGCGTCCGGGCCGTCGAAGCCATTGTTCTTCGTCGCGAACGGCGCGCCATGCCAGGCGCTGTAGTTTTCGAGTTGAATCCAGCTCTGCCAGCCCGACGAATAACCGCACGCCATACCCGACGCCTTCAGCTTTTGCGCGTCGGCCTGCAGTTCCGCCCAGGTTTTCGGCGGCTGGTTCGGATCGAGGCCGGCTTTCTTGAAGGCGTCCTTGTTGTAGTACAGCACCGGCGTCGAACTGTTGAACGGCATCGAGATCAGCTCGCCCGTTTTCGCGTCGCTGTAATAGCTGGCGATGGTCGGCACGAAGGCCTTTTCATCCAGCGGCACGCCGGCCTGCTTGAACACTTCGGAGACGGGGATCACGGCCTTCTTCGCCTGCATCATCGTGGCGGTGCCGACTTCGTAGACCTGGAGGATGGCCGGCGCATTGCCGCTGCGATAGGCGGCAATGCCGGCGGCGAGGGTCTGGTCGTAAGTGCCTTTGAACACCGGCACGATCTTGTAGTCGCTTTGCGACGCGTTGAACGCGTTGGCAATGTCGTTCAGCCGTTCGCCCAGCGCGGCTTCCATGCCGTGCCAGAACTGGATTTCAGTTGCGGCGCAGGCCGCCTGAGTGAGGCCGGCGCTCAATACGGCGGCAACGGATAGCGAACGGATTAGCGGCTTCAAACTCATCGATTTGTCTCCAGTGTCGGAACGGGCGCGGATGCGAATCGCGCGATTCTAGTTGTGTTCGATGACAGTCCGGCGTCGGCGGCCGGACGGCGCGCACCATTTTTGGCGGTCGCCGAATGCCGCAATTTAACATCGGTGTCACAAAACGGAAACAGCCGGTGTTGATATGCCCATTGAGTGGGCGATGAATGCGCGAGTTTGCGTAGGAGCAGGGACTGAGCTCGTTCGCTGGACGCGGCCGTTCGCGTGCGGGCATGATAGACGTCCGTTGCGCGTGTGCCCGCTTCGTATACGTTACGCCACGGTGGGTATTAATCAGGATTCCAGATGCTGAGTTCAGTACGATTGACGGGAGGCAGCTTTATTGCAGGCCTTTTACTGGCGGGTTGTTCGCTCACGCCTCCCGTGACGCCGAACAATGCCGTCACGCAGGTGAGCGCGTTGCCGGCGATCATCGCGCATCGCGGTGGCACGGGCGATGCGCCGGAGAACACGCTCGAAGCGATTCGCCTGTCGATCACGAATCACGCCGACGCGATGTGGCTCACCGTGCAGTTGAGCAAGGATGGCGTGCCGGTTCTTTATCGGCCGGGCGATCTGTCGGCGTTGACCGACGCGAAAGGGCCAGTGTCCGCGTATACGGCGGCTCAACTCGCACGCGTGAATGCGGGGTGGACGTTCCGCCGCGCGGATGCCTATCCGTATCGCGATCATGCTTTGGGCATTCCGACGCTGCGCGAAGCACTGCGCATCATGCCGGCTGGCATGCCGGTGATCCTCGATATGAAGGCGCTGCCCGCCGAACCGCAGACGCTGGCCGTCGCGCGCGTACTCGATGAAGAAAACGCATGGCGGCGCGTGTCGATCTATTCGACTGAAGCGGACTATCAACGGAGCTTTGCCGCGTATCCGCAAGCGCGGCTATTCGAATCGCGCGATGCCACGCGTGGGCGGCTCGTGCGAGTCCTGCTGAATCAGGGTTGTGTGGACGCGCCGGCCGAACACGCGATGAGCGCGTTCGAGTTGCACCGCGCATTGACGGTGGTCGAGAAGTTCACGCTGGGCGAAGGGCGCTCGGACGTGCAGGCTATGTTATGGACGCCTGCCACGGTCGCGTGCTTCAGGCAGAAGCCGGACGTGCGAATCGTTGCGATCGCCGTGAACGATGCGGATGATTACCGCACGACGGCGTGCCTCGGCATCGACGCGGTGCTAGCGGATTCGCCGTCGAACATGACGGCCGTCAGGAACGGTATCGCGTTGCCGCTGCAGTGTGGGCGCGCCGGCACAAGTGGCGGGCAGTAAAGCAAAGAGCCCGCTCGAAGCGGGCTCTTTCAATGTCACCGGCTGCGCGGATGGCGGCGTTCAGGTTTCCACCCGTGGCCGCCTCGCGCTGAAGCCGAGGTTCAAACTCAAACTTACACGTTGAACAGGAAGTTCATCACGTCGCCGTCGTGCACGACGTATTCCTTGCCTTCCGCGCGCATCTTGCCGGCTTCCTTCGCGCCTTGTTCACCCTTGTAGGTGATGTAGTCGTTGAACGCGATGGTCTGCGCGCGAATGAAGCCGCGCTCGAAGTCCGTGTGAATCGCGCCGGCCGCCTGCGGCGCCGTATCGCCGATATGGATCGTCCACGCGCGCACTTCCTTCACACCCGCCGTGAAGTAGGTCTGCAGGCCCAGCAGCTTGAAGCCGGCGCGGATCACGCGGTTCAGGCCCGGCTCTTCCATGCCCATGTCGGCGAGGAACACTTCCATGTCGGCTTCGTCGAGGTCGGCGATTTCCGCTTCGATCGCGGCGCACACGGCGACGACCGGCGCGTTTTCCGCAGCCGCGAACTTCGTGACCGCGTCCAGATGCGGGTTGTTCTCGAAACCGTCTTCCTTCACGTTGGCCACGTACATGGTCGGCTTCGCGGTGATCAGGCAGAACGGCTTGAGCGTGGCTTTTTCTTCGTCAGACAGGTCGAGCGCACGGACCGGTTTGGCCTGGTCGAGCTGCGCGCGCACTTTTTCCAGCACGGCGGCGTTCTTGATAGCTTCCTTGTCGTTACCCGACTTGGCCGCCTTCGAATAGCGCGCCAGCGCCTTTTCGACGGTCGCGAGGTCGGCCAGCGCCAGTTCGGTGTTGATCACCTCGATATCCGACAGCGGATCGATCTTGTTCGCGACGTGAATCACGTTCTCGTCTTCGAAGCAGCGCACCACGTGCGTGATCGCATCCGTTTCGCGGATGTTGGCGAGAAACTGGTTGCCCAGACCTTCGCCCTTGCTCGCGCCGGCCACCAGACCGGCGATGTCGACGAATTCCACCACGGCCGGCAGGATGCGCTCCGGCTTGACGATTTCAGCGAGCGCCTTCAGACGCGCGTCCGGCACTTCGACAATGCCGACGTTCGGCTCGATCGTGCAGAACGGGTAATTTTCGGCGGCGATGCCCGCCTTGGTCAGCGCATTGAACAGGGTGGACTTGCCGACGTTAGGCAGGCCGACGATGCCGCATTTGAGGCTCATGGAAATCCTTCATTGATTCAGTAAGTTGCGTGATGCGCTCGACGCTATATGCAGGATTCGAGAAGCCTTCGCGTGTGGCGTGGCGGACAAATGCAGCGGAGCGGGACAAGACACCGGATCGGGGCGTTGCTCGACGACCGGGTGCGAGTTTTCACGGAAAGCGTAATTGTAACCCGTTCGGATCGGCTCACTGCTGCGGCGGACGGAGGGCGGCGCTTGCCGTCCGGGCGGACGCGTGGCGTTCCTGTCTTCCGAGCGCGAATTCACGCGGCTGCGCGAAGCGGACGCGGCGCTGGCGGCGGACGGTCGTCTGCGAGTATCGGCGCGCTTGTTCGGGCGCAAACGCCGCGCGCGTCGATCCGTCCCTCGCAACCCCCGCGGCTATAATGCGCGGATGAATGCACACCACCAGACCTTTGATGCCGCCGTGATCGGCGGCGGGCTCGTCGGCAAGACCGCGGCGCTGGCGCTGACGCAAGGCGGACTGCGCGTGGCGCTGCTCGCGCAGCCCTGCGCGGCGCTGCCCCACGGCGCCAGCTTCGACTCGCGGGTCTACGCGCTGTCGTCGAGCTCGCAGGCTCTGCTGGAGCGTTTGCGGGTCTGGCAGGCGCTCGATCTGACGCGGCTCGGGCCGGTCTACGACATGCGCGTCTACGGTGACGCGCACGCCGAACTGCATTTCTCCGCGTTTCAGGCTTCGGTGCCGCAACTCGCGTGGATCGTCGAGTCGTCGGTGATCGAGCGCGCATTGGACGCCGCGCTGCGCTTCCAGCCGAATCTTACCTGGATCGACACGCGCGCCCAGGCGCTGGACTTCACCGCTGACAGCGCCAGCGTCGGCCTCGCCAACGGCAATGTGCTCGAAGCCGATCTGGTGGTCGGCGCAGACGGCGCGCATTCGTGGGTGCGCGCGCAGATCGGCTCGAAGATGGTCCGGCGCGACTATAAGCAAACCGGCGTGGTCGCCAATTTCAAGGCCGAGAAGCCGCACAGCGAAACCGCGTATCAATGGTTCAAGGACGGCGAGATCATCGCGCTCCTGCCCATGCCGGACGGCCACGTCTCGCTGGTGTGGTCGGCGCGCACCGAGCACGCAGAGCAACTGGTCGCGCTCGATCCGGCGCAGCTCGCCGCTGAAGTGGAACGCGTGACGGGCGGTCAGTTCGGCGCGCTCGACTGCGTGACGCCCGCGCAAGGTTTCCCGCTGGCGCTGCAAACGGTCGACCGGTTGGTGGCGCCACGCGTCGCGCTGGTCGGCGACGCCGCGCATCTGATCCATCCGCTGGCCGGGCAGGGCATGAACCTCGGCCTGCGCGACGTCGCGGCGCTTGCCGACACCGTCGCCGGCAAGGAGTCGTTCCGCGATCTCGGCGACATGGTGCTGCTGCGTCGCTACGAACGCGCACGCCGCGAAGACATTCGCGCGTTGATGATCGCCACCGACGGTCTGCAAAAACTCTTTTCCGTTCCCGGTCCGTTCGCCAAGGCGCTGCGCAATACCGGCATGGCTTTCGTCGGTGCGCAGCCGTTCATCAAACGCTGGCTGGTGTCGGCCGCGTTGGGCTGACGCGCCCGCTCCGGCATGCCGCTGCCGGCCAGGCAGGTATCATGAACGGATGGACGCCGTTCCGGTCAGACCGGGAACGTCACGAAACGCGCAATAGCGCGATTGAACCCAGGAATTCAGCATGAAAAAGACTTTCCGCGTGGCGGCCGCCGCGCTTGCAATCGCAGCCGTCACGATCGGCTGCTCCGCACAGGCCGACCAGACTACCGACAAGCTCAAAGCCACGCTGCAAACGCGCCTCGCGGACGTGACGATCAAGAGCGTGACGAAATCGCCGATCGCCGGCCTGTACGAAGTGAACCTCGGCTCGCAGATCGTCTATAGCGACGCGAACGGCGACTATCTGATGCTCGGCGACATGGTCGACGCGAAGACCCGTAAAAATCTGACCGAAGCGCGCCTCGCGGAAACCAACCGTATCGATTTCGCGAGCCTGCCGTTCGCCAACGCCGTGAAGGTCGTGAAGGGCAACGGCGCGCGCAAGATCGCCGTGTTCTCCGACCCGAACTGCCCGTATTGCAAGCAGCTCGAAACCTCGCTGAAGTCGATCGACAACGTGACGATCTATACCTTCCTGTACCCGGTGCTGTCGCCCGATTCGACCGCGAAGTCGAAGTCGATCTGGTGTTCGACGGACCGTGCGAAGGCATGGGAATCGTGGATGCAGGACCATCAGGCGCCCACCGCCGCCGGCACCTGCGACACCGCCGCGATCGACAAGAACCTCGCGCTCGGCCACGCCATGAACGTCGACGGCACGCCCACGGTGTTCCTCGCCGACGGCCGCCGCCTGCCCGGCGCCGTGCCGGCCGACCGGCTGGACAAGGAAATGTCCGCAGTGCGCTGAGCATACGGAACACATCGAACAAAGGAGGCGCGACGTGCGCCTCCTTTCGCATCAAGCCCGACTATCCCCGCCTCACCTCTTCTAATCGCCGCCGATGAAGCCGATCCGCTACACCATCGTTCCCAAGCAACCCGCCGCTCACCTGTTCGAAGTCACCGTGACCGTCGCCGATCCCGATCCGGCCGGTCAGCGTTTCATGCTGCCGGTGTGGATTCCGGGCAGCTACATGGTGCGCGAGTTCGCCCGCAACATCGTGACGCTGCGTGCTTTCAACGACGCGGGCCGCAAGGTGCGCGTCGAAAAGACCGACAAGCACACCTGGCAGGCCGCGCCGGTCAAAGGCGCGCTGACGCTGCGCTATGAGGTCTACGCGTGGGATCTGTCGGTGCGCGCCGCGCATCTCGACGATACGACCGGCTTTTTCAACGGCACGAGCGTGTTTCTCTCGCCGCTCGGTCACGAGGAAGCGCAGTGCGTGGTCGATATCCAGAAGCCGGAAGGCGCGGCGTATCGCAACTGGCGTGTCGCCACCGCGCTGCCGGAAGCGCGTGGCACGAAGCGTTATGGTTTTGGCGAGTATCGCGCGCAGAACTACGACGAGCTGATCGATCATCCCGTCACGCTGGGCGAATTCGCGCTCGCGACGTTCAAGGCGCACGGCGTGCCGCACGACGTCGTGATCGCCGGGCGCGTGGTCGGGCTGGACATGGCGCGTCTGTCCGCCGACCTGAAGCGTATCTGCGAAGCGCAGATCGCATTGTTCGAGCCCAGGTCGAAGAAAGCGCCGGTGGATCGCTACGTATTCATGACCCAAGCCGTTACGGATGGGTACGGCGGCCTCGAACACCGCGCTTCGACCGCGCTGATCTGCAATCGCGGCGATTTGCCGGTGGAAGGGCGCGAGGCGCTCACCGAAGGCTACCGGACCTATCTCGGTCTGTGCAGTCACGAATACTTCCACACCTGGAATGTGAAGCGCATCAAGCCGGCCGTGTTCGCGCCGTACGACCTGAGCGTCGAAAACTACACGTCGCTGCTGTGGCTGTTCGAGGGCTTCACCTCTTACTACGACGATCTGATCCTCGTGCGCAGCGGCCTGATCACGCAGGACGACTACTTCGGCCTGCTCGGCAAGGTGGTCGGTGGCGTGCAGCGCGGCAGTGGGCGCCTGAAGCAGAGCGTCGCCGAAAGCTCGTTCGACGCGTGGGTCAAATACTACCGGCAGGACGAGAACGCGCCGAACGCGATCGTCAGCTACTACACCAAGGGTTCGCTCGTCGCGCTGGCGTTCGATCTGACGATTCGCGCGCAGACCAACAACCGCAAATCGCTCGACGACGTGATGCGCTTGCTCTGGCAGCGCTTCGGCCGTGACTTCTATCGCGGCAAACCGGTTGGCGTCGACGAAAGCGAGATCGAGGCGCTTTTCGCGGAAGCGACCGGCGCGAAACTCGGTGAGTTGTTCGCCGAAGCCGTGCACGGCACGCACGATCTGCCGCTCGAGACGCTGCTCGCGCCGTTCGGCGTAGCAATCGCGCCGGAACTCGAAAAGAACGGCAAGCCGTCGCTCGGCGCACGCGTGCGCGGCGGCGCGGATTGCACGCTCGCGGCGGTTCATGACGGCAGCGCCGCGCAAAAAGCCGGGCTCTCGGCTGGCGACGTGCTGATCGCGCTGGACGGCCTGCGCGTGACCGGCTCGAATCTTGACGGATTGCTCGCGCGCTATCAGCCGGGCGCGAAAGTCGAGGTTCACGCGTTCCGCCGCGACGAACTGCGCGTCGCGCAAGTCAAGCTGGACGGGCCTGAGGTCGCGCGCTACAAGCTCGCCGTCAGCGACAAGCGGGCCGCCGCGCGCAAGGCGCGCGAGCGCTGGCTGGAAAGCTGATCGTCATCCGGGCCGTCCACAATGGCCGGCCGGGCGCGGCGGATTGTCCTACCAGTGCAACAATCCGTCGCTGCCGGATGGCTTTTTCCCGGGTCGGTAAAAAAACACAATGGCTCCACTCGCGCAACACAGCGCGCCCCTACTGGAGTCAACCATGACCACGATCCTGCAAATCAACTCGGCAGCCCGCTCGCAAGGCGCGAACTCGACGCTGCTCGTCAACGAGCTGACCGCAAAGCTGCAACAATCGAATCCGGGCGCGCAAGTCGTCGTCCGCAATCTGCAAGCCGAACCGCTGCCGCATCTGGACGACGCCGTCCTCGGCGCGTTCTTCACGCCGGCTGACCAACGCACGGCCGAGCAAGCCGCGATCGCTGCGCGCAGCGAAGCGCTGATCGCCGAACTGCAAGCCGCCGACATCGTCGTGATCGGCGCGCCGATGTACAACTTCGGCATCTCGTCGCAACTGAAGACGTACTTCGACTTCATCGCACGTGCCGGTATCACGTTCCAGTACACGGCGAATGGTCCGGAAGGTCTCGTGAAGGGCAAGAAGGTGTACGTCGTGTCGGCACGCGGCGGCAAGTATCTCGGCACGCCGAACGATAGCCAGACGCCGTACCTGAAGAGCTTCCTCGGCTTCCTCGGCATGACCGACGTAAACTTCATCTACGCCGAAGGCCTGAACATGGGTCCGGACGCCGCCGGCGCCGCGCTGGCTTCCGCCCGCGAAGCGATCGCCGCTGCGTAAGGCTGGCCGCGCCGCTTCAAGCTGCGGCGAATAGTGTTCTGGAATGAAAAAACGCCACGGGTTCTGAACCCGTGGCGTTTTTGTTTTGTGGCGCCGATGTGTCGCGGTTGCTTCGTCCCTGTCCGTTGGTGGCGCATTCAGGCGAGCATTTGCGCTTCGTCGGGCAAGCGCCAGTCGATCGGCTCGCGGCCGTGCTGCGCGAGATATTCGTTGGCCTTGGCAAAATGCCCGCAGCCCAGAAAACCTCGATGCGCCGACAGCGGCGACGGATGCGGCGCCTCCAGCACGTAATGCGACTTGCCGCCGAGCAGCGCGCGCTTGGCTTGCGCATGCGCGCCCCACAGCATGAACACGAGGCCGTCGTGGCGCATCGCCAGTTCATGGATCAGCGTGTCGGTGCATTTTTCCCAGCCGCGTTTTGCGTGGCTGGCGGCTGAATCGCGCTCCACGGTCAGCACCGTGTTCAGCAGCAGCACGCCTTGCTTCGCCCAGGTGTCGAGACAGCCGTGACGCGGCGTATCGTGGCCGAGGCTCGCGGCGATTTCCTTGAAGATGTTGCGCAGCGACGGCGGCGTGCGCACGTTCGGCGCCACCGAAAACGCCAGTCCGTGCGCTTGTGGCGTGCCGCGGTCCTCGCCGTGATATGGATCCTGGCCGAGGATCACCACTTTCACGTCGTCTGGGCTGGTCAGGCGCAGTGCGCGGAAAACGTCGGCGGGGTAGACGGTTTTGCCAGCGGCGCGCTCACCATCGACGAAACGGCAGAGCGGCGCATACGCATCGCTTTCGATAAACGGCTTGAGATGCGCGCGCCATGCCGGCGGCAGCGCTTCGAATTGCGCTTCGAGCGTTGGCGGCGGCGCGCTGGCACCGGATTGCTGCGGCGCAGTGGTCGTCATGTCAGTGGCCGGCTCGGGTGCGGCTTCGCCGAACAGCGAAGCCTGCGTCGGATTGGAACGGGTGCGGGAAGCAGAGGTCATGGCGGGGAAGTGTCGCAGCAATCGGCGCGTTGCTCAAGGTGTCGGCGGCGGCGTGTCGTATCTGGTCAGTGTGGGCGCTGGATAGGCGCTCCTGTTCGACGAGATTGCAGGATAGGCGAGCGTCCGCCTGACACTTGACGTTGCGCTGTCGAGCCGGCAGCCGCCGGGAGGAAGTCCTTCGCGAAAGTCGGGCTCTGTGTCGGCCGGCAGGGATAGCGGCCTTAACGCGGCTCAACCTGCCCGCAATTGATAACCACGCTGGGCCTTGCTGATGTCGTCCGGTGCGAGACCGGCTATCTGCTTGCCCAACTCCGCGGCAAGCGTGTGGAGCGCGGCTTCGTCACCGGACTTCAGCTCAAGTTCGACTTCCGAGATCGGTGCGCGGCGTGCCTCGCCGTCAACTTCGGCGAACACATCGCCCTGATCGATCGCCGCTTCGACTTCGGAACCGTCCGCCTGGACGTGCCACAGCGTACGGGTGAAATTCGTGCGGAAGAGTTCGATAAGTTCGGGCGCGGCTTGACGCAAAGCGCTCGCGGCGGACGGTTCGTCGCACTCACGCAGCAGCGCGTCGATCTCCAGCTTTTCACCGGCCACCGGTATTTCCCATTCGTGCCGGGTGTGCATGCCGTTTTCAGACTTGCCGACCGTCTTGAAGGTTTGCAGCCAGCCGTCGGGCGTCTGGCGCAAACGCAGGGCGCTCTTCGAGCTTGCCAGCGTCAACTCAGGCGTGTCGAAGTAAATATTCACCAGCTTGATCGGGCCACCCTGCGCCCCGGTGCGCGCAACGAACCACTGCGTCGCCGCTTGCACCTGCGCAGGCGGCAGCGCCAGCTTGATTTCGCGTTCCATACCCATGACTGCTCCGCTACCTATGCCGCGTGCCCTGCGTCGTGTGTCGACACAGCGCTCAGAAAAACATTCGTGCAAGTTCCACACCCGGCTCGTCCGCGCGCATGAACGCCTCGCCGACCAGGAAAGTATGCACGTCCATTGCGCGCAGGCGCTCCACATCGACGCGCGACAGAATGCCCGACTCCGTCACGACGATGCGGTCGTCCGGAATCGCTTCGAGCATGCCGATCGTCGTCTCGATCGACGTCTCGAAGGTGCGCAGGTTGCGATTGTTGATACCGATGAGCGGTGTTTTCAGCGTGAGCGATTCCATCAGTTCGTTCTCGTCGTGCACTTCCACCAGCACCGCCAGACCCAGCGAATGCGCGAGCGCTTCGAGGTCCTGCATCTGCGACGTTTCGAGCGCGGCGGCGATCAGCAGGATCGCGTCGGCGCCCATCGCGCGGGCTTCGACGATCTGATACGGATCGACGATAAAGTCTTTGCGCAGCACCGGCAGACTGCAGGCCGCGCGCGCTTCCTGCAGATACGCGACGCTGCCCTTGAAGAACTGCACGTCGGTGAGCACGGACAGGCAGGCCGCGCCGTGTTTTTCGTACGAACGCGCGATCTCGGCCGGCACGAAGTGCTCGCGCAACACGCCTTTGGACGGGCTCGCTTTCTTGACTTCGGCGATCACAGCGGCTAGACCCGCCGCGTGTTTCGCGCGCAATGCGCCGACGAAGTCGCGAATGTCGCGCGTCGACGCTTCGAGGCGCAGCTCTTCGAGCGGCGCGCTTTGTTCTGCCGCACGGACTTCTTCGCGTTTGACCGCGATGATACGGTCGAGGATGTCGCTCATAAGTGTCTCGCTACGTGATTACTGCTTGAATTGCTGGGTGAAGCGGACCAGCTCGTCGACTTTCGCCCGCGCCTTGCCGCTCGCGATCGCTTCGCGCGCCAACTGGATGCCGTCTGCAATCGACGAGGCCACGTTCGCCGAATAGAGCGCCGTGCCCGCGTTCAGCGTGACGATTTCGCGGGCCACGCCCGGTTTATTGTCGAGCGCGTCGAGCAGCATCGCTTTGGATTCGGTGGCGTCGGCCACTTTCAGGGTGCGGTTCGACACCATCTGCATGCCGAAGTCTTCCGGGTGGATTTCGTACTCGTGGACCTGGCCGTCGCGCAACTCGCCGACTTGCGTCGCCGCGCCGAGCGAGACTTCGTCCATGCCGTCCATACCGTACACCACGAGTACGTGCTTCGCGCCGAGGCGCTGCATCACGCGCACCTGAATGCCGACGAGGTCGCCGTGGAACACGCCCATCAGCTGGTTGGGCGCGCCGGCCGGGTTGGTCAGCGGCCCGAGAATGTTGAAGATGGTCCGCACGCCGAGTTCGCGGCGCACCGGCGCGATGTTCTTCATGGCCGGATGGTGGTTCGGCGCGAACATAAAGCCCATGCCGGTTTCCGCAATCGAAGCCGCCACCTGTTCCGGCTGCAGATCGATATTCACGCCGAGCGCTTCGAGCACGTCCGCGCTGCCTGACTTGCTCGACACGCCGCGGCCGCCGTGTTTCGCGACCTTGGCGCCCGCCGCGGCCGACACGAACATGGTTGCCGTGGAGATGTTGAAGGTCTGCGAGCCGTCGCCGCCGGTGCCGACGATATCGACGAAGTTCGAGTTGTCCGGCACGTCGACGTGCCGGGCGAATTCACGCATCACCGTGGCGGCGGCGGTGATTTCGCCGATGGTCTCTTTTTTGACGCGCAAGCCGGTGATGATCGCCGCCGCCATCACGGGTGAGAGTTCGCCGCGCATGATGAGCCGCATTAAATGCAGCATTTCGTCGTGGAAAATTTCGCGGTGCTCGATGGTCCGTTGCAGCGCTTCCTGGGGCGTAATCGTCATGATGTCGTCTCTCTTCATCAAGCGTTGCGATTGGCCGTTTGCGCGCCGGCGAGCTTCGACTGCTTCACGAAATTTTCGAGCAGCGCATGGCCGTGTTCGGACAGAATCGATTCCGGGTGGAACTGCACGCCTTCCACGGCCAGTTCCTTGTGACGCACGCCCATGATCTCGCCGTCTTCAGTCCATGCCGACACTTCGAGGCAATCGGGCAGCGATTCGCGTTCGATCGCGAGCGAGTGATAGCGGGTCACGACGAAGTGTTTCGGCAGGTCGGCGAACACGCCTTTGCAGTCGGTTTCGATCGTGCTGACCTTGCCGTGCATGATGGTTTGCGCGCGCACCACGCGCCCGCCGAAAGCCTCGCCGATCGCCTGATGGCCGAGACAGACGCCGAGAATCGGCGTCTTGCCGCTGAATTCGCGCAGCACGTCGAGCGTGATGCCGGCGTGTTGCGGATTGCTTGGGCCAGGCGAAAGGCAGATGCGCTCGGGGTTGAGCTTCGCGATTTCGTCCAGCGTGATTTCGTCGTTCCGATAGGTGTGCACGTCTTCGCCGAGTTCGCCGAAGTATTGCACCAGGTTGTGGGTGAACGAGTCGTAGTTGTCGATCATGAGCAGCATGGTGTGTCTCCGGTCAGAAGTCGCTATCGAGGCCGTCTTGAACCTGTTCGGCGGCGCGCAACACGGCGCGTGCCTTGTTCTCGGTCTCTTGCCATTCGGATTCCGGCACCGAATCCGCGACTACACCCGCTGCCGCCTGCACGTACAGATTGCCGTTCGCGATCACGCCGGTGCGGATCGTGATGGCCAGATCCATTTCGCCGGTGAACGACAGATAACCGACCGCACCGCCATACAGGCCGCGCTTCACGGGTTCCAGTTCGTCGATCAGTTCCATTGCGCGGACCTTCGGCGCGCCCGACAGCGTGCCGGCCGGGAAGGTGGCGCGCAGCACGTCGAAATTGGTGGTGCCGGGTTTCAGCTTGCCTTCGACCGAACTCACGATGTGCTGCACGTGCGAGTACTTTTCGATCACCATCTTGTCGGTGACGACAACCGAGCCGATCTGCGCGATGCGGCCCACGTCGTTACGCGCGAGGTCGATCAGCATGACGTGTTCGGCGATTTCCTTCGGGTCGTTCAGCAGTTCGGTCGCGAGTTCCGCGTCACGTTCCGGCGTGTTGCCGCGCGGACGCGTGCCGGCGAGCGGCCGGATCGTCACGATTCGATCCTCGCCGCGCTTTTCCTGGCGCACCAGGATTTCCGGCGATGCACCCACCACGTGGAAGTCGCCGAAGTTGTAGTAATACATATACGGCGACGGATTCAGCGAGCGCAGCGCGCGATACAGCGAGAGCGGATTGTCGCGGTACGGCTTGATCAGGCGCTGGCCGACCTGCACCTGCATCAGTTCGCCGGCCGCGATGTATTCCTTCGCCTTGCGCACGGCCGCCAGATAATCGTCTTTCGCGAACTCGCGATAGGTCTCGGTACGCACGCTGGCCGAAGTGACCGGCGGCTGCACGGTGGTGCGCAAGCGCTGGCGCAATTCCCGCAGACGCTGTTTGGCTTTGGTGTACGCCTCGGGTTGCGTCGGGTCGGCGTAGATCACCAGATAGAGCTTGCCCGCGAGGTTGTCGATCACTGCGACTTCTTCGGTCAGCAGCAATTGAATGTCGGGCAGATTCAGATCGTCTTTCGGCGCCGTGTGCGCGAGCTTTTTCTCGATGTAGCGCACCGCGTCGTAGCCAAAATAGCCAGCCAGACCGCCCGCGAAACGCGGCAAACCTGGGCGCTGCGCCACTTTGAAACGGCCCTGGAATTGCTGGATGAATTCGAGCGGATCGCCCTCGTGCGTTTCGACGACCTTGCCGTCGCGCACCACTTCCGACACGCCGTTACGGGTGCGCAGCAGCGTGCGCGCCGGCAGGCCGATGAACGAGTAGCGGCCGAAACGTTCGCCGCCCACCACCGATTCCAGCAGGAACGAGTTGGCGCCGTTGCGCTCGCTCTGCGCGAGCTTCAGGTACAGCGAGAGCGGCGTTTCGAGGTCGGCGAGCGCTTCGGCGATCAGCGGGATGCGGTTGAAACCCTCGTTGGCGAGGGACTGGAATTCGAGTTCGGTCATGTTCCGATCCTGTACGGTGGTCCGGCGGCGTGCGTCGGACAAAGCGGGGCGTAGCGCGCCCGGTCAGGCGTTCGTTCGACGTTTCGACACGATGATACCGACCGGCGCGAGTTTCCCATCGACGCGTGCAAGGGATTTCAGCGCACAGATGTACTTTGCGGGTACACGCAGGCCGAATCAACCGATGCAGCGAAACAAAGTGATGGAAAAAACGCGTGAGCGCAGCGAAGTAAAAAACGGTTGCCGAAGACGAGCTTCAGCGTACCTCAGGCGAGGTTAGCGCGACCAGCGACGCCAGGGCCAGGCTCCCCGGTCGATGCTAATCAGACTCCGTTTTTTATTCAGAAACATGAGGATGAAGGACTTTTCAAGTCGTGGATTGGTGCGCTGCGATCGCCTTGGCGGCGTCGAGCAGCGAATCAACTATACCATCGGATTTTATTGTTTGTATAGCTTGGCCGTGGTTGTAACCGTAGGGCACCGTTAGCGTGGCCATGCCCGCTGCGCGGCCTGCCAGCGCATCGTTCTCCGAATCACCGATGGCCACCGTGGCTTGCGGCTCGATGCCCAGTTGCGCTGCGGCGGTGAGCATGGGCAGCGGATCCGGCTTCTTTTTTGCCAGACTGTCGCCGCCGATCACGACGCTGAAATATTGCGCGAGCCCGTACTGCTGCAGCAACTCCACCGCGAACCGATGCGGCTTGTTGGTCACGCAGGCGAGTTTGAGTCCGGCGTCGCGCATGGCCTTCAGGCCGGCTTCGACGTTGGGATAGAGACGGGTGTGCGTGCCGTTGATCTTCGCGTACTCCTCCTGATAGATCGCGAGCGCCTCGTCGAAGCGCTCTTGCGCATGCTCCGTTTCGAAGCGCGGCGCCAGCACGCTGCGGATCAGATGCTCCGAACCCTTGCCGACATAACCGACCACTTCCTCGCGCGAAGTCTCCTCGGCGTCGAGCTGCGCGAGCATGCCGTTCAGGCCGGCGGTGAAGTCGTCGGCGGTATCGATCATCGTGCCGTCGAGGTCGATGATCGCGGCTTGCAGGCGCGGGCCCGTGAAAGCTGGGGCAGGGAACGGAGTGGTCATGTGCGGGCCGGTTATGCGTTGATTCTCAGTGCTGGATGTTGGCGAGTGCCGCGCGCATTTTTTCGATCACGACCTTGTGGTCCGGCTGGCCGAAAATCGCCGAACCAGCCACGAAGGTATCCGCGCCGGCCGCCGCGATTTCCGCGATGTTGTCGACCTTCACGCCGCCGTCCACTTCCAGATGAATCTCGCGGCCGGTGCGCTCCGTGTAGGCGTTGATGCGCTGGCGTGCCTCGCGCAGCTTGTTGAGCGCTTCCGGAATGAAGGATTGGCCGCCGAAGCCCGGATTCACCGACATGATCAGCACGAGATCGACCTTGTCCATTACGTGATCGAGATAATTCAGCGAGGTGGCCGGATTGAACACCAGCCCGGCCTTGCAACCGTGGTCACGGATCAGCGACAGCGTGCGGTCGATGTGGTCCGAGCCTTCCGGGTGAAAGCTGATCAGGTTCGCGCCGGCCTTGGCGAAGTCCGGCACGATCCGGTCGACCGGACGCACCATCAGATGCACGTCGATCGGCACGTCGACATGCGGGCGGATCGCTTCGCAGACGAGCGGGCCGATGGTCAGGTTCGGCACGTAATGGTTGTCCATCACGTCGAAGTGAATCCAGTCGGCGCCAGCGGCGACGACATTGCGGACTTCTTCGCCGAGGCGGGCGAAATCGGCGGACAGAATGCTGGGGGCGATGCGGAATTGCGTCATGGCTGGGGGAGGATGCAAGCGGGAAAGCGCCATTTTACCGTTTTGTGCGCGGGCGCTCCGGTTCGCCGACGCTTTGAGTCCGGCTCCATGTCCGGCCTCGATTCGAGCCGTTACTGTGACAAAACGCCTTAGTAGCCCTTGGCCAAAGGGATTTGTCCGGTTGCGGGCGTGTCGCGCATCAAGCAGAATGCCAACACCATTAGCGCCGCTTCGCCAATGCGCCCGCAAACCATTGGCGTTCGGGCTTTCCCGCGATTTTTCACACCCCGTTTCAGCAGACCGGAATCAGGATGAGCCAGTACGAATTCAGCGTCTCGTCGCAGGTGCAATATCTGCCCGAAGAGTCGGACCCGGAGCGCCGCCAGTACGCATTCGCGTACACGCTGACTATCCGTAACACGGGCCAGGTGCCCGCGCAGCTGATCGCGCGTCATTGGGTGATAACGGACAGCGACAAGAATGTGCAGGAAGTGAAGGGCCTCGGCGTGGTCGGCCATCAGCCGTTGCTCAAACCGGGCGAGCATTTCGAGTACACGAGTTGGGCGGTGATCGCCACGCCGGTCGGCACCATGCGCGGAGAGTACTTCTGCGTGGCCGAGGACGGCGAGCGTTTCGATGCGCCGGTGCCGGAGTTCATCCTGCGCATGCCGCGCACATTGCATTGAACCGGAGGCGCGGCCCGCGGTCTTTAGAAAGCTTAACTTGCGGCTTTACTGCGGGTTTTGCTGTTTTTGTTGCTTTTGCTGTTCACTCGCGTTGGCGCGAGTTGCTTTCTTCTTGCCGGACGACGTCCATACAACGATAAAGACGAGCAGGAAGAGCGCAAAGAGCGATTCCAGCGCGAAGATAAGCATCGGGTATTCGTCGAACAGATCAGACATGGCGGTTTCCATCAAGAACGAACATTGTATGCGTTTTGCCCGCACGGCCGCAGGGTGGCTCGGCGCGCTTTCGGTTGCGGTATTGCTGGCGTCCTGCGGTGGCAGCGGCGCGGTCCGGCCTTCCGTTTCGCCACCCACGGGTGCCGCGATCATACCCGGTCAGATTGCCGCGACGCGGCTGACGGCCGTTGCCTGGCAGCAGGTTCCGGGTTGGCAGGACGACTCGTTGATCGGCGCAACCGCTGCATTGCGGCAAAATTGCGCGAGGCTGGCGCGTCAGCCGAACTGGGCGCGCGCATGTGCCGCGGCCTCGCAACTCGACGACCTCGATGTCACCAGTGCGCGCGCTTTTTTTGAAGCCTATTTCACGCCCTTTCAGTTAGCGAATACCGACGGCACAGTCGACGGTCTGGTCACCGGTTACTACGAGCCCTTGCTGCGTGGTTCGCGCACGCGACACGGCGTGTATCAGACTGCGCTGTATCGCTGGCCATCCGGCTATCGCGCGGGCGCACCGCTGCCGGCGCGAGCGCAACTCGAACGCGCGGGGGTGCTCAACGGCAATGAAATCGTGTGGGTCGACGATCCGATCGAAGCGTTCTTCCTGCAGGTGCAGGGCTCCGGGCGCATCGTGATGGAAGACGGCAGCGTCATGCGTCTAGGCTTTGGCGGCACCAATAATCAGCCGTACAAGTCGATTGGACGCTGGCTACTGGATCGCGGCGAACTCACGCCCGCACAGGCAACCATGCAGGGCATCAAGGCGTGGGCGCGAGCGAATCCCGCCCGCGTCGATGCGCTGCTCGATACGAATCCGCGTTTTGTGTTTTTCCGTGAGATGCCGTCCGGCGAAAACGTGCCGAGCGGCGGCGCGGACGGTCCGATTGGCGCACTGGGCGTACCGCTGACGCCTGAGCGGTCGATCGCGGTCGATCCGACGGCGATTCCACTCGGTACGCCGGTGTTTTTGCAGACCACGCGTCCGTTGACAAACTTGCCGATGAATCGCCTCGTCTTCGCGCAGGACACGGGTTCCGCGATCAAGGGCGGCGTGCGCGCCGATTACTTCTGGGGCCTCGGCGACGACGCCGGCGACCTCGCGGGCAAGATGAAGCAGGGCGGCCGGATGTGGTTGTTGCTGCCGAACTCCTGACCTGAGGCGTGAGTAGCGCATGGCTCGGCGTGGATACGCCGCGTCGCGCGCTACTTCCCGTCTGCTATTTCCCGTTCGGTGGTTCCCGTTTGTTAAAGCCCCGACTGGCGCTTGTCCACCACACGCCGGGCTTTGCCCACTGAACGCTCAATCCCGTTCACACCGAGCACGTTCACCACCGCGCTCACGCCGATCAGCGCCTTGATGTCATAGGCCAACGCCTGCTTGGCCGTGTTCAGCGCGGCCGTGTCCGGTGCCGATTCCGGGCAAGGTTCGACGTTCAACGTCAACACGTCGAGCGGGCCTTCCTTGGTCAGCACGATCTGATAGTGCGGTGCGAGCGCATGCTGCTTGAGCAGCAGTTCTTCGATCTGCGTCGGGAACACATTCACGCCGCGCACGATCATCATGTCGTCCGAGCGGCCGGTGATTTTCTCCATCCGGCGCATGGTGCGGGCGCTGCCTGGCAGGAGGCGCGTCAGGTCGCGGGTCCGGTACCGAATAATCGGCAGCGCTTCTTTGGTCAGCGACGTAAACACCAGTTCGCCCAGTTCACCGTCCGGCAGCACCTCGCCGGTTTCGGGATCGATGATCTCGGGATAGAAATGGTCTTCCCAGATGGTCGGGCCGTCTTTCGTTTCCACGCACTCGGACGCGACGCCGGGTCCCATGACTTCGGACAGGCCATAGATGTCGACAGCGTCGATGCCCATGCGCGTTTCGATCGCCTGACGCATGTCGTTGGTCCACGGCTCAGCGCCGAAAATGCCGAGGCGCAGCGAACAATTGGCCGGGTCCACGCCTTGACGCTCGAGTTCGTCCGCAATCGAGAGCATGTAGCTCGGCGTCACCATGATGATGTCGGGCCGGAAGTCCTGGATCAATTGGACCTGCTTTTCAGTCTGGCCGCCGCCGAACGGTATCACGGTGAGCCCGGCGCGCTCGGCACCGTAGTGCGCGCCGAGACCGCCCGTGAACAGTCCGTAGCCGTAGCTCACGTGCACTTTGTCACCGCGCCTCGCGCCGGCGGCGCGGACCGAACGCGCGACGAGATTCGCCCACGTGTCGATGTCGCGCGCGGTGTAACCCACCACGGTCGGCTTGCCCGTGGTCCCGGACGATGCGTGAATCCGCGAAATCTGATCCTGCGGCACGGCGAACATTCCGAACGGATAGCTGTCGCGCAGATCCTTTTTGGTGGTGAAGGGAAAACGCGCCAGGTCGGCGAGACTTTTCACTTCGCTCGGGTGAACACCGGCTTCATCGAACTTGCGTCGATAAACGGGTGAGTTTTCATAGGCATGGTTCAGCGACCATTTGAGCCGTTCAAGTTGAAGCGCGGCAAGTTCGTCGCGGCTGGCGGTCTCGATCGGATCGAGCGGAAGGGCGGTGGTCATTGAATGTCTCCTTGCTGCCTCAATGCTTGGGTCTGGTGTACGTGCGCTTGTGCGCGAAAACCGGGGCGGGCTGCTGTTTAACGGCGTGGCGCCAGAGAGCGCCACTCGGCCACGAATCTGTTGCGGGCTTGTCGCAAGTCACTGCGGAGTTGCGGCGAGTTCGGCGAAAGTTTGCCGCGAGTTTGCCGATATCAGTTGCCTGCAGGAATCAGGTTCCCCTTAATCTGTGCCGATTTGCCGCGAAACATCGCGACGGTTTCCTCGGCGCGATTGGTTACGCGAATGTCGTAAATTCCGGTTCGGCCGCTCAACGTCTGTTCGACGGCTTCCGCCGTCAGCACGTCGCCGCCTTGCACGGGCCGCAAGAACTCGATCGAGCAGCCCGCTGCGACCGTGTTGATGTTGTACGTGTTGCAGGCGAACGCGAACGTGGAATCCGCGAGCGTAAAAATGAGGCCGCCGTGGCAAATCTGATGGCCGTTGAGAAAGTCGTCGCGCACGGCCATACGCAGGCGCGCGTATCCAGGGCGCACTTCGACGATTTCGAGGCCGAGGGCGCGGCTGCACGCATCGTTCTCGTACATCGCGGCCGCGGTAGCGCGGGCGAGTTCGTCCGGCGTCATCTGGCTGGGATGGTTGGCTCGATTCGACATGTCAACGTCCCTTGAAGCGCGGCGCGCGTTTTTCCACGAAGGCTTGCACACCTTCCGCGTAGTCGTGGGAAGCACCCAGTTCGCGTTGCAGATTGCGTTCCAGATCGAGTTGCTGGTCGAGTGTTTGCGTCACGCCAGCGCGCATGGCCTGCTTGATTGCGGCAATGGCGCGCGTGGGTTGCTGCGCGAGTTGGGACGCGAGTTTCGTCGCGGTGTTGGCAAGCTCCGCGTCGTCGACTGCTTGCCAGATCAAACCCCAGCTTTCGGCTTTTTCCGCGCTGAGTTTGTCGCCGGTAATGGCAAGTCCCATGGCGCGAGCCATGCCGACCCGCTGCGGCAGAAACCACGTGCCGCCCGAGTCCGGCACGAGGCCGATCTTCACGAACGCCTGAATGAAGCTGGCGGAACGCGCCGCGAGCACGAGGTCGCACGCTAGCGCGAGATTGGCGCCTGCGCCGGCCGCCGTGCCGTTTACCGCGGCGATCACCGGCAACGGCAATGCTTGCAGGCGGCGAATCAGCGGATTGAAATGTTGTTCGATCAGTTCACCCAGATCGGTCATGGCGCCGGGTGTGAAGTCGAGATCGGCCAGATCCTGGCCGGCGCAGAAGCCGCGGCCCGCGCCGGTTAGCACAAGCGCGCGGGCACCGGACGCTTCGACGTGGTCGAGCGCGGCGCTCAGTTCCTGATGCATCGCGCGAGTAAAGCTGTTGAGTTTGTCCGGCCGATTCAGCGTGATGGTGGCGACATGGCATGATGCGTCGATGTCGAGACGAATCGCTTCATATGACATTGGGTGTCTCCTCAAAGTCTCTTGGCCGATGGGCGCTGTAGCGTTGGCGTTAGAGCCGCTCGATGACCAGGGCGATGCCCTGGCCTACGCCGATGCACATCGTGCAAAGCGCAAAGCGGCCGTTGATCCGTTCCAGTTGGTACAGCGCGGTCGTGATCAGACGTGCGCCCGATGCGCCCAGCGGGTGGCCGAGTGCGATAGCGCCGCCGTTCGGATTGACGCGCGGGTCGTCGTCGCGCAGACCGAGTGTGCGCAGAACCGCCAGGCCTTGCGACGCGAACGCTTCGTTCAATTCGATCACGTCGAGTTGTTCGAGCGTCATGCCGAGTTGCTTCAGTAGCTTTTGCGTGGCCGGCGCCGGACCGATACCCATGATGCGCGGCTCGACCCCCGCCGTCGCCATGCCCACCACACGGGCGCGGCGGCGCAGGCCGTATTGATCGGCTGCCTGCTGGTTCGCGAGTAACAACGCGCAGGCGCCGTCGTTCACGCCCGACGCATTGCCGGCCGTCACGCTGCCGTCCGGACGAACCACACCCTTGAGCTTGCCGAGACTTTCGAGCGAAGTTTCGCGCGGATGTTCGTCCAGCAGCACGCGCACAGGGTCGCCTTTTTTCTGCGCGATCTCGACGCCGACGATTTCCTGGGCCAGCGTTCCATCCTGCTGCGCGCGAGCCGCCTTTTGCTGACTCGCTAACGCAAACGCGTCCTGATCCGCACGGCTCACGCTGAATTCGACAGCAACGTTTTCCGCGGTCTCAGGCATCGAATCGACGCCGTATTGACGTTTCATCAGCGGATTGATGAAGCGCCAGCCGATCGTCGTGTCGTAAATGTCAGCCTGACGTGAGAACGCGCTAGCAGCCTTGCCCATCACGAACGGCGCACGTGTCATGCTTTCGACGCCGCCGGCGATCATCAGGCATGCTTCGCCCGCCTTGATGGCGCGCGCTGCAGTGCCGACCGCGTCCATACCCGAGCCGCACAGGCGATTGATGGTGGCGCCCGGCGCCTCGGTGGGCAAGCCGGCCAGCAATGCCGACATCCGCGCGACGTTGCGATTGTCTTCGCCGGCCTGGTTGGCGCAGCCGTAGATCACGTCGTCGAGAGCGCGCCAGTCGACGCCGGGATTGCGTTCGATCAGCGCCTTGATCGGCACCGCGCCGAGGTCGTCGGCACGGACATCTTTCAGGGCGCCGCCGTAGCGGCCGATTGGGGTGCGAATCGCATCGCAGATGAAGGCGTCGTTCATGTGGATTCCTGCCAGGGCAGATCGGCGAGAGATGCCGATCCGATGTCTCATGTTAGTTGGGGCGCACGGCCCGGTCCATTCGGCCAAACGGTATAGGACGAAGCCGTGCTTTGTCTTATGCCATTCAGCCAGCTACCGCCGGCGCCGCTTTCGGTTCAACATGAACGCGGCTCTGAACTACGCGGAAGCGATTCGCAACGAAGGCTGCGTCAGCCAGCGCGGCATTGGCCGCCGGGTTCGCGCCCGTGCCGTGAAAGTCCGAAAAGGCCGCCGACTGATTGACGAACACGCCGCCTGTCAGATTGATCGACAGGGCCACGCCACCGCGGATCGATGCTTCGTGCGCCTGTTCGAGCGCCGCTTCGTCCGTGCTGTAGACAGAGAGCGTCAATGCGCCATGCTCGGCGGCGATTGCACCGGCGAGGTCGAGGGACTGCGCAGTGGAGTCTGTCGCGATCACGAAAGAGATCGGGCCGAACCATTCCTTGGTGAATTGCGCGTGGTCGGTCGCGGCATCCAGTTGGACCACGAGCGGCGTGCGCACGCGGGCGCCGGCAAAAGCGGGATGCTCGAGCGTCTGGCTCTCGACGAGAACGCGGCCAAGTTTTGCGGCTTCACCCACGCGTTGGGCTACGCCCTCGTTCTGAATCGCGCCGAGTAGCTCGACCGCGCGGGCCGGGTCGGAGACGAGCTTTTGCACTGCGCCGGCAATGGCTTGCGCGACTTCGTCAAAGCCGAGCGTGCCTTCCGCGGTGCGGATGCCGCCGCGCGGCACGTAGATGTTTTGCGGCGCGGTGCACATCTGGCCCGAGTACAGGGCGAGCGAGAAGGCGATGTTGCGGGCAACGGCTTTGATGTCGTCAACAGAGTCGATCACGATCTGGTTCACGCCGGCTTTTTCGGTGTAGACCTGCGCCTGGTGCGCATTGCGCTCGAGCCACGTGCCGTTTTGCGTACTGCCCGTGAAGTCGATCAGCTTGATTTCCGGGCGCACGGCCAGCTCCTGGACAAGCGCCCCGTCGTTCGGTTCGGTGGCCAGCAAGGTGACGACATTCGGATCGAAGCCCGCTTCGCGCAGAACGTCACGCGCAATTCGTACCGTGATAGCGAGCGGCAGAATTGCGCCCGGGTGCGGCTTGACGATGACCGTGTTGCCCGTGGCCAGATCCGCGAAGAGTCCGGGATAGCCGTTCCACGTCGGGAATGTGCAGCAGCCGAGTACGAGGCCGGTGCCACGCGGCACGACGGTGTAGCGCTTGTGCATGGCGAGCGGCGGATTCTTGCCTTGCGGCTTTTCCCAGTGGGCGTCGCCGGGAATGCGGCGCAATTGGTCCCATGCGTACGCGACGGCTTCGAGCGCACGATCCTGGGCGTGTGGACCACCGGCCTGGAAGGCCATCATGAATGCCTGACCGGTCGTGTGCATCACGCTGTAGCCAATCTCGAAGCTGGCGCGATTCACGCGCGCAAGAATTTCGAGGCACACGCCGATCCATGCTTGCGGGCCGGCGGCGCGCCAGTCGCGCTGGGCAGCGGCAGCCGCCGCGATCAGGGTGGCGGGGTCGGCCTTCGGGTAGCGCACACCGAGCGGGAATCCAAACGGCGAGACTTCGGCCCCGACAGTTTCGCCCGTCGACGGTTGGTCCAGCTGGAACGTCGCGTTGAGATGCGCTTTGAATGCGGCTTCGCCGTCTGCGTTAGCTGTTTCCCCGTACACTTTCGGACTGGGCATTTCGACGAACGGGCTCCAGTAGCCGCGCGTTTCAATCGCGGTGAGTGCCTTTTGCAGCGTGTCTTCGTGCTTGGTGAATAGCGGATGTGTCATGGCAGAGGGGCTTGGCTTATACGTTGGGGAAAGCCTGTCGAATAATTGACCGACCGGTTGGTTGGGGAATGTTAGCATTATTAAGATGGCCGCGCGAAGTGTTTTCGCGCGCGATTTTTCTACCTTAAGGAGGCGGCATGGCTTACGAGAACATTCTGGTTGAGACGCGGGGTCGGGTCGGGTTGGTCACATTGAATCGCCCGAAGGCGTTGAACGCGCTTAACGATGCGTTGATGGACGAATTGGGCGCCGCGCTGCGCGAGTTCGATGCCGACGACGCGATCGGTGCGATCGTGGTGACGGGCAGCGAAAAGGCGTTCGCAGCCGGTGCCGACATCGGCATGATGTCCACCTATACCTACATGGATGTCTACAAGGGTGACTACATCACTCGCAACTGGGAAACGGTTCGCTCCATCCGCAAGCCGATCATTGCGGCGGTGGCCGGCTTCGCGCTCGGCGGTGGCTGCGAATTGGCGATGATGTGCGACATCATTTTTGCCGCCGACACGGCAAAGTTCGGTCAGCCGGAAATCAAACTGGGCATCATGCCGGGTGCCGGGGGTACACAACGTCTGCCGCGGGCCGTCTCCAAGGCGAAGGCAATGGATCTCTGCCTGACCGCGCGTTTCATGGATGCCGCCGAAGCCGAGCGCGCTGGTTTGGTATCGCGTGTTATTCCGGCTGCTGCCCTGGTCGACGAGGCGATAGCAGCGGCTGCCACGATCGCTGAATTCCCGTTGCCAGCCGTGATGATGGTGAAGGAATCTGTCAACCGCGCCTACGAAACAACGCTTGCGGAAGGCGTGCATTTCGAGCGCCGCCTGTTCCATTCGCTCTTTGCTACTGAAGATCAGAAGGAAGGCATGGCTGCGTTCGTGGAGAAGCGCAAACCGGTTTTCAAGCATCGTTAATATGCTTGTCAAAATAACGCTTGCAAGGCGCTGGGCGGCTCGCTAGAATCTCGCTCTTTCGTGCTTCGGACAACGGAGCGCGGGAGGCGGGAGAGCCAGCAGTGGCAAGGCTTTCAGCGGAGTGGGCGGGTTGGGAAAGTTAGAAAAACCTGTTGACGACGTAGTGAAAGTTCTTCATAATCTCGTTTCTCTGCTGCTGATGCAGCGACGCAGAACGAAGCGGTGCCGGGTGTTGCGAGGTTGGCGATACGGTGCTGGTTCGGTGGTGAATGCGGACTCGATCTTTAAAAATTAACAGCCGATAAGTGTGGGCGCTTGATGCGCGATGCGAGGTGGATCTTTCGGGATCTGCCGGCAAGCAAAAGTATCAAGTCTCACACAGTAATGAAAGGAAGGTTTGACTGTCGCAAGATGGTTGGATCATTCGTCAGTACGTTGAGTGAGCGACCGGTTCCTAACGGAACCGAAAAACAGTAACAGGTTTGAACTGAAGAGTTTGATCCTGGCTCAGATTGAACGCTGGCGGCATGCCTTACACATGCAAGTCGAACGGCAGCACGGGGGCAACCCTGGTGGCGAGTGGCGAACGGGTGAGTAATACATCGGAACGTGTCCTGTAGTGGGGGATAGCCCGGCGAAAGCCGGATTAATACCGCATACGATCTGTGGATGAAAGCGGGGGATCCTTCGGGACCTCGCGCTAGAGGGGCGGCCGATGGCAGATTAGCTAGTTGGTGGGGTAAAGGCCTACCAAGGCGACGATCTGTAGCTGGTCTGAGAGGACGACCAGCCACACTGGGACTGAGACACGGCCCAGACTCCTACGGGAGGCAGCAGTGGGGAATTTTGGACAATGGGCGAAAGCCTGATCCAGCAATGCCGCGTGTGTGAAGAAGGCCTTCGGGTTGTAAAGCACTTTTGTCCGGAAAGAAAACCTCGTGGTTAATACCCGTGGGGGATGACGGTACCGGAAGAATAAGCACCGGCTAACTACGTGCCAGCAGCCGCGGTAATACGTAGGGTGCAAGCGTTAATCGGAATTACTGGGCGTAAAGCGTGCGCAGGCGGTCCGCTAAGACAGATGTGAAATCCCCGGGCTTAACCTGGGAACTGCATTTGTGACTGGCGGGCTAGAGTATGGCAGAGGGGGGTAGAATTCCACGTGTAGCAGTGAAATGCGTAGAGATGTGGAGGAATACCGATGGCGAAGGCAGCCCCCTGGGCCAATACTGACGCTCATGCACGAAAGCGTGGGGAGCAAACAGGATTAGATACCCTGGTAGTCCACGCCCTAAACGATGTCAACTAGTTGTTGGGGATTCATTTCCTTAGTAACGTAGCTAACGCGTGAAGTTGACCGCCTGGGGAGTACGGTCGCAAGATTAAAACTCAAAGGAATTGACGGGGACCCGCACAAGCGGTGGATGATGTGGATTAATTCGATGCAACGCGAAAAACCTTACCTACCCTTGACATGTATGGAACCTGGCTGAGAGGTCGGGGTGCCCGAAAGGGAGCCATAACACAGGTGCTGCATGGCTGTCGTCAGCTCGTGTCGTGAGATGTTGGGTTAAGTCCCGCAACGAGCGCAACCCTTGTCCCTAGTTGCTACGCAAGAGCACTCTAGGGAGACTGCCGGTGACAAACCGGAGGAAGGTGGGGATGACGTCAAGTCCTCATGGCCCTTATGGGTAGGGCTTCACACGTCATACAATGGTCGGAACAGAGGGTCGCCAACCCGCGAGGGGGAGCCAATCCCAGAAAACCGATCGTAGTCCGGATCGCACTCTGCAACTCGAGTGCGTGAAGCTGGAATCGCTAGTAATCGCGGATCAGCATGCCGCGGTGAATACGTTCCCGGGTCTTGTACACACCGCCCGTCACACCATGGGAGTGGGTTTTACCAGAAGTGGCTAGTCTAACCGCAAGGAGGACGGTCACCACGGTAGGATTCATGACTGGGGTGAAGTCGTAACAAGGTAGCCGTATCGGAAGGTGCGGCTGGATCACCTCCTTTCTCGAGCTAACGCGTCAATGCGTTGAGCGCTCACGCTTATCGGCTGTGAAATTTAGACAGACTCAGGGGTCTGTAGCTCAGTCGGTTAGAGCACCGTCTTGATAAGGCGGGGGTCGATGGTTCGAATCCATCCAGACCCACCAAAGTCTTGTCTGGTGTGCTGATCGATAACCTCTGGGTATCAACAGGTAGAGATTATCTGTGCATGACTGGGGGATTAGCTCAGCTGGGAGAGCACCTGCTTTGCAAGCAGGGGGTCGTCGGTTCGATCCCGTCATCCTCCACCAATCCTCAATGCGTAGCGTTCTGTGAGAAAGCAGAGCGTTGTGCATTGGCGATTGAGCCAGTCAGAGTGATACGCGGTTATAGCAACTGCGATATCGGCTGTCGTTCTTTAACAATCAGGAAGAAGTAGTAAAGAGATTCACGAAAGATCACTTAGAGATGGGTGATTGAGTAGGTGAATCAGGGTTGTGATTGTATCAATGTATGAAAAGGTGATCGAAAGATTGCCTTGGAATACGGCGCAACACGAATACTCAACCTGTAGCGATTGTGGCGAGCGTGTGATTCCCAGTGGATCACACATGAGACACACCCGTTATAGGGTCAAGCGAACAAGTGCATGTGGTGGATGCCTTGGCGATCACAGGCGATGAAGGACGCGGTAGCCTGCGAAAAGCGGTGGGGAGCTGGCAAACGAGCTTTGATCCACCGATATCCGAATGGGGAAACCCGGCCCGTATGGGTCATCCGTAGCTGAATACATAGGCTACGTGAAGCGAACGCGGTGAACTGAAACATCTAAGTAACCGCAGGAAAAGAAATCAACCGAGATTCCCAGAGTAGTGGCGAGCGAAATGGGACCAGCCTGTACTCTTTATCTTCATTGTTAGTCGAAGGCTCTGGAAAGTGCCGCCATAGCAGGTGATAGCCCTGTAGACGAAAACAGCGAGGAAGAACTGGGTGTACGACAAGTAGGGCGGGACACGTGAAATCCTGTCTGAAGATGGGGGGACCATCCTCCAAGGCTAAATACTCGTGATCGACCGATAGTGAACCAGTACCGTGAGGGAAAGGCGAAAAGAACCCCGGGAGGGGAGTGAAATAGATCCTGAAACCGCATGCATACAAACAGTCGGAGCCTCGCAAGGGGTGACGGCGTACCTTTTGTATAATGGGTCAGCGACTTACATTCAGTGGCAAGCTTAACCGATTAGGGCAGGCGTAGCGAAAGCGAGTCCGAACAGGGCGTTCAGTCGCTGGGTGTAGACCCGAAACCAGGTGATCTATCCATGGCCAGGATGAAGGTGCGGTAACACGTACTGGAGGTCCGAACCCACTAACGTTGAAAAGTTAGGGGATGAGCTGTGGATAGGGGTGAAAGGCTAAACAAACCTGGAAATAGCTGGTTCTCTCCGAAAACTATTTAGGTAGTGCCTCGTGTATCACCTTCGGGGGTAGAGCACTGTCATGGTTGTGGGGTCCATTGCGGATTACTACGCCATAGCAAACTCCGAATACCGAAGAGTGCAATCACGGGAGACAGACATCGGGTGCTAACGTCCGGTGTCAAGAGGGAAACAACCCAGACCGCCAGCTAAGGTCCCCAAATATTGCTAAGTGGGAAACGAAGTGGGAAGGCTAAAACAGTCAGGAGGTTGGCTTAGAAGCAGCCATCCTTTAAAGAAAGCGTAATAGCTCACTGATCGAGTCGTCCTGCGCGGAAGATGTAACGGGGCTAAGCAATATACCGAAGCTGCGGATGCATATTTATATGCATGGTAGGAGAGCGTTCCGTAAGCCTGCGAAGGTGCATTGAAAAGTGCGCTGGAGGTATCGGAAGTGCGAATGCTGACATGAGTAGCGATAAAGGGGGTGAAAGGCCCCCTCGCCGTAAGCCCAAGGTTTCCTACGCAACGTTCATCGGCGTAGGGTGAGTCGGCCCCTAAGGCGAGGCAGAAATGCGTAGCTGATGGGAAGCAGGTTAATATTCCTGCACCATTGTTAAATGCGATGGGGGGACGGATCGCGGAAGGTTGTCCGGGTGTTGGAAGTCCCGGTCCTTGCATTGGAGAAGGCGCTTAGGCAAATCCGGGCGCGTAATTCAAGGGTGTGAGGCCATTCACTTCGGTGAAGAAGCAACTGGAAGTGGTTCCAAGAAAAGCCTCTAAGCTTCAGTTTAACAAGACCGTACCGCAAACCGACACAGGTGGGCGAGATGAGTATTCTAAGGCGCTTGAGAGAACTCGGGAGAAGGAACTCGGCAAATTGGTACCGTAACTTCGGGATAAGGTACGCCCCTGTAGCTTGACTGGCCTGCGCCAGAAGGGTGAAGGGGTTGCAATAAACTGGTGGCTGCGACTGTTTAATAAAAACACAGCACTCTGCAAACACGAAAGTGGACGTATAGGGTGTGACGCCTGCCCGGTGCCGGAAGATTAAATGATGGGGTGCAAGCTCTTGATTGAAGTCCCGGTAAACGGCGGCCGTAACTATAACGGTCCTAAGGTAGCGAAATTCCTTGTCGGGTAAGTTCCGACCTGCACGAATGGCGTAACGATGGCCACACTGTCTCCTCCCGAGACTCAGCGAAGTTGAAGTGTTTGTGATGATGCAATCTCCCCGCGGCTAGACGGAAAGACCCCATGAACCTTTACTGTAGCTTTGCATTGGACTTTGAACCGGTCTGTGTAGGATAGGTGGGAGGCTTTGAAGCGTGGACGCCAGTCTGCGTGGAGCCGACCTTGAAATACCACCCTGGTTTGTTTGAGGTTCTAACCTTGGTCCGTTATCCGGACTGGGGACAGTGCATGGTAGGCAGTTTGACTGGGGCGGTCTCCTCCCAAAGTGTAACGGAGGAGTACGAAGGTACGCTAGGTACGGTCGGAAATCGTGCTGATAGTGCAATGGCATAAGCGTGCTTAACTGCGAGACCGACAAGTCGAGCAGGTGCGAAAGCAGGTCATAGTGATCCGGTGGTTCTGTATGGAAGGGCCATCGCTCAACGGATAAAAGGTACTCTGGGGATAACAGGCTGATACCGCCCAAGAGTTCATATCGACGGCGGTGTTTGGCACCTCGATGTCGGCTCATCTCATCCTGGGGCTGTAGCCGGTCCCAAGGGTATGGCTGTTCGCCATTTAAAGAGGTACGTGAGCTGGGTTTAAAACGTCGTGAGACAGTTTGGTCCCTATCTGCCGTGGGCGCTGGATATTTGAAGGGGGCTGCTCCTAGTACGAGAGGACCGGAGTGGACGAACCTCTGGTGTACCGGTTGTCACGCCAGTGGCATCGCCGGGTAGCTATGTTCGGAAGAGATAACCGCTGAAAGCATCTAAGCGGGAAACTCGCCTTAAGATGAGATATCCCCGGGGCTTCGAGCCCCTTGAAGGGTCGTTCAAGACCAGGACGTTGATAGGTCAGGTGTGGAAGCGCAGTAATGCGTTAAGCTAACTGATACTAATTGCCCGTAAGGCTTGATCCTATAACAGGTGTGTCTTGCGATGATCGTTAGTGCTTCAGCACTTACGAGCATCCCACCCCCGAAGGGGGCAGGGACGCCACACACGGTTGAGATCAGTGTTGTGCCAGAAACAACACAACCCCAAGCTTGCCTGGTGAGCATCACCAGAAACTACTTCTTCCAGATTGGTTGGGCTGTCCCCAAAGACAGCGCAGCAACAAGTCATGCCTGATGACCATAGCGAGTCGGTCCCACCCCTTCCCATCCCGAACAGGACCGTGAAACGACTCCACGCCGATGATAGTGCGGATTCCCGTGTGAAAGTAGGTAATCGTCAGGCTCCCCAGCAGCATCAGAAACCCCACCCCGAAAAGGTGGGGTTTCTGCGTTTACGGCCGCCGCCCAGAGTTACCCCTACAACCTCGCGCTTAGACGCCGAAGCGTCTAAGCGGGTTCAAGTGTCGCATTCGTATCCCCAATGCAACGACATAACAGGCGGCGAATTAATCGCCACCTTAAACCCCGAGAGATTTCTATTTCTCTTGCGCCAAGAACCGCTGGGCAAGTCGCACCCAGTATGTCGAACCGATCGGCAATAACTCGTCGTTGAAGTCATAGCTCGCGTTATGCAGCATGCACGGACCCGCGCCGTGGCCCGAATCCCGGTGGCCACCGTCGCCATTGCCCAAAAATGCGTAGCAGCCCGGCTTGGCGAGCAACATGAAGGAAAAATCTTCCGCGCCCATCGTCGGTTCGACCGCATCGTCGACGTTTTCCGCGCCGACAATTTCCTTCATGACCGTCGCCGCAAAGCGAGCCTCTTCGCGACTGTTGACCGTGGGCGGATAGTTTCGGTGGAATTGAATGTCGACGGAGCAGTCGTAGGCTTCGGCCGTGCTCTCTGCGATCTTGCGCATGCGCGCCTCGATAAGATCGAGAGTTTCTGTTGTAAAAGTCCTCACCGTGCCTGCGATCCACGCATTGTTCGGGACGACATTGACGGCGTCGCCTGCGTGAATCTGTGTGATTGACAGCACTCCGGTGTCGAGCGGCTTCTTATTCCGCGTGATGATGCTCTGCAGTCCATTCGCGATCTGTACCGCTGTGAAAACAGGATCGCGACCGTTGTGCGGCATAGCCGCGTGCGAGCCTACGCCTGTGATTTCAATACGAAATTCGTTACTCGAAGCCATGATCGGGCCCTCGGTTACACCGAACTGACCCGCCCTCATGCCCGGCCAGTTATGGATCCCGAACACCGCGTCGACCGGAAACTTTACGAACAGGCCGTCGTCGATCATGGCCTGCGCGCCTGCGCCGCCCTCCTCGGCGGGCTGAAAGATGAACACGATCGTGCCATCAAATTCGCCATGTTTGACCAGGTGCCGCGCAGCACCGAGCAGCATCGCGGTATGCCCATCATGACCGCAGGCGTGCATTTTTCCATCGTTTTTCGACCGATGGTCGAAGCTGTTCAGTTCCTGAATCGGCAGCGCATCCATATCGGCGCGCAAACCAATGGAGCGTGAGCCGTTGCCGCGTTTCAGTACACCGACCACGCCGGTTTTGCCCAATCCTCTATGCGTTTCGATACCCCACGATTCGAGCGTTCGCGCGACCAGATCTGCCGTTGCGGTCTCCTCGTAACGCAGTTCCGGATGGGCGTGGATCGTTCGTCGGAGAGTCTGGATTTCGCCGTGAGCGGCCTGGATTTCTGGGATAAGTTTCATGATGGAGTGATGATGCGTGTGTGCTTTGGCTTGCGTGGAATCGCTCGGGGCCACATTGGTCCGGGCACGGTAATAATCGATTCTACGCCGAAGGCCTTTTTGGCGGCACGGTGCAAGTCGACAGGCAATTGACATAATAGAATCCCGCATTGCTCTACTGCTCCCTCGAACGGACCGCCGATGAATGCTCCGACTGAACACGCTCGCGTCGTCTGCCCGCACGACTGCCCCGACACCTGTGCGATGCGCGTGACGGTCGAGGCCGGTCGCGCGATCAAGGTCTTCGCGGATCCCGAGCACCCTCCTACGCAAGGTGCGCTATGCACGAAGGTCAGCCGCTATGCGGAGCGCGTGCATCATCCGCAGAGATTGACGGCACCCATGAAGCGCGTCGGCCGGAAGGGCGAAGGCCACTTTGAGCCGATCAGCTGGGACGAGGCGTTCCAGCTCGCTGCTCGCCGCCTCTCGGAGATTGCGGGCCGCGCGCCCGAAGCGATCCTCCCGTACAGCTACGCCGGCACGATGGGGCTGGTTCAAGGGGACAGCATTGCGCAGCGGTTCTTCCACAAGCTCGGCGCATCGCAACTGGATCGCACGATTTGCGCGGCCGCCGGCGCGGCCGGGCTGAAGTACACCTATGGCGCGAGCCTTGGCATGCTCACCGAGTTTTTTGACGAGAGCGAAGTCATCCTGATCTGGGGTTCGAATCCCATCGCGTCGAACCTACATTTCTGGACACGCGCCCAGCAGGCCAAGCGTCGCGGTGCACGGCTGATCGCGATCGATCCGTACCGCTCCCTGACGGCTGAAAAATGCCATCAGCACATCGCCCTGAAACCCGGCACCGACGGCGCATTGGCGCTCGGCATGATCAATGTGTTGATCACGGAAAATCTGCTCGATCACGAATACATCGCGGCCTATACGTTAGGCTTCGACCAACTTAAGCCCCGTGCGCTCAGCTACTCGCCGTCGCGTGTTGCCGACATCTGCGGTATTGATGCGAGCGTGATCGTCGATCTTGCGCGACTGTACGGCAGCACGAAAAAAGCTGCGATTCGCATGAACTACGGCCTGCAACGGGTACGTGGCGGCGGTAACGCCGTGCGCGCGATCGCGTGCCTGCCGTCGCTCACGGGTGCGTGGCGCGAGCGAGCGGGTGGTGCGTTGCTGTCGTCGGGTGGGTGGGCGCCGGTTGACTCACATGCGTTGCAGCGGCCGGATCTGATGCCGGGTTGGCCGACCAGGACGAGCCGCGTCATCAATATGAACGCAATCGGCGACGCGTTGCTGCACAAGGGCGACGCGGCATTCGGCCCGAAAATCGAATCTATCGTCGTCTACAATTCGAACCCCGTGGCGGTCGCGCCGGATTCCGAGCGGGTCGCCGCAGGTTTCGCGCGCGAAGATCTGTTCACAATCGTCCTCGAACATTTCCAGACCGACACTGCCGACTACGCCGATCTGCTGCTCCCCGCGACGACCCAACTCGAGCACCTCGACGTCCACAAGTCCTACGGCCATACACACGTAATGGTCAACCTGCCGGCGATCGCCCCGGTCGGCCAAGCGGTTCCGAACACAGAGATTTTCCGCGGCATCGCGCGTCATATGGGGCTCGAGGAGCCGGCGCTATTCGAGAGCGACGAGACCGTTGCACAGGCGGCGTTCAGCTGGCAAGACAGAACGCTCGAAGGCGTCGACTGGGAGAGCCTGAAGAAAACTGGCTGGGCCAGGCTGAACCTGCCCGATGCGCCGTTCGCCGAGGGTGGCTTCCGAACACCGTCCGGCAAATGCGAGTTCTACAGCGAACGCCTCGCACAACAGGGACTCGACCCGCTGCCCGACTATCTGCCGCCGCACGAGTCCGCCGACGGCGCACCTGAACTTGCCGCCCGATATCCGCTGGCCATGATCTCGCCACCGGCCCGCAACTTCCTGAACAGCACGTTCGTGAACGTCGAAAGCCTGCGTTCCACCGAAGGCGAACCGCATCTCGACATGCATCCGGCCGACGCGCAATCGCGAGAGATCGTCAATGGCGATCAAGTGCGTATTTTTAACGATCGCGGCTCGATGCAGGCGCGCGTCCGCGTTACCGATAAGGCACGCGAGGGGCTCGTGGTCGGCCTGTCGATCTGGTGGAAGAAGCTTGCGCCGGACGGCCGCAATGCCAATCAGGTCACCAGCCAGGCGCTCACCGATCTGGGCGGATCGGCAACTTTCTACGACTGCCTGGTCGAAGTCGAGCGCGTCTGAATCACGCTCAATCATCCCGCGATGCTCGCGTTTTGGAGGTTCGAGGTTGCAGTCTAACCCGGCCGCTTTTCGCGATTAACACCCAGGTGCCCATGCTACGATGCGTTTTTAGCACGACCATTCGAAAATAAAAGGAGGAGACGCTGCATGGACAAAATCTGGCTGAAATCTTATCCACCCGGCGTTCCCGCAGAGATTGACCCGACCCGCTATTCGTCGCTCGGAGAACTGCTGGAAGAAGCCTTCCGCGAACACCGCGCGAAACCGGCGTTCGTCTGCATGGACAAGACGATCAGCTATGGCGAACTCGACGCGCTTTCGCGCAAGCTGGCAGCCTGGTTCCAGTCGAAGGGCCTTGCCCGCGGTACGCGCATCGCGATCATGATGCCGAACGTGCTGCAATATCCGGTGGCGATTGCCGCTATCCTGCGCGCGGGCTACGTGGTCGTGAACGTGAACCCGCTTTATACCCCACGCGAATTGGAGCATCAGCTCAAGGACAGCGGCGCGGAAGCGATCATTCTGCTCGAGAACTTTGCAGTCACGCTGCAGGCGATCGTACGCAACACCGCGGTCAAGCATGTCGTCGTGGCCGCGATGGGCGATCTGATGGGGATCAAGGGCACGCTTGTGAACTTCGTCGTGCGCAAGGTGAAGAAGATGGTGCCGGCATGGAGTCTGCCAGGTCACGTCAAATTCAATACTGCGATCGCGGAGGGCGGACGCCAGAAATTCAATCCGGTGCAGCAAGGCCCGAACGATGTCGCGTTTCTCCAATATACGGGTGGCACGACAGGCGTGGCCAAGGGTGCGACGCTACTGCATCGGAATCTGATCGCCAATGTGCTGCAGTCGGAGATCTGGCTCGATCCGGTTCGCGCGAATCGCACGGACATCGATCAGTTCATCACCGTCGTTGCATTGCCGCTGTATCACGTATTTGCGCTGACGGTTTGCGGGTTGCTGACCATCCGTACCGGCGGCCTCGGCGTGCTGATTCCGAATCCGCGCGACATTCCGGGCATGATCAAGGCGCTCGAAGGGTATGCGATCACGACAATTCCCGCCGTCAACACGCTGTATAACGCGATGTTGAATAGCCCGGATTTCCATAAGCTCGATTTTTCGAAGCTGATCGCCGCGAACGGTGGCGGAATGGCGGTGCAGGAGGCCGTTGCCAAGCGCTGGTACGAGCATACGCACACGCCGATCATCGAAGGATACGGGTTGTCGGAAACGTCGCCGTGCGTGACCTGCAATCCGGTGACCGTCACGGAATACAGCGGGACAATTGGCTTGCCGCTGCCGTCGACGGAAATCTCGATTCGTGACGACGAAGGCAACGAAGTGCCGCTCGGCCAGCCGGGCGAAATCTGCATCCGCGGTCCGCAGGTCATGGCGGGTTACTGGAACCGGCCCGACGAAACGGCGAAAGTGATGACGTCGGATGGCTTCTTCAAATCGGGCGATGTCGGCCTGATGAACGAACGTGGCTTCGTCAAGATCGTCGACCGTAAGAAGGACATGATTCTCGTGTCGGGTTTCAACGTCTATCCGAACGAAATCGAAGACGTCGTGGCCAAACTGCCGGGTGTGTTCGAAGTCGCCGCGGTCGGTGTACCGGATCAGCATTCCGGCGAAGCGGTGAAGCTGTTTGTCGTGAAGAAGGACCAGGCGCTCACCGACGCCGACATCTTCGCGTACTGCAAGCAGCAGTTGACTGGCTACAAGCGGCCTAAGATCGTCGAATTCCGTACTGAATTGCCGAAGAGCAATGTCGGCAAGATTCTGCGCCGCGAGTTGCGCGACGGGCGAGCATAAGCCAGCAGAATCGAGCGCTAATCACGTACGAAGCAGGCACGAAGTGGTGCATTAGCAAAAAAGAGCAAAAGCCCGGCAGAGGAAAGTTTGCCGGGCTTTTTTCCGTTTATGCCACCGCCGTCACCATTTAAAGTCGGCCAATCGGCGATGCGCCGCAAGCCATAAAAAAAGGCGCCCGAAGGCGCCTTTGAGGCAAACTGCTTTATTACGACTTATTAGAACTTGTGGCGGATACCGACGCGAGCTGCGAGTTGGTTCTGGTTCGACGAACCCGACAGGCCGTTGATGCCTGCCGTTGCGTCGACCGTAGCGCCTGCTGCGTTGACCGTGTCGCCCAGAGCGTGTTGGTACACACCGATCACGTACACGTCCGTGCGCTTGGACAGGAAGTAGTCCACGCCGATCGCGCCTTGGTGGTACTGAGCACGCGAGTTGCCGTTGATTTCCGCGCCGCGGGTGTAGTCATACGCTGCGCCGACCAACAATGCCGGGGTCAACTGATACTTGAAGTTCAGTTCCGCGTTGTTGAACGTAGCCGACTGGCCCTTGAACGGCGATGCGAACGAAGCGCCCAGGTTGCCGAAGCGGATGTTCGAGTACGTCACGCCGACCGTTGCTGCGCCGAACGTGTATGCGCCGCCTGCACCGATGACCTGGTACGTGTTAGCCGATGCGAAGCCAGCGTAGACCGGCGAGCTCACAGCAGCGGCCGGTGCTGCAGCCGTACCGCCGTTGTTGAACAGGCCACCCGAAGCTGCCGGGCTGCGTGCGTTCAAATAACCAACGCCGAGAACGAGGGGACCGTTGTTGTAGCCAGCGCCCAACGACCAGATCTGGTTCGACGTGACGTTGCCAGCAACGCCGCCGAAGCTGTACGTGCCGCCGAACTTCAGGCCACCGTAGTCAACGCTCGTGTACTTGACCGTGTTGTTCGTGCGGTATGCGTTGTTGAAGTTGTCGATGTCGCCCGGGTGAGCAGCGATGTAGCCGCCCCACTGGTCGCCGGCTTCCAGCGGACCAACGTAGTCGACGACGGAGTCGTACTGACGACCCAGCGTGACCGTACCGAATTGGCTCGACAGGCCGACGTAAGCTTGACGACCGAACATCAGGCCGCCTTGACCCAGCTTGCCGTTGTTCACGTCAAAGCCGTTTTCCAACACGAAGATTGCCTTCAGACCGCCGCCCAGATCTTCCGTGCCACGCAGGCCGAAACGCGAGCCTTGCATAACGCCGCTGGACAGGTTGTACAGGTGCTTGCCACCCGAGTTGGTGTTGATGTTGAAGCCTTCGTCAATGATACCGTACAGGGTCACGCTGCTCTGAGCATGTGCGACGCCTGCGAATGCGCCCAGTGCTGCGAGAGCGAGAAGCGACTTTTTCATCGAATGATCTCCAAGGATTACGAATCTTTTGTACAAGGCAGAATATTTATCTAGCGTTGAGGCCTTGCTTGTCCAACTTCGCGAGAAGTTGCACGTAATGTAACAAAAGGCCTACATGGGACAAAGAAAAAGGAGCGGGACAGGAAGCCTCCTGTTTCGTTTACGCAACATGGTCTAAAATCAGAAATTGGCTGCCGGATTCACCCGGTTTGAAGCTTTTCGCGAAGCCTGTTTTGCGCCGTAAAGCCTTATGGCGCGGACCAGTTGGATCGATGAGGCGGCTGTTGAACGAGGGAGCGCGGAATGTTTCTGGATGAGTTGATTAGCGAGTTTGATCGGGGTTTACGCTCAATGACCGGTGTGTCGCGAATGAGTCGCCCGCTGCCGGTTCCGCACGAATCCGCGGTGACGGATGCGGCGCCCGAACTCTCGCCGGCCGAGCGTGCACACTCGGCTGGGTTGATGCGCGTGAACCACGTCGGCGAGGTATGCGCCCAGGCGCTCTATCAGGCACAGAAACTTGCGACCAAGTCTCCTTCGTTGCGTGTCGTGTTCAATCGCGCTGCGATCGAGGAGGAGGATCATCTCGCTTGGACTTCCAGGCGGCTCGAAGCCCTCGATTCGCGTCCCAGTCTGCTGAACCCGCTGTGGTATGCCGGCGCGCTGGCAATCGGCCTCGCGGCAGGGCGCATGGGCGACCGTGTCAGCCTCGGCTTCATGGCCGAAACCGAGCGTCAGGTGGAGCAGCATCTCGATAGCCATCTGGAACAACTGCCGGCAGCCGACCGGGAGTCACGCGCGATCGTCGAGCAGATGCGCGTGGACGAGGTGGAGCATGGCAAGGCCGCCATGGACGCCGGCGGGGTCGAGTTGCCATTCCCCGCGCGCGCGCTCATGCGCGCCGTGTCGAAAGTCATGACTCGCACTGCCTATTACATATAAGTTCGCGTCCTCTATTTACGTACCTCCCGAAAGTGGACCGGCGCATCGCGCGCCGTCCATCTGAAGTACTCGGCAACGCCATCCCACACTGCCCGATCCCGCTTGACGATCTCTTTCATTCCGCGCCTTTCCCTCGCACTTTTCACGTATCACCTTCACAAGTTGCACTAGCTCATTCATTTATAACGGTTTTCCGTTTTTATGTCCGACGTGAAGGAGTCGCGCTAAGTCCTTGTTCTAACAAACAAAATTCGTCGGAAAACCGTGTATCTCCCTTGACCCCTGTTTAGCGTTCCTCTAAAGTGGGAGACAGTGTGAGAAAGTGTATTTTTGTGTGATCTCACAGGCGGTTTCGGGTAGATTTTCACGAATCGGGCAGCGGGCGCAAACGCGCCACAGGGGAGAGCGAAGTGTTCCAAGGGGCGTCGGCGCTGACGCTCGATGCGAAAGGGCGGATGTCTATTCCCTCTCGGTATCGGGATGCGCTGCAAACACAGGCAGAGGGCCGGGTGACGATCACCAAGCACCCGGACGGCTGCCTGTTGCTCTTTCCGCGCCCGGAGTGGGAAATCTTTCGCGACAAGGTCGACAAGCTGCCCATGAACGCGACCTGGTGGAAGCGCATTTTTCTCGGCAATGCAATGGACGTCGATATGGACGGCGCAGGGCGCGTGCTCGTGTCGCCGGAATTGCGCACGGCCGGCGGTTTGGAAAAAGAAGTGACCTTGCTCGGCATGGGTCGTCACTTCGAGTTATGGGATGCACAAACTTATGCCGCGAAGGAACAGGCGGCAATGGCAGAGGGCATGCCCGACGCCCTGAAAGATTTCACGTTCTGATCGCGGTTTACTTATATGGCGCCTGCGATGGGAAATGAATTGCAGCATCGCACGGTGCTGCTGGAAGAAGCGGTTCAAGCGCTGGTCACACGCGCGGACGGCGTGTATGTGGACGGCACGTTCGGGCGCGGTGGTCATAGCCGGCTGGTGTTGGAGAAGCTGGGTGAGTCGGGGCGTCTGATCGCTTTCGACAAAGACCCGCTCGCCATCGCCACGGCTCAGCAGATCACGGATCCGCGCTTTGGCATCGTGCACGAGAGTTTTGCTTCACTGCGCACCGCGATTGCGGAGCGCGGCGTAGGACGGGTGTCGGGCGTTTTGCTGGATCTGGGCGTGTCGTCGCCGCAAGTCGACGATCCGGAGCGGGGCTTCAGCTTCCGCGCCGACGGCCCGCTCGATATGCGGATGGACCCGACGCGCGGCGAATCGGCTGCTGACTGGCTGGCGCGGGCCACGGTGCAGGAATTGACGGAGGTGATACGAGATTATGGGGAAGAACGGTTTGCTTTTCAGATTGCAAAGGCGCTTGTTGCTCGCCGGGCAGAGTCCGACCGTCTTGGGCCTCTCGTCAGCACGGGCGAGCTTGCCCAAATCGTGGCTAACGTCGTCAAAACCCGTGAGAAGGGCAAGGATCCGGCAACCCGCACCTTTCAAGCTATACGGATTCACATCAATCAAGAGCTTGCGGAGCTGCAAGTCGTTTTAGAAGCAGCGTTGTCGCTGTTGGAGCAAGGGGGGCGGCTGGTGGTCATCAGCTTTCATTCGCTCGAGGATCGGATCGTCAAGCGATTCATGCAGGCGCACGCCAGTACGCCTGCGGTGGATCGCCGTCTGCCGATTCGCGCAGTCGATCTGCCGAGCCCTCCGCTCAAGATCATCGGCCGCGTGTTCGCGAGCGACGCTGAAGTCGCCGCGAACCCGCGCGCCCGTTCTGCCGTGATGCGCGTGGCGGAGCGGATCGCGCCATGAACCGCCTCAATATCTTCCTGCTGATGATCGTGATGGGCTGCGCCTTGTCTGTCGTCAACGCGACCAATCAGCAGCGTCAGATCTTTATCCAGTTGCAGCGCGCTCAATCGCAGGAGCGCCAGCTGCAGCAGGACTATTCGCAACTTCAATATCAGCAGAGCGCGTTGTCGAAAACGTCGCGCATCGAGCAGATCGCCACTGATTCCCTGAAGATGCAATCGGTTACGACCGGCCGTACCCAGTACCTCACGCTCGATCCGGGCGCGGCAAAGGCTGAAGATGCGCCGATCCCGACTTCCGGCCCAGCCTCGGCGCCGGTGGCGACCCGTCGCGGAGGCGTGCGATGAAAAAATCGTCGGCTCGCAAGAGCGTGGCTTTCTCGGCCAATCCGATCCTGTCGGTGCGCCTGCCGATGTGGCGCTCCAAGCTCGTCGTGTTCATGCTGTTCATGGCGTTCGTCGCGCTCACCGCGCGCGCGTTCTGGATTCAGGGCCCGGGCAACGCGTTCTATCAGAAGCAGGGTGAAATCCGCTATCAGCGCCGCCTCGAATTGCCGGCCACGCGCGGCAAGATTCTCGATCGCAACGGGCTCGTGCTGGCCACGAGTTTGCCGGTGCGCGCGATCTGGGCTATCCCCGAATCGGTGCCGGACGACCTCGGCGCCGACAAGCTGACTTCGCTCGGCAAATTGCTCGGCATGACGAACAAGGAGCTGCGCGCCAAGCTGTCGGAGGACAAAACCTTCGTCTATGTGAAGCGCCAGGTGCCGGTGGACATCGCGGAAAAAGTCACGGGGCTCGACATCCCAGGCATTTACGCGCGCGACGAGTACAAGCGCTTCTATCCGGAAGGCGAGATCACGGCCCACCTGATCGGCTTCACCAACGTGGAAGACGAAGGCCAGGAAGGCGTCGAACTCGGCGACCAGAAGCTGCTCGCCGGCATGTCGGGCAGCCGCCGCGTGATCAAGGACCGCATGGGCCACATCATCGAGGACGTGGACGAGCAGGTCGTGCCGCACAACGGCCAGGACGTGGATCTTTCGATCGACAGCAAGATTCAGTACATCGCTTATACGAACCTGAAGGCGGCCGTCGAAAAATTCAAGGCGAAGGCCGGCGCGGCGATGGTGATCGACGTGCGTACCGGTGAAGTGCTGGCGCTCGTGAATTACCCCACGTACAACCCGAACGACCGTTCCCACCTGACCGGCGACCAGTTGCGCAATCGCATCCTGACCGACACGTTCGAGCCCGGCTCGATCATGAAGCCGTTCACGGTCTCGCTCGCGCTCGATCTGCACCGCGTCACGCCGACTACACTGGTTGATACAGGCGGCGGCCGCTTCGTGCTCGACGGTGCGCCGATTACCGACGACAGCGCGTTCGGCGTGCTGACGGTGGGCGGCGTGATCCAGAAGTCGAGCAACATCGGCGCGACGAAGATCGCCATGCAGCTCAAGCCCGAAGAGATGTGGAACATGTACACCAGCATCGGTCTCGGCCAGGCGCCGAAGGTCGGCTTCCCGGGCGCGGCGGCGGGCCGTCTGCGTCCGTGGAAGGGCTGGCGCCGTATCGAACAGGCGACCATGTCGTATGGCTACGGTCTGTCGGTGTCGCTGTTCCAGTTGGGCCGCGCTTACACCGCGATTGCGCATGACGGCGAAATCATGCCGGTATCGATCTTCCGCACGCCTGGCGATCAGCCGGCCACCGGCCCGCAAATCTTCGCGCCGACCACGGCTCGCGAAGTGCGCGCCATGCTCGAAACCGTCACGGCGCCGGGCGGCACGTCGCCGGATGCGGCGGTGCCGGGCTATCGCGTCGGCGGCAAGAGCGGTACGGCGTACAAGCACGGCGCGCACGGTTACGACCACTCCAAGTATCGCGCGTCGTTCGTCGGCATGGCGCCGATGCCGAATCCGCGCATCGTCGTGGCCGTTTCGGTCGACGAGCCGACGGCGGGAAGCCACTTCGGTGGTCAGGTGTCGGGTCCGGTGTTCTCGGCGATCGTCGGCGATACGTTGCGTTCGTTGAATGTGCCGCCGGACATGCCGGTCAAGCAGATGGTGGTGTCCGACGACTTGGCCCCGGCCGCGCCGGGCGCGCCCGCCACGCCAGCCACGGCCAAGAAACTTTCCACCAGCGCCGGCGCCAAGAAGATGACGATTTCCGCGAACGCGAAAAGCCACCCGGGAGTCGTGCGATGAGCGCGCTGCGCGAGAAGCATCCCGAGCAGCGGCAAATCGCCGACGCCCTCAACTGGCTGCACGCTCACGTGCAGCCAGGCGCACATCTGCACGCCGACACGCGCTCGCTTGCGGCCGGCGACGCGTTTTTCGCCTACGCAGTGGACGGCGCGGACAACCGCCCGTTCATCTCGGGTGCGCTCGAACGTGGCGCCGCCGCCGTGCTGGTTCAGCCCGAGGGTTTCAGCGGTGCGATCGATCCGTCGAACACGCTCGCCGTGCCGGCGTTGAACGAACTCGCGGGTTCGATCGCAAGCGGCTGGTACGACGATCCGAGCGACAGCATGCTGACGGTCGGCGTCACCGGCACGAACGGCAAGACGTCGTGCAGCCAGTGGATCTCGGCGGCGTTGACCGCGCTCGGCACGCGTTGCGCGATCATCGGCACGCTCGGCACGGGTCTGCCCGGCCAACTGGTGCACACCGGCTTTACGACGCCCGACGCACCGCAACTGCAACGCAGCCTCGCGCAGTTGCGCGACGCGGGCGCGCAGGCGGTCGCCATGGAGGTGTCATCGCACGCGCTACACCAGGGGCGCGTGAACGGCACGGCGTTCGACATCGCCGTGTTCACGAATCTCACGCAAGACCATCTCGACTACCACGGCACGTTCGAAGCCTACGAAGCCGCGAAGGCCCGCCTCTTCGCCTGGCCGGAACTGCGCGCGGCCGTGATCAATCGCGACGACGCGGCCGGCCGCCGTTTGCTCGCCAGCACGCAAGGCCACGCGCGCACGATCGCCTACGGGTTGGGCGACCTGCAAAAAGACGCACCGCAAGCCGACGCATTGCTGCTCGCATCGAATGTGCGCGCAACCGCAACGGGCACCGCGTTCCATCTGAACACTTCTGACTGGGGCAATGCCGAAGTCGAAGTGCAGACGCTCGGCGCGTTCAACGTGAGCAATCTGCTCGGCGTGCTGGGCGCGTTGCTTGCCGCCGACGTGCCTTTCGAAGCCGCACTGGCCGAACTGGCGAAGCTCGAATCGGTGAACGGCCGCATGCAGCGTTTGGGTGGCCGCTTGCAGAACGACGAGCCGCTCGTCGTGATCGATTACGCGCACACGCCGGATGCGCTGGAAAAAACCCTCGAAGCGCTGCGCCCGATGGCAACCGCACGCGGCGGCGAACTGATCTGCATGTTCGGCTGCGGCGGCGACCGCGACGCGACCAAGCGTCCGCTGATGGGCGCGATCGCCGAGAAGATCGCCGACGGCGTGGTCGTGACCAGCGACAACCCGCGCAGCGAAGATCCGCAATCGATCATCGAGCAGATCGCGGCGGGTATGAAGGACGCGTCGAAGGCGCGCCGTATCGAGGACCGCGCAAGCGCGATCCTGCAAGCGATCCGCAGCGCCGCGCGCGAAGACGTCATCGTGCTGGCCGGCAAAGGGCACGAAGCAACACAGGAAATCATGGGTAAGAAACGCGCTTTCTCCGATCAGGATCACGCTCGCCTCGCGCTGGCCGCGCGCGCGACGCACGCACGCGGAGGTGGCGAATGAGCATGTTTTCGCTGCGTGAAGCCGCCGCGCTGATCCCGGGCGCGACCGTGCTCGGCGACGAGACGGTTGCGTTCGAACGCGTTTGTACCGACAGCCGCAGCGCCGGCCCCGGCGACCTGTTCGTCGCGATCAAGGGCGATCGTTTCGACGCGCACGACTTCCTGCCGGACGTCGCCGCGCGCAACGTGACGGCAGTTCTTGTCACGCGTACGCCGCAAGACTGGAATGTGCCGGCGCTCAAAGTCACCGACACGCGCGTGGGTCTCGGCGCGCTCGCGCGCGGTTGGCGCCGCCAGTTCAGCATGCCGCTCGTCGCGGTGACGGGCAGCAACGGCAAAACCACGGTCAAGGAAATGATCGCGTCGATCTTCGCCGCCGCGGTCGGTGCCGAAGCGCGACTTGCCACCGCGGGCAACTTCAACAACGACATCGGCTTGCCGCTCACGCTGTTCCGTCTGCACGCCGCGCATCAGCTGGCGGTGGTCGAACTCGGCATGAACCATCCGGGCGAAACCTCGGAGCTCGCGAAAATCGCCGAGCCGACGGTCGCGGTGGTGAACAACGCGCAGCGCGAGCATCAGGAATTCATGGCGACGGTGGAAGCCGTCGCGCTCGAACACGCGAGCGTGATTCACGCGTTGTCGCCGGAAGGCGTCGCGGTGTTCCCGGCGGACGACGCCTACGCGAGCATCTGGCGCGTGGCCGCAACCGGCAACCGCATCATGGACTTCGCGCTGAATTCCGCCGAGCGCACGACTGAAGCCGCAGTGAAAGGCACGTTCGACGGCAACGTGTTGAGCATCAACACGCCGGAAGGCCAAATCGAAGTCACGCTGCAAGTGCTCGGCAACCACAACGCGCACAACGCGCTGGCCGCAACGTCGGCCGCGTTGGCTGCGGGCGTTTCGCTCGACGCGATCAAGCGCGGTCTCGAATCGTTCGGCGCCGTGAAGGGCCGCCTGCAGGTGAAGCAAGCCGTCCTCGGCACGCTCGCCGGCGCGACCGTGATCGACGACACCTACAACGCCAATCCCGATTCGATGCGCGCCGCGATCGACGTGCTCGCCTCCCGCGCCGCGCCGCGCGTGCTGGTGATGGGCGACATGGGCGAAGTCGGCGACAACGGTCCGGCGTTTCACCGCGAAATCGGCGCTTACGCCAAGGAACGCGGTATCGACGCGCTATACGCCATGGGCGACGCCTCGCGCGACGCCTGCACCGCGTATGGCGCGAGCGCGCATCACGTCGCCGATGTCGGCACGCTGGTCGCGCAATTGCAGCAGGCCGGTTTCGGTCCTGCCGCAACGCTTCTCGTGAAAGGCTCGCGCTTCATGCAGATGGAGCGCGTGGTGGACGCCGTAACGAGTCCACAACCCAACGCAGCGGGCAGTACGCCCGCGGCACATTGAAATAGAAGGACCGAAGCATGCTACTGGCGCTGGCGCAATGGCTGCAGAATGACGCAAGCTTCTTGCGCGTGTTCAGTTATCTGACTTTCCGTGCGGTGATGGCGACCATCACCGCGCTGCTGATCGGGCTCGTCTGCGGCCCGGCGGTGATTCGCAAGCTGACCGCCATGAAGGTCGGTCAGGCCGTTCGTAAAGACGGTCCGCAAACTCACCTCGTGAAATCCGGCACGCCGACCATGGGCGGTGTGCTGATTCTGCTCGGCATCGCCGTGGCCACGTTGCTGTGGGCCGACCTGACCAACCGCTTCATCTGGATCGTGATGCTGGTCACGTTCGGTTTCGGTGTGATCGGCTGGGTCGACGATTACCGCAAGGTGGTCTACAAGGATCCGCGCGGCATGTCGTCGCGCGAAAAGTATTTCTGGCAGTCGATGATCGGTCTGTTCGCTGCCGTGTATCTCGCATTCAGTGTGTCCGAAGCGAGCAATGTGCGCGTGTTCGACCTGTTCATGGCATGGGTGAGGAGCGGCCTCTCGATGGGCCTGCCTCCCCACGCCGACCTGATGCTGCCGTTCGTCAAATCGATCAGCTATCCGCTCGGCGTGTGGGGCTTCATCGTGCTGACGTATCTGGTGATCGTTGGTGCGAGCAACGCGGTCAACCTCACCGACGGTCTCGACGGGCTCGTGATCATGCCCGTCGTGCTGGTCGGTGCGTCGCTCGGTGTGTTCGCGTATGTGATGGGCAGCTCGGTCTATTCGAAATACCTGCTGTTTCCGCATATCGCCGGTGCGGGCGAGTTGTTGATCTTCTGTTCGGCGATGGGCGGCGCGGGACTCGCGTTCCTCTGGTTCAACACGCACCCGGCGCAGATGTTCATGGGCGACGTCGGCGCGCTCGCGCTCGGCGGCGCGCTCGGCACGGTCGCGGTGATCGTGCGTCAGGAAATCGTGCTCTTCATCATGGGCGGCATTTTCGTTGCGGAGACGCTCTCCGTGATGTTGCAGGTCACGTGGTTCAAATTCACCAAGCGCCGTTTCGGTGAAGGGCGGCGTCTCTTCAAGATGGCGCCGCTGCATCACCATTTCGAATTGTCGGGTTGGAAAGAAACGCAGGTGGTCGTGCGCTTCTGGATCATCACCCTGATGTTGTGTCTCTTTGGTTTGTCCACGCTCAAACTGCGTTAAGCAGCAGGTCATTAAGGAAGCAGGCGATGTTCGGCGAGAAGTTTCGGGATCGGCAAAAGCCGATGGTGCTCGTGCTGGGACTGGGTGAATCCGGTCTCGCTATGGCGCGCTGGTGCGCGCGGCACGGCTGTCGGCTGCGTGTGGCCGATACGCGCGAGGTGCCGCCGAACCTGCACGCGCTGGAAGCGCACGGCATCGACGCCGCATTCGTCGGCGGCCCGTTTTCGCCGGCACTGCTCGAAGGTATCGAACTGGTCGCCATCAGCCCGGGTTTGTCGCCGCTCGCCGCCGATCTGTTGCCGCTAATCTCGGCGGCGCGCGAGCAGGGCATCCCCGTGTGGGGCGAACTCGAATTCTTCTCCCAGGCACTGAAGTCGCTCGGCGAAAGCGGCTATGCGCCGAAAGTGATCGCCATCACCGGCACCAACGGCAAGACCACGACCACGAGCCTCACCGGCCTGCTGTGCGAACGCGCGGGCAAGAAGGTCGCGGTGGCGGGCAATATCAGCCCGGCGCTGCTCGACAAGCTAACGGAAGCGATCGACAACACCGCGTTGCCGGATGTGTGGGTGCTGGAGCTGTCGAGCTTCCAGCTCGAAACCGCGCACACGTTTACGCCCGACGCGGCGGTCGTGCTGAATATCACCCAGGATCACCTCGACTGGCACGGCGGTCTCGATGCATACGCTGCCGCGAAGGGCCGCATCTTTGGTACACAAACCGTGCGCGTGTTGAATCGCGACGACTCACGCGTCATGAAGCTCGCGCCTTCGGAAGACAGCGAAGCCGAGGTGGTCACATTCGGCGTCACCGAGCCGAAGAACGACGGCGACTACGGCTTGCTGCGCGACAACGGCATGATCTGGCTCGTCGAAGCGCATGACCGCGACGCGAGCGACGAACCGGTGCCGAAGCGCCGCCGCAAGAACGAAGTCGTGACGCCGCCGAACATCGCGCTCAAGCGCCTGATGCCGGCCGACGCCTTGCGCATTCGCGGCTTGCACAACGCCGCCAATGCGCTCGCCGCTTACGCGCTCGCGCGCGCGGTCGGCCTGCCGGGCGCGCCGCTGCTGCACGGTCTGCGCGAATATCACGGCGAACCGCATCGCGTGGAATTGATCGCGTCGATCGACGGTATCGACTATGTGGACGACAGCAAGGGCACCAACGTCGGCGCGACGGTCGCCGCGCTCGACGGTCTCGCGCAGCGCATCGTGCTGATCGCCGGCGGTGACGGCAAGGGGCAGGATTTCGAACCGCTCGCCGCGCCGGTCATGCGCTGGTGCCGCGCGGTGATGCTGATCGGCCGCGACGCGCCGCAAATCCGCGCCGCGCTGGCAGACACCGGCATTGCCATAACGGACCACGCCACGCTCGAAGAAGCGACCCGCGCCGCAACCGCGCTCGCGGAACCGGGCGACGCCGTGCTGCTCTCGCCGGCTTGCGCGAGCTTCGACATGTTCAGGGGTTACGCGCATCGCGCCGCGGTGTTCCGCAGCACGGTGGAAGACATCGCGGCCGAACGGGGGACGATGATATGAGCTGGTCGGAACGTTTCGGTTCACGTCAGGCCGCCACCGGCGACGCGGGTGCTTCGGGCGCTTCGGCTCGCGCCGGCGGCCGCTCGGGCGGCAGTGGTCTTGCGAGCGCCGTCAACGGCGTGCGTCCGCTGCGCTCGCGCATGCTCGACTACGATCACTCGCTGCTGTGGGTGGTCGTCGCGCTGCTCGGTCTCGGTGTGGTGATGGTGTATTCGGCGTCGATCGCCATGCCCGATTCGCCGAAGTATGCGTCGTATCGCGACTACGCGTTCCTCGTGCGCCAGATCATCTTCGTGGTGATGGGCGCGGTGGTCGGCATCGTGTCGTTCCGCATTCCGATCGCGACGTGGGACAAGTACGCGCCCAAGCTGTTTCTGATTTCGCTGGTCGCGCTGGTGATCGTGCTGATCCCGCACGTCGGCAAGGGCGTGAACGGCGCGCGCCGCTGGATTCCGCTCGGCATCACGAACATGCAGCCGTCGGAAATCATGAAGCTCGCGGTGGCGATCTACGCGGCGAATTACACCGTGCGCAAGCAGGAATACATGCACAGCTTTGCCAAAGGCTTTTTGCCGATGGCAGTCGCCGTGGGCCTCGTCGGTGCGTTGCTGCTGCTCGAGCCGGACATGGGCGCGTTCATGGTGATCGCGGCGACCGCGATGGGCCTGCTGTTTCTCGGCGGCGTGAACGGCAAGCTGTTCGGTGGTCTGGTGGCGACCGCGGTCGGTACATTCAGCCTGCTGGTGTGGGCGTCGCCGTGGCGTCGCGAGCGGATTTTCGCGTACCTCGATCCGTGGGACGACCGTTACGCGCAGGGCAAGGCTTATCAATTGACGCACTCGCTGATCGCATTCGGGCGCGGCGAGTGGTTCGGCGTGGGACTGGGCGGCAGCGTCGAGAAGCTCAACTATCTGCCGGAAGCGCATACCGACTTCATCCTCGCGGTGATCGGCGAGGAACTGGGTTTTGTCGGCGTGCTGGTCGTGATCCTGATGTTCTACTGGATCGTGCGCCGTTCGTTCGAGATCGGCCGTCAGGCGCTCGCGCTCGACCGCACGTTCGCGGGTCTGGTGGCGAAGGGCATCGGCATCTGGTTCGGCGCGCAGACCTTCATCAACATGGGCGTGAACCTCGGCTTGCTGCCGACCAAAGGTCTCACGTTGCCGCTCGTCAGTTATGGCGGCTCCGGCATTTTGCTGAACTGTGTGGCTGTCGCCGTGCTGATGCGTGTCGATTACGAGAACCGGGTGCTGATGCGCGGAGGGAAGGTATGACCGCTCTGCCGCAACGCACGCTGATGGTGATGGCCGGTGGCACCGGGGGACACGTGTTCCCGGGGCTCGCGGTCGCTCATCTGATGCAGGCGTGGGGCTGGAAGGTCGTATGGCTCGGCAATCCCGCGGGCATGGAAGCAACGCTGGTGCCGAAGCACGGTATCCCGATGGAATACGTGCGCTTTGGCGGCCTGCGCGGCAAGGGCCTGAAGACCAAGCTGATGCTGCCGCTGAATCTGCTGCGCGCATGTACGCAAAGCTTGAGCGTGCTGCGCCGCGTGAAGCCGGACGTCGTGCTCGGCATGGGCGGCTACATCACGTTTCCGGCCGGCCTGATGACCGCATTGAGCGGCCGTCCGCTCGTGCTGCATGAACAGAATTCGATTGCCGGTCTCGCGAACAAGGTGCTTGCGAAAGTCGCCAAACGCGTGCTGGTTGCGTTCCCGAATGCACTGCCGCACGGCGAATGGACAGGAAACCCGATTCGTGCGGAACTTGCGCGCGCAATTGCACCCAAAGCACGCTACGCGCAGCGCAGCGGTCCGTTGAATGTGCTGGTGGTGGGCGGCAGTTTGGGTGCGGCGGCATTGAATGAAGTCGTGCCGCGCGCGGTGGCATTGCTGGCGCCGAACGAGCGTCCGCGCATCGTGCATCAGGCGGGCGCGAAGCACATCGAGGCGCTGCGCGAGAACTACGCGGCAGCAGGTCTCCAAGCGGGCGCAGACGTCGAACTCGTGCCGTTCATCGACGACATGACGAGCGCTTACGCAAACGCGGACCTGGTGATTTGCCGCTCCGGCGCGATGACCGTTTCAGAGATTTCGGCAGTAGGCGTGGCGGCGTTCTTCGTGCCGTTCCCGTATGCGGTAGACGATCACCAAACCACTAATGCAGCGTTCCTCGCCGATAACGGCGCGGCGCTGGTCGTGCAGCAACGCGATCTGTCGGCGGAAACCCTCGCTGACTGGTTGCGCAGCCAGACGCGAGAGACCCTCGCGGAAATGGCGGAGCGTTCGCGCTCGCTCGCGAAACCCGACGCCACGGAGCAGGTCGCGCAGATTTGCGCGACCGTGGCGGGTTCGATTTCGGGCGCGAGCCCAGAAGGAAAGCAATGAAACACATCGTCAAACATATTCACTTTGTCGGCATCGGTGGTGTCGGCATGAGCGGCATCGCGGAGGTGCTGGTCAATCTCGGCTATCAGGTGAGCGGCTCGGATCTGTCGAGCAACGCGATCACCGATCGCCTCGCCGCACTCGGCGCGCGGATCGCGATCGGTCACGCGGCGGAGAACATCGAAGGCGCGAATGCAGTGGTCGTGTCCACGGCAGTGCGCAGCGACAACCCGGAAGTGCTGGCCGCGCGTCATCGGCGCATTCCGATCGTGCCGCGCGCGGTGATGCTCGCGGAACTGATGCGCCTGAAGCAGGGCATTGCGATTGCCGGCACGCACGGTAAGACCACGACCACCTCGCTGGTGGCGAGCGTGCTCGCGGCGGGTGGACTCGACCCGACCTTCGTGATCGGCGGCCGGCTGATCAGCGCGGGCGCGAATGCGCGCCTGGGCACGGGCGACTTCATCGTCGCGGAAGCCGACGAGTCGGATGCGTCGTTCCTGAATCTGTTCCCGGTAATCGAAGTCATCACGAACATCGACGCCGATCACATGGACACCTACGGCCACGACTTCGCGCGGCTCAAGCAGGCGTTCATCGAGTTCACGCACCGTCTGCCGTTCTACGGCATCGCGGTGCTGTGCGTCGACGATCCAAACGTGAAGGAGATCCTGCCGTTCGTGTCGAAGCCGATCATCCGCTACGGCTTCGCGCCGGATGCGCAGGTGCGCGCGGTCAATGTGGAAGCGCTCGGCGGCAAGATGCATTTCACCGCGATGCGTGAAGATGCCGCGCCGCTCGACATCGTGTTGAACCTGCCGGGCGAGCACAACGTGCAGAACGCTTTGGCCGCAATTGCAATTGCGACTGAACTTGAAGTGAAAGATGCCGATATCCAGCGAGCGCTGGCGGATTTTAACGGCGTGGGCCGACGCTTCCAGCGCTATGGCGAAGTGCCGGTTTTCACCGAAGGCAAAGCGTCGGGCGCCTACACGCTGGTGGACGACTATGGTCATCACCCGGTCGAAATGGCGGCCACGGTGGCGGCGGCGCGCGGCGCATTTCCGGGCCGGCGTCTGGTGCTGGCGTTCCAGCCGCACCGCTTCACGCGAACGCGTGACTGCTTCGAGGATTTTGTGAAAGTGCTGTCGACTGTCGACGCGCTCGTGCTGACCGAAGTCTATTCGGCCGGCGAGTCGCCGATCGTCGCCGCGGACGGCCGTGCTCTCGCGCGTGCGCTGCGTGTGGCGGGCAAGGTCGAACCGGTGTTTGTCGATACGGTGGACGAAGTGCCGGACGCGCTCTCAGCGATTGTGCGCGACGGCGATGTGGTGATCACGATGGGCGCGGGTTCGATCGGCGGTGTGCCGGGTCGCCTCGCTCAGGAAACGAAGGTGTGAGATGAGCAGTATCGACCCTAAACAATTCGGCAAAGTGGCAGTTTTGCTCGGCGGCAATTCCGCGGAGCGCGAGGTGTCGCTCAATTCCGGGCGTCTCGTGTTGCAAGGTCTGCGCGACGCCGGTATCGACGCGCATCCGTTCGATCCGGCCGAGCGTCCGCTCGCCGCATTGAAGGAAGAGGGTTTCGTGCGCGCGTTCAACGCGCTGCATGGCGGCTACGGCGAGAACGGCCAGATTCAGGGCGCGCTCGACTTTTACGGCATCAAGTACACGGGCAGCGGCGTGCTCGGCTCGGCGCTCGGTCTGGACAAGTTCCGCACCAAGCTCGTGTGGCAGCAGCTCGGCATTCCGACGCCGCCGTTCGAGGCAGTGCTGCGTGGCGACGACTACGAAGCGCGCGCGAAAGAGATCGTCGCCAAGCTCGGCTTGCCGCTCTTTGTGAAGCCGGCGAGCGAAGGTTCGAGCGTCGCTGTGATCAAGGTGAAGAGCGCCGACGCGCTGCCGGCCGCGCTGCTCGAAGCGGTCAAGTTCGACAAGATCGTGGTGGTCGAAAAGAGCATCGAGGGCGGCGGCGAATACACCGCGTGCATTGCCGGGAATCTCGATCTGCCGGTGATCCGCATCGTGCCGGCCGGCGAGTTTTACGACTATCACGCGAAGTACATCGCGAACGACACGCAGTATCTGATCCCGTGCGGTCTGGCGGCGGACGAGGAAGCGCATCTGAAAGTGCTGGCGCGCCGCGCCTTCGACGTACTCGGCTGCACCGACTGGGGCCGGGCGGATTTCATGCTCGACGCCGACGGCAAGCCGTACTTCCTCGAAGTGAACACGGCGCCCGGCATGACCGATCACTCGCTGCCGCCGAAAGCGGCGCGCGCGGTGGGCATCGGCTATCAGGAACTGGTTGTCGGCGTGTTGGCGCTGACGCTTAAGGACTAACCGGGGCGACCCGAAAGCAACTCCATGTGGAACAACGTTCGCCAGCTCAATTTCGCCGCCAACGCATTGCATGTGTTGCTGGTGCTCGTGCTGCTGGCGGCAGGCGGTTACTGGCTGATCCAGCGCCCGAATTTCGCGCTGCGTGAAATCCAGATTGACGGCGATACCGAGCACATCAATTCGCCGACGGTGCGCGCGGGTGTCGTGGGTCGGTTGAAGGGCAACTTTTTTACGGTGGACCTCGACGTGGCGCGTCAGGCGTTCGAGCAGATGCCGTGGGTGCGTCATGCGAGCGTGCGGCGTGTCTGGCCGAATGCGCTGGCTGTCACGCTCGAGGAGTACAAACCGCTGGGGACGTGGGGCAGCGATCAGCTGGTGAGCGTGGACGGCGAGTTGTTCACGGCGAATCAGGGCGAGCTCGAAGAGGATCTGCCCGCCTTCGACGGTCCGGACGGCACGGCAAAAGAAGTAGTCACGCGCTATCACGATTTTCAGAAATGGTTCGCGCCGTTGGGCGCGACGCCCGAAGAAGTGACGCTGTCGCCGCGCTACGCGTGGACGGTGAAGCTCTCGAACGGCACGCAGGTGGAACTTGGGCGCGAACGCAATCAGGACACGCTGCTCGATCGGAGCCGCCGCCTGACCGCGGCGTGGAACGCGGTGACGCAACGTTGGGGAAAGGATATCGAGTATGCGGACTTGCGCTATCCGAACGGTTTCGCGATTCGTGCCGCTGGCATGCGCTTCATCAGCGAACCCGACAAGGGCAAGAAGTAAACGGACATCACACGCAATGAGCACGCTATGAGTAAAGACTATAAAGATCTGCTGGTCGCCCTCGACATCGGGACGTCGAAGGTCGTGGCTATCGTCGCCGAGTTGAAGGGCGAAGGTCACTACGAGGTGATCGGCCTCGGCCAGAGCGAATCGAAGGGGCTCAAGAAAGGCGTGGTGGTGAATATCGAAGCCACCGTGCAGTCCATTCAGCGCGCGCTCGAAGAAGCCGAGCTGATGGCCGACTGCAAGATCACGAACGTATTTACCGGAATTGCCGGCAGCCATATCCGCAGCTTCAACTCCAGCGGCATGGTGGCGATCAAGGAGAAGGAAGTCACGCAGACGGATGTGGCGCGCGTGATCGAAACGGCGAAGGCGATCAACATCCCGACCGATCAGCAGGTGCTGCATATCCTGACGCAGGAATTCATCATCGACGGCCAGGAAGATGTGCGCGAGCCGATCGGCATGAGCGGCATTCGCCTCGAAGTGAAGGTGCATATCGTCACCGGCGCGGTGAGCGCGGCGCAGAACATCGTGAAGTGCGTGCGCCGTTGCGGGCTCGAAGTGAACGATCTGATCTTGCAGCCGCTGGCGTCGTCGCTCGCGGTGCTGACGGAAGACGAAAAAGAACTCGGCGTGGTGCTGGTCGATATCGGCGGCGGCACGACGGACATTGCGATTTTCAGCGAAGGCGCGATCCGGCACACGGCGGTGATTCCGATCGCCGGCGACCAGATCACGAGCGACATTGCCATGGCGCTGCGCACGCCGACGCCGGACGCCGAAGACATCAAGGTGGATTACGGCATCGCCAAGCAGGCTTTGGCCGATCCGGACGAAATGATCGAAGTGCCGGGGCTCGGCGAGCGCGGCCCGCGCACGCTGTCGCGCCAGGCGCTGGCGGCGGTGGTCGAGCCGCGCGTCGAAGAACTGTTTTCGCTCGTGCAGCAGGTGGTGCGCGAGTCGGGTTACGAGGAACTGCTGAGCTCCGGCGTGGTGCTGACCGGCGGCGCGTCGATGATGCTCGGCATGGTCGAACTCGGCGAGGACATTTTCCTGAAGCCGGTGCGTATCGGCGTGCCGGAATACGCGGGCGGTCTCGCCGATGTGGTGCGCAATCCGCGCTACTCGACGGCGATGGGACTGCTCGTCGAAGGACGCTCGCAACGCATGCGCGGCCGCAAGGTGGCGGTGCAGTCGGGCTCGATGGGCCAGGTGTTCACGCGCATGAAGGACTGGTTCCTCGGCAACTTCTAAAGCATTCGTAGTACCGCTGCACAGAACGGGTTGTCGAACAGGTTTCAAACGGGTTTTAGGAATACGCGCTGGTGCCGGCGGCCGGCGCGCGACAGGAGGTTGCCCGATCTCCTGCCGAATAACGGCCGAAGTGGCTGTAAATTTTTATCTTGACGGAGGCATCATGGATTTCCAAATGCTGGAAACCGAAACGAACGGCACCATCATCAAGGTGATCGGAGTAGGTGGCGCTGGCGGCAATGCCGTTCAGCACATGATCAACAAAGGCGTGCAAGGCGTCGACTTCATCGTGATGAACACGGACGCGCAGGCGCTGTCGCGTTCGCGCGCCTCCGCGGTGATCCAGCTCGGCAACACGGGTCTGGGCGCCGGCGCGAAGCCGGAAATGGGCCGCGCCGCAGCGGAAGAAGCGCGTGAGCGTATTGCCGACGCACTGCGCGGCGCGCACATGGTCTTCATCACGGCCGGTATGGGCGGCGGCACGGGCACGGGCGCAGCACCCGTGGTTGCGCAGATCGCCAAGGAAATGGGTATCTTGACCGTTGGCGTGGTCAGCAAGCCGTTCGAATTCGAAGGCGGCAAGCGCATGCGCGTCGCGGAAGCCGGTTCGCAGCAACTGGAGGATCACGTCGACTCGCTGATCGTCGTCCTGAACGACAAGCTGTTCGAGGTGATGGGCGATGACGCCGAGATGGACAAGTGCTTCCAGTGCGCAGACGACGTTCTGAACAACGCAGTTGCCGGCATCGCGGAAATCATCAACGTCGACGGTCTGGTGAACGTCGACTTCGAAGACGTGAAGACGGTGATGGGCGAGCAGGGCAAGGCGATGATGGGCACGGCGACGGTTGCCGGCGTCGATCGCGCACGCCTCGCTGCTGAGCAGGCTGTCGCCAGCCCGCTCCTGGAAGGTGTGGATCTGTCGGGCGCGCGTGGCGTGCTGGTGAACATCACGTCGAGCCGTTCGCTGCGTCTGTCGGAAACGCGCGAAGTGATGAACACCATCAAGAGCTATGCCGCAGAAGACGCAACCGTGATCTTCGGCGCGGTGTACGACGATGCAATGGGCGACGCGCTGCGCGTGACGGTCGTGGCAACGGGTCTGGGCCGTGCGGCGAAGAAGCAGCAATCGGCACCGATGACGCTGCTGCGCACCGGCACCGACAACCAGCCGATCAACGCGCACGCTGCTTACGCACCGCAAACGTCGCACGCGAGCACCGCCGACTACGGCGCGCTGGATACGCCGGCAGTGTGGCGCACCTCGCGCGATACGGCCGCTTCGCATGTGCAGGCGCTGCAGGAAAAGGGCGTCGACACGTACGACATTCCGGCATTCCTGCGCAAGCAGGCGGACTGAGCGCACGAGCAGGCTTTCGTTGCCGCGCTGCGTTTGTCGAGCAGTGCAGCGTTGGCGGACGAATGCACGAGCGTGGCGGGTGAACGGCAAACAAGTCGCGTATCTTTGAAGATTCGCGGCAAGGACAACTGCCCTCTTCGGTTTCGCGAAGCGGAGTGGGCGACTGTCGCCGGACGGCGGAGCATGCAGTGGTGGGTGCCCACGCCGGATTTTTCACTGCGACACGACGACGTGCGAGTGTGCTTCGCATCGATGCAAAGGACTGAGCATGATTCAAGCAGGTGACAAGCTGCCCGACGCAACGCTCTTCGAGTTGATCGAAGACGAGCGGGCGGGCTGCACGATCGGGCCTAACAGCTTCGACGTGCGCGAGCAGACGGCGAGCAAGCGCGTGGTGATCTTCGGATTGCCGGGCGCATTCACGCCGACCTGTTCAGCCAAACATGTACCGGGTTATGTCGAGCATGCCGAGCAGTTGCGCGCGCTTGGCATCGACGAGATCTGGTGCGTGTCCGTCAACGACGCGTTCGTAATGGGCGCGTGGGGACGCGATCAGCACGCCTCGGGCAAGGTGCGCATGATGGCGGACGGCAGTGCGGCTTTCACACGAGCGCTCGGTCTCGAGCAGGATTTGTCGGCGCGCGGCATGGGAATCCGTTCCCAGCGCTACGCGATGGTTGTCGACGACGGCGTGGTCAAGACGTTGAACGTCGAGGCTGCCGGCAAATTCGAAGTCAGCGATGCAGGGAGTATTCTCGCTACGTTGAGCTAAGCACGCGGCGTCGTGGCCTTCGCCTTGGTGCATGCGCGGTACGCGCGTTGTGACTGGGCAACGGTCGATAAGACGCTTTTGTGACAGGCCGTTACGCGGGCCGATGACCGGGAACGCCTCCGTTCCGGGACATCGGCCCGTCACGCTTCCCTGACGGGCGCCCGAGGGTAACGTAGCGAAACAGATTGATACGTTCCGCGCAAAGACGCTCCTTAGGGTATTGGAGTATACTTCGCGCTATGGAATAAAAAGTCCCGATTGGGATTTTCAATCGAATAGAAGATCACCATGTTGAAGCAGCGCACAATCAAACAAATCGTCAAGACAGTCGGCATCGGCCTGCACTCGGGCCGTAAGGTCGAACTGACGCTCCGTCCGGCCGCGCCGGACACGGGCATCGTGTTTTCGCGCGTGGATCTGCCCACGCCGGTGGACATTCCCGCGTCGGCGATGGCGATTGGCGATACGCGTCTGGCTTCCGTTTTGCAGAAAGACGGCGCGCGCGTCTCGACCATCGAGCATCTGATGTCCGCCTGCGCCGGTCTTGGCATCGACAACCTGTATGTCGACGTCACCGCCGAAGAAATTCCTATCATGGACGGCAGTGCCGGTTCGTTCGTGTTTCTGATTCAATCGGCAGGGATTGAAGAGCAGAACGCGGCGAAGAAATTCATCAAGGTCACCAAACCGGTCGAAATTCGTGACGGCGATAAATTCGCGCGTCTCGACCCGTATTTCGGTTTCAAGCTCAAATTCACGATCGATTTCCGTCACCCGGCGGTGGATAAGACCGGTCAGGCGCTGGAAGTGGATTTTGCCAATACGTCGTACGTGCGCGAAATCGCGCGTGCCCGCACCTTCGGTTTTGCGCATGAAGTGGAAATGATGCGCGAACTGGGTCTCGCACGCGGCGGCAGCATGGACAACGCGATCGTGCTCGACGAGTACCGCATTCTGAACAACGACGGCCTGCGCTACGACGACGAGTTCGTGAAGCACAAGATGCTCGACGCGATCGGCGACCTGTATGTGGTGGGGCATCCGTTGCTGGCGTCGTACAACGCGTACAAGTCGGGCCACGGCCTGAACAACGCGCTGCTGCGCGAACTGCTGGCGCATGAAGATTCGTACGAAATCGTCACCTTCGACGATACGCAGAAAGCGCCGCGCGGATTTGCCTACGAAACGCAGACGGCGTTTGCCTAACACCTTCGGGTGATATTTCCGAAGCAAATGCATGAAAAGTAAGCGGCCCTGACGGGCCGTTTTTTTTCGCTCAGCGATTTCTCCGATGCCGGGCCGCCATTTTCGCCAAGGCTTCCTGCAATGGCGACGGCGCGAGCGATTCGCTCAGCGCATGGAGCGCGTCCGCGCCGGCCGGCGTCATGCGCGCCTGTTTGACCGGCGGCGGCTCCTTGACCGGCTGCGGCCGCACGCGAATGCGCAGCGTATTGACCGGCCAGCCGCGCTGCTGCAGATCCGACAGCAGCCGCGGTTCCAGATGCCTGAGACGTGCCGCCAGCGCGTTATGGCCGGCGAACAGCGCCAGCACGCCTTCCTTGATAAAGCTGGGCTCGACGCTCGTGGCCAGATAGTCGGGCAGCAGCGCGCGCAGATCCTTCTCCAGCGCCGCAATCTGTTCGACGCCCGCGCGCAGGGCCGCGAACGCGTCCGTGCGGTTGAGCACCTCGGCGACCGGCTGCGGGCGGCGCGCCTTGAACTGCTGGGGCGGCGGCCTTGAAAAGGAAGGAAAGCGGCTCATGTTCGGTAGGTAGCGGCGTGTTCGCACCCTATGCGCGTCCACGCCGCGATTGTACCGCGCGGGATGCACGCGGGCCGGCCTCAATGCGGACTGTCCGGGGCCGCTGCGGCGGGCTTCGGAGGCCCGGCCGCCGTCGCTTCGCTGACACAGGCGTGGGCGGGGGCGCGTGCTAAAATGCCCGATTCGGTGCGACACGCACGCTCGTGTCCGACTGCTCCACGTTACGGAGCATCGACTAGAGGGTTATTGAGGCAACTCACCATGCCCTCCGTAGGCGGCCCCCTTGTGGGCCGCACTTTAGGAAGCAGATGCAACCTCTGGGAAGCATCCTTGTAGTGAAATTGGAAACCGGAGCAATCAGCCGGGAACCTTGTTGCATGGGCCTGATTACCGTCAGGTCCCGCCCAGTCAGCGGCTTCACCTCCGCCGACAGGGCGGGGTGATGTTTGCAATTCCCTCGCCTTCAGGCAAGGGTTTCGCTAAACGATACGAGCGAAAAGCTCGGTGTGTCATTGTTCGACCTCGTTTGCTGGGCGACGAGGGTAGTGAACCTGCTGTACGACCAGCAGTAGCCTAGGAAGACATGCGTCACTGGCAACGGTGGCGTATGAAGCTCTTCTGACAATGTAGCCCCCGGAGGTTTCGGGCAGATTGGTTCCGCGAGGAGCGGTCTGGATACTCCTAGCAGCAAGGGGGTAAGGCGCTAGGCTGGCTGATAGGGTTAACGGAAGTGAACTGCTGATAAACCTCGTTAGCATTGGGTGCCAAAGCTGCTGATAGGCACTAACCAAAAGGTATGCGGTTGGATAGCCCGCTCGAATCTCGGGTTACGTCGTTCGTGATACCGCCGGGGAATAGGCAGAACCTAAGTCAGTCGTGTGACATGCCGGGAACGTGGTAAGCCTGTATGGTTGCCAGCGCAGTAAGGCTGGCAGGCGAACCGCAAGGGACGCTGATGATTGTGCAGGTATGGGAGGACGGAAAAAGCGAAGGCCGGGCTGTAATGGACCGGATAGGGGTTGGGACATCACCTCACGCGAAAGCGGGCAGACTTCCGTCTGGTCTACCGTCGCAAGACGGCTGACTACCCTCTGTAACTTGGTCAGATGCAGGTGCATGCGCCTGCATTGAGTTTTGTTGTTCCCCAGCGGGGTGTATCTACCCCGCTGGGGGAGATGCGCCTTCTGTCTGGGGACTTTTCCAGGTAGGAGAGCAGCATGAAAGTATCTGGTCGAAAGACCGGATCTGCGCTTTCCCGCGCGCCGGACAACTGGTACGCCGTAGATTGGCGACGGGTTGAGCGGAACGTGAGAGGGATGCAGATTCGAATTGCGAAGGCGACGCGGGAAGGTGACTGGCGTAGGGTGAAAGCCCTGCAACGGATGCTAACTCGCACGTTGTCTGCGAAGCTGTATGCGGTACGACGTGTTACGCAAAACCAGGGTGCGCGAACGGCTGGAGTCGATCGCGAGCTATGGGATTCGCCTGACAGCCGGTGGGAAGCCATCGGCGGGTTGAAGCGGCGCGGATACAAGCCTCTGCCATTACGGAGAGTCTTTATCCCCAAGGCCAATGGGAAGGAACGCCCTCTGGGCATTCCGACCATGCGGGATAGGGCGATGCAAGCTCTGCATCTGCTGGCTTTGGAGCCAGTATCGGAATCGACGAGTGACCTGAATTCCTACGGGTTCAGGCTAAATCGTTCGACAGCTGATGCGATGGCCCAAATCCGCGTTTGTATGTCCCAAGAGGCTTCTGCCAAATGGGTCCTCGAAGCGGATATCAAGGGATGCTTTGACCACATCAGTCATGACTGGTTGGAAAACAATGTCCTGATGGACAGAGTAATCCTCCGGAAATGGTTGAAGGCTGGCCTGATTTATAAGGGGCAGCTACAGGCGACTGAGGCCGGTACGCCGCAGGGAGGCATCATCTCCCCGACGTTGGCAAACGTAACGCTGAATGGGCTGGAGCGAGAACTGGAAGTGCACCTCGGTGCAAAACTAGGGATCATGAAAGCTCGAAGGCTCAAAGTGAATGTGGTGCGGTACGCGGACGACTTTGTAATCACCGGCGACTCGCGTGAGTTGCTGGAGTGCGAGGTCCGACCTTGGGTAGAGGCATTCCTTGCGGTTCGGGGGCTGCAGTTATCGGAGGAGAAGACGCGGATCACTCACATTGACGACGGCTTCGATTTCCTTGGGTGGAATTTCCGAAAATACTCGGGAAAGATGCTCATCAAACCGAGCAAGAAGAACGCGAAAGCGTTCTATAGCAAGGTGGCGGAAACGATTCGCAGCAACAAGACGGTGAAGCAGGAGGAGATGATCCGACTGCTAAATCCAATGTTGCGCGGATGGGCGCAGTATCACCATCCGGTTACGGCCAAAAAGGCGTACACCCACATGGAGCATCTGGTGTTCCGGAGGCTCTGGTGGTGGTCCAAGCGGCGACATCCGCGAAAGAGCAGCAGTTGGGTGCGACAGAAGTACTTCCACTCAATCGACGCTCGACAGTGGGTGTTTGCGGTCCGGACGGTTCGAGATGATGGCAGTTGGGGCCTGATGGAGTTGTACCAACTCAGCGGTACGGCGATCAGGAGACACAAGAAGATCCAAGGAGAATTCAATCCCTTTGATCCGAAGTGGGAGCAATATGGCGAGCAACTGCGGCAGACGCGTCTGTGGGATTCGATGCGCTACCGGAAACAGTGGGCAAAGTTGTACATGTCGCAGAGCGGGCTGTGTGCGCACTGCGGCTGTGCCTTGACGGACGAAACAGGCTGGCACGACCATCATCTGGAATATCGGATGCATGGCGGGTCAGACAAGTTGTCCAACCGGGTCTTGCTTCACCCGCACTGTCACCAGCAGGTACACGTTGGTAAACTTGTAGTAACTAAGCCGGTTCTGTCGTAGACAGAACTTTGTTTGTAGATTTGAGCCGTATGCGGGGAAACTCGCACGTACGGTTCTCGGGGGGCCCGATCTTCGTAAGAAGGTCGGGCTACCCGACAATTCACTCTTGGACTAAGCCGCCGAGGCCCTTCCGACCCCGGAGCGCACGTGCACGACCCGCACGGTGCGACCCAGCCGAAGCCGCGACGCAGACACCGATCCGATGACCACCGGTTTTCTACAGAAGATTTTTGGCAGCCGCAACCAGCGGCTAGTCAAGCAATATCAAAAGACCGTCGCGGCGATCAATGCGCTCGAACCGCAGATCGAGCAATTGACGGACGATCAACTGCGCGCCAAAACGGGTGAATTCCGCCAGCGCGTCGCGAGCGGCGAGTCGCTCGACAAGCTCCTGCCGGAAGCTTTCGCGGTGTGCCGCGAGGCGAGCAAGCGGGTGCTGAAAATGCGCCACTTCGACGTGCAGCTGATCGGCGGCATGGTCCTGCACTACGGCAAGATCGGCGAAATGCGCACCGGTGAGGGCAAAACGCTCGTCGCCACGCTGCCGGTGTACCTGAATGCGCTGTCGGGCCGCGGCGTGCACGTGGTTACTGTCAACGACTACCTCGCCCAGCGCGACGCCGAATGGATGGCGCGTCTGTACAACTTCCTCGGGCTGTCGGTCGGTATCAATCTGTCGCAGATGGACCACGAGTCCAAGCAGCAAGCCTATGCGGCAGACATCACGTACGGCACCAACAACGAATTCGGCTTCGACTACCTGCGCGACAACATGGTCTACGAGACCGACGCGCGCGTGCAGCGAGCCCTGAATTTCGCGGTGGTCGACGAGGTCGACTCGATCCTGATCGACGAGGCTCGTACGCCGCTCATCATCTCCGGCCAGGCCGAAGATCACACTGAACTCTACGTGCGCATGAATGCGCTGCCGCCGCTGCTCGAGCGCCAGATCGGCGAAGAGAAAGCGGACGGCACCGGCGTCGAAAAGCCGGGCGACTACACGCTGGACGAAAAAGGCCGCCAGGTGTTCCTGACGGAATCGGGCCACGAAAAGGCCGAGCGCCTGCTCGCCGAGTGGGGCCTGATCGGTGAAGGCGAAAGCCTGTACGCGCCGCAGAACATCACGCTGATGCACCACGTGTACGCCGCGCTGCGCGCGCACACGCTGTTCTTCAAAGACCAGCATTACGTGGTGCAGAACGGCGAAGTAGTGATCGTCGACGAATTCACCGGCCGCCTGATGTCGGGCCGCCGCTGGTCGGACGGCTTGCACCAGGCGGTCGAGGCGAAGGAGCACGTCAAGATCCAGAGCGAGAACCAGACGCTCGCGTCGATCACGTTCCAGAACTACTTCCGTATGTACGCGAAGCTGTCCGGCATGACCGGTACGGCGGACACGGAAGCGTACGAATTCAACGAGATCTACGGTCTCGAAACGGTCGTGATCCCGACCAACCGTCCGCCCAAGCGGATCGACAAGCAGGATCAGATCTACAAGACCGCCAAGGAACGCTACGACGCGGTGATCCGCGACATCCGCGATTGCTATGAGCGCGGTCAGCCGGTGCTGGTCGGCACCACGTCGATCGAAAACTCCGAGCTGCTGTCGCATCTGCTGAAGCAGGCCGGGTTGCCGCACGAAGTGCTGAACGCCAAGCAGCACGCGCGTGAAGCCGAGATCGTCGCCGAAGCCGGCCGTCCGAAGCGCATCACGATCGCCACCAACATGGCCGGCCGCGGTACGGACATCGTGCTGGGCGGCAATGCGGAAAAGCAGGCGTCGTTCCTTGAACTGGACGAAACGCTGGCTGAAGACGACAAGCAGCGCCGCATCCAGAAGCTGCACGACGAATGGCAAGCGCTGCACGATCAGGTGAAGGCCGCGGGCGGTCTGCACATTATCGGCACCGAACGTCACGAATCGCGCCGGATCGACAACCAGTTGCGCGGCCGTGCGGGCCGTCAGGGCGACCCGGGTTCGTCGCGCTTCTATCTGTCGCTGGAAGATCCGCTGCTGCGCATTTTCGCGGGCGACCGCGTGCGCGCGATCATGGACCGCCTGAAGATGCCGGAGGGCGAAGCGATCGAGGCTGGCATCGTCTCGCGCTCCATCGAATCGGCGCAGCGCAAGGTGGAAGCACGCAACTTCGACGTTCGCAAGCAATTGCTCGAATACGACGACGTGTCGAACGATCAGCGCAAGGTGATCTACCAGCAGCGCAATGAATTGCTCGAAGCGAACGACATCACCGAGACCATCGGTGCGATGCGGCAGAGTGTGATCGCCGATATCGTCCACCAGTTCGTGCCGGCAGGCAGCATTGAAGAACAGTGGGACGTGCCCGAGCTGGAAGAGGTGCTGCGCAACGAATGGCAGCTCGACCTCGCGATCCAGGAAATGATCAACGAGTCGAACTCGATCAGCGCAGACGAGATTCTAGAAGCGGTTGAAGCCGCCGCCGACGAAGCCTATGAAGCGAAGGTCGAACTGGTCGGCCGCGAGTCGTTCAGCGCGTTCGAACGCTCGATCATGTTGCAAACGCTCGACCGCAGCTGGCGCGAACATCTGGCCGCGCTCGATCACTTGCGCCAGGGCATCCATCTGCGCGGCTATGCGCAGAAGAACCCGAAGCAGGAATACAAGCGCGAGGCGTTCGAACTGTTCGCCGCGATGCTCGACGCCGTGAAGCTCGAAGTCACCCGCGTGGTGATGAACGTGCAGATCCAGTCGCCGGAACAGTTGGAACAGGCCGCTGAACAGCTGGAAGAGCAGGGCAGCCACCTCGAAAACGTCGAGTTCCGCCACGCTGAATTTGCCGAAGCCGCAGCGGCGGCGCCTGTTGCCGCTGAGGCGGCCACGGCCGCCATGATCGGCGACGCGATGAGCCACGGCTCGTCGCAACCGGTGGCAGCGAACGTGAGCGCGGACAACGTGCCGAAGGTCGGCCGTAACGACCCGTGCCCGTGCGGCAGCGGCAAGAAGTACAAGCAGTGCCACGGCAAGATCGTGTAATGCCGAAGGCGGCGCGCTCAGAGGCGCGCCGCGTCGTTTTACGCGGTACTTTGTCTTGATTTCGCGGTGGTTCGGCAACATGCCCGGACCATCAGTTTCCGTTTCCCTCGATGCCGGCGCCTGCCGGCATTTTCTTCGACAGGTCGCGACCATGGCTGTCAATTTCCCCTCGATCGATCCCGCTCAACTCCACCCCGTCGCCGGCGTTTCGCTTGGCTGGGCAGAGGCGAATATCCGCAAGCCGAACCGCAAGGACGTGCTCGTCATTTCCGTGGGCGAAGGCGCCACGGTCGGCGGCGTGTTCACGCAGAACCGCTTTTGCGCGGCGCCCGTCACGGTATGCCGTGAGAATCTGGAACGCGTGCGCGCAGGCGGCAAGCCGATTCGCGCGCTGGTGATCAACACCGGCAACGCGAACGCGGGCACGGGCGAACCGGGCCTCGTGGCGGCGCGCGAAACCTGCGCTGAGCTTGCGCGTCTCGCGGACATCACACCGGAACAGGTGCTGCCGTTTTCGACGGGCGTGATTCTGGAACCGCTGCCGGTCGATCGTCTGAAGGCGGGTCTGCCGGCTGCGCTGGCCAACCGCAAGGAAGCGAACTGGTACGACGCCGCGCAGGCGATCATGACCACCGACACGCTGCCCAAGGCCACGTCGCGCCAGGTCACGATCGAGGGCCACACGGTCACGCTGACCGGCATCAGCAAGGGCGCCGGCATGATCAAGCCGAACATGGCGACCATGCTCGGCTTTCTCGCGTTCGACGCCGCCGTCGCCCAGCCGGTGCTCGACGCGCTGGTCAAGCACGTGGCGGATCGCTCGTTCAACTGCATCACGATCGATGGCGATACGTCGACCAACGATTCGTTCATCCTGATCGCGTCGGGCAAATCGAGCCTGCCGGCGATCACGTCCACCGATTCGCTCGCTTATGCAGCGCTGCGCGACGCGGTGACCGAAGTCGCCCAGACTCTCGCGCAACTGATCGTGCGCGACGGCGAAGGTGCGACCAAATTCATGACCGTGCAGGTCGAAGGCGGCTCGAGCGTCAGCGAATGCCGTCAGATCGCGTATGCGATCGGCCACTCGCCGCTCGTGAAGACGGCCTTCTATGCATCGGACCCGAATCTCGGCCGCATTCTCGCGGCCATCGGCTATGCCGGCGTGGACGATCTCGACGTCGGCAAGATCGATCTGTATCTGGACGACGTGCTGGTTGCCACTGCCGGCGGCCGCAATCCGGCCTACCGTGAAGAAGACGGCCAGCGCGTCATGAAAAAGAGCGAGATCGGCATTCGTGTCGTACTCGGGCGCGGCGATGCGCAAGCCACGATCTGGACTTGCGACCTGTCGCACGACTACGTGAGCATCAACGCCGACTATCGTTCGTAACCAGGTTTCTCATTGGGGTTTTAAGGCAGCCTGCGGGCCGCTCTCCACACAGCCATGGACAAACTCGAACAGTTTCTGACGCGGGCCGAAGCCGTGCTCGTCCGCCTGGAGGCCATGCTTCCGCCCGCCGCACCGGATATCGACTGGTCGGCCGCAGTCGCCTTCCGCTGGCGCAAGCGCCAGGGGCGCGGTTACCTGCAACCGGTGCCGGCTATCTCGGCGATCACGCTCGACGACCTGCAGAATATCGATCGCCAGAAAGGCCTGATCGAGCAGAACACCCGGCAATTCGTGCATAAGCAACCGGCCAACAACGTGCTGCTGACGGGCGCGCGCGGCACCGGCAAATCGTCGCTAATCAAGGCGTGTCTGAACGCCTATGCAAAAGACGGCCTGCGTCTGATCGAGGTGGACAAGGACGATCTGCACGACCTCGGCGATATTGTCGACCTGATCGCGCAGCGGCCGGAACGCTTCGTGGTGTTCTGCGACGACCTCTCGTTCGAAGACGGCGAATCGGGCTACAAGGCGCTGAAGGTCGCGCTCGACGGCTCGATCGCCGCGCAGTCGGACAACGTGCTGATTTACGCGACGTCGAATCGCCGTCATCTGTTGCCCGAGTATATGAGCGACAACGAGACATACAAGCACACGTCCGACGGCGAGATTCACCCGGGCGAACTGGTGGAAGAGAAGATCTCGCTGTCCGAGCGTTTCGGGCTGTGGGTCAGCTTCTATCCGTTCAAGCAGGACGACTACCTGTCGATCATCGCCCACTGGCTGCGGCATTTTGGCTGCGACGACGCCGAAATCGAAGCGGCGCGCGGCGATGCGCTGGTATGGGCACTGGAGCGCGGCTCGCGTTCGGGACGTGTCGCGTGGCAGTTCGCGCGCGACTGGTCCGGCCGCAAGACCTCAGCGTGAGCCCCGGCATGAGCGACGACACGCAGAAGAACGCCGCGGGCCGCAAGGTGACGGAAGTCGCCGTCGGCGTGCTGGTTCAACCCGATGGGCGCTATCTGCTGGCGCAGCGCCCGGCCGGCAAGCCGTACGAGGGGTACTGGGAGTTTCCGGGCGGCAAGCTGGAAGCGGGCGAGTCGGTCGAGGCAGCGCTCGCCCGTGAGTTGCACGAGGAACTGGGTATCGCCGTTAAGGCGAGCCATCTGTGGCACACGCTCGAACACGACTATCCGCACGCTTATGTGCGGCTCTTTTTCTGCAAGGTGACGCAGTGGTCCGGCGAACCGCACGGCCGCGAAGGTCAGGCTTTTGTCTGGCAGACGCTGCCTGCGGATGTCGAGCCTCTCTTGCCGGCGACCATTCCCGTGCTGGAATGGCTGGCGGCGGAAAAGAACTGACAGGGAAAGAGCAGGGGAAAACGCTGTGCGCCTGGCTGAGGCGCGCTACCCTTGGCAGGCTCAGTCAGGCTGCGCGCGCCGTCGTAGGCGTTGCGCTAACGGAGTCGGTCAGCGTGACCGGACCGCACGACCCGGTCAACGCGGCATCGGTCCGCGCGACCCGAACAACGCGACGTGGACAGCGCGCCACCCTCAATGCGCGCTGTAATCCCCGCCAGGCGTCTCGTCCGACGACGCTTCCTGCTCGGATCCGCCAATCTTGTACTTCTCAGCGGCCCAGGCGCCGAGATCGATCTGCTTGCAGCGGTCAGAGCAGAAGGGGCGGAAGCGGTTTTCAGGTGTCCAGCGGACGTCCTTTCCGCAAGTGGGGCATTTGACGACAGTAGGCATACGGTCAGGCAGTCAATCGCAAACGGAATAAGTAACGAATATAGGGGCATTTCTCGCCGCTTTAAAGGCGTGCCCTTCCTTCGGTCCGGATTTACCCGGCAAACATGACAGGCTTGTGAGCGCTGGTTACAGGCTGCAAAGCGTGAGCTGGAACGGTACGTCGACATCTACCGCGCGCGGACGCAGATCGCCGTCCTGCACGGTAAAGCGCACCCACAGCATGTACTTGTTGGCGCTGGCCTCGGGGATCACGCGCAATTCCGGCGCCACCCGCACCTGCATCAATTGATACGAACGGCCGGACAGCATTTGCTGATAGCTGCCCTGCATGGCCATGACCTTGGACGCCTGGCCGGATTCACGCGCCAACCGCAGAACGATGGTGGCCGCGTCGCGCAGCGGCAGCAGCGGCGTCACCCACTTGGCGATGTCCTGGCGGCGCTGATCGGGATGAATCTGTTGCCAGGCATAGTAGGACGGCAAATCGAACTTGCAGGTGCCGCCCGGAATGATCGCGCGGCTGCGGATGCTGGCGAGCCATTCGTTGTCCGCAAGGTGCTGGCCGGTTTTGCCTTGCATCTGCGAAAGCCCCGCGAGCGTTTGCTCGATCTCGCCGAGCACGGCCTCGAGCGCGTTTTGCTCGATTCCCGGATTGCCGCGAAACGGCGCCAGTGTTTGCCGTTGGCGCTCGAGTTCTTTCATCAGATCCGACTTCAGATCCGCGCGACCCGCAACCTCTGAGATTTCGAACAGCGTGGTCAGTGCGACGTGATGTTCCCTGGCGTCTTCCTGAGTCAGAAAGAACGTGAAGCGCTCGAACAGATCTTCGAGGCGCAGCAGCGTCCGGATTCGCTCGTTGAAGGGATACTCGTAAAGGATCAAGCGGGCTCGCCTCGGGCGTGGTCGGTGACGGGAATGCAGAACATTCTAATGCCGTGAGACTACCCTAGCAATCACGCACTTTTTCAGCGCGCTTTCGCAATTTTTTTCACGTGTTTCGGGCGGTTTTCAACGCGCTTTTGGCATGCGCGTCGCTGTGAAGTTCAACCGGGATTTCCCGAGGTGACGCGCCGGCCTCATGCTCCGGCAAGCGACAGATACACGCGATGCTGTGCGTCGACTTGCGCCTTGAGCGCGTGGAGCGGCGCGTTGTCGTTGTCGATCACGTCGTCGGCTGCGGTGAGGCGTGCTTCGCGCGTGGCCTGGCGGGCGATGATTGCCAGCACCTGTTCGCGGCTGAAATTGTTGCGGCTCATCACGCGCGAAATCTGCGTTTCCACGCTGCAATCGACCGTCAGCACGCGATTCACGCGGCTTTTCCAACTGCCGGACTCGACCAGCAGCGGCACCACCACGATCACATATGGCCCTTGGGCCTCGCGCTGCTCACGTTCGGTCTCCGCACGAATCAGTGGATGCGTGATGGCCTCGAGGCGTTTGCGCGCGCTGTCGTCGCTGAATACGAGCGTGCGCATGCGGGCGCGGTCGAGCGAGCCGTCAGCGGCGACGAACGCCTCGCCGAACTCCGCGGCAATCTGCGGCATCGCCACGCCATGCGGCGCGGTGATGCGATGCGCGATCAGGTCGGTGTCGACCAGCGGCACGCCGTGCGCGGCAAACAGGTCGGCGACAGTCGATTTGCCGCTGCCTATGCCACCGGTGAGTCCCACAACGAACATGCTTCAGCCTCCCAGAGCCAGATAAAGCGGTGTACCGAGAAACAGCGTCAGTGCGCCGCCTGCCGCGAGGAATGGCCCGAAAGGCAACGGCTCTTCGAAGCGCATGCGGCCACGCCATGTTGCCAGCAGTCCGACTACGGCGCCGGCCACCGCCGCGATCAGCACGATCTGCGGCAGCGCCGCCCAGCCGAGCCACGCGCCGAGCGCCGCGAGCAGTTTGAAATCGCCGTAACCCATGCCTTCGACGCCGCGCACCAGGCGAAACAGCCAATGGACAACCCACAGCACCAGGTAGCCGAAGATCGCACCGAGCACCGCGTCGTGGAGATTCGCAAACATGCCGTTGAAGTTGACGATGATGCCGGCCCACAGCAACGGCAGCGTCAACGAGTCGGGCAGCAGGTGGGTGTCGATGTCGATCGCGCTCATGGCGAGCAGCGCCGCGCACAGTCCGAAGGCTGCGAGCGCCGTGAGGGTTGGGCCGAACAGTGCAAGCGAGCCGGCCGCGAACCCCGCGCTAGCGATTTCGAGCAACGGATAGCGCAGGCTCACACGCGCCTTGCAGGTGGAACAGCGCCCGCGCAGCAGCACGTAACTCAGCACCGGCAGATTTTCCCACGCGCTCAATACGTGGCCGCAGTGAGGGCACGCGCTGCGCGGCACCCACAGGTTGTAGCGCGCCGGCAGGCCGTCCTGTTCCATCGGTTCACCGGCGGCCTCGCTGATTTCCGCTCGCCATGCGCGTTCAAGCATGATGGGCAGCCTATGCACGACCACGTTCAGGAAGCTGCCGATCACGAGGCCGAACACGATGGCAAACGTGATCTGCAGGCCCGTGGGCAAGCTGCCGAACGCGAAACCGAGACCGGTTGCGAAATGATCGATACGGCCGGGCAGTAAGCCCGGCAGCAGGCTGGAAGAGGTGTCTGGCACGAGAAGAGTTGTCGCCCGCATGGATAAGGGATGGATTCGGCTGCGATCCTACACCACGTTGCCGAGTTGAATAATGGGAAGATACATCGCGATCACGAGGCCGCCGACCAGCGCGCCGAGCACGATGATGACGAGCGGCTCGCACAGGCTCGACAGCGTGCCGATCTTCTCGTCTACCTGGCGATCGGCGAGCGACGCTACGTCGATCAACATGGTGTCGAGTGCTCCGGACTCCTCGGCAACCGCGATGGGCTGCACGACCTCGGGCGGGAAGCAGCGCGCCCCGCGCATGGCGGCCGCGAGCCGTTCGCCGCGCCGCAGCCGCGCGGCGATTTCCACGGTGGCGCGGTCGAAGAAGGCGTTGCCGGTGGCGTGAGTCAGTGAGTCGAATGCGTCGGCCAGCGGTGTGCCGGCCGATAGCAACGTGCCTAGCGCGCGGCTCCAGCGAGCCGCGCACAGAGTGCGCAGCAGCGGGCCGGCAACCGGTATTGTCAGCGATACGCGCGCGAACCGGATGCGCGCCGCTTCGGAACGTCGCAGCAGAAATGTCGCTGCCGAACCGGCGGCGAAAGTCATGGCGAGTGCCGGTATGCTCCAACGCGCCACGCCGGACGACAACGCCAGCACGAATTGCGTCGGCGCGGGCAGTCTGGCGCCGAAGCCGTCGAAAATCTGCTTGAAGGTCGGCACGACCCACACGAGCAATGCGGCGGTAATCGCCATGGCAAGCACGAGTATCGCGACCGGATAGGTCAGTGCCGCGCGCACTTTCGCACGCTGCGCTGCGGCGCGTTCGCGGTCCTCGGCGATGCGAGCGAGGACGGCTGCGAGCGCGCCTGCTGCCTCGCCGACTTCGACCAGCTGGCAGTACAGCGCGTTGAACTGCGCGGGATGCCGCTGCAACGCCGCCGAAAAACGCAGCCCGCCGGTAATGTCGCGCGCTAAAGCGCCGACGATTCGCGGCATGCCCTGATGGCGAGAAGTCTGCGCTTGTGCGAGCAGGTCCAGCGCGGGCGCGAGTGGCAGGCCGGCGCGCAGCAGGCTGGCGAGTTGCCGGGTGAATAGCGTGATGTCCGCTGCGCGTGCGGTCGGGCGAGGTGCGGCGCCATGCGCCGTCAACTCGATGACAAAGAGATGGTCGCGTTTGAGGAGCATGCGTGCGGTGGCCGCGTCCGGCGCAATGAGCGAGCCGCTTTTTCGCACGCCGTTGGCGTCGACGCCGCGCCATTTGAAACGCGTGTCGGCGGGCAACGGTCGATGGGTCGTGGCCAGGTTCATGCGACCTCGGTGGCGGCGAGTGCTTCGGCGAGACTGGTAGTGCCGTCGCGCACACGCGCTAACGCCGCGTCACGCAGGGTGGCCACCTGTTCGGTCTGCGCGAGCCGCGCGAGTTCGTGCGTGCCGGCGCTGGCCACGATCAACTCGCGCATCGCATCGGAAACGGGCATAACCTGATGAACGCCGACGCGGCCCCGATAGCCGATGCCGTGGCACGCCGCGCATCCGCAGGCGGCGAACGGCTGCCAGCCGTCGAGTTGATGCTCACCGAAGCCCGCTGCCCGAAGCGCCGCCGCCGACTGCGGCGCAGGCACGCGGCACGCAGCGCAGAGGCGCCGCACCAGCCGTTGTGCGGTCACCATCCGCAACGCGGCCGCGAGGTTGTATGGCTCCACGCCGATATCGATCAGGCGCGCGACTGCAGCGGGCGCGTCGTTCGTATGCAGCGTCGACAGGACGAGGTGGCCGGTTTGCGCGGCTTTCACCGCGACGTCGGCGGTCTCTTCGTCGCGGATTTCACCAACCATGATGACGTCCGGGTCCTGGCGGAGAAAGGCGCGCAACGCCACCGCGAAGGTCAGGCCGGCTTTTTCGCGCACGCTGACCTGATTGATACCGGCCAACTGGATTTCGGCGGGATCTTCCACGGAACACAGATTGCGCGCCTCGCCGTTGAGCAGATTCAGGAAGCAATAGAGCGACAGCGTCTTGCCACTCCCTGTCGGCCCCGTGACGAGCACGAGGCCGTGCGGCGCGCGAATCGCGGCGTCGACAGTTGCGCGTTGGCGCGCATCGAGTCCGAGCGAGTCGAGAGAAAGATTCGCGGGCAGCGCATCGAGTCTTCGCAGTACGAGCTTTTCGCCGAACAGCGTAGGCAGCGAATTGACGCGATAGTCCTCGACGCGGCCGGGCGAGGTGGAAATGCGCAGCCGCCCATCCTGCGGTACGCGCCGCTCGGCGATATCCATGCGAGCGAGCACCTTCACGCGAGTAATGAAGGCATCGCGCAGATGCGCGGGCGGCCGCGGGATCTCGTGCAGCACGCCGTCGATACGCAAGCGCACGCGCCAGCCGTGTTCCGCCGGTTCGATGTGAAGGTCCGACGCGTTGCGGCGGGTGGCTTCCTGCAACGTGTCGGTCAGCAGACGCACGGCGGGGGCGTCGTCGGAACTGGCGATAGTTGCTGCGCCAGCGTCGCGTGCGAATGCCTTCGGCTTTGCCTGGGCAGCGTTCTCGTGAGCGCTTGCGATGGGACGCGGCGACGGCGTCGCGGGTTGAATCGAAGCTTGCATGAGGGACCGGTGATGAGCCGCCTGTAGAACACGGACGGCTTCATCTTCCGGTACGGCGGCGGGCGCCGCCATTCGGCCATTCGGCTAATGGCGCATGTTGCGCCTGTGTGCGATGCTGCTGTGTGTCGTATCTGGCTGTGTCGCTCAGACCGTCGCGCAATGTCGCTCAGCCGCGCAACACCTTGCCGGTTTTTGCGCGCACCGGCGGCCTGAACAGCTTGACGGTGCGAATCGCCTGATCGTCGCTGCGCATGACTTCAAGTTTGACTTCGCCGATCTGCACGCACACGTCGCCGTCGGGAATGTCTTCGAGAATTTCGAGGATCAGGCCATTGAGCGTTTTCGGCCCGTCGGTGGGCAGCGTGAGATGCAGCCAGCGGTTCAACTCGCGAAGCGGCATGCTGCCTGCCACGATGCATTCGCCGTTCTCGTTCCAGCCACCGCGCGAATTGGCGCTACGCGGAATCGACGTGGTGAATTCACCGATCAGTTCCTCGATGATGTCTTCCGGCGTAACGAGGCCCTGCAACTCGCCGTATTCGTTGACGACCAGCGCCGTGCGATGACGGCTCTCCTGGAAGTATTGCAGCTGCTGGAACACCGGTGTGCCGCTCGGCACGAAGTAAGGTTCGGCCAGCAATTCGCGCAGCGTCTCGCGCTCGAGTTCCTGGTTGTGCAGCGCCGCCAGCGTCTTGCGTACGTGCAGCACGCCGAGCACCCGGTCGATATCGCCTTGATAGACGATCAGCTTGTTGTGATAGCAGGTCTCCAGCTGGTGCAGGATCTGTTCGAACGGCGCGTCGAAGTCGAGTGCCTCGATACGGCGGCGCGGGATCATCACGTCGTCGACGGAAATGTTTTCGAGATCGAACAGGTTGAGCAGAATGCTGCGGTGCTTGGTCGGCATGAAGCTGCCGGACTCGAGGACGATGGTGCGCAGTTCTTCGGTGGACAGCCGCTGATCGTGGCCGCCTTTCGTATTGATGTGCAACACGCGCAAGATGCCGTTCGCGAACAGATTGACGAACCAGACGAGCGGTTTGGCGACGCGCATCATCGGCGCGATCAGCAGGCTGGCCGGCAGGGCGACCTTTTCCGGGAACGTCGCGCCGATGATCTTCGGCGTGATCTCCGCGAACACGATAATCAGAAACGCGACGATCCCGGTCGCGATCGACAGCACCAGGTTGTTACGTCCGAACGTGTGCAGCGCGATCGAGGTGGTGAGCACCGGAATGATCGTATTGAAGAGGTTGTTGCCGATCAGCACGACGCTTAGCAGTTGATCGGTGTGAGCGAGCAGACCCTGAGTGGTCTTTGCGCCGAGCGCATTCTGGTTGGCAAGATGTTTCAGGCGATGGCGATTGATCGCCATCATGGCCGTTTCGGAACTCGAAAAGAAACTCGAGCAGATGAGCAGCAGAAAGACGGCGCCGATCTGCGCCCATAAGGGAAGTTGTTCCACGCGTCGTGAAGGATAGGGGAAAGGATGGAGAGAATATAGCAGAGGGGCTTGCGCGAGCCGCCGGAGGTGGCGGCTGAAGACAGGACTGGCGGCGGCAGTGGCGCTGCTGGGCAAGCGCGGTTGTGAAGCGAAGCAATATGCGCGACCCAAAACAAAAAACCGCCGAGCAAGCTGGGCGGTTTTTTGAGCCTTGAACTAACAAGGCGAATCTGGTCGGGGTGAGAGGATTCGAACCTCCGGCCTCTACGTCCCGAATCCGGAGCCGTCACTTTTCGTAGCTGGATTCAATATAGTTCATGTCAATTAAATCAACAAGTTACGTGTTTTTGCGCGTAGCTTCGCGCAGGTAAACGCAGAGTTCGATGGCGCAGATTTGGCGCAGATTTTTTCTGTGTAGCACTCGGGCGATGCCTCGCTCGCGCCGAGGTGAGTTCGAAAATTTTAGGTTCATGCGTGTCGGCGGTCACGGTGGCTACACCGGACAGGTCCACTGCGCGCAACGAACATGAACGACGGTAAATTTGAAATGCTGACGAAGGAAGACATTGCCACCATCCTGAAGGTTTCCTTGCGGACAGTGGAAAATTGGGTCGCTGACGGCTTGCTGCCAGCGCCTGGGACCATCGGAAGCCGCCGTCGCTGGCATTCTGGGGAGTTTTATGCATTCATTGAACAAAGGTACTTTCACCAGCGCGGCCAGCCATTGGCGCCTGCCGACGCAGCGGCCGGCGTCGCACACGAAGTTGAAGTAATTGGAGAGACACCTATGCCTGTCAAGAGAACTGCCCCTGAGAAACTGAATACGGTGAGACGTAGTAAGTCAAGCCTGCAGCCCGCAGTGAACCGGATGTCATCCAGAAGTGCGACAGACCTTGCGCGGCTGAACCAATAAGCGAGACCGGGCAAAGAGGCGCCTAGGGTTGTCGGCATTGCCAGCCATCGCCTCGTCGTCGGCATGACGCCGAGAATGCATGTGCAGGTCAAGGTGCAGCCCTCGCTAGGGCATCTCCAACTGGCTGGCGCTTGCGTGGTGGCGAACTGAGCGGCTGCCGTCGGGGTGTCCTTAGTGATGTAGGTACGGGTGTTTGGCCACGTCTTTCCCTAGGACTCAAAGGTGAAAGCGCGGCAGGCTCTGTGTAGCGCCTGTATAAAAGTTGAACTGGCGGAGAAGGCGCGGGCGGCGACCGTTGCCATTTGGGCATTGGAAATTCAAAGACTGCCCCGATTTCGCCCCAATGACTTCGTCTTTAGAAAAGTTGCAGCAAGATTTCGTTTTATATTGACGTTTATTGGAAATCTTGTAGACTTCCTCTCATCACACAGACGGGGATGAGTTATGGACGACCAAGGGACCTTTAACGCCATTGAGCTTGGGCGTTATCTGATGCAGGTGCGTGAGCGTAGCGGTGTCAAACAAGGCGACCTCGCGAAGCGGGTGTCGCTCAGCCCTGCTGTCCTCTCGCGGATTGAGAGCGGCGAGCGGGCGGTCAGCGTGCAGGAAATTCAGGACATCCTTGAACAGCTTGCGACCCCCGAGGCCGAAGAGCTCTCTCGGGCGCTCGCGCGTGCGTGGAAGGTGTTGCCGCGCCCATCGCTTGACCATCCTGACCAGGAGTGCCTTTGGTTGGCAGAACAAGTCGCTGTCGAGTTGGCCGAACTGCGGGACAAACCGGACACGCCGCACGCTTTCGAGCGCCGACTGACTGAATACATCGAAGAGTTGAAGCGGGCGGCGGCGCTTTTGCTCAAGCGCGACCATCAAATTGCGCTAATCGGCAGTATCGGCATAGGCAAGTCGACGGCGATTTGCAAGATGACTGGTCTTGAGACGCCTCGCGAAGACGGGGCGATGATTCCCGTACTTGAGGTTGGCGGCGGGGGTGTTACCGTCTGTGAGGTTCATCTGCGCACAGGCCCCGAGTTTGGGGTCATCGTTGAACCGCGGAGTGACGACGAGATTCGCCAAGACGTCGCTGACCTTGCAGACCATGTCCTCAAGGGAAGTGGAGGAGACGACGAGGATGGTCAGAGCGCATCTGAATCCCAGGGCATCTCAAAGGAGGTCGCCCGCGCATTGCGCAATTTGGCTGGACTGGCCGTGCAGCGGCCGAAGGGTCCGGACGGCAAGCGGACCACGGTTGACCCGGCAAAATCCCTCGCCGAAGAATTCCCTACGCAAAGGGAGTTCGTCGTCGAAGTTCTTACGCGCATGGAGTTGCATCGCCGTGACCGACGCGATGTCTGGTATGACAGCGCCTGCGGCAAGTCACCAAAAGCCTGGCTGCGCGAGACCTTTTCCGATATCAACAATGGTCGGCATCCCGAATTCACGCTACCGAAACGCATTGAGGTCGTTGTTCCGGAACAGCTATTGAAAGCGTCGGACCTAACCGTCCGCATCATTGACACGAAGGGAATTGACCGAAACGTCGCGCGCCAAGACATCGAAGGTCATCTTGATGACCCGCACACGCTCGCGGTACTTTGCTCCGGATTTCCCAATGCGCCGGGAGCAGAGGCACGCCTACTTCTTGAGCGCGCAAAGGAAATTGGCATCCGCGGGTTGGAGGCCAACGCCGCACTGCTGATTTTGCCGCGGCCGGGTGACGCGCTCGCGATGAAGGATGACGCGACCGGTATCCCGGTTGAAAACACGGAGGAAGGATATGAATTGAAGGCCGAGCAGGCTGCCATGGCCCTTGAACCTCTCGGCATGCAGCGGCTCGCAATTGGTTTCTACAATGCGAATGAAGACCTGTCCACGCGAGTTCAGGAATTCTTCATTGAGCGGCTCACGTACGCCCGCGATGTATTCCGCGACAGAATCCAGCAGGCTGTCACGGGAGGCCGTAGCCTGCTCAAAAATCACGGTGAAGAACGGGTTCGGGCAGTCCTCAGGGATGCCGGCGAGAGCCTGCGCGCTTGGACCCAAATTCACTCCAAGGTTCCGTCCGTAAGCGGTCACGTGCAGGAGAATCTGCTCGCTCAGATTCAGAATGCTTATGCGGCGACGGTACGAGCATCCGTGCGTCGAGAGGGGGAGTGGCCGCAATTGAGCTATTCGCACCTAATTGGATTTGGCGCGCGTCGGCTGGCTGTGCTTGCACTAGGGAAAGCGGTTGAAGGCTTTGCCGAGCATTGCAAGATTCTGGCTGCAACTCCTCGGTACGCGGAGGCAGTTTCACTTCTCGCCCAGGCTGAACGTGTGCTTTCCGCGTCGTACGAGGAACTGCTGCGCAAAGCTCAATTGATGGGCCAGACCGAATTCAAGGACGCACTCCGGGCTGACTCGTCCTTCTGGCAGGCATGCATCTCAGAATGGGGTAAGGGTTACGGGTATAAGACGCGTGTTGCCGAACATAACCGGGTATGGTTTGACGACGAAGCTCGGCGGACCATGGAAGCTGAGTTGCTCTCGCTCATCGAGCGTGAATGGACACGCGCGCTTCAAGGTGTTACGGACCTGCTGGAGCCCTCGGAATCTTAAGGCCGTGTGACGCGTGGCGCGCGTCTCGGACGCTTGCGGAGCAGCGGCTTATTTGTTGAAGTGGGGGCGACTCAGGGACTCGCGACGAACTCCCCGGAACTCCGGTCTGGCCGTCTTCTCGGGGTGCTACCGTAGATAGTCGGTCGCAACGAGATGTCGGATAGCGTGAGGACCGAATCCCGGGGTCTGCGGAATGCGCCGTCGCGTCAGCCTGAAGAACTGCTTATTCAGGCTTGTCCACTTGCCGGAATTGTCATTTGGGAAAAGCCAGTCTGCGTTGGGATTGGCGCGGAGTAGGCGGGGCCGGAACTTATCCAGGCATTCTTCGATTCGGTGTCCAAGAGCGCGTGGCAGCGGCGCGTCGTACGGTCCCTTGATTGCTTTGCGGTCGTTTTTCGAAGTCTTGGGGGCCAAACCGGATTCGCCACTGCCCGTCGTCGCGACGGTACAGTGAGTCCGAGTTGTTCGGACGCCAGGTCATGGTGACAAGATTTCGGGCTCGAAGAGGGTTTGCAAGCGCAATCGACACCGCCAGCGCATCACGTTTTTACGCAGCGTTGCTCTAAACTCCGTACCGGTCTTCCTCGCGCGGTCGGACAAGGGAGCCAAAGAAGGAGCGGAATTTATCGAAGGTTTTCTGAGCAAGTGGACTGCAAACTCCATTAGGGCATGCGTGCACCGATGGCAGTTTGGCTACATTGCCGTCGCATACGAACAATATGACAGCCGAATTTTTCATCGAACGCACCGCGACACTCAAGAGCTCGGAGTCCGGAAGTCACTCACGGTTTCTTTCTGACTGGCAGCATTTAGACGCCTATGTCTTGCTAGGCGAGCCCGGGTCCGGGAAGACGACAGCCTTCAAGGCGGAGGCGAAACGGATGGGCGACGCGGCGTTTTACATCACCGCGCGCGACTTTGCGGTACTGGAGTTGCCCGCGGCCGCAAAAGGGAAAACCTTGTTCATCGATTCGCTGGATGAGCGCCGCACCGACTCGGTTTCACCGTTCACAGCACTTGATGAGATTCGCCTTTCCTTGCAAAGGGCCGGATATCCACGCTTTCGGCTGTCGTGCCGAGAGGCCGACTGGGTTCGGAATGGAGATGTAGACCTACAAGCCGTGTCGCCATCTAACACGGTGGAAGCGCTTTGGCTGAATCCGCTGAATGATGCAGAGATTCTTGAGCTTCTCGGGAAATTACTGCCTTCCACAGCTGTTGGCGCGGTTGAGTTCCTTGAGGAGGCACGGTCTCGAAAGCTGGCCCCTCTCCTTTCTAATCCGCTTCTATTGAAGCTTCTGGTAGATGTAGTTCAAAAGGCCGATTGGCCGGAGAGCCGAAGCGCCACCTACGCGGCCGCGTGCAACCTGCTTGTGCGGGAGCACAATCGCGTGCACCTGATGACGCGCCCCGTTCGAAATTCGATGAGCGCCGAGAACCTATTGGCAGCGGCTGGAAAACTGTCCGCAGTGATGCTGCTGTCGAACAGCTCGGCAATGCAGATTGGGGCCCCCGATACCCCTGTAGACGGTGTGTTTCATATTGACGATTTGCCGTCGGGTATGAACATCGATAAAGCGACGGCCATAGCTGCACTGGATACTAAGCTGTTCTCCGTTGACGGAGATTTGCGAGTGCCCGTGCACCGGACGGTCGGCGAATATCTTGCCGGACATGCAATCGGAGAGCTGGTAACACGTCACGGCCTGCCTTTGCAGCGAATTCTGGCTGTAATGAGTGTCGCTGGAACCCAAACGGTCGACGTGCTTAGAGGTGTTTATGCTTGGCTGACGCTCTTCTGTGTCAAGGACAGAGAGTTTCTGGCCTCGCGCGACCCTTTAGGTTTGGTACTTTACGGCGACGTTAAACCATTTTCCGTCGGTCAAAAGACGAAGCTGCTTATGGCGTTGCAGCGGGTTGCGACCGAAAATCCGTGGTTTCGCAACGAAAATTGGGAGGCACATCCTTTCGGCGCGCTTGGCACCGCAGACATGGAGCCGACATTTGCTCATTTCCTTAAAGACGAATCTCGGGAGCCAGGTCACGAAGCCTTGGTCGTATGCATTCTCGACGCTATTCGTTATGGCGAGACGTTTCCGGGCCTTGCCGGCACTTTCGAGGAAATAGCTCGAGATTCAACTCGGGCGCAAAGGGTGCGGCTTGGCGCAGTCGCGGCGTGGCTCCGCGACGGGGCATTCGAACAGGACGCCGCTCGCCGCTTACTGCACGATGTTTCGACGGGAGCGGTGAGGGACTCGAACGACGAGGTCCTCGGGGAGTTGCTGGACTGCCTTTACCCCGCGCATTTGTTGGTGAGAGAAGCTCTTGCGTGTTGCAGGCCAGCGAAGCAGCAAAATCTAATCGGTCAGTTCAGGATGTTCTGGGCGGTCGAGTTCAATCGTCGCCTTCCGGACGAGGATTTGATACCAGCGATTGAGGCACTCCACGAGCTTCTTTCCGCACCGGCCGTATGCGACGACATCGACACCGGTTCTCGCGCATACGACATGACTCGGGAAGTTGCGGCAAGGGTGCTGGTGCGCGCAGTGGAGGCCGAGGGCGAGACGATTCCGGCATCGCAACTGTGGAAGTGGTTGTCGATAGGACTCGACAAGTACGGCTCCGCTGGGCTCGAGTCATCAGCTATCAAGTTCCTTAGTGACTGGTTAAGCAATCGTCCCGAGATGCAACGGCGGCTCGTCTTGGAGAGACTCGCACAAATGCCAGGAGACGCGAAGCCCGTCCGCTTCGACAGTCTCGAGAGCTGTCTATACGATGCAAAACGCCCCGCGGACTGGTACAGCTGGCTTCTTGTGCAGGCCAGCGCTTCTGCCAATGACGTGTTTGTTGAGAACTGCGTTGACCGGGCCTCATTTGCTGCTGTGAATTTGCATGAGAAGTTCGAAATCACGTTGGAGCATCTTGAGGTGTGGGTGGCTGCGAATCGAAAGCGATGGCCACATGCCGAACAGTGGATGCAGCGGAACACGGCTTGGCAGCTCGACTCCTGGCAACGACGGGAATCTGAACGCAAACAGCAAGTCGAGGGCCGTCGCCTAGAGGAGCGCACGGAGAGGCAAAGCAATTTTGGGGAACGCCTGCGCGGTCTTTTGACCGGGAACAGCGATAGCTGGCTGGTACGGGAAATTGCGTTAGCGTATAACGAAATGTTCTCAAACATCCAAGGTGAAACGCCGCTGCAACGCGTGGCCGACCTGCTCGTTGTGGACATTGGCGTCGCTGAGCAGGCAATTGGGGCGTTGAAGCGGCTCGTCGTCGCCAACGACTTGCCATCCTTGAGCAGCATTATTTCCGTGGGCCGAAAGGCGGGACACTCGTACAACTCCTCTTACCCCGCATTGCTTGCGGCGAGACTCTGCCATTCCGACGGTGCTGATGTGAAATCGTGGAAGCCGAGCGTCGTCGATGCTTTGGTCGGCTTCTACATGATGGATGCTGGGGCGCCACTTCCAGACTGGCTACGGGCACTGGCCGAACATAATCCAGGCCGGGTTTCGGACCTGATGTTCAGTTGCTGGGAGGGGCCGCTAAACGATGGTCGGGCTCCCAACATCGATACCCTTCGCTTCCTGAGGGACGAAGAAGCTCCAAAAATTTTGGTCACGAAGCTTCTGCCGCGTGTTCTTAATAGCATGCCGGGGGACCCGGACGAACGTTTGCTCCATTTCTTCAACGCCACACTGCTTCCGGCAGCGGAGCAACATCTGCCACGAGCCGCCACATCAGCTGCGTTGGCGGCTCTTCTTACGAAGTCGGAACTCGGCGCCGAATTCCGGTTGGCAGTGCAAATGGGACTGTTCGCCGCGGACCCTGAAAGTCAAATTGGCGACATCGAAATTACTGCGGTGAGTCGAGCGGACGGACCATACCTTTTGGCAAAAGCAATCGAGCAGAAAGGACAAAGCCTCCAAGACGCGCTGGCGGCGCATCCCGCTATCATTGCTCGCATGATTCGGGTGCTCGCGTCGACAACGACTTCGTCTATATCTAAATCGGCGGACGACGAAGACTACAACGCACCATACGACCATCAGAGCGCCGTGCTACAACGATTTGCTCACCTTCTTGGCGCATCGACGTTGCCCGCTGCAGGGCTGGCGCTGCACGACCTGCGTCAAGACCCCCACATGGACTCATGGCGAATGTGGCTTGGCGCTTTGCTCTTCCAGCACGACCGGAACCTCAAAAACCACCACTACGTACCTCCGACGCCGGTGGAGGTGGCGAATGTTCTCGCCAACGATGCCCCCGCGAATTCCAGAGATATGGCCGAGCTATTGCGAGACCAGCTCGCTCATATCGCAGGCAAAATTCATTTTGAAGAGACGAATCAGCTGGACTTGTTTTATGACAAGGACACAAACGGTGTCTTTATCCCTAAAAGCGAAAATGCTTGCCGGGACGTGTTGCTTACCTTAGTGCGCGACCCGATGGCGCTGAAGGCGGTGCAAATCGAGAAGGAAAGTCTCGCGGCCGCCGAGAAGCGCGCGGACATGCAGACGAGCATAATCGTCCAGAGTAGTCGTCGCATTGTCCCGGTCGAGATAAAGAAGGACAATCATCCCGAGCTCTGGTATGCCTGGCGCGACCAGCTCGAGCCTCGCTATATGCGCAATCCAGATGCTGAAGGAGTAGGCGTGTTCATCATTCTTTGGTTTGGTCACAAGACGAAGATGGGGCCGAACAAAGAAAAGCCAAAAACGGCCAAACAGATGGCAGAAGTGATGAGTGCCCTCATGCCCGTCGAATATGCCGGTCACATCGTCGGACTTGTTATCGACCTGTCGCGGAGCTTGTCAAGAGGATAGGGGAGACGAGGTGCTCTCCCCAGCGCGGAAGTTAAGGTACGGGGGCAGACGGTTTTTTCTCGGTGACCCAGAAAGAAACCTGCCGAATGTGGGAATGGTCCGTTCATCTCTTCATCGCCCGACCCACTGCGTCCAGATGTTCTTCGAAGCGATTGAAAGCCTCGTCCTGCCTGAGATGCGCATATTCCTTCAAGACGGTTTCAAGCCTGTCGTGGAGCAGTTGGGCCGCTGTGAGAAAGTCGTTGGGGTGCGTTCTGAGCCAGTCAGTTGCCACCACGTGGCGCATTGCATGCGTGCCAAAGCCGGGAGTTTCCGGTATGTGACGCTGCGTGATTTGAAAGACGTGTTTGCTCAATCCATAAAAGATTTTCCCTGTTTGGCCCGGGAAAACCGAAGCACACGTAGGATTATCTCTGATGAGGCGCGGCCGGTAGTCATACAGATATTCCTCGATTCGGTCACTTAGCGCACTGGGAAGTGGCGCATCGTAGTCGGTCTTTTTGGCATGTCGGTCATTTTTGAAATCACCAGCACCGAATCTCAAGCGCCATTGTCCATTCTCGCGGTGATAGAGCGACCCGGTGCCGTTGTCGTTCCATGTCATCAAGATAAAGTTGCGCGCCCTGAGCGGATTTGCAATCAGCATCGACAGAAGGAGCGCGTCCCGCTTATGCCGTGCCTCCTCCAGGCTTCCAGGGGCGGCCTGGGCCGCGAGCCGGTCCAGTTGCTCGACGGCACGCATGACAGGCGCGAGCGGCTCTGCCAGGTTGAGCAGGCCCTGGATGGGCTCATCTGGCTTCCGCGATGTATCCGTAGCGTCCCGTATCCACTGTTGGTAAAGCCGATAAGCTTGGGCACATGCATCGCTCCAACTCCCACTGAGCGTCCCGTCGGGTAGCTTCATCGCGAACGCTGGCTGTTGGGTCAGGTACCCCGTCAAAGGATGAGTCATGCTGGCGCCGAACTTGCAAAAGTTCGCATGGCCTTTGTGTATCAGGCCGGCCGAGCGGTCGCTTCGGAAATCGAGGAAGCCGTCGATGGCTTTCGGAACAACCAGCCAGGCGAGCGTCTGGGCGTCGGTTACCGGAACGCCCCGGCCACCAGCGTCTTTCGGCAGGCAGAGGAAGCCAGCAAAACTGCGGACCATGTTCATCGTGATGTTGGCAGTGACGCATCCCGTCTTGCCTCGACGTGCGTAAGGCGGAAGTCTGTCCACAATTTTCTCAAGTGGAAGCACTCGCCATGACCCTCGGCTCGAGCGTACGAGTTGCGGGCTTCGCTGGGTCTTGTACTCGTAGAAGTCGTCCCACTCGGAGAGGAATTCTGGGGTCATCTGCCTCGCATGCAAGATGTAGGGGCTCTTGGTATTTGCCTGCAGGCGTTCCCGAAAACCAATTGGGAATGTGCGAGTCCGCTGTGTTTGAGTCTGTGCATCGCGGGATGCCTTCGACACCAAGGCGAGCAGTGCATCACGTGGCATCCCCAGTTCAGCCTCGATGCGATTGACCGACGGGAAGGCCCGACAGTTCGGGAGCGCTCCTTTCATCCACCGTTGGATGGCTGAAACCGATGCGCCGGCGCGCCTGGCGAGCGTCTTGGGCGCGTAGCCCGAGGCGGATATCGCTTCGCGAAGCGCTTGATGAAAGATGCTGGTCGATTTCGCATCTGTCGATTCGCGTGAGGCCGGCAACTGGGCGTCTAAGATACTGCGCTGCCAGGCACGAAGATGACTGCGCCGGTCGCTTTTCGTGCGGGGCGCCACGCTTAATGAGTCCAGGTACGCCTGAAGTCTCTCATCGAAGCCGTGAAGCATCTCCCGTCCAACAGGCGAGTCTTCTGTTTTGCCAAAGAAGGCGAGGAACGAGTGAAGCGTTGAAAGATTGTTTCGGAAGACTTGAGTCTCTGCCGGGTCAGGCGAATTTATGCTGGCTAGCAGTTCATGTTTTCTGCGAGCGATTACTTCACGGTAGTTCTGCTGCATTTCCGGCTCAGGTTGACTCTCAAAAAGCTGCCATATGTCTCCCTCGCCCTCGTTATGGCATAGTTTGACGTGGTAACGGACATTCTGTAAGTCACTGAAATCGCAATGCTTTTTCATATGGCCTCCGCCACTGGGTTAAAAGCCTAGTGGTCTGCCGTCCGTTACACTGGTGCTGTCCCTCGAGAAGCGGTTAATAGTCACCTGTTTATTGACCGCATTTATATTTCTGCGGCGGCGCAGACGTTCAAACGGCGCCGACTCGTTGAAAGTCCAATCCGGCGATTCAATGGTGAGAATTCGCTCGGCTGCCTCTGCGGTGTCGCGATGAACGGTGCTCGCCAACGGTCCGTGGGGTGTCTCAAGGGAAGGAACTTTTCGGAAGGGGCGCGGGCGAGTCGTGGCGTTTGGAGAACTGCGCTATACAGCGCATGACATCAATCGAACGTCCCGCCAGCCACGCGTATCTTGACGCCATTGAGCTCGCCGACTTGCTCGGCGTCTCCCTGCGCACAATCACTGTGCGAGCAAAACATCGGCCCTGGCTACTACCATCGCGCGCCACCGTCTACGACGACCAACTACTCCGCTGGCGACGGGACGTCGTTAACTCATGGTTGGATAGAGGCTTGAGCGCATCGCTCAAATTTTAGAAGGCCTACGCCGGGCACTTGGTGCCGACCGCCTATTAATTGCATTCGCGGGGCCATTCAGTCGCATTCGCTGGCCTACGATTCCGTAACTTCAGCCAAAAACTCGCTCACCTGCGCCCCGAGCAACTCAGAGAGCCTCCACATCGCGTCGATTGTGACGTTGAGCTTGCACCGCTCAATTTGGCTTACATAGGTGCGATGGAAACCTGCCGCTGTTGCCAGCGCTTCCTGCGAATAGCCTGCCTGACGACGCAGTCGCCTTAAATTTGCCGCCACAAGCTGGCGAGCGCGATTCGGTTCTGGTGCAATTTTAGACATGCCCGTAGGTTGTCTAAAACACGACTATAAATCTACACACGCTCAACTCTACATATTGTAGACTCTCCATATTGCTAGTCTGACTGCGCGCTTCCTCCTGAGTGCCGCACCCGGCGCCGCAATCAGCCTTTCGCAACTCGGTACTCGGCTCGTTGCGGGCCCGAAATCTGAAACGCCGTCTGGCATATGCCATGCATTGGAGGTCCCGTGGAACCAATTCGTCTCAAGCACATTCCGGCGTCGACCCGCGCGGCGCTTTCGCACCTAGGAATTCCGGTCACTACTCTCATAGACGGGCAAACCATCACCGTTTCGCCGCAGGAGTTGCCTGGTGAGACCGAATGGCGTGTCGACCTTATGAGGTGGCTCGTACGCAAGGTCTTTTTCCACCTCGCATCACTTTCACGGGACGAGCGCATTCAGGCATTGCTGGCCATCGAGAAAAGATTGGTCGCAACGTCAGGCCTCCATGTTGTGGAAGCTGAGGCTGTTGCCGAAAGTGCGCTGGTATCTATTAAGGATGTGTCTGATGAGGACGCGAGTGCCGTCATGAAGGCCATCAAACTCCACGAGGCACATCTGGAGGTCGAGTGGACTTTGCTGGAACAGCGCTACAAGAAAATCATCCTTGGCGACAGCGTTCCGACAAGCGGTAGCAAATCGGAGAGTCCGACAAGCGGTGGCAAATCGGAGAGTGGTCGCAATGATGTCGACCGCATGAGTCTTGCATCGTGAGACGGACTGTACCTAGTCGGAGCCCGACCGATGGATGCGGGGTGAGCTTAGTGAAGCCGGCGAAGTGCAAGTCGCTGCGAGTTAATGCGCTGGCCGCGAGACAACGCAAGCTATTCAGTACGCGCTAAGCGGAGTCGCTAGGGAATTGGCGCGTCTGCTTAAGCGGCAGCTAACTCGCCGTCAGAGCCCGCTCACGAGGCGGGGCGAGAGCAGCATGTCGAAGCGATGCGTATTTCGGCTTCTCTGCCAAGCGTTTCACCAGGCGATGCTTAACCCGCTCGACGCCTCGGCGCGCACGGCAAGGCAACGTAGCGCGTTGGTTTATGTGCTCGCGGTCGCCGACATGCCGCCGACTCTACCTGTGCCCGGCATACCGATGGAATTGCACCGTGCGCGCAAGCGGAGGAGAAGATGATAAAGCCTGTCGAACAGTCGCAACAGTTGCTCGCTGCCGCACCAACGCTCTACTTGAACTACGGGGGCGTGCTAAATGCCGGTCACGGCTTGTTGGACGCCAACGCCGTCATAACTTTGGATTCAGGTCGGCCGCCGTTCGAGTACGCACCCTGTCTTGTGGACGTCCTCGCGCCGTGGCCACAAGTGCAAATCATTGTGACCACATCCTGGTTGCAGACGCTCGGTGCCGAGAAGACCATCGCATTGCTACCAGACGAGTTGCGCCGCAGAGTGGTGGGTACGACGCTCGGAACGCCACCTCGATTAGGTGAAATCAAGGACGGTACTGCGAAAACAATGTCCGTTATTCGTCACGCAGCCAAACACGGACTGACGCGATGGTTGGCGCTCGACGACGAAGCCTGGGGAGTGCCATCGGACTTTGAGCAGCATTTCTTGCACACAAACCCGGACACCGCACTGGGCGCGCCGGGAGCGGGCAAACAGTTACGAGAGTGGCTGGCTGCGAACTGCCTCTGTGGCTGATACGCCAGACGCAGTGCAATCAGCGGGGCCTTCCCGCTTTCTTTGAAGGCGCGCCCGCAATGCAGGCTAGGGAGAGATTCTATGGAACTGCCGAACTACCCACGGTTAGCAATTAGCCGAAACTATTTGCGCGATGCTCGACAGATGGAGCTGTCGTCATCGACCCGCCTGCGATGCGCGTGGGAATCGATTTATTTTTGCTGCTGTGAAGTCGCCGCCCTCCAAGGTCGTCAACTGGACGGTCTGGAGCATCCGGAAGCCGACATTGTTGACAACGCATTGCGAGCCATCGCGTTGCCTGAGGACGAGCAACGTCATGTTTTAGAGATGTTCAATTGGGCGGTATATCAAGAGCCGCTTCTACCTGGGCCCTCTCTGACGGAAGATGCTTGCGATTTAGCCGAGGAATTTCACGATTGCAAGGTCGCAATTGCTTTGGCGAAGAAATAAGCAATGACCAAGCTAACAGACTTACTTCCAGAAGAAAACGTCGTGGCCTCTCGAGCAAAAGGTCTCAGGATGAAAGTTGAGGACCGGGTCACGGCTTTCATTGCTGGATGTGAAGGAGTTGTCATTCTCCGCTCTGAACTTGCAGGTCTGGGAAGTCCAGCGCAGTTAGGGCGCGTTCTACGCAAATTCGTCCAGACGCGCAAGCTTGTCCGCGTAAGTTGGGGAAGTTACGTGAAAACGCGCTTGAATCGGTACAACGGGCAGCTCGGCCCTACCGCGACTTTTGAAGAAATCGCTGCGGAAGTCTTCCGAAAGCTGAAAATCGATGTCGAGCCCGGTGAGCTCGCCCGTGACTACAACGCAGGCCGAACAACGCAAGTGCCCATGCTTGCGGTAGTAGACACCGGGAAGCGTCGCATTAGTCGAAAGATACAGGTTGGAAGCAGAAGCGTTTCTTACGAGCGCGAACGCGTGAACGAGCGCAAGCGTTCGGGAGCATAAAAGTACGGAGACCGATTTGCCACTCAAAGTTTGGAGCACCATATGGCTAACCGCGGATGGGACCTCGCAATGCAGCGGATAGGCGCGGAGTTCGATATCGCGCAATTTGTGGCGTCAATGCTTGTACGCAAAATTGCCGCGAACAACTTCCGGCTAGCGGCGACGGACCGCATCAAGGTCGCACACTTGCCGGATGAGGTCATCGCGCGTATCGAGCACATCGTTCTCGAAGCTCACCTTGAAGCCGGTGAAAATATCGCCGAAGAAATCCTCCGCGAGGACCTTTGGCAGCAAGCACTAACGACTCGGCGCGAGATGATTGCGAGTGGTGAGCTAATTCCAGAGGCGGAATTTCGCAGGCGTGGCGGCCTGACCGCGCGACGGCTCGCCATGCTCCTGGCAGACGACAGCGTTTTTACGATTGAGGTCGACGGCGTGGAGTACTACCCCGCTGTGCTTGCAGACCCAGCGCTTGACCGCGATAGATTGCAGGCAGTTTGCAGAATCATCGTTCCGGCGCCGCCAGACTCCCGGCTTGATTTTCTTACGTCGCGGCGTGGAAGCCTCGGTGACCGCAGTCCACTACAAATGCTCAGCAACAACAGTGATTTCGAAAGGCTTCGACGGATAGCTGCTCGTTGGGCCGCAGAATGGTCGCGCACCGTCGTGAAGATGTTTGCGGGTGAACATCAAATCGAGCCGAGCGATGTTGAACCGCTGTACACAGCGGCAACGGAAATTGACCCCAGGAAATCACTGTGGGCACGAGCATCCGAAGCGCTTCAAATGCATGGATACGAGTGGCCGCTGGGCCCATATCAGGAGGCTCGTATATTTACGCTTTTCGTCGAGCAGCAAGCGGCTGGGGATTCCACGCCAATATCGGAAGCTTGCGTTCAAATCCTTGTCGCCGGCGAGCTTGTTCGAATCCGAATCGTAGCTGCGCCAGGCACTGCGCTCAACTCGCAAACAATAGCGACCGGCAAGCACAAGACGTTTGTTGACGTCGCGAAGCGAGTTATCGCTCACCTCGTCGCGCAAAGCGCTGGCCGCTGAAGTCTCATGATAAGCCGCATTCGACCGATAGCAGTCGAAGTAATCGTCGATGATAAAAATCTGACCGTCCTCCTAAAACACGGGGGCACGTTGCGACTTCCGCTGCGATTGTTCCCAAAATTGTGGGTGGCGACCCCGGAGCAACGTATCAATGTCCGCATATCTGAGTCCGGTGCGGGTCTGCACTGGGACCAACTCGGTGAATATGTTAGCGTCAGCGAGTTGATGCGCGATGCTGCGAGGCGTCATCGCGACGAACGGCTGAGCTCTCCCGTGCCTGCGGATTTTCCGTGGGACCCAACGCCCGCGTTGCTGTCAGGAACGCAGCCAAAGCTTGCTGTAAGGCGGATTGAAGGCAGGTTTGTTGTCGGTCTAACAGCGGAGGAGAGGTACGCCCGGTGGGATATGTGCGAGGACTTGGCTCAGCAGTTGGTGCCAAAGACCTTGAAGGATGCGGCCAAATTTCCCATGCATTCGCGCGACGTCACCCTCAGGCGTATGAGGCGGGCGATTGAAGGCAAACACTGGACGGAGCGTATTGAGACGGATTGGCTTATTGAACGGCTGCGTAGCTTGTTAGGCTGGTAACGCGCAAATGGACGAATGCTCACTCGTTCGTCGTCGTGATGCCAGTGTGGCGCGAGAACTGACTGCTGCGGGCGGTGCTTCCCCGAAAATGCAGTGACTTCTTTGCCGAGTTGCCGGACTAAGGCAGTCAGTGGAAATTGTCCTCATAGCGC